>CP024912.1:2524197-3155247 GCA_002813895.1 Cyanobacterium sp. HL-69 | reverse complement strand
AGAATATACTCCTATTTTATTTGTATTTGTATTTTTAACACCTAACCATGATCATCAGATTCTAATATTTAATTAGCTGAAATAACCATCGAATAAGTGTTTGACTGTTTTTAACACTAGATCTGATATTACCTGATTAATTGCTGAAATGTTTAAAAAATATCGTTTTTCCCGTTTTTTCTAAATTTTTACTGATTTTTGTAAAGAAAGGTAACGATTTTGAGCCGTTTTAGCCGATAAATGGGGCAAAATCTCATAATAGTGGGGAAATTTAAACCTATTGTTTTTGATTTTTTTTGAAGGAAATAAAACGAATTCTTCGCTGGGTAGTATCTTGGGTTATACTCAAAAAGTTAGCGTTAGGAATAAGTCACTGGATAAAATTGTAATTATTGGTGCGGGGATTGTGGGCAGTGCGATCGCCTTTGAACTAAGTCAAGATCCTCAGTTTAATATTACTTTGATAGATGAAAAAGCCCCAGCTAGTGGTTCATCCGGGGCTGCGTTAGGCTTGTTGATGGGGGTAATGAGTCAAAAAATAAAAGGAAGGGCATGGCGACTAAGAGAGAATAGCTTAACGAGATACAAAACCCTTTTACCCGAATTGAAACAGTTAACGGGGCTAGAAATCCCTTATAACCGCCATGGCATCGTCAAATTATTATTGGCAGAGGATGACCTCGAAAAATGGCATAAATTAGCGGGAAAAAGAGCAGAGCAAGGTTATCGTCTCAAGGTTTGGAATCGTTCTGAATTACAATCTTTTTGCCCAGAGGTGCAAGGAGAAGAAATAATTGGGGCAGTTTCTTCCCCCGATGATTTACAAATCAATCCCATTCCCCTCGTGGAGGCTTTGGTCGAAGGTGCGAAGATAAAAGGGGTAAAATGTATTTTTGGTCAAAAAGTTGATAATTTTAAAATTAGTTCTTCACATGAAGATAATAAAAGGGTCTGTGAGTCTTTACAGGTGAGGGGGGCATCCCTAGACGCAGACTTAGTTATTGTCTGTGGTGGTTTGGGTTCTACTCCTTTAACTGAGGAGTTGGGAAAGACGGTAAAAATTAAGCCCGTATTAGGACAAGCCATGGTGATGAGTTATGATGGGTGGCAAAAATTGCCTGATTTTAACCCAGTGATTACGGGGGATGATGTGCATATCGTACCTCTGAATGATAATCGTTTTTGGGTGGGGGCTACCCTTGAATTTGCCCATGAAGATGGACAGGTAATGGAGGATAAACAATTACTTACTAATTTACATCAAAGGGCGATCGCCTTTTGTCCTGCTCTCAAATCGGCCTCTATTATCTCCCAATGGTCAGGGAAACGACCTCGCCCCGAAGGGCGCCCAGCCCCCATTATCGAATGGTTAGAAGGTTACGATAATGTTATTTTAGCCACCGCCCATTACCGCAACGGAATTTTACTCGCCCCTGCCACAGCAATGGAAGTAAAAGAATTAATAATGGAGAGGGCTAAGCAAACGTAAAAAACAAAAACTTATTACTTAGACATTTCCAACATTCTTTGTATGGGTTGTAAAGCCTTACTTCTAGTGGGTTCAGGAATAATAATTTCGGGGGTTTTATTTTTGAGGGCAAGATAGACTTTTTCGAGGGTATTTAGCCTCATGTAAGGACATTCATTGCAGTTACAATTAGTGGTAGAAGGGGCAGGAATAAACACCTTGTTGGGGGCTTGTTTTTGCATTTGGTGGATGATTCCTGGTTCGGTGGCGATAATGAATTTGTCGCATTCACTACTCTGAGAATATTTTAAAAGGGCGGTAGTTGAGCCAATATAATCAGCATGACGTAGCACGGGGGTTTCACACTCTGGGTGGGCTAAAATTTCGGCTTCGGGGTTTTGTACTTTCAGTTCAACTATTCTTTTTTCTGAAAAGGTTTCATGAACGATGCAGCTACCATCCCACAATACTAAATCTCGTCCTGTTTGTTGGCTCACATAACGCCCTAAGTTTTTGTCAGGGGCGAAAATAATTTTTTGCTCTGGGGGAATTTGATTAACAATAGAAACGGCATTGGAACTAGTACAGATAATATCGCTAAGGGCTTTTATTTCTGCGGTACAATTGATGTAGGAAATAACAATATGATCTGGATGTTGGGCTTTAAATTTGGCAAAGGCATCGGGAGGGCAGCTGTCCGCAAGGGAACATCCCGCCTCTAAGTCGGGTAATAATACTAATTTATGGGGGTTAAGAATTTTGGCAGTTTCTGCCATAAAATGTACCCCTGCAAAAAGAATGACATCGGCGGAGGTGTTAGCAGCCTGTTGAGATAAACCGAGGGAGTCGCCGATATAGTCGGCTATGTCTTGGATGTCTCCTTCTTGGTAGTAGTGGGCGAGAATTACAGCGTTTAGTTCTTTTTTCAAAAGTGCGATCGCACTGAACAAATCATCGGGAATATTATTTTCAATCTTACGGGGGGGAGTAGCAGTAAACATATTCAACAACCGTCGGGGATTTAGTAAAAGTTAGTAACTATCATATCGTGAACTATCAAAATTTGAAAATCCACAAAAACAGGATGAAATCAATAAATGGGTATTGATTTTGGTGGTTTAATATATAATTTGAAGGGAATTACCTTAGTACAAATCAATAAATTTTATGGCACTTACCGATTTTTCTGCTTATATATTCGCTCAAATAATCGAAGATCCTGATATTATTGGTCAAATTACCGATGCGTGGAATAATTTTGTGGAATCTGGACAAGTTTGGGCAATGGTAATTGGTGTGGTTTTGGGGTATATGTTTGCTAGTTTTACCCGTTTCTAAGACTGATGTATGAATTAATCAGGTTATTTATTGCAAAAAAAATAGGGGAAATATTATCCCCCCATTCTATAGCGTTTTTTATAATTATGAGATACATTTATGATTTTCAAGTCCCTCTTATTAAGGGGGATCATTTTGTACCCCGTAACCATGATAATTGCTATATATCTGTCAATTAATTCAGTAAATACTTATTTTTTAGGAATTTTACCAAATACATCTAAAAGGCGATCGCCCCAATACTTAACATCATAAGTAGAAACAGTCTTATACATCGCATCCATGCGTTCTCTTTGTTCATCTTCAGGCATCACCAAAGCCTTATCAATAGCTGTATCCATGCGGGTTACAGAATAAGGATTAGTCAAGAGAGCCTCGGGCAATTCCACCGCAGCCCCCACAAACTCAGAGAGAATTAATACGCCACTCTCATCCTTATGGGCAGAAATATATTCCTTTGCAACTAAGTTTAAACCATCGCGCAAAGGAGTAGTCCAACAAATATCCGCCGCTCGATAATACGCCAACAAATCAGTAAAAGGAATAGGTTTAGTAAACAGAATAATAGGAGTCCAATCCAAACGGGCAAACTTACCATTAATTTGTCCTACCAACTGCTCAATTTTATTTTGAGTAGTTTTATAAACCCTCATACCCGCCGCCGCCGACACACAACTGACAATAAAATTAACCTTACCATGTAGCTCTGGACGGCGTTCCAATAAACGACCAAAAGCTTCTAACATCTCCTGATTACCCTTCACATAATCAATTCTACCAGCGGCAATAATTAACTTACGTCCATTCAACTCCTCTTTGATTTCCTCATATTTTTTCTGGGATTCTGCCGTGGCCAACACAGAAGTAATGTAATCGGGGTTAGTACCCACAGGGAAAGCATCAACAGTTACATCCTGCCCGTTATAACGTAACTTAGTTACCATTTCAGGCTCAGCCAAAGCAGTTCCACATTTAGTAAAATGTCCTTGTACAGGTTGTCTTTCCACTACTTCCACAGGTAATAAACTACGGGTTACATTGACAAAGTTTTCCGAATAACGAGGAATATGGAAACCTACCACATCACAACACAACAGACTTTTAATAATTTCCTCACGCCAAGGCAGAATATTAAATACATCCACCGAGGGGAAAGGAGTGTGGTGGAAGAAAGCAATTCTCGCATTAGGTTTCATTTCCCTAATATATTTAGGGGCTAACCATAGGTTATAGTCGTGTACCCAAATAAGAGCATCATCAGCCGCTTCCTTACAAGCGGCCTCAGCAAATAATCGGTTAATTTCTTTAAAATTTTCCCACTCAGAAGACTCAGAAGTGAAGTGATAAGGGAAGGAATGAAGAATAGGCCAGAAGGCTTCTTTTGAAGTGATATGATAAAATTCCTTTACCTGATTGGGGGAAAGGGGAATACGTAAAACGCTGTAATTAGACCTTTCTTCCTCTACCTGTACCCTTTCTTGGAAAGTAGATTGTTCTTTTTTAGCAACCTGTCGCCAAGCAATCCAAGTTCCTTTATCAACACTATTAAAGAAACTTCTTAGGGTTGGTACGATACCATTAGGGCTTTTTTTATCACGATAAAAAGTTTTTCCGTTTTCAATTACTTCGTCATAGGGTTGACGGTGATAGAGAATGACTAGAGATGATTTCATTGTTTTTTATGGTTTATGAATAATTACAGTATTTTGCCTTCGATTATATATTGAGATCTATTTATCGAATTACAATTTTTGAGTGGGATAGTTATTTTTACTTTTTAAAAATATAAAACTATCAGCTATCTATTAGAATTGCATTAGATTTACTCATGTTTTAGTATGTTAAACTTAATTTAATCTATACTTAAAAAATAAAATAATTACAATAGTATTAGATATTTTATGTTGAAAATAACATTAAAAATTACTTTTAGCTACTAGGCTTTTTTCTGAGAAATAGAACAATGTATTATAAGCTACCTTCATATTAGGGAGTTTTAATTACATAATAAATTCAGCAATTAAACTAGATTTAATCATAGCATAATGATTAATATTGAGTCAAATTTTATTGAGCAAGCCATCATAAAAAGTAAATAATTAGATTGCGTTACTTTGTTAAGCCCCATGAATATTCTGATTTTCTCAGACACAAATCAACGAGAGACACTATGCATAAACTACGGAAGATAATTACTTCGCTAGTGCTTCTTTTACAAGCATTGCTCTTGTTTTTTTGATGGTAATGGCAATAAGATGTACAATTAATAGTAACGTGGACGTTAAAAAACAAGATGAGAACTTTAAATACTTGGTTTTTGGGTAACAAGTGACACAGGATTACCTACTTCGTTAGGTGAAAATTTCCCAAGGGTAAGTATCAAAGCTGAATTTTGTACCTTAATACTATAACTTTAATGAGCATTGCAGAAGTAGAAGAAAAAACTAACATAAAAAAAGGATTTCATGCGTTATCTGATTCTATTCGGATTGAAGTATTAAATTTGTTGAGAAATCAAGAGTTGTGCGTATGTGAGTTGTTGGAGGTTTTAAATATCAGTCAATCAAAGTTATCTTTTCACCTCAAAACTTTGAAGGAAGCTGGTTTGGTGCGTACCCGTCAGGAGGGGCGATGGGTTTATTATAGTTTAAACTTATCTCAGATGGTGATATTGGAGCAGTATTTGGCAGATTTTCGTCTCACGGTTTCTTTGACACCTTCTCGAAAATGTTGCGATTAGGAAGCGATATATATACCAATTTTTACTGTTATAATTGTTTTGCAGGTTATGATTTCAAATTAAGATTTGAAAAGAATTTTCTGTTGTCGAAATTTAACGGTTAATTTCTTAAGGGACTTTAATCATATCTTGAGAATAAAGATAGATAATTTTCATTACTTACTTGCCTAAAATATACCAATAAAAATTGTTTTATTATGACAGTAAATATAAATCCTAAGGCCATAAAAGCAGGGGGAAGTTTAAGTTTCTTCGAGAAATATTTAACTCTCTGGGTTTTTATTTGTATCATCGTTGGCATTGGCTTGGGAAGAGTTTTCCCTGATATTGCTCAAAGTTTGGATAGTATCAGTATCTATAATGTTTCGATTCCCATTGCTATCTGTTTATTTTTTATGATGTATCCCATCATGGTTAAGATAGATTTTTCTCAGGCGGTTAAGGCGGTTAAAACTCCTAAGCCTGTGTTTTTAACCTTGGCGGTTAATTGGTTGGTTAAACCTTTTTCCATGGTGATTTTTGCTCAATTTTTTCTGGGTTATGTTTTTTCTAATTTCTTGTCGGATACGGAGATAATTAGAGGGGTTGAGGTTTCTTTGGCGGATTCTTATATCGCTGGTTGTATTTTGCTGGGAATCGCTCCTTGCACGGCAATGGTGTTGATGTGGGGCTATCTTTCTTATAGCAATCAAGGAATTACTTTGGTTATGGTGGCGGTTAATTCTTTGGCGATGTTATTTTTGTATGCACCGTTGGGGCAATGGTTGTTATCGGCTAATAATTTGAGTGTACCTTGGCAAACTATTGTTTTTTCTGTGTTGATATATGTGGGTTTACCTTTGATTACGGGGATTTTTAGTCGATATTGGATTTTTAAGTATAAGGGTAGGGCTTGGTTTGAGTCGAAGTTTTTACATTATCTCTCTCCTGTGGCTATTATTGCTTTGTTGGCGACTTTGATTTTATTGTTTGCTTTTAAGGGGGAGTTGATTGTTAATAATCCTTTGCATATTTTTTTGATTGCGATTCCTTTGTTTATTCAAACTAATTTTATTTTCTTTATTACCTATGTAATTGCACTGAAGATAAATTTATCCTATGAGGATTCGGCACCTGCTTCTTTGATTGGGGCTAGTAATCATTTTGAAGTGGCGATCGCAACGGCGGTGATGTTATTCGGCTTAAATTCGGGGGCAGCATTAGCTACTGTGGTGGGGGTACTAATAGAAGTGCCTGTGATGTTGGTATTGGTGGAATTTTGTAAAAAGACTGCTTCTTGGTTTCCCAGAGAGCCTGAAAAGGCTACTTTAATCGATCCTCGGTGCATTGAGACTCTTAGGGCAAAAGAGGAGTATTAGGCTGTTTCTTGTGGGGGAATGAGGTAAATTAACCCTGAAACGATGGTTAGTATTACCGACACCCAAAATATAATTATTCCCATTTCTAATGCCCAAGGGTATCTAGGTAAAAGTAAAAGGGCGATCGCACTTATCTGGCTAACAGTCTTAAACTTACCCCACACATTAGCTCCTGATACAGTCTTTTGTTGAGGACTTACCCGCCAACCTGCGATCGCAATTTCTCGCAACAAAATCAAAAAGACTCCCCAACTAGGGATTATCTGACGCTCAACCAAAACCAATAAAGGAGCAACTACCAAAATCTTGTCCGTCAAAGGATCTAAAAACTTACCTAAATCCGTAACTTGATTTAAACGCCTTGCCAAATAACCATCCAACCAATCAGTAAGAGAAGCCAGTAAAAATAAACCCCAAGCCCACCATTGATAAATTTCCATTGGCTGATATAAACACCAGAGAATAGGAATTATCAAAACAATGCGACTAAAAGTAATAGTATTGGGAAGATTCATTCAATAATTAACAAGCACCTTCACGCTTAATAACAACCTCAACGGTTTTAAAAATCAAATATAAATCATACCATACTGTCCATTTTTTCTGGTAATCCAAATCCATTGCCACTACTTGATTAAAATCAAGACATTTAGAACGTCCTTTTACCTGCCACTCTCCCGTCAAACCAGGTTTCACCTTAAGGCGTAATAAATGATAGTCATTATATTTTGACACTTCATTGGGAGTAGGAGGACGAGTCCCAACTAAACTCATATCTCCCGTTAAAACATTCCAAAACTGGGGAAATTCATCCAAACTAGTGGATCTTAAAAACTTTCCAACTCTTGTAATGCGAGGGTCCTCTGGATTTTTAAAAATAAAACCATCAGCATGATTTTTCACTAAATGCTGTTTTCTTTCCGCATCCACCGTCATAGAACGGAATTTCCAAATAGTAAATTTTTTCCCATTAAACCCGCACCGAGTTTGGGAGTAGAAAATAGGACCGGGATTATCTTTGTAAATCCAAATAGCTAAAGGAATAAAAATGATGGCAGTGATCATTAAACCGACTAAAGCCCCAATAATATCAATCAAACGTTTTAATTTACTATTAATAGAGCGATGAACCCTATTAGATTCGGTGTAGTGATTATTATTTAGTATTTTTTTTGTATTAGATAGTTTGTCTTCGAGCTTTAAAGATGACTTCTTTATCTTTCTGGGATTGATGAGCATCATGGGCTTATCTTGGTTGTTTTTACTATTAAGGTTATAATATCCGATTTTCAATAAAATGTATGTATTGTAACTGACTTTTTTAGCTTTTTTTACAAAGTTTGGTAAAAACACTTGTACTTTACTGTGTATTTATTAACGAAGTATAAAACAGCTTTACATATTCTTTATATAACTGATAACAACTTCACCATATCTTTATAGATTGTTTTATGACATTTTCAAACTCCTATTAATTACAAATGACTCTATTTTACCCATGTATTACCATAACATAAATATCTTATTGTACTCCTCAATCATTAGTAAAATATCAATGATACCTAAGACATCTATGGTTTTTTTACTAAACAAAGGGTTTAACCCCTTTGCTGTTGTATTTTGATGATTATTCTAGTTATACCTATTACAAAAGATTTTCTTTACCAAAAAATTGACAACAAAAAGATTAAAGACGATCAATTCTTTTAATAAATATCTTTTTAATATGATGTTAGTGTACATTTTCAAAGATATTTTTATAAAAAAATAATGTTTATTAGTTATCACAAAAAAAAAAATTATTCTCCCTTCTGTTTGGCAATAATTTCTTGAACCATAGGAGATAAATTTTCGTTTAATTCTCCAGATAAAATCAGGTCTGCGTAAGTATCCGCTTCTATGGAAATGAGATTATCTCTCAATTTTTGCATAGATACATTTTTAAACTCAGGATTAAAATTTTGTAAATCGATAATTTTTTCCTGAATGGAGTTTAATTGTCCTTGAATTAAATTTTTTTCATAGTTATAAAAATCAGGTTCAATTTCAGGCATTGTACTAAGAGGGATACCATTCATATAAGCCAATACCTTGTTTAAAGCAGTCCTTCTCGCTAACAACTCAGTGTATTCTTGTTTAACATTTTGATCCCCTATTAAATTTAATTTTTGTAAGAAAGTCTTTGTGGTTAATCCTTGTACTAAAAGGGTAAATAATACTACCCCAAAAACTGTGCCTATGACCTCTTGGCGATCGCTCAATATCACTGGTACACTAAGAGCTAGAGCAACCGAAACAGAACCTCTTAACCCACCCCACCAGAGAATTAATTGTTCTTGCCAACTCACCTTCTCTTTAGTGATTAAGTTACTAATAGCACATAGTAAAAATACTGCTACAAAACGACTTCCTATGAGGGAAACAATAGCGACTAAAATAAGTTTCCAGCTATTTAACAATACAGGAAAATCAATCTGATCTCCTATCAATAAAAAGACTATAGAATTAACAAAAAATGCTAAAAATTCCCAAAACTCAGACACACTCAATCGAGTACGAGGATTCATGCCAATTCTTGAGCCAAAATTACCCAGAATTAAACCTACAGTAACCACTCCAATTACCCCAGAGCCACCCAAATTTTCAGTAATTAAATAAGCACCATAAGCAGAAACAAGGGTTAAAGACTGCTCAACCAAAGGTAAATCAAATCTTTGAGTCAAATAAGAAATACCAAAACCGATAAGAAAACCTACTGCAACTCCAACCCCTACAAACGTTCCAAATTTAACAACCGATTCGGTGATAGAAATACTCTCGTTGCCCAAAGGAATACCCACCAACAAAACAAAAGCAACTACTGCCACCCCATCATTAAATAAACTTTCTCCTTCCATAATGGTAGTAAGTTTTTTGCCCGTGCCTAGCTCTCGAAATAGAGCAATGACAGAAACAGGGTCACTAGCTGATAAACTAGCACCTACCAGCAATGCCGTACCCAAAGAGATAGTCGTAAAATAACTAAGAGCAAAGGAGACACTCGCTACCGAAATAATAACCCCAATTACCGCCAAAAGAATTATGGGAGTGAGATTATTTTTCAAATCTTTCCAGCGGATATTCCAAGCCGCTTCAAATAATAATGGGGGCAAAAATATTTCTAAAATTAACTCTGGAGAGAGGTTAACTAATCTAATATCAACTAGGGCTAAACCTAAACCTACTATTACTAAGAGTAAGGTGTAGGGAATTTGTTTAAACCAGATAAATACCCTCGATATGGTAGCAACGGCGAGGGAAACTGACAAAACAATGAGAAATTGCTCTAGGTTTCTTTCGATAGATATTTCCGCAAAGGTTAGTAATTCTAAACTCATAGTATATGTTAACTTTTATCCATCTCATAATACTCACAAATCTTAATTTTATTAATTTAACTTTCATATGACAAAAAACTTTACCCTGATTCAAATTACAGATACTCACCTTTTGGACAACCCAGAAGAATTTTTGCGGGGGCAAAATCCTTGGTACAATTTGCAAGCTGTTTTAGAACAAGTAAAATCCAGACAACCCGATGGATTGTTATTAACAGGGGATTTGGCTGATGGTGGTAGTAGGGTTGCCTATGAATATTTACTAAAAGCGATGGGTGAGTTTAGCTGTCCTATTTATTGGTTGCACGGTAATCATGATAACGTTAAGCTTTTGGGGCAGATGTTACCTTCTTCCAAGGGTTTAGGTTATCAAGCCATTGATTTGGGATTTTGGCGACTATTGTTACTCGATTCTGTGTTGATGGGAGCAAAATTTGGGGGAGGTTATATAGAAAAAGCACAATTGGAATGGTTAAGGCAAGAGTTGGGGCAACAGACTGATAAGGTTACAATCATAGCGCTCCATCATCATCCAATTCCCACGGGTATCGATTGGGTTGATCAAATTGGGGTGGAAAATGGCAATGATTTAGTAAGTTTATTGCACTCATTTCCTCAAGTGCGATTAGTATTATTTGGACATATTCATTATGCTTTACATCACTGCCATGTTAATGCTGTGGGTGACAACATTGATTTTTTTGGATGTCCTTCCACTTTTTCTCAAGTTATTCCCTCTCACCCTACTATCGATTCTCATTTATCGGGGTTTCGTGTCATTCGGTTATGGGAAGATGGTAGTTATGACACCTATGTGCAAAGAGTAGGTTAAGTTACTGTTTCCATTAATTCCACTGCCCCGAAAGACAGCGCCCCCCTTATCTTAACCCCTTGCTCTGCTTACTGTCCAGCGACCCTTTGCGAACCTCATTGGAAAAAAGATAAAAAGGGAGAAACAATTTATCTAATACAAAGCAAGGAAGTTAATATAATAATGATGGTTAGTTTTTTTGGACTGGGTGATTTGATAATTACAATCTAATATTATTTTTTAGAGGCTAGGATTATGGTGGCTAAAACATGGGGTTTGATAGTTTCTCTTTTGTCGGGGGCGGTGATATTCAATCCCCATTTGGTTTATGGTCAAGAAATAAGAATCGATCGCACCACAGATACTAATATTACGGTAGATGGTAATAATATCTTGATCAATGGTCAAACCCTGTCAGCAGATGGCAAAAATTTATTTCATAGCTTCCAAGAATTTGGCTTAACTAGCGACCAAATTGCCACCTTTTTTACTAACCCTGACATTCAAAATATTCTCACCCGCATCACTGGGGGTAATCCTTCCCAAATAAATGGTTTATTGCAGGTGGTGGGGGGTAATTCTAATCTGTTTTTGATGAATCCTGGGGGGATTATTTTCGGACAAGGGGCGAGTTTGAATGTACCTGCGGATTTTACCGCCACTACTGCCACGGGTATGGGTTTTGATGGGGGTGTCTTTAGTGCCATTGGCTCTAATGATTATCAAAATTTATTGGGTAATCCCCATAGCTTTGTGTTCAGTCAAGATAATATCGGCAGTATTATCAATCAAGGAAATTTAACCCTTAGCACTGGACAAAATCTCAGTTTAGTAGGTGGCAACGTGATCAACACTGGCACCATAGAAACCTCTGGGGGCAAAATCAATATACAGGCAGTGGAAGGAACTTCAAGGGTAAAAATTACTCCCGAAGGTAGTTTGTTGAGTTTAGAGGTTGATTTTCCCAAGGATGAACAAGGAAATATAGTGGGATTCACGCCCCAAAATTTGCCCTCTTTGTTGACAGGAAGCAATATTGAAGGAGTAACGGTAGATGATGGGGAGGTGAGGGTAAATAATAGTTTGATTCCCCAAGGACAAGGAAATGCGATCGCCTCTGGCACCATATCCACCGCTAATTATGGGGGTATGGGAGGGGAAATTACTATTTTAGGGAAAAATGTAGGGGCGATCGCCTCTACCATCACCGCCGATGGACAAACGGGAGGCGGTAATATCAAAATAGGGGGAGATATGATGGGGCAAGGAACCATCCCCAACGCCTCTGTCACCTACATCAGCCCAGATTCTAACATTTCAGCGAATGCTATCACCCAAGGGGATGGGGGTAATGTAATTATCTTTGCCCAAGACTTTGCAAGGATTAATGGCAACCTCAGCGCCACAGGAGGCACCATAGCAGGGGATGGAGGCTTTATTGAAACCAGCGGTTTAAAAAGTTTTAGTATCACATCAGTTCCCGACATTAAAGCCTTCAATGGACAGGGTGGAGAATGGTTAATTGATCCTTTTAATTTGGAAATTGTTGATGGTGGAATTTTAACTAATATTAACGATGATGATAATTCTTTTGTTGCGGAAGGAGATAGCGCTATCTTGCCAGTGCAATCTATTAAAAGTGCTTTGGGTAGTGGAGATGTGAAAATTTCTACAGGGGTTGGCGGAACGCAGCAAGGAAATATCACATGGAATGATACAGCAATACTATCTTATGAAACAGATGATAATAATACCCTAACCCTTGAGGCATCAGGTAATATCAATTTCAACGGATCTATTCAACCCTCTTCAACTACTGATTTTCTCAACATAATTTTTAATGCTGATGTTGATGGAAATGATCTTGGTGATATAAATATTAATACTGGGTCATCCATAGTCACCGCTGGAGGTTCAATTACTCTAACAGGGGAAAATATTAAAATAAATCCCCCTTTGAATAGTTCAGGAGGAAATATTTTTGTTAATGCTAATAATGCCATATTGGCAGAGGAAATTAACTCTTCAGGACTTCTTTTAGGAGGAAATATTGAACTAACCGCGGGGGGGAATATAACCACCACCCAAATAACCGCCAATAGCCTTTCATCCGCTGGAAATGGGGGTAACATTACCATTAGTTCTGGAAAAAACGTCGAAACATCAGATATTGAAAGTAAAACTGATGGTGTCATGGGTAACTCAGGAATAATTACTATTGAGGCAGAAGAAAATATCTTAACGGGTAATATTATCTCTGAAGCATCTGATGGAGATGCTGGGGATATTAGTATTACTTCCTTTACTCAAAACATTGAAACTCAAGACATTATTTCATCATCATTGAATAGCGATGCAGATGGCATTAGCATCAATGCTTCTAAGGGCAACATAACCACAGAAAATATCGTTTCAGGTTCTTTAGTTAGTTCTGGTAATATTATTCTCAATGGGGGGGGTAGTATTGTTGTTAATACGATTGATGCTAGTTCAGATCTTTCTGCCGGGAATATATCTATTACTACGGGAAATAAATTTAGGGCTTTGGGAGAAATTGAGCCTAGTAATGTTAGTTTGCAAAGCAATGGTGCTAGTGGCAGCGGTGGTAATATTTCCATAACATATAGCGAACTATTATCCTCTGATTTCACCTTTGATGTTAATGTGGGTGCTTTGATTTTTGATACTGCTAATGGTACAAGGGGAACTATTGAAGCCGGTTCTGCCAGAATTCCCGAAGGTGGTGATGATCCGGAAAGTTTTACTGAGCCTGTTACTATAAGCGGATCTGCTGGTGGTTCAATTACGACTTCTTTTGATGTTGAACCACTAAATCCCCAAACCCCTCCAACTCCCCCCCCAACAACTACCCCCATACCAGAGCCAGAACCTGAACCCATACCAGAACCAGACCCTGAACCCATACCAGAACCAGACCCTGAACCCATACCAGAACCAGACCCTGAACCCATACCAGAACCAGACCCTGAACCCATACCAGAACCAGACCCTGAACCCATACCAGAACCAGACCCTGAGCCCATACCAGAACCAGACCCTGAACCCATACCAGAGCCAGAACCTATTGATCCTCAGAGTGAATTACTGTCTTCTTTAATTCAATCGAATCAGAGTGATCCTAGCAATAGTCAAACATCTTATGGTCCCACGGTGGGAGAAAATATTCCGATCAACGGGGAGGAAAGTTTATTAATATTGAGTATTGATCAGGCTAAGGAAATATTGACCACCATTGAAAATAAAACAGGAGTCAAGAGTGGGTTTATTTATGTTAGTTTCAGTCCTCGCAACTATCAACCCATCAGCTTAGATGATGATATGGCAAGGCGAGAGGCTCAGAAAACTAATGAGTTTAGCCTAGTTCTGAATGATGTTCCTAATATTGATCCTGTGACGGATGTTCAAGAGTTAGATGATACTGAGTTGGATATTTTAATTATCACCGCTGAGGGTAATCCCTTGAGGGTTACAGTTCCTGTGAGTCGGGAGGACGTGAGTAATTCGGTGAATAGTTTATGGCTAAATGTCTCCGATATTTTTGATCAAAACGATCGCTACAGGGCCGATGCTACGCAGATTTATCAATGGTTGATGGAGCCTTTGGAAGAATTGCTATCTGAGCGGGAGATTGAAAATTTGGTGTTCATGTTACCCAATGAAATGCGCTTTTTGCCTTTGGCGGTGCTATATGATCAAAAAACTGATGAGTATTTAGTAGAAAAATATAGTCTTTCCCTTACTCCTAGTATTAACCTTAATGATAATGATTATAGTCCTCTGGCCGATCGCAATTTACTCGCCATGGGTGCGTCCACTTTTGAAGATCAGTTAATTACCCCTCTACCAGCAGCCGGTATAGAATTACCCACCATCTCCCAAGTATGGCAAGGAGAAGACCAACTCAGACAAGATTTATTTACCAGTGATAGTTTTACCCTCGATAATATCCGCCGTAATCTAAGCCAAAACTCCTATGGCATAGTTCACTTTGGCACCCATGGAGAATTTAACACGATACAAGCCGATCTGAGCTATATTCAACTATACAACGATCGCCTTAACTTGAATGAACTACGTACCCTAGGACTCAATGACCTTGGAGTAGAACTATTAGTATTAAGCGCCTGTAACACTGCTTTTGGTAATGAAATGGCGGAACTAGGGTTTGCAGGGTTAGCCGTCCAAGCAGGGGTAAAAACCGCCCTCGGTAGTGTGTGGCAGGTAAGCGATACTGGCACCTTAGCTCTGATGACCAGTTTTTATGGTCAGTTAAGGAATGATACCATCAAAGCAGAAGCCCTACGCCAAGCCCAATTGAACCTATTACGGGGTGAAACTCGCAAAACTGACGATGGAGATACCATTGTTACTCCTTCCGTTAATATTTCCCTAGGGGAATTGCCAGAAGTATCTCAACAGTCAGAAGATTTTTCCCATCCTTTCTACTGGGCGCCTTTTACCATGATTGGTAGTCCTTGGTAATTCATCATCAGGACGCACCCAAGCAGATCAAAAAAAGATAGAAACGCTATACTAGCAAAATATAAATATTTTATCAAACTCAGTTTTGTTCACCATAAACCAATGTTTAGAAGATGACTGTTCAAGTTAACCTTAATGAACGCCATCAAAGAATATTACAGGCAACCGTTAAGCATTATATCGCCACTGCCGAACCTGTTGGCTCAAAAACCTTAATTCAAGAATATGATTTTAGTGTAAGTTCTGCTACTGTCCGTAATGTGATGGGCAAATTAGAAAAGGCTGGTTTTTTGTATCAACCTTACACGTCAGCAGGGCGTATTCCCTCTGACTCTGGCTATCGTATTTATGTTGATAGGCTTTTACCTTCTCAGAAACCTCTTAAGAAGTCTTTAGCACAAAGTTTAAATAGTAAAGTTGGTTCGGTACAAAAAAATTATGAGATTCTTTTCAAGAAAATTACTCAGGTTTTATCAGATTTAAGTGGTTGTATTGCTTTGGTTACTCTCCCTCAAACTACTAGCAATATTATCTATCATCTACAATTATTGAGAATTGCGGAACAAAAAATAATGTTGGTGATGGTGATCGACAATTATCAGACAGAGTCGGTATTATTTGATCATCACGATTTTAATTTAGATCATGATAGCCACATAGGGGAGGTAATTGATCAACAGTTGCAAATGTTATCTAATTTTCTTAATCATAAGCTCAAAGGGCGATCGCTCTTCGACATAGATGATTTAGATTGGAGTGAATTGGAACAAGGATTTAAGCAATATGCCCATTTTATTAACCATCTCCTGGAGAAAATTACCGAAAATTACCGCATTTCTAGCCATAGCCCCATTATGGTACAGGGTATCGCCAAGATGGTGCGTCAACCTGAGTTTGCCCAAATCGAACATTTACAAATCCTTTTACAACTGTTAGAGGAGGAACAGGAGCAACTTTTTCCCGTAGTATTTAATTTAGATGAGCCACAAAAATCTTTTTCTAAAGTAAAAATTACCATCGGCTCAGAAAATCCTTTGCAATCTATGCACTATTGCAGTCTCATCTCCTCCAATTATTATCAAGGTACTTACCCCGTAGGCAGTGTGGGCATCATCGGACCTACTCGTATAGCGTACGAAGATGCGATCACCCTTGTGGAATCCACCGCCGATTATCTTTCTCAAAATCTCAGTAACGTAATGGATAATTAATCAAACTTTTTAATTACTTCTACCAGGAGGAATAAAACGAATTTCCATGCGTCTGCGTGTATCATCTTGACTACGATTTACAGGGGCAAAACTACCAGATGGCAAATATAATTGAGCTCCCGAATAGGCTCGAAACTGGACATTTTTAAACTCCCCTTGTCGTTGCAACTCCTGCACCACAGCTAAAGCTCTCATTAACGCCAAATCAGCATTAGAAGCAGGTACCAACTTTTGAACACTCATCTCATTTTGAGCTACCCTTTCCAGATTCTGGTCTAAATTTCCCGTCGCCCTAGCCCCTAATACCTGCCCATCAGTGTGACCAATTACTTGAATAAAATCTATGTCTTTGGTGTTGATAATTTGATTAATTTGTGGGGTAACAATATTGGTAATATAACTCCTCAATTCAGAGGTTAATTCCGCACTACCCGATGGAAATTGAAAATTACCTGACTGCTCATCAATAATAATAGGAGAAGCATTATAAAGATTTTGATTTTCTGTTTTTAAATCTTCGTTTATACTGGCTAATTGTTGATTTTCGTTAGTTACTCTGTCTAATTCTTCTAGCAATTGTGACATATTCTCTGTTTTTTGTTGCAGTTCTAAATTATCTTTATTTCCCTGCCATATTTGCAAACTAGATAGAATAAGAAAAAAACTCAGTATCATAAAAGCATTTGACATTAAATCTGTAAACGCATTGGTAATATTTAATTCGTCGGCATCATCATGGTATTTTCTTCTGGGCATAATTTCTATTAGGGTTTTAGTTTAACTTTTGGGGCGACTAATCGAAAAGAAATATTTTTTTCCTCCATAGTATTCAATATTTTACACTCTTCTCTTATCTCTCTTAAGAGATTCATAAATACGGCTAACTTGGCATTAATTTGTTGAACATTTTCCCCCTCATCAAAGTTAACTTGTTTACTACCTATCATTTCTGTATTTGTTGCTTGATAGTTAGCTAAAAATTCTTGATTTTTTAACTGCCAAGAATCAAGGTAAGATTCTAAGGTAATAATTTCTTGATGAATTTTCTCATCCAGTTGTAAAAACTTGGTTAAATTATCATTTAAACTATTTACTCCTGCTAAAGATTGGGGAAGTTTTTCCACATTAGCATTAATCAGAGTTATTTTCTGTTCTAATAACTGATTTAATTCTTTAAATTGTTCTCTACTATATTCTATACTTTCACTTATTTCCCTTAACATTATACTTAAATTTTGATCTTTGATTCCCTCGGTTAAGTTGCCAAAAACTTTCAGAGTTTTTTCTAGTTGTTCAACAAATAAAGCTAAATCTTGATATATATTTCCAGCTAGATTTTGAGCCTGTTTATTTTGTAATACAAATTCTTGAATATTACTCGCTATACTTATGGTTGATTGACCAAATTTCTCTTGTACATTAAGTAAATTATTAGTTAAATCTCCCAAATTATCAGCAAATTTACTATTTTCAATTTTAATAGCACTATCTTTAATTTTAGTAGCACTCAATTCTAAAGAATCAATACCATCGGTAAATTTTTGAAATAAATTACTCATTTTATCTGTGGATTGTTTAAAGACATTTGCTCCAGTATTAAGGGCGCTCGATGAACTTAGTAAGTTTTGATAAACATCTACGCTTAATTCATGACTTCTTTGATTTTGCTCAATCATTTGATCTGTTGCCTGTTTAAATGTTCTTTCTAAAACTTGTCCTACATTTTCATGAAATCTAAGCAAAAAATCTTGTTGTTGTTTAACCATTCTATTAACAGCTTTATCTAGTCTAGTTTCTCCTTTTTGAGTCAATTGGTAATGGTTATCAAGATAATTTTCTAAGTTATTTATTAACGCTCTTTTTTCCAGATTTACATTCCAAAATATATTAATTACTATTAACAAAGAACTGCATGATAGAGCAGATAAACTACTAATAAAAGCAATGCTCATACTTTCTAACGGTACTTGTAATTGATCAAGAAGATTGCTTATATCTTGACCCGAATTGCCACCAATAACATCATAAATACTACCTAAATTAAGGGTAATACCAATAAAAGTACCTAGTAAACCAAAACCCAAGAGTAAATTAGGTAAAACTTTTGTTATGTATTCTGCTTGATCACAACGTACTTTTTTTCCAAAATAATTAAAAGTTTGTTCATAAAATAAACCATCAATTAGAGCTATTGTATTGACGTTTTCAAGTTTATTATTTAGTTGCTCAAACTTTTCCCTTAATTCTTTATTAAAAGTAGTTTCTTTTTCCATTCTGACTATTGTATATAAGTCATCAGTATTTTTTTTAAGTCTAACTAAATGATTATATAATTGAATGCGTAGAAATAGTGTTAGTATTGCTGGAAAAACAATTAACATTGCTATAAAAAGCCATAGATATGTTGGTAAAGTTTGTAACATTTATTTTTGATTTAATTAAAGAGTGTAATAATTAATCTCATCATCTAATTTATAAATAACATTTAACATTTAATGATTAGGTAATTTCAGCGTCAATCACTTCATCATCGTCATTAGTTGATGCTGTGTTGGATTGATAATTGATCTGTTCAAAGAATGCTTTAAATTCTTGATAAATTTTGGCCAAAATTCCGTTAGAAGTAGGAGAAGAGTCATCTCCCATTAGTAAATCTTTTTGATTAAAGTTATCATTATAGTCTGTTAATTTATTAACTATTGCTACAAAATCTTTAAAATTATTTTCATAAATTTGCCACACAGAAGGATCATTTGTCATGTCTTCTATTAAGTATTGTTTTTTCTGTTTTAGACTTTGATATAAGGAAGGATTATTCCAAATTTCTTCTAAGGCTTCAGCCCAGATAGGGCTTAATGATATGTCTTGATGATGGTTAAAAATATCATCATATTTTTGGATCACAATGGCTGTTTCGTCTCGGTTTTCTGTAAACATACCATTATATTTCTGAACAGAAACAGTTTTAGTAATTAAACCAAATGCTAAACAAGTATAAAAGACATTTTGGAGCTGCCTCATTTCTTTTTCTGGGGGGGGAATTATATCTAAGAAGTTTTTAGTATAATCATTGTGTAAGTAAAAAGATTTTTTTTGAGTTTCATATTGTGTTCTTAAATCTTCGATACCGTTAATAATTCTGAGGGGAAATCCTCCTATTTCTTGAAGGAAAATAATTTCATTTTTTGATTGAATTGATAATAGTTTATCGGAACTTACTCCTATTTTGTCTAATAGTATATTCTTGAAATTTTGGTTTTCTATTTCGTCTGTTTGTCTAAAAGCTATGGTTTCTTGAACTAGAGGTGCTGTGGGAAAACCGACTAGGTAAGGATCACTAATATTAAGAGGCAGTAACCATTCTGCTTCTTGGCGTATTTGTTGAAGTCGGGTTTCTGCATTGGTGAAGGGATATTTGTCCATAAATCTACTGACTACGGACTTGGTTAAATCAATGGTTTTAGAGCTAAATGTGACTTCTACGGTGGAGGTTATAGCTTGATTTAATTCTTCTTTATTGATGATTCTTTCGCTAGTAAAGAAGTGGGATATGGATTGAGAAATAATAGTATTTTGGGTAATAAATTTAGTGGTTTCTATCAGAAGGTTATATTTTTCTAATTCGGGT
Source organism: Cyanobacterium sp. HL-69 (assembly GCA_002813895.1). Classification (NCBI taxonomy): domain Bacteria; kingdom Bacillati; phylum Cyanobacteriota; class Cyanophyceae; order Chroococcales; family Geminocystaceae; genus Cyanobacterium; species Cyanobacterium sp. HL-69. The sequence continues at coordinate 3,134,813 of CP024912.1, read as the reverse complement.
AATAAAAATTGATAGTAGTAATGATTATCTTCGATACTAAAAATGGCTTCTCCGTTAATTTCTTGAGAGTTAATTTGACTTAATTGTTGTTCTTTTCTCACATATAAACTGTTCAAATCATCTAATAGATTATAAAAACTATTTATCTTTGCTCTTAAGTCTTGTACTTGTCTGAGAAGATTGGTGACAATATTTATGCTTTCGTCAAGTAATGCAAGATCACAGTTACGAACAATTAGATTATAGAGACGGAGAATATCTTGGCGAGATTCATCTTTAAACTTCTCCATTTTTGCTTTATTTGAAAGAAATCCTAGTCCTAAACATCCTGTTTTTTCTGTTTCAATAGATTTTAAATTTTCTATGGTATTTTTGGTTTCTTTTTCCATTATTTCTAAGGTAACAATGGATGGAGAGTTTTGTTTTTCTTCTTGTAATTCTCTGAGGCACTCATTCAGTTTTGTTACCATGGCTTCTAGCCAAGAACGGGCATTTTCGATGGAAAAGTTAGTATTAAAGGGGTCTAATAATTCTTCTAAATGGGAGTTAATGTCTGATTTAAATTGCCGAGAGAGTACAACACTATTTTCTTTGATGATGGTTAACCATTTCCCTCTAATATTTTCAGCTTCTCCCGTTTGAATGTCTTTAAATTGTCCTTTTACTTCTTGCCATAGTTTGCTGGTAAATTGTTGTCTTTCCTCTTGAGTGCGATATGATTCGACATCATTCATGAGGCTATTTTGCCATCTTTTAACTTTTTGTTTGAAGGTTTGTCTATTTTCGAGACTAATTTCTTCTAATTTGGTAGAGAAAATTTGATAGTCGTCTTCGTTTCTAGTTCTCCATTTTAGTAAAAATGTTTTGAGTAAATCTTCGGCATAAATTACTCTTTCTTCCCCTCGTAGCCAAAAAGAAATTACATTTTGTCTTAATTTATTTAAACAATTAGCAATGATTAAGTCACGGGGAAAATATATTTTAGCTAGACCAAAGGTAATATATCTTTGTACATTGGGGCGAGAATGACGATCGCACAGTTGCATGGGAATTTGATTATTATTTCTAATGCCCTTAAATCGGTTACTGATGGCATTTTCTTCGGCAAACTCAGCAAAAATACGATGGGCAATAAGATATGATAAATTTTCTTTGCTAGATATTTTGTGACTATTAAAAGTTCGATTGCCCACAAGATAGCAAAAATCAAAAGGTGAACGGGATTCATTGACAGAAAAAAGACCTTGAACATCGTAATCACATTGAAACCTATTTTTTTCGGAACTGTAGTAATCCAATTCCTTTAGGGCCGCATAGGTGTTGGCTTGACAGATGTTGTTATTGCCATATAGTTCGGGGGCGATGACAAAATAACCAATAAAATCTGTTCCCGCTTGGTTATGATACATTCTTCTCAGGGTATAAGCCATATCAATGAATGTACCGCTTCCTGTACCACCACACAGAGAACCCACAACAATAATATTTAACCCCTGTTCTACGGCAATATTTTTTTTCATCAAAGTTTCTGAATGTCCGTTGGTGCGGTTATCAGCATTTTCGATCTTTTGTCGAATATCATTATGGTTGTGGAAAAATCCTAGTCTGCCAACAGGGCGAATGGCACTGGCTCCACTTTCAATGGGTTGTAAACTCTTTAGTAATTTAGGGTCAAACCATTCACCAATATGATCGTAGGGGGATGATTCTTGATTATTTCTACTTCTGTCTAGGCTTTGAGTTAAATCATTGATGTGTTGCCGATTCATAGAAGCGGTAATTACTTCCGAGGGTTTAAATAAAAGGTTTTCCCCTCTATGGCTGTCACCACTTTTTAATCCTGTGGTTTTGTGTTCGTCTTTGTTGGTGTCAATGTGAAGAAAGCTAACAATGGGTAAATGTTCTAGTTTTTCGTGGCGATCGACGATTAAGCGTCTAATTTGCATTAAAATTTCTTTTCCTGTACCACCTAAGCCAATACAAATGGTACGTTTAATTTTTTGAATTTCTGGCATAACAACAAAAAAGATATAGCGAATAATTAATAATTCAGTAACAATAAAACTAGCAATTTCGGTAAAACTCTAATTTTTTTAATGATTAAACTAATTTGATTCTAATTACTTATTTTGATATTAATACTTAAATCTTGTCTTTCATCAGGAAGATTTAAAGATATTGACCGATTTTGTTTGATGGGTACCACTATTTTTTCAGTGATTTCTTTATGGCGGTATTCAAGAGGAAGGCTATGAGGTTGGGATTGGATAATTAATTTTGTTCCTTTTCTTTTCAAATATCCTCTAACTTCTCCCCCCGCACATTGTATATCTTCACCAATGGATCGAGTTTGGTTATTTTTAAGATAAATAACTTGGCTATTGTATTCGTCATTATCCAATGTAATTTCTAATCTCCAAACTTTTTTTAAGTCTAAATAAGTTTTAACGCCGTAAAGCCCAGCGCCCATAAACCCCACAAGAAAAAGTAAAAGAATACTAAAAGGTAGCCATAACTGATTAAAAAGATAAGGATTTACTAAACAGGTTTGTTTTCCACCTGGGGCGGGGGTACAAAATTCTTGTGCGACAGGCTGAATATCCACCACGGTTAATTGATAATTCCCTATATTACGACTGTTACTGCTAAGGGGAAGATTATCTAACCAACTTTGACGGTTGATGCTTTCAGGGGTGGTGGCATCACGATAAGGGCTGTTAAAAGGGGTTTCTACCCACACATCAGAGGTAATACCGGGGGAAGTTTTTAATGGTGCGTCGGTTAACCATACTACTGATTGATGTTTGATGGCTTCTTTTTCACATAGTCGATTTTGATTGATTTGAGCGAGGCTTGGATAAATAAAATGTTCAGCTTTTTGTATGTCGGTATTGCTTTCATTTAAGTCAGCTTGAAGGGGAATTCTGTTCAAAATCTCTTCGATGCTTTCTTGACGATTACGAACCTGAATGGCTGCCGACGGGGTGAAAGGGTTACTATCATCGTTGGAATTAACCTCTGAGGAAAAAGGCACGATATAAACGGTGTCTCCCGCATTTAGGCTATCATCAATAATCTGTCTCAGGCGCAGTCTTCCCTCATCATCAAGGCTAACGCTTTCGGTTAAGTCAATGGCAAAAACTACATCTCTACCCCGAAACCATGACACTAATTCTAAACCTCTGATTTGCCAATCTGTGAGTGTTTCGCCAATGGTCACTTGAGAGCAATTATCTATCATTTATTTTTCGGTAACAATCAATTTATTTTTAACATACCTCGATATTCAAAAGTCTAATCAGTTGTCAGCATTAATTAATTTAAAATTTCTAGTTTAGATGGAGAATCAAAAATTAAGGTGAGCTTAATCATCCTTCTTTTTGTAAAACCTCCTCAAAGGGAAAATCATTAGCCGCCATGACAAAGGCAATGGTAGGTAGATTTTCCGTTCTTTTCAACCAACTATGATAATATTGAGCAAAATTTTCAGCGGGAGAGGCTAATCCTAAAAATATTAAATCAGCACCTTGAGAGTTTTCTTTTAAAATAGTCTCAAAGGAGCTTTCATCACTAACAATAATTTCGGGGATTAATTCTATATTTAGTTTTTCAATAAGTGCTTTAATGTTATTTTTGGTTGATTTTAAGGCATTAGGATTACGGACGACTAATTTGAGGTAAATGTTTGCCCGTGACCAATCCCAGTCATTTTTGAGTAGGTAGGCAAGTAAAATCATCAGACTACCATTAGCTTGAATTCCTCCCCACCACACATCAATGCGACGATATTGTTTCAATTGCTGTTGGGGGTTTTGTTTCAAGATAAGAATATTTCTTTTTAGCTCATGGATTTGAGTTACCATCTGACTATATTGTTGATGGGTTTCCCAATCTTCTTTTAACCAAGCGGTGCTACTGCCAAGGATGATTGTATTAGGAATTAAAGCACCGATACCGTAGCTTTCTACTAATTGAGGAATTACCCCAAAGGTGTCATCAGAGCGAATAATTTTGACTAATCCTTGTACTTGATTTTTGGTTAAATACTCTTTGACTGTATTTTCCAAGTTTTGCTTACTTTGATAGTCTCTCCTTTGGGGAATCACACTGGCAACGGTTAAGAAGCCTTTATGGTTAAAACTATCGGCTAGTTTGACTAATGACCAATTTTTTTGGGGGGAATGGAAGAAGGTAAGGATATGGGGGCGCCAATTTTTGGGATCGGCAATTTCTTCTTCTACTTGATAAATCCCTGTGCGTACAAGTGCCATCCACATTCCCCTACGGCTGTCTCCCCATGTTACTTCTAATTCTTGTCGTTGCAGATATAGGTAAATGCCTAAAACGATGATGGCGGCGAAAATAGTGGCGATCGCATTTATGAGAAACATCACCCCTAAACAACCCAAAGCACCCATCACCGACAAACTCCAATGGATTTTGAAGGTGGGGCGAAAGGAGGGGGAATCAAGAAAACTTTCAATACCTGCGGAGGCATTCAAGACTAAATAGGTGGTAAGAAAAAACATGGTGAGGATAGGGGCAATCAAGTTTAAATCACCCAAGCATACCGCCGCTACGGCAATGCCTAAAGTTACCGCTGTACCTAATCTTGGTTCATCATTTTTTCCTGCCCCTTGCCCCAAAAAACTGAGGGATTTAGGAAAAATATTATCTCTGACGAGAGCTTGTAACACCCTCGGTGCGCCCAAAATGCTACCAATGGCACTACTGAGTGTCGTTCCCCATACTCCAAGGGCGATCGCCCCTCCCCAAAAAGACATCCTTGCCATGATAAAGGGTTCATCAATTAAAGTTTGAGCATTAGCCCTCAAGCCTAGGAAAATGGGAATAATCATATAAATAAGAAAACCAGTACCCACAGCGGCTAAAGTGCCAATGGGTAAGGCTTTGGTAGGATCTTTATAAATCCCCTGACATATTAACCCCCGCCATGATGCCCGTCACGGCAGGAAAAAACACCGCAAATACTTGCCAAAAAGATTGATCTGTGCTTCTCCACCATTCCAGTTGAGTTTCTTCTACGGGTTGCCCAAAAAAGAAGGATAGCAAGGAAAGGGCGATCGCCACCATAATAAAATATTGAGCCTTGATAGCAATTTCAGCACTGGTGAGGGCTAAGATACCCACGCCAATGGTGATAGCCAAAGCGATATACAGTTGATAATCTGACCAAGCAGGAAAAATTTGCACCACACTTTCAGCAAAACCAAGGGTATAGAGGGCGACAGATAACGCCTGAGCCAGATATAAAGGAATACCTACCGCCCCCCCTGTTTCAATGCCCAAAGAGCGACTAATCATATAGTATGCACCCCCTGCCCTCACTACTCGGTCAGTGGCGATCGCACATACCGAAAAAGCCGTTAAAAAGGTAATCAGACTTGAAAGGATGACAATTAAAAACGTACCCAACAAGCCCACATTGCCCACCACCCAACCAAAGCGGAGATACATAATTACCCCCAAAATGGTCAAGATAGAAGGGGTATAAACACCACCAAAGGCACTTAAACCAGAGTTTTTTTGCTCGTTAACATTCATAAAAAATTTTTATAGTGACTAATCCAGTGTTTTCCTATCCTAGTCTATTGTCTTTGAGCATTTTTTTGACAATAAAAACCATTAATCATTCATGGTTTTATCCATGTTTTGATCATTAAATCTCAAAGAAATATGAAGAAATAACCACCTATTTGGGGGGATCTTTTACACTAAAAGAAAGTAAATATGATTAACTAGCCTGTTGCTTCGGCAACTTTTTTATTTTTTATGAGTAACAAGTCTTTTCAAATATTAATCATTGGCGGAGGTGCCGCAGGAATTACCGTTGCATCTCAACTGATGAGGAAAAATAATAGTCTTAATATTGCTGTCCTTGAACCATCGGAAAATCATTACTATCAACCCGCATGGACATTGGTAGGCGGTGGAGAATATGAATTTGAAGACACCGTCAAACATGAGGATAAGTTAATTCCCCGTGGAGTAACTTGGATAAAAGATTTTGCTGAAAATGTTGACCCTGAAAACAATCAAGTAACCACCAAAACTGGTCAGGTTTTTAGCTATGATTATTTGGTAGTATGCCCAGGAGTGCAAATAAAATGGGATAGTATTGCTCGTTTTAGGGATACTGTGGGCAAAAATGATGTCACCTCCAACTATGTCAAAGAAGTAGTTAATTACACTTGGGAAACCATTAATAATTTTAAAGGTGGTACGGCGATTTTTACCTTTCCTGCCGGAGCAATTAAATGTCCGGGGGCACCTCAAAAAATTATGTACATGGCAGAAGAAACCTTTGCCAAAAATGGGGTTAGGAATAAAACAAAAATTATTTATGCCAATGCCACAGGAAAAATGTTTGGTATCCCCGCCTACTGTAAACCCTTAGAAGAAATTGTCGAACGCAAGAATATTGATGTTAAATATGGTCATAATCTCATCGAATTAAAACCCGATACCAAAGAGGCTGTTTTTGCTGTTAATGGGGGCGAAAATGTCACTATTAAATATGATATGATCCATGTATCTCCTGCTATGAAAGCTCCTGATTTTATAGCTTCCAGTGCGATCGCCAATGACGGTGGATGGGTCGATGTAGATCAATACACCTGTCAACACCATAAATATCCCAACATATTTGCCCTCGGAGACGCTTCCTCCATTCCCACCTCCAAAACCGCCGCCGCCATTCGTAAAGAAGCCCCTGTCGTGGTCAATAACCTTCTATCATTAATGGCAAAACAAAATCCCGCTGATAAATATGCAGGTTATGCCTGTTGCCCCCTCATTACTGGGTACGGTAAAACCATCATGGCAGAATTTGACTACACCAAAGAGCCTACCCCTAGTTTTCCCCTCGATCCTACCAAAGAAAGAGCTAGTATGTGGATGGTCAAAAAATATGCCTTACCTTGGATTTATTGGAATAGAATGTTAAAAGGTAAACCTTTTGAAGCCGATAGTTGGCGTTTCTTGCTCAAATAGCAAGTTAAGACACCCATTGGCTTTTAACCACAACTCCTAAAAATTAATTTGCCATCAAAAAAAATACCCTCGCCTTTTTGGGGATGAGGGTATTAGAAATGCTATATAACCTGTTCTACTTCTGCAATTTCGGGGATATATTCCCTTAAACGACGCTCGATGCCCATTCTTAAAGTCATAGCAGAACTAGGACAAGAGCCACAAGCCCCTTGTAATCTTAGTTTTACCGTAGGACCATCAATTTCGACTAATTCGACATTACCACCATCCGCCATTAAATAAGGGCGTAAATCATCCAAAACCTGTTCTACATTGTCATTGGTCAAAGCTAAAGCCATAAATATCTCCTTTAATAAAATTCGATCCAATATATACTCATCATAACTAATTTACTCGCACCCGACTAAAACTAAAATGTCGGACTGATAAACGGAGAGGGGGGGATTCGAACCCCCGAAGGGTATTACCCCTTAACAATTTTCGAGACTGCCGCATTCAACCGCTCTGCCACCTCTCCATATCCAACCAATAATTATAACAAAAAGTTAAATTGTTGGGAACTAAATTTATACTTAATGAGTCTTAGTAATAGTGAATATTGTACGATTTTATGGTTTTATCAAAACTATTTTGATGTTAGGGTATTAACTATTATTATGAATAATAATTAACAAAAAAAAGACTATGCTAAACAATAATCAAGGCAAAATATTACTAGCAACTTTTTTACTATTAACCGCTAGTTTTGTGGCAATTAATCCTAATTTAGATAAAATTTTTACCACTAATAACGCTGTCTATGCAGAAAGAGATGATTCCAGTATAACCGAATCTGAAACTAAGCAGTTAGATGAAAAAATTGTCAATGCTAATCGTAATTTTGCTTTCAAGTTGTTTTCTGCCATTCGAGAAGAAGATGAGACAGAAAATGTTTTTATTTCTGCTCCCAGTATTTCCATTGCTTTAAATTTGTTAAATAATGGTGCAGATGGTGATACTAGGGAAGAAATTAAACAGGTTTTAGAGTTGCAAGAAATTAGCCTCCCTGAAATTAATCAGCAATATAAAATTTTACAAACACTATTGCAAAATCAAAAAGAAAGCACCCTTTCTATTAATAATTCTCTTTGGATTCGAGAGGGTTTTCCTGTTAAGCCAGACTTTTTGAGCCAAAATAGGGAATATTATGAGAGTGAAGTTTCAGCCCTAGATTTTGATAGCCCTGATGCGGTAGATACTATCAACAATTGGGTTAGTGACGCTACGGAAGAGAAGATTACCAGTATTATTGAATCTATCTCCCCTGAAGATGTTTTATTTCTTATTAATGCCATTTATTTTAACGGAGAATGGCAACAAGCATTTGATCCTGAATTAACCCAAGAGATGGATTTTACCCAATCTAATGGGGAGGTTATTCAGCATCCTCTCATGAGTCGAGAGGGGAATTTTGCTTATGTAGAAAATGATGATTTACAAATTATTCGTTTACCTTATGGTGAATCGGAGGATTTGGCGATGTATGTGGTTTTACCCCAAGAAGAATCTAGTTTAAATGCTGTGATGGGAGAATTAAATGCGGATACATGGCAGGAGTGGACTGCTAGTTTAAACCGTCGGGAAGGGACTATTCGTTTGCCAAGATTTACCGTGGAATATGATATTTCATTGAATGATGTACTTCAAAAGTTAGGTCTTTCTAAGGCTTTTACTAATGAGGCTGATTTTACCAATTTAACTGATGAACCTGTCTCCATTGATCAGGTAAAACATAAGACTTTTATTGATGTAAATGAGGAGGGTACGGAGGCAGCAGCAGTTACTTCTATTGGTGTTCGAGTTACTTCTCTTCCCGTAGATCCTCCTTTTGAAATGTCAGTAAATCGTCCTTTCTTTTATGCAATTCAGGATGAAACAACTGACACTATTTTGTTTATGGGAACGGTTAATAGTTTGTAGTTTTTGTTATTAATTAATAGGAGCAAATAGCTCCTTTTTAACTTAAATAATTTCTGGTAATTTTTAAGATGCGATCGCCCGCTTTACCATCCCCAAAAGGATTAATTGCCCCCGCCATTTCTTCATAACTGTTTTTATTAGTTAATAATGCTTGGGCTGATTTAAAAATTGTATCTGAATTTGTGCCGATCAGTTTAGCTGTTCCTGCGGTGACAGCTTCTGGTCTTTCCGTCGTTTCCCGTAAAACTAAGACAGGTTTTCCTAAACTGGGAGCTTCTTCTTGTAAACCGCCAGAATCAGTTAAAAGGAAAAAACAACGCTTAATTGCTCCTACTAATTCTTGATAGTCCAAGGGTTCGGTTAAAAATACCCTTTCATGGTTATCAAAAGCCTCTTTGAGAGGATTTCTCACAGTTGGATTGCGGTGCAAGGGAAGGAGTATGGCAACATCAGGAAATTGATCTAAAATTAACTGCATTCCCTTAATAATGTCCTGCAAAGGTTCGCCCCAATTTTCTCGGCGATGGACTGTAGTTAACAAAACCCGATATTTATCCCAATTTAACCCCTCCACATCACAGGGAGGATTTTTGTCAGCCACGGATAACAAAGCATCAATAACCGTGTTACCTGTATGGTGAATTTCCCCTGTTACCCCTGAATTTTCAAGATTTTCCACTGCTAGGGTAGTGGGGGCAAAATGGAGTTGAGTAATTTGGGAAATTAGACGACGGTTGGCTTCTTCAGGGAAGGGATTATAAATATTATTGGTGCGTAATCCGGCCTCCACATGACCTACGGGTATTTGTTGATAAAATGAAGCGAGGGCAGCTGCAAAAGCGGTGGTAGTGTCCCCTTGGGCGATGACTAATTGAGGTTGTATTTTTTTAAAGATCTTTTCTAACCCCTGCAAACTGCGATAGGTGATGTCGCTGAGGGTTTGATTGGGTTGCATTATATCCAAGTCTTCATCGGCACTCAAGCCAAAAATGTCCATTACCTGAGCAACCATTTCCCGATGTTGCCCTGTTAAAATTACTTTGGTGTCAAAGTCAGAGGCTTGTTGAAAGGTTTGAATAACGGGAGCTAGTTTGATGGCTTCTGGCCTTGTACCGAGGGTAATGCAGATCGTTTTTTGGGCGGACATTTTAAATCGTCTTTTTATCTTTTAAATAGAATAATACGATAAGGACATAATATATAAAGTCCTTACCATAAGTAATACAAAACAAGGGGTTTAACCCCCTTGCTAGGGGAAACTGAGATTATACAGCTTGGGGTTGGGCTTGGGGTTGGAATTGGAAAAGAGAATAAACGACGTTACGACGAATATCAATCATCATTTCCAAGAACATTTCGTAACCCTCTTGTTTGTATTCAATGAGGGGATCTTTTTGTCCATAACCCCTTAAACCAACGGCTTCGCGTAATCCGTCCATGTTTTGTAAATGTTCACGCCAGAGGGTGTCGATTTGTTGGAGGATAAAGAAGCGCTCGGCTTGACGCATGAGGCCTGGTTGGAGTTGTTCGATTTGATGTTCTTTTAAGTCATAGGCTTTGTGGACTTCTTCCCTTAAAAAGGTTTTCATTTCGTTGGCAGTCATGTCTTCTAAGTCTTTGACGGTGACATCTTGGAGCAGATAAATAAATTCTTTGGCTTTATCCACGAGCGCCTCCAGGTTCCATTCATCGGGGGGTAACTCTGGATTAACGTAGGCATCTACGATTTCATCCATGGTTTTTTCGGCATACTGGATGACCTGATCTTTCAAATCTTCTCCTTGCAATACTCGACGACGTTCAGCATAAATGGCTCGTCTCTGGTTGTTCATGACTTCGTCATATTCAAAGACGCTTTTACGGGCATCGTAGTAGAAGGTTTCTACTTTTTTCTGAGCGCCTTCGAGGGAGCGGGTTAACATTCCAGACTCGATGGGCATATCTTCTTCTACCCTAAAGGCGTTCATGAGTCCAGCCACGCGATCGCCCCCAAAAATCCGCAATAGATTATCTTCTAGGCTCAAAAAGAAGCGAGTAGAACCAGGATCCCCTTGTCTTCCGGCTCTACCTCTCAATTGGTTGTCGATACGGCGAGATTCGTGTCTTTCTGTACCAATTACGTGTAAACCCCCTGCTTCAATTACCAAATCATGTTCTTTGGAAGTGAGGGCTTCATATTCCCCATGGATGCGTTTGTAGGCTTCCCGAAGTTTGATCAAGACGGGATCTTCGATGGGGGCTTTTTCCGCTGCGATCGCAATTTTTTCATCGGCATCTAACTCTGATAAACTTTGGAAACCGTAATTATCAACGGCTAACTTCACCGCTTCTTTTAAATGAGCTTCCGTTTCAGGGGATAATTCACAGGGAAAAATATCGGAAGTGGCTTTCCACGTTTTGGGTTTTTTACCACTGCCATTACTATTAAACCCTTGTCCTTTAGCTTTTTTGCCCGTATCAATACCAGCAACACTAAATTTTAATTGATCATCCTCTGGACGCACCACCTGGGGCATAAAATATTCCCGAATTTTCAGCCTTGCCATATAGTCAGAGTTACCGCCAAGGATGATGTCCGTACCACGGCCTGCCATGTTGGTGGCAATGGTTACAGCGCCTTTTCTCCCTGCCTGAGCCACAATTTCCGACTCCCTTTCCACGTTTTCAGGACGGGCATTGAGGAGGTTATGGGGAATCTTTTTCTCTGCCAACAGGGCCGATAATAATTCAGATTTTTCTACGCTGGTAGTACCAACCAATACAGGGCGCCCCGTTTCGTGCATTTCGGCGCATTCTTCCGCCACCGCTTTCCATTTAGCCTCCTCGGTTTTATATACTACATCGGGTAAATCGTTACGGTCATTTGGTCTATTGGTAGGGGCGATGGTTACTTGTAAGTTGTAAACTTTCTCAAATTCTGTTTCCTCGGTTTTGGCGGTACCCGTCATCCCTGATAACTTTTCGTATAGAAGGAAGAAATTTTGGTAAGTAATACTGGCAAGAGTTTGGGTTTCCCGTTGAATTTCAACCCCTTCCTTGGCTTCCATGGCTTGGTGCAAACCATCGCTCCATCGTCTTCCAGCCAATACCCGCCCCGTAAATTCATCCACGATTACCACCTCATCATTACGAATCATGTAGTTAACATCACGGGTGAATAATTCCTTGGCTTTAATGGCATTGAAAACATAGTGAGCCCAGGGGTTTTCCTGATCATACAAGTCTGTGACCCCTAAAAGCTCTTCCGCCTTAGCAAAACCTTCATCGGTTAATAAAACATTACGGGCTTTTTCATCCACTTCATAATGTCCACCATCACCTTCTTCCTCTTGTTTGGTGAGCATTTGGGCGATTTGAGCCGCCATTTGATATTTTTCTATGGGGCGATCGACTTGTCCCGAAATAATTAGCGGTGTACGGGCTTCATCCACCAAGATAGAGTCAACTTCGTCAATGATACAGTAATGGGGCGATCGTTGTACCACTTCCTCAATGGAAGTCGCCATATTGTCCCGCAAATAATCGAAACCTAACTCACTATTAGTGGCATAGGTAATATCTGCCAAATAGTTCTTACGACGCTCTACCGAAGTCATACCCCCTTGAATCAAACCCACCTCTAAACCCAAAAAGCGATGAATTTGCCCCATCCACTCTGCATCACGACGAGCCAAATAATCGTTTACCGTCACCACATGAACCCCTTTCCCCGTCAAACCGTTAAGATATGCAGGTAGAGTCGCCACAAGGGTTTTACCTTCCCCTGTTTTCATCTCTGCAATTTGCCCCGTATGTAATACAATGCCCCCCAAAAGTTGGACATCATAATGGCGCATACCTAAAACTCTTATTCCAGCTTCCCTTACTAGGGCAAAAGCCTCCACCAAAATTTCGTCTAGCAAATCGTCTCTTTCTTCTTTGGTTTTGGTTTTAGCAAACATCTCCTTAAAAGAAGCTGTTTTTGCCCTCATTTCATCGTCTGATAAATTTTTAAAATCTTCCTCTAATAAGTTAATCTCGGCAATCAGAGGTTGTAACTTCTTTAATTTCCTTGTGTTGGGATCGCCAAATATTTTTTTAAACATACTCTATTTTTATAATTCTTTCCACTCATTTATATATTTCTTAATCATATCATTTTGAGGAAAATAACCTATGTAGGTTAATTACTATATAGACTGTGATAAAAAAGTGCTTGAATAATGATAAAAAATAGGAAAATGAAGGGCTACAATGAGCAAAACAAAATCAATTAAAGTCTCATTGCCTATTGTTACTAGCCCTAATCTTTATGAAAATCTATTTAATTCGTCACGGCATCGCCCAAGAAAGAGTGGGAGGAGAAGATAACCCCCAAAGGGCATTAACTCCCAAAGGAATAGCTAAAACTAATCAGGTGGCTCAAAAATTTAAAGCCATAGAAACCCTGTGTAATCTCATTCTTTTCAGTCCCTATGTTCGGGCAAAACAAAGCGCTCAAATCCTTTTAGATTATAACCTTGCTCCTACCATGGAAGAAAATACCGCTTTGCTTCCTAATGGTGATATTCAATCATGGATTCACTGGTTACAAAACTCGGATTATACTGAAGAAGATAATTTAATTTTGGTCGGTCATCAACCTGATTTGGCTAACTGGGCAGAAATATTAATATGGGGTGGTAATAACGGAAAGATAACCTTAAAAAAAGCAGGAATAATTGGCATTAACATTTTGGATATGGGTAATCCCATTGGTAATAGTGAACTATTTTTACTTACCTCTCCTAAGTGGTTGTTAACACCAATTGACAGTTGACAGATGAGGGTTAACAATGGAATTTAACAAGAGTCCCTGATACTTTAACACCTGTTTAGTATCTCTGATGACTTATGAGAAACTTAAAATCATCTATTTTCATTCAATATATTTATTTGTGTAAGGTATAAAAATGGCACAACCAGCTTGTGAGTACAAACCAGGTTTAGAAGGAGTCCCCGTCGCCAAATCTAGCATTAGTTATGTGGATGGGAAGGAAGGTATATTAAAATATAGAGGTATAAATATTGAGGAATTAGCCACAAAAAGTACCTTTTTGGAAACTGCATTTTTATTAATTTGGGGCCGATTACCTAGTAAGGAAGAGTTGGACAGTTTTCAGGTTGATATAAATAACCATAGACGAATTAAGTATCATATTCGGGATATGATGAAGTGTTTTCCTGAAAGTGGTCATCCCATGGATGCTTTGCAAACTTCAGCAGCGGCTTTAGGTTTGTTTTATTCTCGTCGTGCTTTGGATAAGGAGGAGTACATTAGGGATGCGGTGGTGAGAATTATTGCTAAAATTCCTACCATGGTGGCTGCTTTTTCCCAGATGCGTGAGGGCAATGATTCTGTTAAGCCTAATGATGATCTGAATTATTCTGCTAATTTCTTGTATATGCTCACGGAAAAAGAGCCTGAACCTTTGGAAGCACGTATTTTTGATGTTTGCTTAATGCTTCATGCAGAGCATACCATGAATGCTTCTACTTTTTCGGCTATGGTAACATCTTCTACTTTAACGGATCCTTATGCGGTGGTGGCATCGGCGGTGGGTACTTTGGCAGGGCCTCTTCATGGGGGGGCGAATGAGGAAGTTTTGACAATGTTGGAGGAAATTGGCTCTATGGAAAATGTCCGTCCTTATATTGAGGATTGTGTTGAGAATAAGAAAAAAATTATGGGTTTTGGTCATCGGGTGTATAAGGTGAAAGATCCCCGTGCTAGAATTCTACAACAGTTAGCAGAGAGACTTTTTGAGCTTACGGGTCATGATGAATATTATGATATTGCTTTGGAGGTAGAAAAAGTTGTCGCTGAAAAATTAGGTCATAAAGGAATTTATGCCAATGTGGACTTTTATTCTGGTTTGGTGTATCGCAAGTTAGGCATTAAGCCTGATTTATTTACTCCTATGTTTGCCATATCCCGTGTGGCAGGTTGGTTGGCTCACTGGAGAGAGCAATTAGCGGTTAACCGTATTTTTAGACCTACTCAGATTTATGTGGGTGAGAAAGATGGGATTTATATTCCCATAGAAAATCGTTAATTGAAACATAAAAAAACCCTTGGACATTCCAAGGGCTTTTTTTTAAGGATTCCCTAAAAGGTTTAGGTGTAACTGCTGGATGAAACTTTTAAATAACTCTCAGAACGTACCAATGACCAAATCAGAATTATGATTTAAAGAATAGCTCCAGAACTCAGTTCACTTTGTCCAGCTAGGGAACCCAAAGTTTTACTACTATCAACCATGGGCATCACCTCCTTTCTTCCTGAACGGTTAAACGTTAATGTTTAATTGATAATAATTTAACATAATCATTTTCAAAGTGTCAAGTTTTTCTAATAAGATTCCTCTGGGGAAAAGGCTAAGGGCGATCGCACCTTAAAACACCTATTGCGCTGTTAATTCTGACAAAAATTCAATAGCTCTTTGAAGCTTATTAATGACGGCTAAAGCCATCACTACAAACGAGAAAATAGAACATTTTAAAGGATTTATTGTATTGTCAACCGTTCTCGTAGAAGACTATACTAAAGGTGTTTTAAGAAATATCCCAGATAGTTTTCGCTATATCCGTTAACATTAATTGTCTTTTGTCGATAGATTCAGCATTCCATTCTTCAAAAGTTGATAAATTAGCAACTGCTCTATCTATAGCCGTATTTTTACCTATCTTAGGTTTAGTTGCTATAGTTTTTGTTAGTAAAAACTTTGATTGCATATAGGCTTCTTTTTTTTCATAAAAAGATTTATTAGAAATAGAACTATTTAAAGGTTTTTCTAATAAAGTAATATTACCTAATTTATTGATATAACTTTCTATATCATATTCCTGTGAAAATACATTGAGAAAACTTTCAGAAGGTTTTTGGGGTAGTATATGTTCTATTTCTACATTACGATTAATATATGTATCAAGTGAATTATTCATATTTTCTCCATAAGCTACTTCGTCAATATACTTAGTCAACTTAGCTAATATGTATTTCAGTTGGGTTTTCGGAATATCCGATGATAGATTTAAAAAAGATGATTCAAACCTTTGTTTAAATTTATTTTTATGACTAATAATATTTTCATTTAAAAAGCTATAAAAATCTGATTCTGTTTTAACTTTTCTTAGTTTTATACACCAACTACAAAAGATATTCTCAAAATTTCTTGTAGATTCTTTAGTAATCAAATAAATGAAAAATAAATTTTCTATATGTCGAGAAAGCTCCATAAAAAGATCTACTGTCAAATGTCGAGCAGATAATAGAACCATAAATGGTGTTCTAGCTTTATCACTTAAACATCGGAGATTATCAATATACTTGTTGTAGGTATTATCTATATTTTTGCAATTCAGTAAATTCAGATAAAATTCGCTAGTTGACAATAAATTTTTAACAAAACTAACAGCACCGTTTTGATAAATTGCTTTATTTTTGGAATTTAAAAACCAGTCATATAATTCTTTTTCTTTGATGGTATTTGACTCTATATAGTATGCTATTAAATAATAACGAATAAATCTAATAGGATTTTCTTTCGCTTTAAAAAGAATGTCATTCATTCTTTTCCACTCTTTTTTTATTATTTCATACTCTTGTTTTTTTGCCTCCATAAACATTAAATTTTTAATTAAATCTATAGAGTCTAAATTAACACCTCTATAATTAATGGTTGCAAATACTCGTAAAGCGTCTGCAAGTGTTGCAGTTTTGACTCGTACCAGTAATACTTTTCCCGTAAAGTAAGCATAAAATTTTCTAAGGTGTGCAGTTCTATCTTTTGTTTCTAAGCTATCAAACTCTTCTTTTAGTAATGAAATTAACTTTAGATAAGCATTTTTAATATTTTGTGTAGAAGATGTTTCTATAATTTCACTAAAATCCCGCTGTTGTGCAATTTTCTCTAGAATTCCTCTACTATCCTCATATTGTAACGTAACCCTATAGCGGAAAATATTGTTTCCATCTTCATCAATGTCAGTAGCAGAAATTTGACTATTTAATTTATCTATATCTTGATTAAATGTTTTTAAATAAAATTTAATTGCACAAAGTAATAGATAAGATGTTGTAATTCTTTGTTGCCCATCAATAACCTCATATAAACCGTTAGATGTCGAACAGACAATAATACTACCAATAAAATATTCAGAATTTTTACTATTTTCATTTGTGTTAAATTCATCATAAATATCTTTAAAAAAATCTTCTACTTCTGATTTAGTCCATACATATTCTCTTTGATAGCTAGGTACAATATAAAAGTCATTAAATAGTTTACTAATACTTAAATCTTGTGACTCAATCGTTGCCATATTATAGATTAATATCTTAACAAGTTTTTATAACTTTTCCATTGTAAATGCTTTAGTCCATCTAGTTTTTCCAAAATTCAAACCAATAGCTTCAATCAACTCGATACATTAAATACAAAATCAGAGTCCATGACCTTGATATGCTTAAAATAGTAAATTATAGAAAAAAATAAGCATAAATACTATGACTTGGTTAGAAGAATATCATCAACACGCAGAAGAAAGAGCAAAACAAGGCATTCCTCCCTTACCCCTCACCGCCGAACAAACATCGCACCTATGCGAAATGTTGCAAAATCCTCCCGAGGAATTGAAAGAAGAATTAATGATGTTACTGCGCGATCGCATCCCCCCCGGAGTTGACGAAGCATCCTATGTCAAAGCTGGATTTTTAACGGCGATCGCCAAGGGTGAATTAACCTCCCCAATCATCTCCAAACAAGGAGCCGTAAGCCTATTAGGTACTATGATGGGCGGTTATAACGTGCAATCCCTTGTTAGTTTACTTAAATCCCCTGACAGTGACATCGCCTCCGAAGCTGCGATCGCCCTTAGTAAAACCCTGTTGGTATTCGATGCCTTCAACGACGTATTAGAACTGTCAGAAACCAACCCCTACGCTAAACAAGTAATTGACGCATGGGCAGAAGCATCATGGTTTATCAGTAAACCCAAAGTACCCGAAACCATTACCGTAACAGTCTTTAAAGTGCCGGGTGAAACCAACACCGATGACTTATCCCCTGCCCCCCATGCCACCACTCGCCCAGATATTCCCCTTCATGCCTTGGCTATGCTCGAATCAAGGATGCCAGAGGGATTAGAAACCATTGCCAAACTCAAAGAAAAAGGACATCCCGTAGCCTATGTCGGTGACGTAGTCGGTACAGGTTCATCCCGTAAATCCGCCATCAACTCCGTATTGTGGCACCTAGGGGACGAAATACCCTTCGTACCCAACAAAAAAGCAGGGGGTTATATCCTTGGAGGTAAAATCGCCCCTATTTTCTTCAACACCGCCGAAGACTCTGGGGCATTGCCCATCGAATGTGACGTTAACCAATTCAACACAGGGGATGTCATCACCATTTACCCCTACGAAGGAAAAATCACCAATGAAAACGGTGAAACCCTCACCACCTTCACCATGAAGCCCGAAACCATTTTAGACGAAGTGAGAGCAGGGGGACGTATTCCCTTACTCATTGGTAGGGCTTTGACCGATAAAACCCGTCAGGCATTAGGATTAGAACCTAGTACCCTGTTTGTACGTCCTACCCCCCCCGAAGATAGTGGTAAAGGGTTCACCCTCGCGCAGAAAATGGTTGGCAAAGCCTGTGGCGTAGAAGGCATCCGCCCCGGTACCTCTTGTGAACCCATTATGACTACCGTAGGTTCTCAGGATACCACAGGCCCCATGACACGGGATGAATTAAAAGAATTGGCTTGTTTAGGCTTCAACGCAGACTTGACTTTACAAACCTTCTGCCATACCGCCGCCTACCCTAAACCCGTGGACATCAAAACTCATAAAGATTTACCAGACTTTTTCGCTACCCGTGGCGGTGTAGCTCTCAAACCGGGGGATGGCATCATTCACTCTTGGTTAAACCGTATGTTATTACCCGATACCGTGGGTACTGGGGGCGATTCTCACACCCGTTTCCCCTTGGGCATTTCTTTCCCCGCAGGTTCTGGTTTAGTCGCTTTTGCGGCGGCTTTGGGTGCTATGCCTTTGGATATGCCTGAGTCGGTATTGGTCAAGTTTACGGGAGAATTACAACCAGGTGTTACTTTAAGGGACATCGTTAATGCCATTCCTTGGGTAGCTATGCAAGAAGGTAAGTTAACCGCTGGTAAAGGGGATAAAATCAATGTCTTCAATGGTCGTATCATGGAGATGGAAGGTTTACCCGATTTGAAAGTAGAACAGGCTTTCGAGTTAACCGATGCCACCGCCGAGCGTTCTTGTTCTGGTAGTACAATTAAACTAAGTGAGGAGACTGTGGCAGAATATCTGCGCTCTAATGTTAGTTTATTAAAAAATATGATTGCCCGTGGTTATCAAGATCCACGTACTATGTTACGCCGTATTGCCAAGATGGAGGAATGGTTGGCAAATCCTTCTTTGATGTCGGGAGATCCTGATGCGGAATATGCTGATACTATCGTTGTTAATCTTGATGAAATTAAAGAGCCTATTGTAGCCGCCCCCAATGACCCTGATAATGTTAAGCTCATGAGTGAGTGCGCAGGGGATAAGGTGGATGAGGTGTTTATCGGTTCTTGTATGACCAATATAGGACATTACCGAGCAGCGGCGAAAATCCTTGAGGGTGCAGGTACTGTGAAAGGGCGTTTATGGATATGTCCTCCTACCCGTATGGATGAACAACAGTTGCGCAATGAGGGGGTTTACGGTGTGTTTGCGGCAGCTGGTGCTCGTACGGAAATGCCGGGTTGTTCTCTATGTATGGGTAATCAAGCCCGTGTGGAAGATAATGCGACGGTGTTTTCTACTTCTACTCGTAATTTTAATAATCGTATGGGTAAGGGCGCTCGGGTTTATCTCGGTAGTGCGGAGTTGGCGGCGGTATGTGCTTTACTCGGCAAGATTCCCACTGTGGAGGAGTACAGTGCGATCGTTTCTGAGAAAATTGATCCATTCAAGGATGATTTATACCGCTATTTGAACTTCAATGAAATTGATGGTTTTGAAGACGAAGGGCGCGTTATTGCTTTAGAAGATATGCCGAAAATTGAGGACATTTTAGGTATGCCTGTATAATTTGTAGGGTGGGCATTGCCCACCTTTTAGGATTTATTTTGATAAAAAATAATGTCAAAAAGAGATAGTTTACATTTATCCTTGTGTCATGCTTTAGAAAAAGATGGTTGGAGCATTACGGATGATCCTTTAATTTTAATACTAGAAAATACCTTACTTAAAGCTGATTTAGGTGCAGAAAAATTTTTTACAGCAGAAAAAAATAATCAAAAGATTGCTGTTGAAGTTAAAGATTTTGATTCTCGTTCAGTGATTAGTGAGTTAGAAAAAACTATCGGACAAATTCAGTTTTATCAATGGGCTTTAGAAGAACAAGAACCTGAAAGAATACTTTTTCTAGCAATTAGCCAATCTGTATACTTAAAACACTTTCAAAAACCGATTTTCAAATTAGCTATTAAACGAAATAAAATAAATTTAATTATTTTTGATTCACAAAATGAGGATATTTTACAATGGATAAATCAATAAAATACGCTGATATTTTAACTGAAGTTTTAAGACAACAATCTACTATTCAACCTCGATTACAAAATTTGACAATTAGTTCTGTGTGCGATCGAGATACAGGACATTTTTTGATTATTATGACAGGTTGGCAAAAAGAATCTTGGCGAGATCAAATTCTATTTCACGCTCGTTTAATAGACGATAAAATTGTGATAGAAGATGATAATTTTGAGGAAGGATTAACAAATATTCTCGTTCAAGAGGGAATTGATGATAAAGATATAGTCACACAAATAGAAAAAAATAAAGACATTTTAAGTACGCCTGTATGATCTTTCGCCTGAGTTTATCGAAAAAAGTCATTTTAAAAAAGCAATTTCATCTTTAAACGCTAGAATCGATGAACACAAAGAAAAAATCAACCTATAATTAGATAAAGATTATTTTGATCAAGGATTAATGAAACATTGGTAAAAGCATTTGAAAAAGGAATTGAATAAGCATTAAAAAGGTTAGGGAAAAAATAATGCAAGTAACTGATAGAAAAATTAACGTTAAAAACTCTACTTTAAATATTCTGATTATGGAATTAAAAAAAGAATGTCAAAATATGATTTCTTTAATTAATCAATTACAATTATCAGATTTGAGTGATACTCAAAAGGGAGAAATTCTAGCTAATTTATTAGCGAGTTCGATTCATGTACATTCCCATTGTGATGAGGAGTGGCAAAATTTAATTTCTGATGAGTTACAGACTTTAAGGGATGATATTTAAAACGTATGAATAATTCAACCATCATTTAATATATTATTGATTAATTTATAAGCCTCACTTAAAAGCATTTTTTTATTAGCAATAGCCTGCAATAAATCAAAGGCATCTTTTTTGTTGATAAGATCATTCTCTAAAGCTCTATATAATACGTTATAAAAACTACTCAAGTCTTTTGTGTTTGGTTTTTCCTTGGATATTTTTTCTTTTTGTTCAATATCTTCCAGACGTTTTTCTATATCTATTCTTAATTGTGCTTTCTTTGCCTCCATTTTAGAACCATGTTTAACAGCTTGTGTTAACCCATAAGCAACAGTTCCCCCCGCTACTGCAGCCGTTGCAACCCAACCAATAGGAGTCGCTTGTACTAATACAATCCCCGTAACAGCTGTAATGATGGGTATAGAAGATGCAACTCCCATGGAAGCCACAGCGAAACCAACTACACCAGCACCGAGAACGGTTATTCCTATTTCACCCAGTATAGTAATGCTATCCTTTGGGTTTTTTTCTAATTTTTTTAATGCCTTTAGTAATTCTTTTTTATTTGGCATTTGAGCTTCTGACATCGTGATAAAACCCTATATTTAAGATGAGTGAAGAAAAAAATAGATTATACGTTTATTTCTGGTGTTTCTCTAAAGATTAAACGACATACTTCTATTACTAAAGCAAAAAACTCTTTACAAATTTCAATGACTTCTTGAGTTATTTCGATAGTGTTTAATCCGTAAACGTCTTCACCTTTGTGTTTTTTATCTAGTCGATGACCTGCGATCGCACCAAGACCAACGCCTAGTATCATAGCTAAAGGAGCTAAAAATGAACCAAAAAATGGAATTGAATTAACTAAAATACCGACAGCGATTCCTAATGCTACACCAACGGCTAAATGGGGATGCAATTTAATAAATTCGATTATTTTAATTAATATAATTTTGCCTATAGAAAATACTTTATTACCAATTTTTTGAACTTTTTTTATCAGTTCATGTAATCTGAGGGCTATATCATCAGAAAAACCAAGGTTAGAAACCTTAACGTATAAATCCGTATCATTAACTGCATCAGCTTTTATTTGCCATAAAGCCATTTTTAAATTTGCTTGGGATAACGTTAATACTTGATTCATAATGATTAATTTTTACTATCTACATGAAGTAATATTACCCAAATATTAAATCAAGCCACTCATATACTTCTAATTTTAACTGTTAATTATTTTTACGGGTGCGATCGCATTTTTGTTGAGAGTATAGAGTGCGATCTGGTTAAGATGCGATTTTGTTTCAATAAAAGTTCAAATTAAGTCAGAATCAGTTAAATTTGCTTGTTTCATAACAGTTTTTAATAAGCCAATTTTTAAATCTTGATTACCATGAATAGGGATAGAAATACTTTGATTATCTTTTTGATACCGATAATGACTACCTTTAACCCGAACTAAACGCCATCCCTTTTTCTCCAAGATTTTTGCTAATTTTTTCCCTGATATTGATTTCATACAGTTAATTCTACAACTTTATCTGAGGGGCTAAGATTTTCTGGTTCATCCTCTGCATATAAACTGATAACTTCTTGAAGATTTTCTAAAACTTCCTCAATAGTTTCACCTTGTGTATAGCATCCGTGAAAAATTGGAACTTCTGCCCAATATCCGCCTTCTTGTGCTGTATGAATGATTGCTTTAACTTTCATCTTATTTTATTTGAATGATTGATTATTTTTAGGAATCTGACATTCATTATAGTAAATAACTATTTTTTTAGATCTACTTGTAAAATAGCGATCTCCCCTTTGTTGAGAGTATAGAGTGCGATCGCCTTATTTTATTTATAAACATCACCACGAGATTTAATTTTCGTGACAACGTAAGTTTTATTTTCTCTATCTTCTCGATATAAAATGCGAAAATCACCAACTCTTAAACGCCATTCTGAACGTCCCTTTAATGGTTTAATATCAACTAAAGTTTTATCTTGAATCAACAATTTTAAACTTTGAATAATTCGTTTTTGCTCAGGAAGAGATAATTTTTGTAAATATTTTTCTGGTTTTTTAAGAATAATTAAATTCCAGCTATTCAACTTCTCCTCCAAATAATTCTAATTCAAGACTCTGGAGAGATTTTCCTTGATCAGTACCTTTAAGATAATTTTGCCACTCAGACTCAGACTCAGCCAAATCTTCATCTGTAAAATCATCATCTAAATTATCAAAACGTTTTTTTAATTCTTGAAAAAGTCGATTTTGGTCAGTAATACTAAGAGTTTGAATTTGATTTAATATTTCATTATAAACAGTCATATTTTTGCGATGTTATCTACACTAGATAGCATTATAATCAAATATCGCAGCTTTGTTGAGAGTATAGATATAGAGTGCGATCGCCTTTTATACTGTTTATAGCAAGATTTTTACTGTGGAGAAGTAAAGAGGAAAATGGCGATCGCACATAATAATAAATGGCAGTTTTGGATTGATAGGGGTGGTACTTTTACCGATGTTATTGCCCTAAATCCAGAAAAAAAGCTAATCACCCATAAATTATTGTCAGAAAATCCCAGTCAATATTCTGATGCTGCCGTGGAGGGGATTAGAGTTTTGATGGGTTTATCCGAAGGGCAACCCATATCCTTAGAAAACATTGAAGTGGTGAAAATGGGAACGACGGTAGCCACCAATGCCTTGTTAGAAAGAAAAGGGGAAAGGGTAGTTTTAGTTACTAATGAGGGCTTTCGAGATGCTTTGCGCATTGGTTATCAACATCGCCCTAATATTTTTGCCCATGAAATTGTTTTACCTTCTATGGTATATGAGGAAGTCATCGAAGTCTCAGCCCGTTATTCGGCTCATGGTGATGAGTTAAGACCCCTTGACAAGAAAAAAGTTATTCAAGATCTAAAACGGGTATATAATCAAGGAATTAGGTGCTGTGCCGTTGTTTTACTCCATGGTTATCGTTACCCAGACCATGAAAAACGTATAGGGGCGATCGCCCGTAACCTCGGATTTACGCAGATTTCCCTCTCCCATGAAGTTAGCCCCCTGATGAAATTAATCAGTAGAGGAGATACTACCGTCGTCGATGCCTATTTATCCCCCATCTTACGCCGTTATGTGGAGCAAGTGCAACAGGAAATGGTAACCCGGGGACAAAAAGACACCTTACCCAAACTAATGTTTATGCAGTCCAATGGGGGGTTAGTCAGCGCATCTCAATTTCAAGGTAAAGATAGCATATTATCAGGCCCTGCGGGGGGGATTGTGGGCGCCGTGAAAACTTGTCAAAAAGCAGGAATTAAGAAGATTGTCACCTTTGACATGGGAGGTACTTCCACCGATGTCGCCCATTTTAACGGGGAATACGAGCGCACCCTAGACACCGAAATTGCAGGGGTAAGACTACGCACCCCCATGATGGCCATCGACACAGTAGCCGCTGGAGGAAGCTCTATTTGTACCTTTGACGGGTTAAATTATCGAGTGGGGCCAGAGTCAGCAGGGGCAAATCCAGGGCCTGCTTGTTACGGCAAGGGGGGAGATTTAACCATAACTGATTGTAATTTATTTTTAGGTAAAATACAACCTCAATTTTTCCCACAAATTTTTGCTATGGATGGTAAATCACCCTTAAATATAGAAGTAGTTAAACAGAAGTTTATTGATCTACAAAATCAATTAGATAATCCCATTTCTATTGAAACAATTGCCTCAGGGTTCCTACAAATAGCAGTAGAAAAAATGGCGATCGCCCTCAAAAAAGTATCCCTACAAAAAGGCTATAACATCAGTGAATATACCCTCTGTTGTTTTGGGGGGGCAGGGGGACAACACGCCTGTTTAATCGCTGAATCCTTGGGTATCAAAAATATCATTATTCATCCTCTCGCTGGAGTTTTATCTGCTTATGGAATTGGCTTAGCAGACATTCGCATCATCAAAGAAAAAAGCCAAGAAAAAACCTTTACCCCTTCCCTAATAAGCTCATTAAACCAAGATTTTGAGCAACTTAAACAAGAAACTCTCACCGAATTATCTCATCAAGTAAACAAAATTGAACCCGAAAAAATTACCTATAAACAAAAAATATATCTCAAATATCAAGGCACAGATTCACCCCTCGAAATACACTATCATAACTACTCAGAAATTATCCAACAATTTAACCAAGCTCATAAAAAACTTTACGGCTTTATCTTAGACAACAAACCCCTGACAGTTCAACAAATTTCTCTCGAATTAATTAACCCTACCTATGGAGATACATTACCAGAAATAGAACAAAAAACAGTAAAACAAGTAACTCCCATTACCCATGTACAACTTTACAGCAAAAATCAATGGCATAATACCCCTGTTTTTCAACGGCAAGAAATTCCCCATCATCAACCTATTATAGGTCCAGCATTAATTATCGAATCCACGGGCACAAATGTAATCGAATTAGGTTGGCAAGGAGAAATTAATCAAGATAACAATTTAATTATCACAACAGTCAATAATCAAGTAAAAAATAATAACTTATCTTCCGAGAAAAAAGCAGTTGAAAAAGATTTAATCTTACTAGAAATTTTTAACAATCTTTTTCGCTTTATCGCCGAAGAAATGGGTATAACATTACAAAAAACTAGCTATTCTGTCAACATAAAAGAAAGACTCGATTTTTCCTGTGCAATTTTTGACAAAAAAGGACAATTAGTCGCTAATGCTCCCCATATTCCTGTGCATCTCGGTTCTATGGGGGAAACAGTAAAAGCCCTAATTAATAGTAAGGGAAGCCAACTAAAAAAAGGAGATGTTTATATTACAAATAATCCCTATAATGGTGGAACCCATTTACCTGATATTACCGCCATTACTCCCGTATTTATTAACTCAGAAAAACCAGACTTTTTTGTAGCTTCTAGGGGACACCATAGCGACATCGGGGGAATCACTCCAGGTTCCATGCCTCCCATGAGTAAAACTATTGAAGAAGAAGGCATTTTAATCGATAATTTTTGTTTAGTAGAAGCAGGAAAATTAAGGAAAAAAGAACTATTAAAACTACTTACCAATCATAAATATCCTGTACGTAATTACCAGCAAAATTTAGCGGATTTACAAGCACAAATTGCTGCTAATGAAAAGGGCTTACAAGAATTAACAAAACTAGCGGATTATTATGGTTTAGAAACAGTAAAGCAGTATATGAATTTTGCCAAAGAAAATGCCGAAGAGTGCGTAAAAGATGTCATCAAATTACTAAAAAATGGTCAATGCACTAGCCACCTAGATAATGGGGCAACCATTAGTATAAAAGTAACCATTGATGAGAATAAAGATCAAGCCACCATCGATTTTACAGGCACATCAGCGCCCCTAGACAATAATTTTAACGCCCCCATGTCCGTATGTAAGGCAGTGGTTTTATATGTATTTCGTACCCTTGTTGATAAAGATATTCCCCTCAATTCAGGATGTCTCAAGCCCCTAACAATTATCATCCCTTCCAACTGTTTTTTAAATCCTCAATATCCATGCGCCGTGGTAGCAGGAAATGTGGAAACCTCCCAACAAATAACTAATTGTCTCTATGGCGCTTTGGGTGTCATGGCAAACTCCCAAGGCACTATGAATAATCTTACTTTTGGCAATGACAAATATCAATACTATGAAACCATTTGTGGAGGTTCAGGGGCAGGGTATAATTACCATGGTACAGATGCCATTCAAACCCATATGACTAACTCCAGATTAACAGATCCTGAAGTGTTGGAGTGGCGTTTTCCCGTGCGTTTAGATTCTTTCTCCATCCGCAAGGGTAGCGGTGGTAAGGGCGATTTTCGAGGGGGTGATGGGGTAATCCGTCAAATTCGCTTTTTGGAGTCAATGACGGCGGGTATTTTATCGAGTCATCGTTTAATACCTCCATCGGGTTTAAATGGTGGTGGTAAGGGTATGGTGGGTAAGAATTATGTGATAAGAGAGAGTGGAGAGGTTGAAACTTTGGGGGCAACAGCGGAAGTGCAAATGAATGTTAATGATGTCTTTGTCATTGAAACTCCAGGGGGCGGAGGGGTTAATAATTAATAATTGATAGTGGATAATTGATAATATTCTTTAATATTAAAGGGTTGATTACAGGGAAAATTTTAACTATTTGATTTTCTTGATTATTAAAGATTTTAAGCAATGATATGATAACTTAACTAAATACTCCTTCTATACCTTATTTATGGATATTATTACAATGGTTGGTTTGATGGCTGGTACTTTAACCACTATTTCTTTTCTTCCCCAAGCCCTCAAAACTTGGCGTTCAAAATCAGCGAAAGATATTTCTTTAGCCATGTTTCTTTGTTTTTGTATTGGGGTAATTCTTTGGATTATTTATGGTTTCTTTGTTAAAGATATTCCTGTATTGTTAACTAATTTAGTGACTTTAATTTTGGCAGGTAGTATTCTGTTTTTTAAACTGAAATTTAAGTAATTTAATGATTCTTATTATTACAGTTTGTTCTATAAATGTTTTAATGGCGATCGCCCTTATTTTAATATTTATAAAAATAATAAAAATTAATAGTAAACTAAAAGAAATCAATCAATTATTAGAAGGAATAGAACCAGAGTTAAATCTGGTATTAAAACAAATTTCTCTGTCAATTTTAACCGTAGGCTTAGAAGTAAAAAAATCTAAATTAAAATATCAACAGTGGAAGTATAACTATCAAAAAATTCAAAAAATTATTGTAATTGCGAGAATAATTTATACTATTACCCGCAAAGCAAACATTTCGATAATATCTAACCATGAAATCACCACAATTTAAAACAAATCTTGACTATGAAAAAGCAAATCTACTAATGCAACCTGTCTATATCAGAGTAGTAGATAACATTAGAAAACAAGCAGAGATAAATAATTGGGATGTAACCTATAAGGAAATTAATGAACCCTTTCCCAGTCATATTTTAACTCAAAAAAAACGAGATATAGTAAAAGAAACTAATGTTTGGTTTATCTGTTTTCAAGTTTGTTTTAAAGAGTTTACCACAGAAAAAAATGAACCCGTCGAAATTGATTCCATGTTAGTAAATGACTCTGGAGAATTAAATTGGGATGAAATAGAAAAGAAAACTCAATTAATTGTCAGTAGTTTTTTTTCTGATAATTAATGTAGCATTTATCGTAGTGATGAAGAATGCTTATTATTTCCAAGTTTCCCGAATTTGTGGGGGAGTTAGGCGAATTACTTTGTATTTGGTGAGCATAGTAATTGCTACATCTTAATCTTGATAATTTGGTACACCTAATGGGATTATTCCCCCTGGGTTGAGGGGGAAAAGATTACCATAATAGTCTTGTTTTATCACTTCAAAATTGCAAGTTTTCCGAACCCCTTCTAGGTTATATATTTCCCTACAATAATGAGAAAGATTTGGATAGTCAGCAATCCTCTTAATATTACATTTAAATAAACCAAAATAAACCAAATCAAAACGTATCAAAGTAGTAAATAAGCGAATATCAGCAAGGGTTAATCCATCTCCGCATAAATAGCGATTATTCTTTAATACTATTTCTATTTCATCTAAGAGGTTGAATAATCCGTAACAAGCATCTTCATAAGCTTGTTGAGTTTGAGCAAAACCACAACGATAAACTCCATTATTAACATAGTGATATATTTTTTTGTTCCAATTATTTATTATTTCGCCTAATTCATCAGGATATAAATTTAATTCTGGGTAAGAAGCAAATTGATTAAAACAATTATTAAGTAAAACAATTATTTCTGAACTTTCATTATTAACAATAGTTTTAGTTTTTTTATCCCATAAAATGGGTACTGTACAGCGTCCTTGATAACTAGGATTAGCCTTGGAATACAGTTGCTTTAGGGTATAACAATTTTCTGAACCTTGGGGAATTATCCATCCTCCATCTGCTGGAGAAGGGGTAACAATTACTAAGTCAATTACTTCTTCTAAACCTTTTAATTTTCTAACCATGAGGGTACGATGAGCCCAAGGACAACTTAAACCAGCGTAGATAGTATAGCGATATTTTTCTGGTTGATAATCGCCATTTTCATTAATTATATTACGGTAGGTGCTTGAAGGGCGTTGATAGTTGCCATTGTCACTAGGGGCTAAGTTGGACATCATTAATTGCCACATAGTTTTCCACGTTGTTTGGGCAATTTGAATTAACCATTTTTGATTTAACATACATTTATATTTTATATATTAACGGCAATTAAACCTAGATCTATATATTTTTTTATTACTAATTTATTGTCTTCTAAAATAGTATCAAGGCTATAAAAGTGGTGAATAGAGTTGTTCTCAATAGTACCTTTTAATTCTAATTTAAAAAATCTTGATTTTTTGCCTTTAATTTTTCTATTAAAACGTATTTTTACAATAACTTTTTCTGCTTTTCTATTGAAATATAAAATTTCTCCCCGAATAGAAAAATAATCTTTTTTTAGGCTTTTTTCTGATACAATGTGGCTTAAGTCTTCGCAGGGAGAAATACCTACTATCTGTAAGTAAAGTTGGTCACTATTACGAATTTTGTGGGGATAAACAATCCAATTTTGAGATACATTAACATCAACATAATTTTTTATAGAGCCAATAGCCCTTGATAAAATTACGCTATCACATTTTTGTCCATCCCTTGTTTCCATCACCCCTTTAGTTAGTTTTCCTTCGAGAGGAGTGTATTTTCCTTGTATTATTCCTATAGCCCGATATTGTTTAGGATGGCTAGGGGTGGGAATCGGATTATAAGAAAAGCCATCTAAATCGGGTAAAAATTGATTAGGATTAGATAAAGGGGGATTACTCAAATTCACTCTAATTATTAAGATTAAGGATTAATAGAAAAGATTATATATTCAGTTACCTTTAGGATAGCTTTTTCTGAGGCACGGGGAACAAATTAAACATAAAAATGTGAGGAGTAGATATGTCTCAACTAAACACGGCAGAATTATTAATTAAATGTTTAGAAAATGAAGGGGTAGAGTACATTTTTGGTTTACCGGGGGAAGAAAATTTACATATCCTCGAAGCACTAAAAAGCTCTACTATCCAGTTTATCACTGTTCGTCATGAACAGGGGGCAGCCTTTATGGCGGATGTTTATGGACGTTTAACGGGTAAGGCGGGGGTGTGTTTATCTACTTTGGGGCCAGGGGCTACTAATCTCATGACGGGGGTAGCTGATGCCAACCTTGATGGGGCGCCGTTGGTAGCCATTACGGGGCAGGTAGGCACGGATAGGATGCACATTGAGTCTCACCAGTATCTGGATTTGGTGGCGATGTTTGCCCCTGTGACAAAGTGGAATAAACAAATTGTGCGCCCAGGCATTACTCCAGAGGTGGTGCGCAAGGCTTTTAAGGTGGCACAGAAGGAAAAGCCAGGGGCTGTACACATCGATTTACCTGAAAATATTGCGGCTATGGTAGCTGATGGAAAGCCCCTCAGAATTGACCAAAAAGAGAAAATTTATGCGTCTCACCGTAGTCTCAATGGGGCTGCTTTGGCGATCGCACGGGCAAAAAATCCTTTAATTTTGGCAGGAAATGGCACTATTCGGGCAAGGGCAACGGAATCGTTGACGGAGTTTGCTACCCGTTTAAATATCCCTGTGGCGAATACTTTTATGGGTAAGGGGGCTATTCCTTATATTCATCCTCTCTCTTTGTGGACGGTGGGTTTACAGCAACGGGATTTTATTACCTGTGGATTTGAACAGGCAGATCTTATTATTGCGGTGGGGTATGATTTAATTGAGTATTCCCCGAAAAAATGGAATCCTGACGGCACTACTCCCATTGTGCATATTGGCACCCATTCGGCGGAAATTGATAGTAGTTATATCCCTGAAGTGGAGGTAGTGGGTGATATTGCCGATGCCCTTGATGAAATTGGCAAAAGGTGCGATCGCACTGGTAAATCAATTCCTTTTTCTGCGACCCTAAGGAACGATATTCGAGAAGACTACGAACAATATGCCCATGATGAAGGCTTTCCCATCAAACCCCAAAAAATAATCTACGATTTAAGACAGGTAATGGGTTCAGAAGATATAGTTATTAGTGATGTAGGCGCCCATAAAATGTGGATGGCTAGGCATTACCACGCAGAAGCACCCAACACCTGCATTATTTCTAATGGTTTCGCTGCCATGGGTATCGCTATTCCGGGGGCATTGGCTGCCAAATTAGTCCACCCCGATAAAAAAGTAGTGGCAGTAACGGGGGATGGAGGATTTATGATGAATTGCCAAGAATTAGAAACTGCCGTGAGAATAAAAACTCCCTTTGTTACTCTTATCTTCAATGACAACGCCTACGGCTTAATCGGCTGGAAACAAAATAATCAATTTGGCTCATCTAGTTTTGTGAATTTTACTAATCCAGACTTTGTCAAGTTTGCCGAAAGCATGGGTTTAAAAGGTTATCGAGTTACTTCCAGTGAAGATTTGATTCCTACCCTCAAAGAAGCCCTCGCCCAAAATGTTCCCGCTGTCATTGATTGCCCTGTGGATTATGCGGAGAATCTTCGTTTTTCTCAAAAAGCAGGGGATTTAAGTTGTCCTATTTAACGGCTTATGACAAGGTAAAAGATTATTTAAAAGAGGTAATTGATAATAAAATTTTGGTGTTGTTTAATGATGGTATGAAATACTACTAAATTATTCAATCAATCCCTTTATTGTTACTATTTTTCACTGATCTCCTGAATTAAAGCACTTTTTTATTAAACTCTAAATATCAATGAATAATGACACAGGCTATCTTTTGGTAGTGCATGGTAGTAGAAATTCCCAATATCAAATTTATCTTGATACCCTCGCTAATTTAACTCGTCAAGCATTGGAAAAAAAAGCCATAAAAAGCCATTTGGAAACTGCATATCTCGAACTTTCTCAACAATCTTTGGGGGAAAAAATAACAAAATTTGCCCACTTTTGCCATGAGAAAGGATATAAACAAATCAAAATATTACCTCTATTCCTTTTTTCAGGCACCCATGTAATGGAAGATATACCCGAAGAAAGTGCGATCGCCCTTAAAAATACTTCTAAGATTGGTATAGATATAAAAATATTACCCCATTTAGGCTCAGAAGATTCAGTAACAGACTTGTTAGAACAAAAATATCAAAAATATCCTAATCATGCTCGATTATTAATAAGCCACGGCACAAGACTAGAAAAAGGAAAAAAAGAAGCTCAATTATTAGCACAAAAAACCTCCGCAAAACTTACTTTTTGGTCAATGAATCCTTTTTATGATCAAACTATCATCGATTTACTTGAATCAGGTACTAAAAATATCGCTATGCTTCCTTATTTTTTATTCCCTGGTAAAATTTTAAAGGCGATCGTCCTTAGAGCCGAAGAGATAAAAACCCAGTATGATAATGTTAATATACAGATTATAGACCCTTTAGGAGCTACCTCTGAATTGGCCGATATAATAGTAGAAAATCTCCTCAAATAATGATCATAAAAGCCCTCATTGTATGGTTATTAATAGCTTTAGCCGAAACAATACAGGGCATTATCAGAATTAAATTTGTGAGCCGAAAAATAGGAGAACCTTTAGCAAAGAAACTCGGTATAATTAGCGGTTGTTGTTTGATATTTTTAATTAGTTGGTTCGCTATTCCTTGGATAAAACCCGCTACTATTATTGATAGTTTATTAATTGGTTTATTATGGTTATTTTTAATGCTCAGTTTTGATATTTTACTGGGTAGATATGTTTTTCACTATTCATGGAAACGCATTGGATATGACTTCAATATCTATCGAGGAGGTTTTTTAGCAATTGGTATGGGTTTTTTATTCCTCGCCCCTACTTTAGTTTTCGTCATGAGAATAAATTAATTGATCACGATCTTAATTTACTCGGGATTACTAGAGATAAAATAAATTATCCTATTCATTATTATAAAGCCATAGAAAAGGGCGATCGCCCTGCGTCCCATAAAAACGCAAAAAAATCGCCCAAAAATTGATTAATAACAAAGGTGTTAATAAGCATCCTGAAGCTCATAAAAATCAGGAGAAATATAATCCTTCCGTAAAGGCCAACCTACCCAATCCTCATTCATCAAAATACGTTTAAGATTAGGATGACCCTCATAGATAATGCCATACATATCATAACTCTCCCTTTCTTGCCAGTCTGCCGCTCTCCAAATCCAATACACAGAAGGAACTTTAGGCTCTTCACGATTTAAGAAAACCTTAATTCTAACCTCTTGAGGAGTATCCGCATTATCACTAACCCTTGTCAGGTGATAAAAACTAACCAACTCCTTACCAGGCCCTAAATCATAAGCCCCCTGACATTGAAGATAATTAAAACCATAGGCATATAAAGCCGTGCAAATAGGTAACAAATATTCAGGCTCAACTTGGATTAACTCAATACCAGAATGATCTTTTTCCAAAGATTGATGATCAAAACCATTCTCCGTCAACCACTTAGAAGCCACTCCAGCCTCAACAATTTCAGCATTTTCAGTGGTTTCTACACTTTCTTGATTTTCTTCACTCATTTACTCTTAAGCCTCCTCATTTTCTTTACTGGTTTCTAATGCTGAATTTACGGGCATACCCATAGCCGCCGCCAATTCTGCAGGGGGATTTTTCAACAACTCATTGCGAAGATATTTACCATCTAAAATGGGTTTAACCATCTTTAGATTATGGGTTGTACTATAGTAACGATTAGTCTGACTTTGTACAGTACCCCTCTCTTGGATAGATTCATTTGCCACCTTTTTCCTTAACTTGATAATGGCATCAAAAATCGCTTCAGGGCGAGGAGGGCAACCAGGAATATAAACATCCACAGGGATTAATTTATCAACCCCACGCACAGCGGTGGTAGAATCACTGCTAAACATACCCCCAGTAATGGTACAAGCACCCATGGCAATAACGTATTTAGGCTCAGGCATTTCTTCATACAATCTAACCAACGCAGGAGCCATCTTCATGGTGACAGTACCAGCAGTGATAATTAAATCAGCCTGACGGGGGCTAGAACGTGGTACTAAACCAAATCTATCAAAATCGAAGCGAGAACCGATCAAAGCCGCAAATTCGATGAAACAACAGGCAGTACCGTAAAGCATTGGCCATAAACTAGATAGCCTAGCCCAGTTATGCAAATCATCAACGGTGGTTAAGATGACGTTTTCTGATAAATCTTGAGTAACCTGACTTCTGGCAATGGGATTAAGAATTTTGTCTTTGGCTGTTTGTTCCAAAGTTGCTAAATCAGGAGTTGAATTGTTCATAATAATTTTTTATTTTAATAGCTGTCTTTGCTTCCATCTCAATTTTAACCGTACTCTTGAACTTCTTATGCTCGTACAGAGTAGTTAAAAGCATTTTATCTTGACTGAATCTTTGATAATGGTGTGGATCATGAAAAATAATTATCCATTACTTAAGACCATTCTAAAGCACCCTTACGCCAAGCATAGACGAGAGCAACGACCAAAATAGAGATGAAAATAAGAGCTTCTACAAAGGCAAGTAATCCGAGGGTATTAAAAGCCACAGCCCAAGGGTAGAGGAAAACAGTTTCCACATCGAACACCACAAACACAAGGGCGAACATATAATAACGGATATTAAATTGAATCCAAGCGCCCCCAATGGGTTCCATTCCCGATTCATAGGTGGTGCGTCTTTCTGGTCCCCCAGTTCTAGGTCTAAGTAATTTTGAAGCAGTTAAGGCTAAAATAGGCACTAAACTACTGACAAGTAAAAATCCGAGAAAATATTCGTAACCGCTAAGAACAAACATGAGTTAAGTTAGACTAAATTTTGCTTTAAAATAATTGTAATTAAATGTCAAGTCATATCTTGATACATTATAAAGTGTTTGTGTTAGAATCATGCGCAGTTATTTTTAATGTTATTCATTGCCAATATTTATCCATGGCTGTTCTAATGCTTTTTTTGACCCAGCTTTATTAAAAACCTGTCCTATCGCTATATATAAATCACCGTGTCATCTTCTACTACTTTTAAACTAAAAACTAAACGACCAAAAATAAACGCAGCCAAGGAGTTTGTGTTGGGTGTCACCAAGGTTGCGGGGGGAACTTTCCTCAGTTTAACTTTGTTGACTACCTCTGTGGTGGCAGGGGGGTTGGCGGGGTTGGCGATTAGTTTTCGGAATTTACCTGATGTGAGGGTTTTAAGGGGTCATGTTCCTGCCCAAACCAGTTATGTATATGATGTAAAGGGAGTTTTACTGGCTAGTTTTCATTCTGAGGAACATCGGCAGACGGTGGAGTTAAATGAAATTTCCCCTGAGTTAAAAAGGGCTGTACTGGCCATTGAAGACAGCAATTTTTATTACCATGAGGGCATTAATCCTACCAGTGTGGCAAGGGCGATTTTGGTTAACTATCGTAGCGGAGGAGTTGTAGAGGGGGCTTCTACCCTCACTATGCAGTTGGCCAAAAATATGTTTCTTTCTCACCAAAGAAGTTATTCTCGGAAATTAGCAGAAGCGATTTTGGCCCTGCGTATCGAGCAGGTTTTTAGTAAAGATGAAATTCTTGATATGTACCTTAATAATATCTATTGGGGTCATAATAATTATGGGGTACAAACCGCCGCCAAAAGTTATTTTAATAAACCTGCTTCCGAGTTAAATTTGGCAGAATCTGCCATGATGGCGGGTATTATTCAGGCTCCTGAAGCCTTTAGTCCCTTTGCTAACTATGAAATAGCTAAAAGAAGACAAGCGTTAGTTCTCGATCGCCTGGTGGACTTAGATTGGATTACGGAAGAAGAAGCCCAAGCGGCTAAGGTAGAACCCCTAGGAGTGGGAAAACCTCAAGCATGGCAAAGAAGCCGACTTCCTTTCGTTACTGATGCTGTGCGGGAAGATATTATTAATCGTTTTGGTAGTGATATGTTGATTCGGGGGGGTTTGAATGTGCAAACAACCCTTGATTATAATATGCAAATTCGGGCAGAAGAAATTGTCCGTAACGCCCACCAAAACTTACGTCGTTCAGGGGTTCAAGCGGATCAAATGGCTCTAGTGGCGATCGATCCTCGTACCCATTTCGTTAAAGCTGTGGTGGGGGGCATCGACTACGAAACCAGCCAATTTAACCGAGTGTTACACTCTCGTCGTCAACCCGGTTCAGCTTTTAAACCTTTCGTATTTTATGAAGCCTTTGCCAGTGGCAAATATACTCCTAGCAGTAGCGTGGCTAACTACTCCAAAGGCTTTCGAGATGGCTCTGGGATTTATCGCCCCGAAAACTATGGCGGTGACATGGGAGGGGGCGATGTTAGCATTAACCAAGCCCTCACTGTTTCTTTAAATATTCCAGCGGTGGTTGTAGGTCAAGAAATAGGTCTTGATAGAGTCATTGATTTGACTCGAACTTTGGGTATAGAAAGCCCTTTACAGCCCGTGGTGTCCCTTCCCCTTGGCCCCATTGGTATTACCCCCATGGAAATGGCGAGTGCCTATGCAACCTTTGCCAACAATGGCTGGAAGTCTGATACCACCATGATTTTACAAGTTACCGATAATAATGGCAATGTTATTATTGATAATACCCCCAAACCCCAATTAGTCTTGGACGAATGGTCAACGGCATCCCTCACCACTATATTACAAAATGTACTGCGTCCGGGGGGAACAGCCCCGGCGGCCAATATTGGCAGACCAGCGGCGGGTAAAACGGGTACCACTAGCGGAGAGCGAGATGTTTGGTTTGTGGGTTATGTACCCCAATTATCCGTGGCGGTTTGGATTGGCAATGATGACTTTAACCGTACCCTAGGGCGAGGAGTCACAGGAGGAGGAACAGCAGCCCCTGTATGGCGACAATTTATGAATATGGCTTTAGAGAATGAGCCTGTGCTTCCGTTTCCTGCGGCTTCTCAATTTAAGCGTCCTGAGTCTAAAGATTAGATTTTTATGGGGCAGATTTTGTAAAGGTATTCTTTGCTACAAAAAAAACCCCCAATGTGGAGGTCAAAAAAATATTTAACTAGCGATATATTCTTGAATTACTTCTTTGCGCTTTCTCAACTTGGTGAGGGCTTCTCTTTCGATTTGCCTAACTCTTTCGCGGGAGATGCTGAGAATGTCACCGATTTTTGAAAGGGTAAGAGGTTTGCCGTCTTCTAACCCATAACGTAATCTAATTACGTCTTGTTGTTGTTGGGTTAATTCGGACATCATTTTTTTGAGGTCAAATTGAAGACAAGAATAGTCGGTGAAGTCTTCGGGAGATTGTCCTTTATCTTCTAATAATTCTCCTAACTCAGTGTCGTTATTGTCTCCTACTTTGAGATCGAGGGAGAGGGGTTGACGGGCTTTGCCAAGATATTCCCTAACTTGTTCGGGGCTTAAGTCTAGCTCTTGGGCTAATTCGGCAATGGTTGCAGGACGACCTTTTTCTTCTGATAATCTTCTTTGAGTTTGGCGAATTTTGTTTAATTTTTCAGTAATATGTAAAGGTAAGCGGATTGCTCTACTTTTCTCTGCGATCGCCCTTGTAATAGCTTGACGAATCCACCAATAAGCATAGGTAGAGAAACGATAACCTTTGGTGGGGTCAAATTTTTCCACACCCCTTTGCATCCCAATGGTGCCTTCTTGGATTAAATCAAGGAGATCTAAATTACGTTTGAGGTATTTTTTGGCGATGGATACTACTAAACGCAAGTTGGCTTCCACCATGCGACGTTTAGCTTTTTCGCCCTGAGTAATTTTAATATTTAAATTTTTTTCAGAAATTTTGGCAGCCTTTGCCCATTCTTCTAAAGTAGGTTCTTTTTCAAGTTTTTTAGCAAGGGTTTCTTTCTTTTTCTCAAGGCTGACTAGCTCTTGAATATGTTTAGCATAAATAATCTCTTCCTCTTGAGTTAATAGAGGAATTCGACCAATTTCTTTCAAATAAACACGGATTGTATCAATATTTTTGGGTAAAGGTTGCATAAGACAATAATTATCTATACTAGATTAGTTAATAAGATCTAGGGATTTAAAATTATACATAATAGTGCGTAAATCTTGGTCATTTTTTTGAGTTTTTCGCATAATAAACTCGCCTTTTACTATTACCGACCTTGTCTTTCATGGATTAGTTACGGCATAATAGTAAAGTTGACCACTTATCAATCATAAGGCATAAGGGAAAGTTTTGTAAAACTTTTTTTTGAAAATCACTACAGTTTATGTTACATCAGGGTTACAGAGTTTTTAATGTTTGATTTATCCTCTCTATCATTGAGTTATGAATAACTTTGATCAACAAATGATCCATGAGTGCTTAACCTTAGCAAAAAAAGCACTGGGAAAAACCTCTCCTAATCCTTTGGTGGGTGCAGTGGTGGTTAAAAATGGTCAGATTGTGGGCAGGGGCTTCCATCCTCAGGCGGGATTACCCCATGCCGAAGTTTTTGCCCTAAAGGAGGCTGGAGAGGATGCTATGGGGGCGACTATTTACGTTAACCTTGAACCCTGTAATCATTACGGAAAAACTCCCCCTTGCACAGAGGCTATCATTCAGGCAGGAATTAGTCAGGTGGTGGTGGGCATGGTGGATCCCGATGAAAGGGTTGCAGGGGGTGGTATAAAGCGTTTGGTGTCTGCTGGTATAGATGTAAAAGTGGGGGTGGAGGAAGAAGCCTGTCGACAATTAAATGAGGCTTTTATTCATCGAGTAATTCATAAGCGCCCCTTTGGTATTTTAAAGTATGCTATGACCATGGATGGGAAAATTGCTACGGCGACGGGGGATAGTAAGTGGATTACGAGCCAAAAATCTAGGGATTATGTACATTTTCTGCGCTCTAGTTGCGATGCGGTGGTGGTGGGAGGAAATACTGTCAGAAAGGATAATCCTCGTTTGACTACTCATGGTGTCACTACTCACAATCCTATGCGGATGGTGATGTCAGCTAGTTTTGATTTACCTTTTGATTGTAATTTATGGGATACGGCAATGGCACCGACGGTGGTTTATACTCTTCCTCAAGCCTCTGATTCTGCCCTCAAGGCACATTTATTGTCACAGGGGGTGGAGGTGTTGGAGTTTGACAATCTTTGTCCTACGGTGGTGATGGATGATTTATATAGTCGTGGTTTTAATGCTGTTTTTTGGGAATGTGGTGGTAATTTGGGGGCAAGGGCGATCGCATCTGGTAATATACAAAAGGTATTGGCTTTTATGGCACCAAAAATCATTGGTGGGCAACAGGGCTTTAACCCCTTAGGTGATTTGGGCATCACTGCCATGAAGGATGCTTTATCATTACAAAATATTACCTTGCAAAGATTTGATGATGATTTTTTGATAGAGGGATATATTCAATAATTAATAATTGAGAATGGATAATTAAAGCAAAGAAATAGTAATTGATATTCATCTTCATAAAACTTGATACCGAACACCTTAATTTTCATTGTCCATTGATCTCAGGGCGCTATAATTAATTTTGCCAATAACTACATTTACAGTTAGGGGCGATCGATTTATTATAAAAAATAACTAAATATAAGATTAATGGATATAAATACCTTTATAGAGAAAACTGCAGGGAGTTGGTTTTCTCAACGTACCACCTACAATATAAACAAAGAAGCTGTAGATAACAGCAAAGCTAACTTAAACATCAACTTATTAGAACAAAATAGCGACCAAGCAAAAGCTATTTATCAACAAAATGACATAAACCCAGAAAATAATATTATCATCACTTCCTATTGGGATAACTCCCCCGACTGGGGAAAACCCAAAAAAACTGGTAATAGCACCATGATTATTCACCATCAAGACAACGACCTAAAAAACGGTAAAATTTGGCGTTTAGTTGATAATAAACACGTATTAGAAGGACAATATACCATCGCCGATGATGACTCTTTAACTTTAACTATCACTGCAGACAATCAATATGTAGAAGAAAGAATTTGGTTTGCAAATGATAACTTACGAATGAGAAATACTGTCGTAAAAAGTAAAAATCAAGTCATTGAAACCTCTTTTTATTCTGAGATTAAAAAAATAAAAGTGGAAGAAAGTAAAAGCTAAACCGTCAATAAAATTTGATTACTTTTCTATCTAAAAAATAACTCACATTCCCTGATGTAAGATTACTAATTGTTATTATTTTTAGATTATCCTAACTCCATTAAAATTAACTCAAAATACAGCTACATTAGCTAATGGCTAAAAAATAGTTTTGATGGGTTTCAAAGCAGGGGGTGTAATCCCCCTTATCAAATATTGAATTTAATACTTTCTGTAAATATCAAAAACTAATCATCATCATTAAAGTCTAAAAGTAACTCCCCGACAATTCCTTGCAACTCCGGCTTGTCTGGATTAAACAACGTTACTTTGCTAGAGGATTTTTGTTCGCCAATCAAGAGAATAGGAGCAAGGGGAGTACAAATATCGTATCGTTGTTCTAAGCTATAAAAACTAGCTAAAAACTGTAATTCCTCTACCTCTAGCCCTTCTTCCTCATCATCTAATTCCAAACTAATGATGTCATCATCCTCTTCGGGGGGTAATTCTCCACTAGCG
Organism: Cyanobacterium sp. HL-69; assembly: GCA_002813895.1. Lineage (NCBI taxonomy): Bacteria > Bacillati > Cyanobacteriota > Cyanophyceae > Chroococcales > Geminocystaceae > Cyanobacterium > Cyanobacterium sp. HL-69. The sequence continues at coordinate 3,093,876 of CP024912.1, read as the reverse complement.
GTAAGGCTAATTCCCGAACGTTTTAAGGATAAATTCAACTCCCCTAACACAGCCTTGGCATCATCGAAAATAGCATCGATTTCATCATCATCCTCCACAATGACAGTTTCGGTAGAATCAGGATCATCCTCATCAACCACATCATCAGTTAAGATAATAATAGTGCTATCAACGGGCATTAGTAACAGATATTTGTTACCTTGATAGTTAATTTCGTTTTCAACATAACATTCAAGAAACCTTTCTTCATCATCATGAATGATAACAATTTCTTTGTCGTCATATTGCCCAAATTGGGAAGGAGACATAATTGGTTTTACTAGGATTTTGATTGATTTTTATTTGTACCATAAACGATACCATGATTAGTTAATTTTGTCTCTACACATTCTAAACCTTATGGATTATTTTCTGGGCAAAAATTTATTGAACTTCCTTGTGGTTAAATGATTCGATGTTGGTTTTGCAGAAGGCAAAAATCATTAAACTCTAAAACTGCTAAATTAATGATTAATATTGATAATTCTGTGTATATCATTGATAAGTAGCCGAACTTTTATGTCAATTAAAATATTGTTAGTGGAAGATGAAAGGCAACTGGCTGATAGTCTTGCCCATGTATTAAAAAAAGAAGGTTATCAGGTGGAAATTGCCTATGATGGTGAGCAAGGATGGAGTTTTGTTTTGGAAGATTCTTTTGATCTTTTAATTCTGGACTGGATGTTGCCTTATAGGACGGGATTAAGTATTTGTGAGTCTTTGCGTGGTTTCAAAGGTACAAATGATAGTCTAGCTAAAACTGAGGCTGATACTCCTGTGTTGTTTTTGACGGCTAAGGATACTTTGGATGATAGGGTTTTGGGATTGGATGCTGGGGCGGATGATTATTTGATGAAACCTTTTGAATTGAGAGAATTATTGGCTAGGGTAAGGGCTTTATTGAGAAGGGGTAGTCCAAAGGTTGAGATTCTTCGAGAGGAGAGGGATAAAAAGTTATTAACCATGGATGATTTGGAGTTGGATATGGATAGTAAACTGGCTTACCGTCAGGGGAGGTTACTTAAACTTTCGGAGAAGGAAATTCGACTATTAGAATTTTTTTTGTTGCACTCGAATCAGTTAGTTACCCAAGAACAAATATATCATCATCTTTGGTCGGAGGAGCAAGCGCCAAGTAGTAATGTGGTGGCTGCGGTAATCAGACTGTTACGCAGAAAGATTGAAATGAAGGGGGAAAAAGCTTTGATTCATACGATTTATGGAAAAGGATATTGGTTTGGAGTTCAAGAAAATCTGAAAGAGGTGTAAAATATAGTAATGTCTGTTAATAATTAGGAGAAAATAAAATGTTAACTTTAAAAATTGTTGTCAATATAGTGGTTGCTTCTTTCATTTTAATGTTTATTTTTGGCTTCCTCTCTGGAGACCCTGCGCGTAACCCTGGACGCAAAGATGCGGAATAATATTACTATAATACAATAATAGACTTAATTTACCCGTTATCATCATTGCTATGTAACGGGCTTTTTTGTGTTTATGGGAGCTTAATATGGTGTGGTTTCCCAAAACTTGATAGAATGATTGTTGGTGCGTTTTCTTCACAAAAACTATAAAAGCAAAGAATGTTAAAAAACAACTTTGAATCTGGACAAGTTATGTTTCGTAGTGACGAGTTAATGGAGGCGGCTTCCAATCGTTACAAGATTACGGTGCAGGTTGCAAAAAGGGCTAAACAAAGACGTTATGAAGATTTTGATAATGTTGAAGAAATCATGAAGCCTGTTTTAAGGGCTATTATTGAAATGTCTGATGAGCTTACTCAACCTGAAATTATTAGTGATGACTAGGTTATTAAAGAATTTTTCTCGGTGGTACCGTCTTTTTTGCGGTACTTCTTTTAATGTGTTTGGTTATGGTGCGATCGCACTTATAACTTTTTTTGGGGTGCATTTTGTTCATGGAGAAAAAATCATCGAGCAACCATCGGCGAGTTTGTCATGGAATGCCCCCGCATTTGCCCAAAGATTCACCCCCGAAACCATTGCTCAACAAATATATGAGCAAATGCCAGAAATACCTAAAAATAATCAATACATATCTAGTAATACGGGAGAAGTAATGCCTCAACATACCCTAATAAGTCGCTTTATTAGGTATCACGAGTACATAAAATCTCGCCCCGTAGTTTTTCGCCTCGACTGGAAACTAACCCTCGCTGATTACCTAGGCTACAACGAAACCATGACACAAGAAAGGTATCCAGGTTTTAGTACCCTAACCGAAAATCCTTTTACGGAAGACAGAGAATTAATAAAAAGTTTAACAAGAAACCAAAGAAATCAATTAGTAGATCTGTTGGTTAGTGTCTATCAACCTCCCACTTCACCATCAGAAGAAATAACGGATTCTCCCCCCATAGAAAATCCTCCCTCCGACAACAACAATACCCCCTCGACACTACCTCGCAGGGGGGGTGCAAATTTATTAATGCCTTAAGATTTAAAAATGGATACCAGTAAATTAGACGCTGTACTAGGAATTATCGCTTTATTAATCGTGATAGGCGGTTTGATAATGCTATTTAGTGGGGTAAACAATATGAATGATTTATGAATGATTAACTTGTTGCGATGGTTAGTTATATAAAGTATATTTTGTTTCCCCAAAGGTGAAAATAAATTGTTAAAGATGTTTTAATTATGGTGTTATTTTAATGGTGCGACCATATACTATGGAAAAAGTTAGATACCAAAAAACATAGGAATCGAGATAAACCTACTAAATTTTGATAAATTACAGAGTAGCTTCTACTTTGACAGGAGTACTTTCCGGTAAGTATTGGGTGATTTTGGGAGTATTTACTTCGATATTAGGGGTAGCACATCCGAGGGAAAAGGATTTTTCTAGTAAAACAATTTCTGGCATGGTTTCCCAAGACTCTCCGAAAGCCAAAACTGCTAAACTACAAGATTTCCATGCACCTTGTACTGAAACATTTAATTGTTCACACATTCCACCTCTCCTACCCTCTGGATGGTAAAAGCGACAATATCGACAGGCTGACGCGCATTTATTATTGTTGGGTATCATTTTCTTTCTCTATATTTTTTTTATTAAAACCTTCTCTTTTTATTATTAACTATCTGGGATCAAGGCTTTTTTGCTTATAAGCTAGACAGAATGAGGAAATCGACTATATTTATAAGTATTTATTTTTTATATTGTCTTAACTATTGCTTCATACAAAGACATATTTACAAACATTTCTAAATGCTGTATATTTAATAATTTTGCGTTTTTCTTGTTATGGAGGAAAACAAACAGGGATCAAGATAAAAAGACTTCTTTTTACATTGAATATATATTTATCTATAACCATGTAATCAAACAGTTATAGAATAAGACATATTTTTATACAATAAAGAATATTGATATGATGTGATTTACTTAGTTTACTGAGAAAAAGTTACTTGGTGAGATAAATTTTCTCATTTTTTGATTTAGTGTAAAAGTGATGATGAAAATCAGGGTAAAATGAACTACGATCAATATTCTTCAAGATTGTCTTTTTTAAAAGCTCTGAACTATGCTTAATGTGTTTCGCCCTCTTTATCCCTTATTTTTCGCTTCTTTGAAAGGTAATCCTGAAAAAGCCCATCTACAAAGTTTGGATATTTTGGCGAAAATTGACTACCATCGGCATAAGTATTGGGGAAAATGGACAATCAAAGAGCTTGAAAAGTCTTTTTGTGTAGATATACCCTCCCTTAAACAATCCCTCTGGGGGCTAGATTTTGACCATCCCATAGGACTTGCTCCTGGCTTTGATAAGAATGGGGTGGGGGCTGGGATTTGGGCTAATTTTGGCTTTAGTTTTGCGGAATTGGGGGCAGTAACTCTCCATGGGCAATATGGTAATCCTTTACCAAGAATGTTCCGCATTGAGGGGGATAAAGCTATTTTGAATAGGATGGGGGCGAATAATGAAGGGGCAGAGGCGATCGCCCTTAGACTAAAAGAAACATGGGAGAGAAGTCCTAGAACCATTCCTATAGGCATAAATCTATGTAAATCAAAGATAACCTCCCTAGAAGAAGCCCATCAGGATTATTTGGGCAGTTTTGAGGCTTTACGCCCCTATGCCGACTATTTTGTGATAAATGTTAGTTCTCCCAATACCCCTGGGTTGCGATCGCTTCAGGGGGGAGAACAATTAGAACCCATTTTAAGAACCCTACAAGAAGCAAATCAAGGGGAAAAACCAATTTTAATTAAAATTGCCCCTGACTTAAGCTGGGACGATATTAGGGCTATTTTAGACCTATCGAGAAACTACAATTTATCGGGTATCGTTGCCACTAATACCACCATCAAAAAAGAGCAACTAACCACCAAAATCCTCAAAGAGACAGGTAATCTATTAATAGATGAAGCAGGGGGAATCAGTGGTTTACCCCTCAAACAACGCTCCACCGAAGTAATACGTTTTATTTACAAAGAAACTCAAGGACAGTTACCCATCATCGGGGTGGGTGGTATCTTCAACGCTCAGGACGCTTGGGATAAAATTACCGCAGGGGCAACTCTTTTACAAATGTATAGCGGTTGGGTATATGAAGGGCCTTGGGCAGTGAAAGATATTATGACAGGGCTACAAACAAGGTTACAGGGAAAAGGTTTAAGTAATATTAGTGAAGCGGTGGGGATAGATAATTGATAATGTCAATACAAACTTGACTATAACTGATCATCTTCCATTGTCCATTCTTTTGGAGTTGTCCAACTTAAGGTAAAATATAACAGTCGTATTTGCAGAGAAACAAAGAATTGCAGTGATTGAACGCTATACATTGCCCGAAATGGGCGAAATTTGGACTGATAACTATCGACTGAAAACATGGTTGCAAGTGGAAATTGCGGTATGTGAAGCTCAAGCAGAGTTGGGCAACATTCCCAAAGAAGCAGTGGAAGAAATCAAAGCAAAGGCAGCTTTTGACGTTAACAGGGTGTTGGAAATTGAAGCGGAAGTGCGCCACGATGTCATCGCTTTTCTGACCAATGTTAATGAGTATGTGGGAGATGTGGGCCGTTATATCCATTTGGGTATGACCAGTTCTGATATGCTTGATACTGCTTTGGCGTTGCAGATGGTTGCTAGTCTTGATCTCATTTTAGAGGCGGTGGAGGATACAATTCAAGCAATTCGCTATCAGGCACAGCAACACCGTTATACTGTCATGGTAGGACGTTCCCATGGTATCCATGCCGAACCTATCACCTTCGGTTTTAAGTTAGCTGGTTGGTTGGCAGAAATGCGCCGTAACCGTGACCGTTTAGTAAAATTACGTCAGGATGTGGCAGTAGGTCAAATTTCTGGGGCGGTGGGTACCTATGCAAACATTGAACCTAGGGTAGAGGCGATCGCCTGTAATCTTTTAGGACTCAAGCCTGATACCGCATCAACTCAGGTAATTTCCAGAGATATACACGCCGAATTTGTACAACAAATTGCCCTCGTAGCGGCTTCCCTAGAAAGATTTTCTGTGGAAATTCGTAATATGCAACGCACGGACGTTTTGGAGGTAGAAGAATACTTCTCTAAAGGACAAAAAGGCTCTTCTGCCATGCCTCATAAACGTAACCCTATTCGTAGTGAGCGTATTACGGGGATGGCGAGAATTATCCGTGGTCATGCGGTGGCAGCCCTTGAAAACGTTGCTCTCTGGCATGAAAGAGACATTTCCCATAGTTCTGTGGAAAGGGTTATCTTACCTGATACTTGCATTTTGATCCATTTTATGCTCAAGGAAACCACTAATTTAGTGCAAAACTTGTTGGTATATCCTAAAAATATGCTCCGTAATATGAATGTATATGGTGGGGTAATTTTCAGCCAAAAAGTTTTACTGGCTTTGGTGGAAAAAGGTATGAGTAGAGAAGAGGCCTATCGCATTGTACAAGGGTGTGCTCACCAAGCATGGAATACCCAAGATGGCAATTTCCGTAAGTTAATCGAATCTAGTCCTGATATTCAGAAGCATTTATCGGCGGATGATTTGAAGACTTGTTTTGATCCTAATCAGCACTTGAAAAATCTTGACCAAGTGTATGAAAGACTAGGTATTTAAGATCCCCCCTAGCCCCCCTTAATAAGGGGGGAATAAATACAGAAGATTTAGAAACTAAACCCTCCTACCTCCAAGTTTGGGGGAGATAAGTAAGATATTGTAACCACCCATTAAATATAAAAAATCACTTTTCTATAAAACTATGAAAATTGCTGTAATTGACTATGATATGGGTAACTTGCACTCGGTATGCAAGGGTTTGGAAAAGGCGGGGGCGATTCCCGAAATAACCTATTCTGCGGATGTAATAGCCCAAGCAAAGGCGATTGTGTTGCCGGGAGTTGGCTCATTTGATCCTGCTATGCAACATTTAAAGGAACGTAATTTAGTTGAACCTCTTAAAAGTGCGATCGCCTCGGGAACACCATTTTTAGGTATCTGTTTAGGGTTACAAATCCTTTTTGAATCCTCGGAAGAAGGTAAAGAGCAAGGATTAGGAGTAATAAAAGGTAAGGTGCGTCGTTTACAATCAGAGCCTAATTTAACCATTCCGCACATGGGATGGAATACTATGGAAAAAACTCAACCTAATCACCCTCTGTGGGCTGGGTTGCCCCCTGAAACCTATCTTTACTTTGTGCATTCATTTTATGTCGATCCTACCAATAAAAGCATAATTGCAGGGGAAGTTACCCATGGTAGTCAAAAAGTTACAAGTGCGATCGCCCATAAAAACCTTATGGCAGTGCAATTCCACCCCGAAAAATCCTCCGATTACGGCTTAAAAATCCTCTCCAACTTTGTTAACCTCATTAATAATAAATATTAAAGTTCCCCATCCTTGAGTAAGAATGAAGTTTGACCATTGCCCATTGCCCATTCCCCGTTCCCCATTAAATAACAAAAGGTAACAAACTGTTACAGTTCATAACAGACATAGTAAATAGGGGTTAAGTCAGTGATAGCATTGCCTAGATAGTAAATGTGATTTCTATAAAAGCAATATCTCTATGAGCGAAAAAATCCAATTAACAGGTCAAATGCCTAAATTTGGCGGAAGTACGGGCGGTTTACTCTCTGCAGCTGACAGAGAAGAAAAATACGCCATCACCTGGACTAGCAGCAAAGAGCAAGTATTTGAAATGCCTACTGGTGGCGCTGCAATCATGAATGAAGGTGAAAACCTATACTACTTTGCCCGTAAAGAGCAATGTTTGGCTTTAGGTACTCAATTACGCACCAAATTTAAGCCCAAAATGGAAGATTATAAAGTTTACCGTGTATATCCTAACGGTGAAGTTCAATATCTCCACCCCGCTGATGGTGTATTCCCTGAAAAAGTGAACGAAGGGCGTGAATTCCACGGCAAAAAAGATAGAAATATCGGCAGAAATCCTGAGCCTGTCACCCTCAAGTTTTCTGGCAAAAACCCTTATGATGTTTAATCATCAACATTAAAAACTGCCATAATAATATTCCCTTCTCAAAACTTAGAGAGGGGATTTTTTGTATATTTTCCCTGCCAATTATCGATAAATTGTTGACTTAGTAAGTCTATATTTTTCTCTTTGACGATGGGTATTAGTTGAAAGTATTTTTTCAAAGAGAAAGGAAGGGCATGATAACCGTTATGTAAGCCTAATAAAAATCCCGTCAGAATTGATGTAGAGGACTTTTGATTTTTAAAGTTAGTGCTTCTGAGTAGTGACAGTTCGACATAATTAGATAGGGATAAAAAGCTATATATTCCTTGATAAAGACTAATTTCTTGTTGATGATAGTGCTGGTTAAATTCTTTTTCTAGCTCGTTAATATTTTTTTTCTGATTAATAAATTGTTTTACTTTTTCTATTTTTTTACTACTATTTAAATCAAATACTTGAGTAATATTATTGTTGTTATGGGTAAGGATGCAGTTAATAATTAAGTGTAAGTTAAAAATGTTTTCTCGATTGTTATTATTAATATTTAAAGATAAATCTAACTGATCGAGATGATGTTCTAATTTATTCTTGCTTTCATAACAGGATAAAACTAGAGGTAAAAGAGCTATTTCTAAGGGAATTACTATATTCTGTTCATTATCAGCTATGATCAAACCTTGAATGTAATAATTGTTATTTTTTATCTCTTTAATCCATGTTTCTACATTAAAAGAATTATCTTTAATAATCCTTTCAAAGCCTATAAAAATAACTTCTAAATAAGGAGAAAAAGATTCTAAATCATAATTTAAATATAAATCTTGGTGGGGATAACGCGCAAAAAAATCTCCTGCTAAAGCCCCCCATAAAGCCCCTTTTAAGGTAGAAATATTTAGATGTGGCACAAATTTAAAATATAATAATTAACTTAAAAAGTAATATAGCGTTTTTTATAATTATGAGATACATTCATTATTCTCAAGTCCCCCTTATTAAGGGGGATTTAGGGGGATTATCTTGTACTCCGTAACCATGATAATTGCTATATAAAATAAAGCACTGATCATAACCTAAGTTTCGCAGAAAGTATTTATAAATAATACTTTGGTCTTAATTATCAATGGTTTTAATAATCCCTATTCTGTGTTATGACGTACAAGATTGTCAAATAATTGTCAATTTGGTTTAATATTTGAGTGGTGCTAAATCAGAAATTAGCCTTCATCAGTAGAGTAACGTTAATAAGAAAAAAATTTATTATGGAAGACAATTTAATTATGGATGATTATAAGGTTAATCATAAGGATGAAATCGAGACAGTTATTTATAGCCTAGAAGAAAATGACAGCGCTATGGTGCTGAAAAATGATGAGGGTTATCTGTGGAAATTTCAGTATGGTAGCGTGGAGGTATTTGTACAACTGACGGGGGAAAGTGAAGATGATTTGTTAACGGTTTGGTCAGTGGTTTTACCTTTACCTGCCAAAAATGAACCTGAATTGATGAAAAGGTTATTAGAAACAAACTGGAGTGGTACTTTTGAGACTTGCTTTAGTATTTTTGATAATCAGATAGTGGTTTCTGCCCAACGTACTATTGCTGATCTTTATCCTAGTGAGATTTCTCGTATAATTACTTTAGTAGCCAGTATTGCTGATGATAATGATGATTCTTTGAGAGAGGAATTTGGTAATAATTGATTGTCAAATCAATCAATCAAAAGTGTACAATCAACTATACACCCTAAATTTTCATTATTGGGGTGATTAATGTAGTTTTTGAATCAATTAACCATTGTGAACTCTTTTGCACAGGAAGAATTTACCAAAAGATATAGTCAGGGCAAATCGGCTTTTGAGTCTGGGCAGTATCGCCAGAGTGTTGGATATTTGGAGGATGCTTGTAAGTTGGTATCCCTTAATAGTGGTTTGGGAGGAGAAGTGCAGATGTGGTTAGTAAATGCCTATCAGGCCATGGGGGAGGGTGAAAGTGCGATCGCCCTTTGCCAAAGTTTATGCGCCCATCCCTATACAGACACCAAAACTCAGGCTCAACGTTTGCTATACATTCTCAAAGCCCCTGAATTGCAACGCCCCAAGGAATGGATGACGGAAATTCCAGATCTCAATGCTAAATCTAGTTTACCTGTCAATCGTCGTGCTAGTAGCCCTCGCAAAATTGAGCCAAAAAGACAAATAGAGTTGGTAGATTTGAGTACAGTTAACACCAAGGATAATCAGTTTCTTTTACTTAGTTTAATTATATCCCTAGGGGCGATCGCCTCTTTATTTATACTTTGACACCCATCACCACAAAAACAACATTTAGGCATATTCTTCCTTTAACGTAAGGGCAATTTTGGCCCCAATACCATTGATCCAATTTTCATTTTGTTTTGTATAACTACGGGGAATATTTGTGGCTACCATCATGACTCCCCCATCATTCAACGGTAAACAAATCAAACCCTGTATATTTTCGGGAAAATAATCAAACTCAACCTTACCAGGATAGTGTTTTAAATCCACCAGATAAACAGGCTTTTGTGTTTTGATAACCCTATCTACAATTTGCCCAACTTTTATTTCCTTTTCTGTACCTAGAATACCTCTTCTTAAAAGAATTTTTTCTTGATAATAAATAAGCACTGATTTACTAACCGTGTTAGTAAGAATTAAGTGACTAGCCCAAGCCAATTCTGTCTTTATTTTATCAGGTAGATCATCTATTAACTCAAAGCCTTCTTCTCCTTGTAATACTACACTTTGAGGAGGTTCTGGTTGAATTTGCCTAGCTAAAATACTGGTTAATAATAACATAGCACATAGAATAATACCCAAAGCATCAGAACGAGCCTGAGAATCTAATAAAGTGGGAGTAACTAAGCGATTTATCATTAACAAAGTTCCCCCCAATATACCAGCAATTAAGGGTAAATTTTTTAAAAGACTATTTTCAGAAGATTTGATTTTTTCTGGCATTATTTTTTATGAAAATATTTCCATTACTCCGTTGCATTATTACAGAGCTAAGGCATGGATAACAAATTATACCAAATCCGAATGGTAGAGTATGCCATCCCCGCCTTGCAATAAATTACAAGGCTAACAGTTTATCGTTCAATGAATTGAACTAAGGTATATTTTGATTCACGGATTTGGTATTAATCATTGAAAAGTAGGGGCAGTAAATAAGCAGGAAGACAAATAATAACGCCTATACTTGACTTTAATTTTTAAATTAAAATATATCTATAGTGAAGGGTTTTACACCCCTCATTAATTACTAATAGAACTGTTTTTTTGCTACTTTCTAATATTCCGTAAATAAAATAGAATTGGTGTAATAACCTTTCAAAAGAAGATAACTAATTATCAACTACCACTAGAAGCTCTTTTTTCTCCCGGTTCTAAAATACGTTGAAATAAATATCCTGTACCTCTAGCAGTTAAAATCAATTCAGGATTACTAGGATCCTCCTCTAGTTTAGCCCGTAAACGAGAAACATGGACATCTACCACCCTAGTATCTACATGGCGCTCAGGAGTATAACCCCATACCTCTTGGAGAATTTCGGAACGAGAAAAAGGCTCTCCAGACTTACTCACTAGCAACTCTAATAGACTAAATTCCATTCCCGTGAGGCGAATTCTTTGATCTCCTTTATAAACCTGTCTTTTATTTGTATCAATGCGAATAGAATTGACCGAAATAACCCCAGAGCTAGGGATACCAGCTACTCCATCCTTATCTACCCGTCTCAATACAGAGCGAATTCTTGCTTCTAATTCCTTGGGAGAGAAAGGTTTTACCACATAATCATCCGCACCCAATTCTAGTCCTGTGATACGGTCAGCCACATCTCCTAAAGCTGTTAACATGATAATGGGAATGTCCGATTCTTTGCGTAGTTCTTGACATACCCCATAACCATCTAACTTGGGCATCATCACGTCTAATACCACCAAGTCTGGTTGGGTTTCGTGGAAAGTGGCGATCGCATCTTCTCCATCCGCAGCCGTTACCACATCATAACCAATCATTGATAAACGAGTCTCCAGAATCCGTCTAATACTAGCCTCATCATCAACAACTAAAATTCTTTCTTTTTGTGTATCCAATTTACAAAACTCCTCGATCCCTAATATAGTGTACTCTTATAAATATCTGTTCATGGAAAAGATTTCCTCAAAAAATCAATAAAATTAACCGGGAAACCTTAAAATTATTTGTTTGTGTCTCTAGGTTATGTGTCCAGAGTGGCTTTTTAATAATCATAATATTAATTTACAATAATTTTAGCCTCTCAACATAACGAATTACTTTTACCCAAGACGAAAGGTAATGAGACAGTCTTTCTGTTTGCAGAATTTCCCCACTAGAAATAAATTTTAGAATCATTGATTATTGATAAAAAAACTATTGAATTAAGATTTTATCTTCTTCCAACCAAAAGAAAAATTTATGAGAAGTTTAAGTCAGAATTGTGTAGAAAAGTATATTTTTTATCTATTTATTAGAAATATAACACACAAACAAACCAAGTTTTTCTTTTATTTTCTAAGTAAAGAGTTTTATCAAGTCTCCATAATAATATCACATTTTGCTATGGCAATAGTTTAATAAACCTCAATCAAATTAATTGTAAAAGTAACAAAATATTATTTGTGTTATTACTAAATTCTTTTTTACAGATAGGTAATCGCTCGATAAAAGTAAGCTAGATTAAGTAAGTGGGCATAATTAAATCGATTTAGGCAAGGGGTTTAAACCCCTTGTTCATAATAGTCTTAATAAAATAAAAGCTATAATTGATTTAACAAAGCTATTTACGCCTATTTACAATCTTTAAAATCGTTTCAAATATTGATACCATTTTCCTGCCAATGTACCTTGAGTAAAAGGAATAATAATAGAGTTATTTTCCTTAGTAATAAACTGTAAATTTGCTTCTTCTTTTTCTGATAAATCTGCTTCTGAGACGACTTTATCTTTGCTCAATAGATTAATTTCTTGAATGTCATCTAAACAAAACTGACTCTCATTGATAATTCCCTTTGCCGTCGGTTTGCCCCAAGTAATGATATTTCCTTTTTTTCCTAATACCGAGTAAATATCATATTTAGACTTATCAAAATTTTCTGCCCAAACTTTATAATTTTCTAACTTTTGGTATTCATTTTTACCGCTCCATGCTAACCAAAAAAAGAGTATTAATAACGGCAACCAAAACAAACCACGTTCCATGTTAGAATTTAGCAACTCAAATTAAGATTAGATTACCATAGAATAAGATCAACAAGATCAAAATTATAGATAATAGTTAAGTAAAATAATTATATGACTTCTTATACAACATCCTCCGCCAGAGCAGAAATGAATGAATTAAGAAGATTAAAAACCCTGTTACCCCCAGAATTGCAAAGTTGGGTAATGGTAGAATCTTCCACTGAAGTTAATCCTCCCCTAATCCGCAGTGAAGAGTTAGGCAAAGATGAGGTAGAAATTCAAATCGACTTAGCAAAATGGGAAAACTTAGCTATTGACCAACGAAATCTGATGTTTTGGCATGAAGTTGCTAGAATTCAGAATGATACTATTCCCAAGGAAGGATGGGAAATGGCTGCCCTTGCCATTGGTTTAGGGGGTGCTGTGGGAGAGCTTTGGGTACAAGATGGTTTATTGTTATTGTTAGCTTTATCTTTGTGTGGTATTTCTGGTTATCGTCTTTGGCAAAAAAATAATGGTGAAAAGAATCTCAAGGATGCTATGGAAGCCGATGAGAAAGCAATTATTTTGGCTACCCGTTTCGGTTATTCTTTGAAAAATGCTTATCAGAGTTTAGGTAGCGCCCTTAAAACTTTAATTGAGCAAACTCCTAAACGCAATCAACGGAAGAAATATGAAGAGCGTTTACAGGCGTTGCGTCGTAGTGCCACAAAGGCTAAACAACGGGAAGCACAAAATACGGGCAATCAACCTTTACAAACTCCCCCTTCTCCTCGCTCTCGTAGTAGTGCTAGAATGCGCAATATTTAATTAGGATTGAGGGATAGATTCTTTTTTATCCCTCACCAATGGTTAAACTAACGGAGATTCCCTCGGTGATATATAATTGCTGATTGTGAAAGCATAGGTAAAATAATCATCGTGAAAATTTCTGTTTATCATACTCCTGAGTCAACTCCTGAAAATCAAGTGCCTGATTGCGCTGTGGTTATTGATGTACTTCGTGCCACTACTACCATGGCGACGGCGATAGATGCAGGGGCGGAGTCGGTAAGGGCTTTTAGTGATATTGATTTATTATTAGCACAGAGTGAGTCTTTGTCTTCTGAGAAAAGGTTAAGATTAGGGGAAAGAGGAGGAAAAAAGGTTGAGTCTTGTGATATGGGTAATTCTCCCCTTGATTGTACCCCTGAAGTGGTAAAGGATAAGCAGTTGTTTATTAGCACAACTAATGGCACTAGGGCTTTGCAGAGGGTGCAAAATGCTGAGGTGGTAGTCACTGGGGCGATGATTAATTTTGGGGCGGTAGTTGATTTTTTGGAGCAAACAAAACCCGAAAATGTCTGGTTGGTGGGCTCAGGTTGGGAGGGGGGTTATTCCCTTGAGGATACTATCTGCGCAGGAGAGATCGCCTCCAGGCTCATTTCCAACTATGATATAGATATGATTGGTAATGATGAGGTTATTAGTGCGATCGCACTTTATCAACAATGGCAACATGATTTAGTAAAATTATTCTCCCTCGCCAGTCATGGACAAAGATTAGTGAGACTTAATCTCGTGGATGATTTGGAATATTGCGCCCAAGAAAATATCATCAATACCTTACCCATGCAACAGGGTAAAGGTACTTTACTTTTTAAAAATCATTTTTAACCGCTAAGGCTTCAGCTTTTACGGCGGTGCGTATTAAACCTAATACCTAACCCCTAAATCCTACTACCTAATCTCTAGTTATTCTTGTTGATGGGAAAATTGATAAGCACCCACAAAAGCCAGTGCGATCGCAATTACTAATAGTATAGGAATACTATACCAAGGAAAAACGCTGATGGGTTGATAAGCCGCCGCTCTTAAAGCAGTGGTAGTGTAGGTTAGGGGTAGTAAATAAACAATCACCTTTAAAACCATCGGTAGGCTTTCTGGGGAGAAAAAGGTACCTCCTAAAAAGGACATCGGCACGATCAAAAAGTTGTTGTAAAGCCCCACAGATTCAAGGGATTTGACCCTTAAACCGATAATTACCCCAATTCCAGCAAAAACAGCACAATTGAGGATTACAACTAAAATAAACAGGGGATTAATAAAACTGAAAACCTTCCCTGTAAACAGAATTGCCACCAGTATCACAGAAAATGCCGTCATTAACCCCCTCACAATTCCTGCCAACACTTTTCCTAAATGTAAAGCAAGGGGATGTACTGGTAATAATAACAACTCGTCAAAAGTTTTGCTAAAAAGGCGATCGCCACATATGGAAAAAGTAGTCCCCCCAAAACTAATCGTCATGGAAGATAGCGCCACCATCCCAGGCAAAATAAACTCTAAATAATTATCCCCCACCGCAGGAGTGCTAACCCTATCAATGGTATTGCCCAAACCCAAGCCAAAAGCAAGGACATATATTAACGGTGAAATTAACCCCGTAGAGGCAATTTGAGCCATTCTTGCCCGTAAATCTAACCATTCAGCCCAGAAAATAGTTAGGGTATCTTCTAAAATAGCTTTTAAAGGTAAATTATCTATTTTTTTTGACTTCATAGGTATCATTTTTTTAAGATTTAATATTTTTCTATTGTCCTTTATTTGGTTTCACAAAATCAATAATCACTACGCAAGGCTTCATGAAAAGATGAATTAATCAGATGAATAAGAGACAAGAAAGAGGGAGTGATGACAAGGCAAGGGGCTTAAGCCCCTTGTTAGATATATGACTAATATGGGTAAATAATTAGAGATTTTCATTACAATATTTTTGAGCAAAAATAAGGGCTTCTTGTTTATTATTAATTTTGTTTTCTAAATGGGCAATTTGTACTTCTATTAATATTTCTTTTATTAATGGACTTGGTTTAAAATTTAGTTCATTTATAAGATCATTTCCTGTAATCAATGATTGAGGATGGGCTACTAAATCATTTTGGTTGAAATAACGCTCTGTTAATTGATATATTGTCGATTTATTTTCAGGGTTAGAAGCTATTGCCCTAAAAGCTATTAAAGGAAAAGTATCACCAACATGAAGAAAGAAAAAATACTGTTCTCTAAGGGTAGTATTAAAATTAAAATTAAGTAACTTAGGAAGATATTTAATAATAGTAGTTACCGTTTTAATCTCATTTTTAGAACACTTTAAATTAATTAATTCCTCTTGAACTAATTCAGGAACATTAGAAGTTAAACAAGATAATTTTGCTAATCCTAAAAACTCTGAAGATAGATTTTGAAATGGGGTATATTTTTGTGCAAGATTACTTAAAATTAGATCTATTTTCAATAAATTAACAATACTTTCTGAGGTAATATTTGCTAACCAATGGGATAATATATTATCTTCATAAGCCAATTGTAACCAATGACAACCATTCTTCGATTGTAAGAGATAGTCTAATTCACTCTTTACCCTTTCCGCCGCTACCCGAGACAGAAGAGGGGCTAATTTTTGCAAAGTTTTACGGGTATCAGGGGTAATTTTAAAACCTAATTGGGAGGCTTGACGATAAGCCCTTAAAATTCTGAGGGGGTCATCTTCAAGGTTTTTTGGTGATACCATTCTGATGATACCTTTCTCTAAATCTTTTTGACCTTCTAAGGGATCTACTATTTCCTCAGTATATAGGTTAAGGGCGATCGCATTTAGACAAAAATCACGACGATATAAATCATCCACCAAACAATCCCCCTCCTGTCTAGCAAAATCCACCGTTGCCGAAGGAAAAACCACCCTAGCAATCTCCCGCCCCGCATCCAACACCACAAACCCAGCGCCATACTTATTAGCAATAAACTTCGCCGTTTGAATAGCCCCATGGGGTAAAACAAAATCTAAATCAATATAATCCCTTCTCCTGTGCAATAAAGCATCCCTAACCACTCCCCCCACCAAAAAAGCATCAGGGGGCAACAAATCCAAATCAAAAGGCAATACTTGTCTTAAAAAATCCGCAATAAACATTAATAAATAACCAACCTTATTAAAATTAAGCTAGATTAGGAAGTAGAGACAGTCGGAGAAAAAGCCTATGTGTATCTGTGTAAACTGTTACTACGTTGATCGTTGCAATACTTATCATGCCGTAGAAACTCAACATGAGCAACCCCATTTAACAAACAATCCTAGTTTTGAGCCAGAAAATCCTTCCATAAACGTCAATATTCGCACCCGTGAAGACTATATAGAAACTGAGTGGGATGTTGTCGGTTGTGATAGCTTTACAGAGGAAAAAAATAAATGGGCAAAACTACGCCCCGGAGAAGCAATTCCCACTTAGATAACAGCAAAGCTGATTAATTTTTTCATCACAGAGGGATTATCCCTCTTTTTTTATAGTTAAAAATAATTCGATTAAGTCTTTCTTCGTCAATTTTGACATTGAGATACAACACCTATTCGCAATACAATAGCAGAATGTAAAAAGTTATATTAATTAATCTCTCTTATCCATGAGTGAACCTAAAAATTATAAAGATACCGTAAATTTGCCCCAAACTAGCTTTAATATGAGAGCTAATGCGGTACAAAAAGAGCCAGAATTGCAAAAATTTTGGGCAGAAAATAAAATATATGAAAATCTAGCCGAAAATAACCCCAAAGAATTATTTGTCCTCCATGACGGCCCCCCTTATGCCAACGGTGACTTACACATGGGTCATGCCTTAAACAAAGTTCTAAAAGATATTATCAATAAATATAAACTATTACAAGGGCATAAAGTTCGTTATGTGCCTGGTTGGGATTGCCACGGTTTACCCATCGAATTAAAAGTATTACAAAGCATCGAAAAAGAAAAAAGGGCTGAGTTAACCCCCATTAAACTAAGGTATAAAGCCCGTGACTTTGCCATCAAAACCCAAAAAAAACAAGCCGAAGGATTTAAACGCTATGGCATCTGGGGAGACTGGGAAAACCCTTACCTCACCCTCAAACCTGAATATGAAGCAGCCCAAATGGAAGTATTTGGCAAAATGGCCATCAATGGTTATATTTACCGTGGTTTAAAACCTGTTCATTGGAGTCCTAGTTCTCAAACCGCCCTCGCTGAAGCAGAATTAGAATATCCTCAAGGACACGTTTCTCGCAGTATCTATGCTAGTTTCACTATCACTAAGTTGAGTGATAAAGCCTCTAGTTTAGAGAAATATATGCCTAATTTGGGTGTTGCTATCTGGACGACTACCCCTTGGACAATTCCTGGTAACTTGGCAGTAGCGGTTAATAGCAGGTTAGATTATGCTGTGGTGGAGGTAATTGCGGAAAATGATTCCCCCCAACCCCCCTTAATAAGGGGGGGGCAATTCCTCATTGTTGCTCAAGATTTAGTAGAAAGCCTTGGTAATACCTTCGGTGTTAAATTAGAAGTTAAAACCACCATCAAAGGTGCAGATTTAGAATTATCCACTTACCAACATCCCCTCTTTGACAGAGAAAGCCCCGTCGTTATCGGTGGTGACTATATCACTACAGAATCTGGTACAGGATTAGTACATACTGCTCCTGGTCATGGACAAGAAGACTATATGACAGGGCAGAAGTATAATTTACCAATTCTTTCTCCTGTGGATGATAAAGGGAATCTTACGGAGGAAGCAGGGGAATTTCAGAGCTTAAATGTCTTAAAAGATGCCAACCGAGCCATTATTGATGCTTTAACGGGTAAAGGTAGCTTATTAAAAGAGGAAGCCTACGAACACAAGTATCCCTATGATTGGCGTACCAAAAAGCCGACCATTTTTAGGGCAACGGAGCAATGGTTTGCTTCGGTGGATGGTTTCAGAGAGGAAGCATTAAAGGCTATCAAAGAGGTTAACTGGATTCCTGCGCAGGGGGAAAATAGAATTACTCCTATGGTAAGTGAGAGAAGCGATTGGTGTATCTCCCGTCAACGTAGTTGGGGTTTACCGATTCCTGTGTTTTATGATGAGAAAACTAATGAGCCTTTGTTAAATGAGGAGACTGTTAACCATGTGAGAGATATTATCAAGGAAAAGGGTTCTGATGCTTGGTGGTTGATGTCGGTGGAGGAGTTATTGCCTGAAAGTTACCGCAACGATGGTAAAACCTACCGTAAGGGTATGGATACCATGGATGTTTGGTTTGACTCTGGTTCGTCTTGGGCGGCGGTGGCAAATCAACGGGAGGAATTGAAATACCCTGTGGATCTATATTTGGAGGGATCTGATCAACATCGAGGCTGGTTCCAGTCTAGTCTTTTAACCAGTGTAGCGGTAAATGGTCATGCGCCTTATAAGACTGTGTTAACCCATGGTTTTGTGTTGGATGAAAAGGGCATGAAGATGAGTAAGTCTATCGGTAATGTGGTTGATCCTAATTTAATCATTAATGGGGGTAAAAATCAAAAACAACAACCTCCTTACGGTGCTGATGTGTTGAGGCTTTGGGTATCTTCTACGGACTATTCTGGGGATGTGCGCATTGGGGATAGTATCATCAAGCAGTTGGCGGATGTTTATCGTAAGATTCGTAATACGGCTCGATTTTTAATCGGTAGTTTACATGATTTTGATCCTACTCAAAATGCGGTGAGTTATGCTGATTTACCTGAGTTGGACAAGTACATTTTGCATGAAACCCATCAGGTTTTTACGGAAATTACTGAGGCTTACGAGAGTTTCCAATTTTTCAAGTTCTTCCAGAAGGTGCAAAATTTCTGTGTAGTTGATCTTTCTAATTTCTATCTGGATATTGCGAAAGATAGGCTTTATATTTCTGACCCTAATTCTGCTCGTCGTCGCAGTTGTCAAACTGTTATGGCTATTATACTAGAAAATCTGGTAAGGGCGATCGCTCCTGTACTATGTCACATGGCGGAGGATATTTGGCAAAACTTACCCTATGAGAAACCTTGTAATTCCGTGTTTGAGGCGGGTTGGGTTAATTTAAAACCTGAATGGGTGCAAAGCCCTGAATTTGCCCAAAAATGGCAGGAATTACGCCATATTCGCACGGGAGTTAATAAGATTTTAGATGATGCCCGTAACCAAAAGCTCATCGGTGCTTCTTTAGAGGCGAAGGTGTTGGTATATGACACCACTGGTAAGTTAGCCGACACTTTGGCAAGTCTAAATCCTGATGATGCGCTTAATGATGGTAACAGGGTGGATGAGTTGCGTTATCTCTTGTTAGTATCTCAGGTGGAGTTAGTGGATGATGAGTCTGCGTTGGATGAGAGTGAATATCGAGGGGAAATCACTTTAACGGATACTACTCTTAAGGTAGCAGTAGTTAATGCAGAAGGGCGTAAGTGCGATCGGTGTTGGAATTATTCTAATGCTGTAGGTAGTTTTGTTGATGAACCCCTAATTTGCGATCGGTGTAAGGAAGCCTTAGCTGGTAATTTTTAATTACATTATGGGGTGGGAATTTTCTCACCCTTTAATTTTTATTAAAATATTTTTATAAATACTAAATGAAGAAAAAAGATTACGAAGATTTTATAGATCAAGATTTAATGCCCAAATTAACAAGACAAATTGCAAGCAAATTACAAAACTCTCAAGAAGAATTGCAACGATGTAAATGGGCAGAAGGGGAAGCAAATACAGATACAGATTTTTCTTATTTAGCAGGGCAAAAAGCTAAAAATATTTTTCAAGAAATTATCAGTTTATACCCATTATTTAAAAATAAAATTACCGTTGAAGTTCAATCACCTGATTTAAAAATATTTTTTACTATCTTAGATAGTAAAATTACCATAAAGAGAAAAATAGAACTAAAGAGTGGTTATACAGAAAAGGCTAATGATGTCATCATACCAGGATCCACCATTGGAAAACTCGATATAAATATTTGGGTTATTTTTGTTTTAAGAAAAAACAATAATCGACAATTTGATATTAGATATGGAAGATACTATAAAGGTCTAAAAATTACTGAAAATGATCTTTTTCAAGATAGAACTCCTCGACCTAGATTAGCATGGAGTGGTTTTCAAAAAATAGAAGATAATCCTGATGATAAAGTTGTAGAAAAAGATAAAGAATGGATTAAAAGGTATGCTCAAGTAGCAGTGAATAGAATCATTAACAATAAAATTAATAAAAGTTCTTGGCAAGATGATTTAGTTATTGAGATCATTAAATATCTCTTACATAATCCAGAAATTTTAGAGGAGATTATGGACAAACTATCTATTGATAAAAATAGATTAATAGCAAAAATCAAAAACATAGAAAATAATTGATTTAAAAAATACCTAACTTTTGTTGCTCTCGGTTATCTAAATAATTATCATCAAACAAATTGTCCCAAATAGATTCTAATTTCATAGCGATATGATAACTCAATAATGGAGGTACGGCATTACCTATCAATTTATAAGCCTTACTCGCAGAAACAGGTAAATCAGTTTTTAATATTTTACTATCTCTCACAAACTGATAGTTATCGGGAAAAGTTTGTATTCTTGCACATTCTCTAACTGTTAAACGTCTCATTTTTTTTCCCGAGTTTATTTCATCATGATAACGCCCCCCTAACTCTACAGAGAGTCTTCTAAATTCAATATTTCCATGATGCTCTGCTCTAATTGTAGGACTTAATCCATCTAAATTTACCTCTATTTGTCCTTGAGTTTTTCCATAAAATTTAGCTCGAGAGAATTTCATTTGAGCTTGATCTTTTGTTTCTAACTCTGGCTCTAGTAATCCACTTAACGCAGATCTAACTGTAGAATAAGGTTTTAAAATATTATTATGAATAATACTATTTTGTGGATCGCAATGAGTTATTTCTGGAAAAGGATTAATAAAGTCTTTAATGTTAGAAAGTTTAAGCAATCTTTTACTAAGGTATTGTTTATTAATACCAATAAAAAATAATCTTTCTCTAGTTTGAGGAATACCATAATCTGGAGCATACAGTAATTTGCAAAAAATGATATAACCTTGATTATTAATTGCTTTAAAATCAGACTCTATCTGACTCTTAACCTCAGATAAAGAGTTTAAGCCTTTTACATTTTCAGCAATAAATATTTTGGGTTGAGTAATTTCAATGACTTTTTTCATCCAGTAATAAAGCATTCCTCTATTTTTTAGATGATTATGACTTTTTTCATCTAAATAATTACCGTCATGACTTTTGTGGGAATTTAGACCTTTTCTTTTTCCAGCAATGCTAAAATCTTGGCAGGGAAAACCTCCCGTTACTATATCTATATTTTGAGGAAAGGTAAATTCTCCTTTACTATATTTTTCTACCAAATCAACGACACTTTGCTGGTAAAAAATATTTCTCTTAAAGTAAGATAACCAGGCATTTCTTGCACTGATTTCAATATCATTGCCAAAAACTGTTTCAAAAGATGTTTTGGCTAGTTTAATTAAATGTTGATTTCGATCAATAATCCAATTAGAATGTATTTTTTCATTAATAAAATCTTCATGAATCCAAAAATTTCCCTCCATTCCTAAATCCATTCCTCCACAACCTGAAAATAAAGATAAGATTCTTTTTTTTGCACTCATAATAAAGTTTGGTTATACTGAGTTTGACTGTAATTATAAACTTATAGAGTACCTAAAAACTATAATTGTTTGATAATCAACACTTTTGTTGATGAACCCCTAATTTGCGATCGGTGTAAGGAAGCCTTAGTCGGTAATTTCTAACTATATATAGGGTGGGAATTTTCTCACCCTTTTATTTTAATTTGACTGCTGATTTCTCCATGGGTTGAATTAAAAACTCCCCTTCACAATATTAAATCTTTACAAAATTTTATTATAAGGGCGATCGCCAAAAAAATGTTATACATGATTTACCCACTTTTCCCATTCACAAAACAATAAAAAAGTTGATTGCTCCTAACCCCCCTAAGCCTTGATATACCTTAACCCCACAAAATACTGAAGAGGAAAGTCTTAGTATTGGTTAACATAACAATAAATTTATGACATGACGATATGAAAGGAATCATTTTAGCTGGTGGCTCTGGTACTAGGCTTTACCCTCTAACCATGGTCACAAGTAAACAACTTTTGCCAGTATATGACAAACCCATGATTTATTATCCTTTATCAATATTGATGTTGGGTAAAATTAAGGATATATTAATTATTTCTACCCCCAGAGATTTACCCAATTTTCAAAAGCTGTTGGGGGATGGTAGTCAATTTGGAATAAATCTATCCTATGCACCACAACCTTCTCCTGACGGTTTAGCACAGGCTTTTATAATTGCCAAAGATTTTATTGAAAAAGATAATGTGGCCATGATTTTGGGGGATAATATTTATTATGGTAACGGTTTAACAAAAATATTAAAAAAAGCTAAGAAAAATGTAGAAAATGGTCAGGCAACTATCTTCGGATATTATGTCAATGATCCAGAGCGTTTTGGGGTAGTAGAATTTGATCAAAATTTTAAAGTTATATCTATCGAAGAGAAACCAAAAAATCCTAAATCAAACTACTGTGTTACGGGGCTTTATTTTTATGATAATAGAGTAGTAGATTTTGCCCAGCAAATTAAGCCTTCCCCCAGAGGAGAGCTAGAAATTACAGACCTAAATAATATGTATCTTGAGCTACAAAGTTTAAATGTAGAATTATTAGGAAGAGGATACGCTTGGTTTGATACTGGTACGATGGA
The DNA here is from genome assembly GCA_002813895.1 of Cyanobacterium sp. HL-69. Taxonomy (NCBI): domain Bacteria; kingdom Bacillati; phylum Cyanobacteriota; class Cyanophyceae; order Chroococcales; family Geminocystaceae; genus Cyanobacterium; species Cyanobacterium sp. HL-69. The sequence goes on along the minus strand of CP024912.1, from coordinate 3,070,539 downwards.
TAGTTTAGTGGAAGCAACAAATTTTGTCGAAACCATTGAAAAAAGACAAAGTATCAAAATATCTGCCCCCGAAGAAATTGGCTATTATTATGGTTGGATTGATCGAAATACTCTATTAAAATCAGCAATCAAATATGGTAAATCTCCTTATGGTCAACATTTACAGAAGGTAGCAGAGGGTCAAATTATTTATTAGCGAGGAGTGAGCAATTGTGCAAATTAGTAAAACAGCTATTGATGGGGTTTTAATTTTAGAACCGAAGTTATTCTCGGATAATCGAGGATGGTTTATGGAAACCTATGTTGATAAACGATTACGAGAAAAAGGGATTAATATTAAATTTGTTCAGGATAATCATTCTTTATCTTTACAAAAAAGAATTTTAAGGGGTTTACATTTTCAAGTTGAACCTAAAGCACAAACAAAATTGGTTAGATGTACTAGGGGAAGTATCCTTGATGTGGCTGTTGATTTACGCAAGGGTTCACCTACTTTTCAAAAATGGGTATCGGTGGAGTTGTCGGCGGAAAATAAAAAACAGTTACTCATTCCCAAAGGATTTGCCCATGGCTTTCTGACTTTAACCGATGATGCGGAAGTTCAATACAAAGTTGATGAATATTATAGTCCTGAGTGCGATCGCACCTTAAAATTTAATGATCCAGCCTTAGGTATCAATTGGGGCATTGAAAACCCCATCATGTCCGAAAAAGACTTAGTCGCCCCCTTACTCAAAGATAGTGATGTGAACTTTCAAATCAAAGCATTAGTAACAGGGGGAAATGGGCAACTAGGGTATGATGTCAGTAAACAATTATCCCAAATAGGAATCAAGGTAATTACTACCACCAAAGATAATTTAGACATTACCAACGAAAAACGCACAAGACAATTTATCATCGAAACGAAGCCCGATATTATCATCCACTGTGCCGCTTACACCGCTGTTGACAAAGCCGAAGAAGAGCAAGAGATATGTTACTCAGTTAACGTAGAAGGAACAAAATATATAGCTCAAAGTGCACAGGAAATAAACGCTAAATTAGTTTATATCAGCACCGATTATGTCTTTAACGGCTCAGGAAACACCCCCCATGCCATAACAGATTTGATAAATCCTGTTAACTATTATGGTCAAACCAAGGCAGAAGGAGAGGAAATTGTCAAAAATTACATTCAAGAACATTTTATCATCAGAACCTCTTGGGTATATGGAATTAACGGACATAATTTTGTTAAAACCATGATGCACTTAGGGGAATCAAAAAAGAAAATACAAGTAGTTGACGATCAAATTGGCTCTCCAACCTATACTAAAGATTTAGCTACATTTATCAGTAACTTAATTCAAACAGAAAACTATGGCACTTACCATGGAGTTAATGAAGGTTATTGTAGTTGGTATCAATTCGCCCAAGAAATTTTTGCTCAACTGGCACAAGATATGAAGATAGTACCCATATCATCCCAAGCATACATAACTAAAGCCCAAAGACCAAAAAATTCTCGTTTATCTACCGTCGCCACAGAAAATATTGGGCTAGAAAAATTACCCCATTGGAAAAACGCCCTCAAAAGATATTTACAAGAAATCAAAGAAAAATAAATTATGAAAAAAATATTAGTAACTGGTGGTGCAGGATTTATTGGTAGTAATTTTGTCAGGGAAATGTTGAATCTTCACCCCGACTATCAAATTATTAACCTTGATTTGTTAACCTATGCAGGGAATTTAGCAAATCTTAAAACCATTGAAAATAACCCCCATTACACTTTTATAAAAGGTGATATTAGGAATAGAGAAACCGTAGAGAAAATTTTTCAAGTCTATTCCATTGATACTGTCATCAATTTTGCGGCTGAATCCCATGTTGATAGGAGTATTATTGACCCAGATATTTTTTTAACCACTAATATCATAGGTACACAGGTTTTATTAGATGTGGCGAAAAGGTATTGGAAAATTAACCCTGATGATAAATACTGTGGAAAATATCGAGATGGAGTAAAGTTTTTACAGGTGTCAACGGATGAAGTTTATGGGGCGCTGGGTAAGACGGGAATGTTTACCGAAACCATGGCTTTACTTCCTAATAGCCCTTATTCGGCTTCTAAAGCCAGTGCAGATTTAATTGTTCGGGCTTACCATGAAACTTTTGCGATGCCTGTTAATATTACCCGTTGTAGTAATAATTATGGAGCGTATCAATTTCCTGAAAAGTTAATCCCTTTGACTATTAATAATTGTTTAAAAAATAAACCTATTCCTGTGTATGGGGATGGTATGCAGGTTAGGGATTGGCTTCATGTGAAGGATCATTGTTATGCTATTGATGTGGTTTTACATCGGGGAAAGGTAGGGGAAATATATAATATTGGCGGTAATAATGAGAAGGCAAATTTGGATATTATTCGTTTAATTATTGATAGTTTAAATAAGAATGAAAATTTAATTCAATTTGTAAAAGATAGACCAGGACACGATCGCCGTTATGCCATTGATAATAGTAAAATAACTTCTCAATTAGGTTGGAAGCCTCGTTATACTTTTGAGCAGGGCATTAAAGAAACCATTGATTGGTATGTTCATAATCTCGACTGGGTAGAAAATATCGTCAGCGGTGATTATGCTAAGTATTATGACTCTATGTATCTTTGATAATGGGCGATCGCACCATCGCTGTTCTTTACTTTAATCCCTCAAAACAATGTTAAGCTAATACTAAATTATTAAGAGAAAGATTCCTATGAAGAAACAAACATTATAGTCAATCAAAATAAGACTGAGACATTTAGCTAGTACAATAATTGTAAATTATTTCATATAAAGTTATTGTACTATTGCTATACATTTTTGCTCTTTTTAAAGCACTAAAATCGTGTTCAATATCATTTAAATCTGGTGAATAAGTTGGTAAAAACATTACTAGATGACCTGCTTCTTCTACTAATTCTTTTATCATATTTTTTCGGTGGATTGGTGCATTATCCATTATTAGTATTGAAAATTGTTTTAGTGATGGTAATAAATACATTTTTAGCCATGATTCAACACTTTCTGCATTTAAACTTCCTGTAAAGATCATTGGAGCAATAAAATCTTTTTCTTTCTTTCTTCTTCCTGCTACTAAATTTTCTCTTTTTCCTCGTTTTCCTTGTTTCTCATCATAAATTTTTTTTCCTTTTTTTGACCACCCATAAATGCAAGTACTTATTTCCTCAAATCCTGACTCATCAATAAATACCATACTCTTACTTCCGTATTTTTTGACTAATTCTCTTAATTTTTGTAAGTATTCTATTCTTTGTTTTCTATTTCTTTCTCTATAACGTAACTGTTTTTTTTTCTTGTTATGTTCATTTTTTTGAATGCATGAGATATTGCTGACATTGTTACTCCAAATTTTTTCGCTCTATCTATTAATTTATCATCTGGATTTTTCACTACATCTTCATATAGTGCTGATTTATCTAATTTTCTTTGACGAGTTTTGACCACTGTTGGTCTTAAATCTTTTCTATTCAACCATCTATATATTGATGCTCTTGATATTCCAAATATTCTCGATGCTTTTGTTACGTTACCTCTATTTTCTACATAGTCAATTACTTTTTGTCTTAATTCTATATCATGGGGCATTATACTTAAATATAAAAATAATTACTTCATCCATTATTTTACCCTTGATTGGTTCATACTTAAGTAAAGTGACTATAACTGTAATTCTGTATAGAACCCATTTGGTATCTCAGGAAGCAGTGAGTCTTTTTAAAAGTAATCGAATAAAACATAAGTTAACTTTTTGGGTGGAGTTGAATAAGGTTCTTTCAAAGTTTTTGACCAAATTTTTACATCTTTCCATCCAACCATTAGATCTTTCAATGATCCATCTTGCTTTGACTACCACAAATCCTTTTTTTCCTTCTGATTTTTTTTGTTCAGAAGAGATTTTGCCTGATTTTTCCATACGAATTTTCTTTCCAATTTGTGGATAAACTTTTTCTAATTCCCTCATGATAAAATCAGGATGATAACCCGAATCCACGAGGATCGTAATTTTATGAACATTCATGGGTTTGGCACGAAAATAATCTATGTTCTCACTCAACATCATGATTAATCCTCGATCATCGGAAACACTTGCCTTTGTGCAACAAGTGAAAAAAGGAAATCCCAGACTATCCACTGCTAAATGTCTTTTAATACCATTGGTGAGTTTATACCTACAAAATCCTTTACTCTCTACTCCTGCACTACAAGTATTTTGTACTGCTTGAGAATCAATGATTATTAATCGAGTCCAAGTGGATTTTTTTTTACTTTTTCCCTTAGTTGCTTATGAAGCTCACACATCACCATTTCAAAGATACCCTCTTTTTTCCAGTTTTTATAATGCCAGTAAACTGTAGAATAAGGCGGTAAATCCTTGGGTAAATCAGACCAATTACAGCCATTTTTGAGTTGATAAAAAATACCATCCCAAATTTGTCTTTTAGACCACTTTGGTGGACAAGTTCGTTTCTTTTTTGGTAACAGAGGTTTGATTACTTCCCATTCTTCATCACTTAGACTGCTAGAATATGCCATCCTTCTATTTCTCTATGTTTTCATCTCAATATTCTACTAGATACCAAATGGGTTCTATAAAGAAGACAATATGTATATTGCTGAGTGTGTGGAGTTAGGTACGGTAGATCAAGGTGAAAGTATAGAAGAAGCCATTGATAACTTAAGAGAAGCAACAAAATTATATTTAGAAGAATGTCCATTTGTGGAAACTCAACCGAGATTAGTAACAACGATGGAAGTAACTTACGGACAATTAAGTTATGCCTAAATTGCCCATTATTTCAGGGAAAAAAGCAGTTCAAACTTTAGAAAAAATAGGCTTTGTCAAATCTAGGCAGACTGGTAGCCATATAGTTCTAAAAAAGTTAATCTCTGGTGGTGAAATTGTTTGTGTTGTGCCACTTCACAAAGAATTGAGAGTGGGAACTTTAAGCGGTATCCTAAAACAGGCACAAGTCACCGTTAATGATTTTATACCAAATCCGAATGGTAGAGTATGCCATCCCCGCCTTGCAATAAATTACAAGGCTAACAGTTTATCGTTCAATGAATTGAACTAAGGTATATTTTGATTCACGGATTTGGTATTATTAGCAATTTATAAACTTATCAAGATCGCACCCTACCCCTTCCCAAAAACTTGATCGCACCTCCACCATTCCCAAACATCGACGGCAGTCTAACCCCCCATAAGACTTATCGCACCTTACCCCTTTCCAAAAACTCGATCGCACCTCCTTATTCCTCAAATACAAATTATTTCTTTGCCAAAAAATCATCAACAGAAATATTAGCTTGACGAATTAAACTCCTTAACAATCCAGGAGCGAGTTCTTTATGATTAGGTACTGACAGAGTTGGTTTAGAATCATGCCAGAGTATAATATGACTACCAGTTTGATGCTCCACAACATAACCAAACTTGCAAAAAATTTTAACGGCTTTTTTGCCCGAAATATTAGCTAAAATTCCCATTTAGACAACAACTTCCCCAATGAATGAGATTGTCTCCTCTTTTAACTCATTAATTTGGTGTTTCTCTTGCACATATAAATATCCTTGAATTGCATCTTTTACATTTGCGATCGCCTCATCCATCGTTTTTCCTTGGCTCACACAACCGGGCAATCTCGGTACTTCAGCAACATAGCCATTATATTCCTCATCAAAGGTAAATATTACTTGAAACTTCATTGTGTATATGCTTGATTTTGGCAAAGGAGCTTAACTTCTATTATAGTCGAACTTCCTTCTTTCCTAAACCCCGATCGCCCCTATTTTTTTGTGAAGGCGATCGCATCTCCCCTCCCTGAAAATAACTTATAATGTAGATCTAAGCCAAAAATAGAGTGAAAAGATATGGTAGCTCAATTAAAAACTGAAGCTCAAAACTTGTACGATACTGATTATAATCTTTGGGTATTAGAAACCGTCAAAAAGTTGGAAAATAGGGATTTAGATTCTCTTGATTGGGAGAATTTAATTGAGGAGGTGTTAGGTTTGAGCCGAAGTGATAAAAGAAAACTCGAAAGTTTATTAGCCAGATTAATTGAACACCTCTTAAAACTTGGATATTGGGAAATAGAAAAAGAAAGAAATAAAGGACATTGGCAAGGGGAAATCCGTAACTTTCGCAAACAAATAAAAAAAGAATTAAAAGCAAGTCCAAGTCTTAAACGCTATTTACGAGAAATATTTGAAGAATCTTATCAAGATAGTAGAGAAATTGTCAGCGATAAATCTCAACTTCCCCTTAATACCTTCCCCGAAAAACCGATCGCACCTATTGAACAAATTTTAGATGAAAATTGGCTTCCTTAATCGCCCCCCATTTCTAAAACCAGATGTCAGACAAAATTGTATTATCACTAAAAGTAGCCCAAATAGGCTACAATAGTTGATAGAAATTAAATGTTTAAATTATGACTAAAACCGCAACTGTAAGAGCTAGAATCAAGCCTGACCTAAAAACTAAAGTAGAACATATTTTTCAAAAGTTAGGATTGACTACCACAGAAGCAATTAATCTTTTTTACAAACAAGTTGAGTTACAGCAAGGATTACCTTTTGAAGTGAAAATTCCCAATATGACAACTCAAAAAATATTGGAAAAAACGGATCAGGAGGAGGAATTAATCCACTGTGACAATTTAGAGAATATGTTTGAGCAATTGGGGATGTAATAGTGACACCGTCTTATACTAGGCGTTTTGAAAAAGATGTCAAGACGATGAAAAAAAGAGGAAAAAATATCGATAAACTCAAACAAATAATCATAAAATTAGTTAATCAAGAAATTTTGGAAGCGAAATATAAAGATCATAAACTAATTGGAAATTATACTGATCGTCGAGAATGTCATATTGAGCCAGATTGATTGTTAATTTATAAACTAATTCTTCAAAATGATCAGATTATTGTTGAAAGAACAGGTACTCATTCAGATTTATTCAATTAACTTACCAAAGATTGATCGCACTCTATATATACCCTAAAGGCGATCGCATCTACCCATTCCCAAATTCGATCGTATCTTGTTATAAAATCTCCTGAAAAACTAGATTAACCTTTCACAGATATTGGGTAACTTAAAAGATGGTTAATTGTTAAGGATTATTTGTTAATTCACTAAATTCCATAATATTATTTGTATTATTAAATATTTATGATTATTCCCGTTCTTTTAGCAAGACTCGATTCAACAAGACTACCTTGTAAGTCATTTCTCGTCTTACCCAATGGTCAAACAATAATTGATTTCATTTTAAGTCAACTAGATTATCTAAAGTATTTCGATTGCATAACATCTCCAATACTTGCAACTACGAAACGTTCCATAGATGATCCTCTGGCTAAATTTTCAGAAAAAAGAGGTTTATTAGTATATAGGGGTTCTACAAACAATGTTTTCAAAAGGATATTACAAGCAGGAATTTCTCAGAATGCAGAATATGTAATGAGAGTGAACTGCGATTCACCTTTCATTGATGAATCTTTAGTTATTACTGCGATAGATGCCTACCGCATATATTCGCCTGATATTATTACTAATTTAATGCCTAGAACATACCCTTATGGAATAACTATTCAAATTTTAAAAGTTAGTACCATGCTTGATCTAATAAATAATTGTCCACCCTCTCCAGAGGAGTCTGAACATATAACACCATATATTGAGAAAAATAAAAAACAAGTCCAAATTTTTAATATATTTAACAAAAAACCAATTTTCACTAACAAAAGGTTTGTAGTTGACACAATAGAGGATTACGTCAAGTTGTATATGGAGTTGGAATTGTGTTTGTGTTCCAAGGACAAAACATCGAGAATTACTTGGTCTAATTTACTAGACACACAAAAAGACTAGTCTTAAAACATTTCATTAATTTTAATTAATTTAACTTCACATCTCATTATCTAAGCAAAAAAGATTAAATTTGTAGGCATCCAAAGAAACCTATGTCAATTTTATTTTAAGGATTGTAAAAATGAATATTATTCACATTTCTCCATTTGGTGAAGGTTTTAACATTGGAAACTTTGCCATTGCCTTATCTGTTCGCAAATGGATCTATAAAATTTACGGACATTCTGCAAATATAATTACCTTGCCTGCCATGGCGGAACATTTGAATTGTGGCTTAACCAAAAAAACCATATATTTAGCTAATCAAATCGCCGATGCTGTCATTATTGGAGGCGGAAATCTTTATGAAAATAATGAACTAAAAATTGATTTAAATGCACTTGAATCTTTATCAGTTCCATTAGTGTTGTTTAGTCTTTCTATTGGGAAAATTTATGGTAGAGATTTTAATCTAAGTCGAAGAACAGATGTCATGCCTGATTCATTGCTAACTATACTAAATAAAAAAGCAAAATTTTCATTAGCTCGTGATCTCGCCACATTTCATCATCTAAAAAATCTTTTACCAGAAGCAAAACATATTACTCTGGGGGGGTGTCCTACTCTTTTTCTTGATGAATGGACAAGTTCATTTAGTTTTAAACAAACAACAATGAAATCCGATATTTGTTTAATTTCAATTAGAAATCCAAATCAAATGAATGTTCCGTTATCAGTGGCTAATTCCATTCCCGATTTAATTAATTCAGTTAATAATTTTGTTTTTTCTAAAGGTTATAAAAAAGTGAAAATATTATGTCACGATCAAAGAGATTTAATATTCGCAAACTCTATCGGTATCCCTTATGTTTATACCAGTGATGTGTACGAATATTTATCTTTAATAAAATCAGCTTCTTTGGTTGTTAGTATGCGAGTTCACGCAACATTACCTTGCTTGGCTTTGGGTACTCCTGTTATTAATATTTCTTACGATGAGCGTAGTTTAAGTTTATTACACACCATTGGTTATGCTGATTGGGATCTCAACCTTCTAAAATCTGATAATATTTTACTTGATATTTCAGATAGATTATCATTGTTAGATATTCATAAAATGATGAAACAAAAGTCTGAGACAAAAATTATTTGGTCAAAATTATATGAAATTCAACAGAAAGCAATACTTATGTTGAAATAGGTGCAAATAATACAAAATAAATCTTAAAAACCGCACTTTGTAATTCAAGTAGGAGAAAAAATTATTAAATAACTTAAGAATTTAATAACAAATATCACTTATTATTTATTGTAAGAGTCACTTTATTTTTTAATATAACAAACCATCATGGTCAAAATTATTGCAGAAGCAGGAGTCAATCATTTTGGGAATTATTCATTAGCGCTCAAATTAATTGATGCGGTGAAAGATACAGGATCAGATTTCATAAAGTTTCAGATGATTGACGAAAAAGAATTATATTCTCCTGGAAAATACGAGTATGGAAACTATGATATTGAAGAAGTAAGAAAACAACGTAGGGAATCTCATCTATCAACAGATGAACTGAATAAATTATTTAACTATGCCCATAGTATTGGTATTCCAGCAACTGCTACTCCATTTGGATTTATCTCATTAAAACAACTCATAAAACTCAATCCACCTTTTATCAAAATAGCCTCTGGCGACATAAACTTTTATTCACTGATCGAGGAAGCAATACAAACAGGAATAAAATTAATCATATCTACTGGAATGTCCACTCTTAAGGATGTAGAAAAAACTGTCAACTTTTTACATTCAAAAGGTTGTGATAATTTTGTTTTAATGCACTGTATATCTGTCTATCCTCATCATGAATCGATGTCCCAGTTAGGTTACATATCTACTCTTCAAAAAGAATTTGGATGTGACGTGGGATTTTCCGATCATACGTTAGGCAGTACGGCTTCTTGGTGTTGCAATTGCATTAGGAGTAAAGTGGATAGAAAAACATTTTACGCTATCACAAAAATTGGGAGGGACTTGATGCAAAACATTCATTAGAACCCAAAGAATTTAAAGAGTTTGTTAACCTTGTTAAAGCAATAAGTATATCGTTAGAACAGACTGATAGAAGTCTTTTAGAAGAAGAAATTTTTACCCGTAAAAGAGCCAGAAGAGGTCTATATGCTTCCCGGGATATTTTATCAGGTGAAACTATAACCTCTAACGATATTCTTTATCTTCGACCTGAAACACAAATATCGATAGATGAATTTTGTCATTTGATTGGGAAAAAAGCTAAACGTAAAATCAATATCTTTTCACCATTTATTCCCAATGATATTCAATCTTAATTTAAAAAGTTTATAACTGAAAAAATGTTAAAAATCGCCATAATTGCCCACGCTGGAATAGATATTGTATTGGACATTATTTTAGAACATATAATTTCCTGAAAAAAGTTGCTTATGACATCTTATGATGTTAGATTTAATTATTTTCTTATTTCGGAATTAGAGCTTTCACTTCCAGAAGGAAAGAAACTTGAAGCTATTCGTGCATCATCTTTTGATGAAATAAAACTCGAAAAGTTTGATATTATCTTTTTAGATTTATTATTCTGTACATTTTCACAAATTGAGAGAGTCAGGGAAAACTGTAAAATTTTAGTGTCTTTGTCTCCTATTTTTAATCACTTTGAGCAAGTTGATCTTTTATTTACTAGAGAAACCTAAAGATATTTTTTTGAATATTGATAGTGTTCCTACTACTTTTGTTGGATGTGATTATGCAATTTTGGGTCCAAATGCTATAAGAATTAGTGCAGGACATTATGAGTCTGTTCTGTATCAAAGAAAACCCTCAATAGGAATTTTTTTGGGAGGAACTGATCCTCAGAACCTAACATATAAACTTCTTGAAATTCTTTGCCAGTGGAACAAAACTATCTTTGGGTTGCTTTAAGTAACTCTTACCCCCATGACATTAATATTCTACGTTCTATGATTTCTCAAGACTCAAAACATGAAATAGTTCTTGCCACTACTTATCGTTTCTATGGGATGTTATGTCAAATTGTTCATTAATCCTACTACAAGGAGGGTGTCCACTTATGAAGCTATATATGCAGGTTTACCAAGCATTAATTTCCCAAAAAGTTCTGATACTTCATTTCTTTTGCGTTCATTTCAAAACAATTCATTAGGATGGGTATTTGATTCAATAGAGGCATTATCAAATGGAGATATTCTGGATCAGATTTTTTCTCAAAAGTCTAAGCTAATGTCAACGCATATTGCTTGTAAAGCATATTTAGATGATCAATCATCTTATAGGATTTTTGATATATGTCTCGAATATCTAAATAAAGCATCCATTATAAATAATTATAAGTGCTAAAATTATTTGAGTTTATCTATAAATTTACTCATAACAAAAAGATATTGCTTAACAAAAATTATGTATAATCACAATAAAAAATGTAGGTTTTGTGATTCGCTTCGAGTTTATACTTGGACTAATAAACCCAAAATTTATATAAAGTGTTTTGATTGTAATTTTATCAGTGTAAATCCTTTACCTTCAAAACAAGAATTAGATGATCATTATCTTTTATACCATGATAAAAATCATCAAGCTGTTACAGAAAAAACGATCTAAGATTGCAATCTTATCATCAAGAAATTGATTGGCTATGTAACCATATTGATTTTAAAACGCACTCAAGAGAAAGACCTTTATGTATCTTTGATTATGGATGTTCAGGAGGTTATTTTCTGATATTTTTAAAGAAAAACTCAATGATATTCCTCTTTTATTAAAGGAGATGATAATCTAATCCTGCATAAAAATTTTGAAGGAAAAAATTACTATATAAGTTTAAGTGATATTATCGTCGAAAATTTAAGTTTTGATATTGTCATTTTAAGAGGAGTAATTGAACATGTGCCTGATTTTCGAGGTTTATTTCAGTCTTTATCTCAAATTCTAACAAAAGGGGGTTATCTTTTTATTACAGCAACACCGAATGGCTCATCCCCCTGTGCTACTTTATATCGTCACAATTGGGTTCAACATCATTATCCCAGTCACATACAACATTTTTCATCCCATCACTTAGACTATTTAGCGGCTTTGAACAACCTTATAAGAGTGGATTCTATAGATTTATATTCAGACTCACCATATAAAAAAGACACAGATATAGAAACTTTTTGTGATTCAATTCAGCAAGGAACAATTAGGTATACTAATCATTGTCAAGATAATTTAAATTCACTGAAGCACGCCTTTTTTGAATCAATGCTAACAATCTTATATCAGTATAAGTATTAAAAATACACTGTTGCTATATTCTGATTTAAGTAAAGTCATACAAAATTATTTATAGTTCAAGTTAAGAAAATCTTTATGCTAACCCTAGAAAAAACTTTAGAACAACAAAAAGATTTAGATAAACTATGTCAGTACAGAAATGAAAATCCAAATTTTTTGTTTTGGATGAACGAATATTATGGAATAAATTTGATACTCAATCAATATACTCAAAGACCTTCCGATACTCAGCCAAAAATTATTTTTCCCCATGGTATTACTTCTGGAAAAATGGTTTTATTAGGTGAATTAACAAATCCACTACCAATAATAAGCATATATCCAGAACATAGACTTGAAATATACAAATATGCTTGTTTTTATCATAAGATAGATAAAAAACTAATTCTTGGAACTGCTCCCTTTGTCTATGTTACAGAGCTACTAAAAGATTTCAGTAAACTGAAAAGACAAGGCACTATTTTTTTCCCTTCTCATTCATCATACTTAGCAAAAGTAAAAACGAATTGGGAGAATTTGGCTGATGAATTAGCCAACCTACCCGAACAATACCAACCTGTAACAGTTTGCATTCATCACAATGATTTTCGACAAGGAAATCATATCCCTTTTCAAAATAAAGGTTTAAGAATAGTATCCTGTGGATATAAAACAGATCCTTTATTCCTTTTTAGATTTTATCACCTATGTTCGCTCCATAAATATTCTAGTGGTAATGGTTTAGGTTCTCATGTTCCTTATTCAATAAAAGCTGGTTGTCAATACTTTCATTTAAATACCCATAAGGCATCCTATAAACTTTCTGATAACTGTCAAACAGAAAACGTTAATTTTGGACGTTTAATAAATATACAAATTCGAGCACCAGATTTATTGGAAGACATAGAAAACTTATCTAGCAATCAAAAACAACAACTTCAATTTGCAGACTATTACTTAGGTAGTAAATACTTGAAATCTCCTCAAGAAACTAATAATCTTTTAGACGAAGCAGAATATCTATATCGTCAGGGAGTAGGCAGAGTTTTTCTACCTCAAACTCAATGGCAATCAAAAGAAATTAAAAATAATGAAGAAAATGTCAAAAAATCAAATGTTGACCTTGTAATTATTTATTGGTCAGGTAATAATAAACTCCTAAATATTTGGTTAGATAATGTTAAGTTTTTAGAAAATTGTCAACTTGTGATTGTTACAGATGGAACTAATCAAGAAAAAGATTCAATAGATTTACTTAAACAATTTTGCCTCAGCAACAATATATCTTTAATAGAAAATCAAGAATATACCAACTTAGTACAAGCGGTTATTCAAGCCAAGCAAAAATTTAGTAATTACAAATATGCTCACATCTTTAAAGATAGTGTTAAATTACTAGCATCTCCCCTAGAAACTATAAAAATAGCTTCTGCAAAAGGTCTATCTTTTTACGGAGTTATAGAAAAAACATTTTGGGGAGAAACATACAATAACTATTGGTGTCTTTGTTTAAACATAGACCTCATTTTTGAGAAAATAAAACCTCATTATGCTTACAACAATAATTGTTATACAATCACCGGATTTTTACAAGAAATGATAGATTATGGATTTAATATCCAAAAATCCGAAATATTAAAAAATGTTATGTGTGAGGTTTTCATTCCAGAGCAGAAATACTGCGAAACATACTGGAAACATCCAAATAGGGCGATAGAAGATAGAAATATTTTTTTAAAAAACACACCCACAAATAATCAGTCACAATTACCCAAAAAAAGTGATAAATATGTCGTTGTTGTAGCCCATGTCAACCCCAATGCCTACTCAGAAACCTTTATTCATAACCATATCAATCATTTACCTGCGGAAATCATTAACATCCCCGGTATCTCATTCCCCCTACAACAAAACAGAGAACAGCTAAAACAATTTCTCCTTGAAAAACAAGTTGACGCAATCTTAGCAGAATATGGACGAGTAGGGGTTGCCCTCATGGATATTTGCCAAGAACTAAATATACCCTTAATTGTTCACTTTCACGGTTTTGATGCCTACCATCATGGGGAATTACAAAATAGTGGTAAATATTATCCTAATTTATTTCAAAAAGCATCGGCAACCATTGCTGTATCACGACACATGGAACAACAACTATTATCATTGGGGGCAGTAAAAGAAAAACTATACTATAATCCCTATGGTGTCAATTTATCTCTATTTCAACAATGCAATCCTCAACAACCACCATTAACCTTCATTACTGTTGGACGTTTTGTTGATAAAAAAGCCCCTACCTTAACAATTCTTGCCTTTGCCCAAGTATGTTATCAATATCCCGAAGCTAAATTAATCATGATTGGTGAGGGAGTATTATTAGAATCCTGTAAAATGTTAGCCAAATCATTAGGTATTTACGAAAATATTGAGTTTACTGGTTCTCTACCTCAATCAGCAGTAGCCGAAAAAATGCGACAAGCAAGGGCATTTGTGCAACACTCCGTTACCGCCAGTTATGGAGACTCAGAAGGTACACCCAACTCAGTCATAGAAGCATCTGCCACTGGTATTCCTGTAATAGCAACCCGACACGCAGGAATCAAAGATGTGGTTATAGAGGGAGAAACAGGCTTTTTAGTCGATGAAGGAGACGTGGACGGGATGGCGGAGTATATGATTCAATTAGCTGAAAATCCTGAATTAGCTCAAAAATTAGGAGAAGCAGGAAGAAAAAGAATAGAACAATATTTTTCCCTCGAACAAAGTTTAAATAATCTATGGTCAATTATTAAAGATAGTATCGAGAAAAATAAAGCCGAACAATTAATCCAAAAATTAAATATCCGTAAAACTAACTTAATTGTTTTCCCCGATTGGTCAATTTCTGAGGAAGAAATCGGCGAGGAATTACTAGAAGTTATCCTTCAATTAATGGAAACACCTCCAGAAAAGCCTATTACTCTTTTAGTTGATATCACTGGAATCTTACCCGAAGATGCCACCGAATTATTTTCGGCAATTTCCATGAGTCTCTTATTTGAATATGAATTATATTTAACTGAGTATATTAATATATCCTTATTGGGAGATTTGACAGAGCAAGAATGGCAAATCTTAACACCTCTCATTACCAAAAAACTAAAAATTAACCATGAAAATCAAACCCTAATTAAAGAATTAAACATTAAATAATATCGATATTATTGTTAGTAAAATCAAGCATATTTTGGGCTTTGTTAATAATATTTTCTGCTTCCTGTAAAGTAATATTTGGTTTTAAATTATAATCAGCTTCAGTACGCTTCTGTTGTGCTTCGATTAAATAACGATGATACTCAACGGGAATACGTTTTGTCTTAGCAAATTCCCGTCCAAATCCTGCAATAACGGCACTATGACTGGAATAAGTTAAGTCCTGTTTTAGTAAAAAAGCCTCTGCGATATAAAACATTGTATAGTAAGCCCTTGCCACTGCAAAATCTGGTAATTGATTTTCTAGTAGTATTTTAGATGCTCTTAAACTTTCCTGAGCTTTTTCTAACAGTAATTTTTGTTCATTCTTCATAAGAATATACCCTCTTTATGAATATTAATCATTAAAGGACTTTTTTCGCTCTTAAATTGAGATTCACTAATATAAACACAACTAATTAAAAAATTATACTCTAAGCATAAATCAGAAACTAAGTTAATCATTTTTTCATATTTATTTTTATCTTGATTAACATTTTTCAAAACTATTAAAATATCAATGTCTGAATCTTGTTTAGCATCCCCCCTTGCTCTTGAACCAAATAAAATTAACTGGCTCAAGTTTTCTTTGTAAATATTAATAACTCTTTGTTTAAAGATTACTAATATGGCATTAATTTGTGTTTTATTTGCTCTTTCTTTATATAGCATATATTTACTATTGATATTATTTATTGAAAATAATTTTATTTGTTCACAACATATGAAAAATATTTATATAATTAAAATATAGTAATACCTTTTATGCTTAACAATATTATAATTATTAGACATATAAAATAAATTGTTAATATTTCTTTTCCAATGGATTTATCAAAACAAAAAATACTTTACTCGCATCATTGGTCTTATGTTGAATGTCAAAGACATCCCATTTTTTCCCGTGATGAAATTTATATTACCAGTTACCCAGATCAAGCCGATAAAATTATTAATTTGCCTATAGGCACATCTTATGATGTAAAAGAAATACTGACAGAAAACTATCCGAATTGGCAACCAGATTTATTTATTGCCAAAGTCGATTCATTTTTTAACGTAATTCCTCGTAATGTCAAAGCCTTAGATTGCCCAAAAATACTAATTTTAGGGGATACTCAACACGGTGTAAAACCCTTAGAAAGAATGATAGAGTATGCTAAATCAGAAGAATATGACTTTTACATCACAGATCATAAACGTCATCATCTCTGGTATTATTACCTTGCTCGAATCCCTAATTTATACTGGCTACCCGGATTATTTCTCAATCCTCCTCAAGGTGATTTAAAAATCATTGACTTTGAGGATTCTACCATTGAACCAGATTTTTTTACAAATAAAATAATTTTTGTTGGACAAGCTAGTAAATTTCATCCCCGAAGAAAAGCAATACTTGAATATTTACATCAACAAATACCAAATTTTTGGTCTGGAAGACTATCTCAAAGAGACTCATTAAAAGCCTTTTCTCAAGCCCAAATCTCCTTAAATATTAGCTTAAATGGAGACTTAAACTTACGCTTTTTTGAGATTATTTCTGCAGGTGGTTTTTTGTTAACAGATACCCTTGCAGAAGAAGCAGGAATGAATCTGTTATTAGAGGAAGGAAAAGAATATGAATCTTTTGAGAATGTTGAACAATTAATCAACAAAATTAAATATTTTCTCCAATATCCCGAACTAATTGAAGAATATAAAAAAAGAAGCTATCAGAGATATTTAGAAAATTACGCTCCCGAAAAACATAAAGAAAATTTAGAAAACATTTTAGAAGAAAAATTCATAAACGAAATTTACTATAGCAATTTAATTCAAAGAATCAACTCTTTTTCCGAATCTCAATATGCACAAAAAAGAATAGAAATATATCAAACTGTACAATATATTCATAAATATACAGAAAATTTGACAATTTTTATTGATATTCAATTTTTTAATTGTTACGTAGAAGATTTTTTAGATTTACCAAGAATAACGGTATCCATTCTTAATTATATTCCCTATAATTTTGAAAAACTTATAGAATATCTTGGGACTTCAAAGAATTTACATAAGGTTAAATTTACTAATGATAAACATAATAATAACTATGATATTCTAATTATAGAATCAATCAATATAGACTTGTTTTTACAGGGAAATAAACAATATTTTACAGTCATTTCCAGCGATGATCATAGTTGGCAAGACATTTCTATTATTTTGAGAGAAGAATACCCTCATATAAAATTTACAGTTAATAAATACACAGATTTTTTTACTATCCATGTCGAAAGACAAAATATCTTAAAAGAGAAATTCACTGATAAAATCAAATTAACAGCAATTAACTATATAATCTTCCCTGACTGGCAAACCGATGAAGAAACATTAACCGAGGAATTATACAACCTTATCACTACCCTAGCCGAATACTCCCCCCTTAGTAAGGGGGGTTGGGGGGGATCAAATCTCCCCTCGCCCTCTGGGAGAGGGGTTGGGGGTGAGGGCATAATAACCCTCGTTATTGACACCACAGGCATCACCGAAGAAGACGCTAATTTATTCCTCTCTGGTATTGCCATGAATTTGATGATGGAGGAAGATTTAGACTTAGAAAACATCTTAGACTTTGCCCTAATTAATAACTTAAATGAACAACAATGGAGTCAACTACTCCCAAAAATAACAGCAAAAATAACCGTTGAAAATGAAAGTCAAGAAATCATTAATCAACTTAATCTTGAGGATTTAGTTACTATTAATGGTAATGGTAATAACTATGCTATCTTTCCTGATTGGAAGGCGGATCAAGAAAAATTAGCCTCAGAAATTTCTCAAGTATTAATAAATCTTTCTGAAGAAGAAAGTCACACTTTATTAGTTAATCTTAATAATGCAGATCAAGAAGAAGTAGGCTTGTTTTTTTCAGAAATAGCCATGAATTTAATGTTAAGTGAGGGAGTAGAATTATCAGATAATTTACATATTAATTTTGTAAATTTTACTCTTGATCAGTGGCAAAGTCTAGGAGGATTAGTTAAGGATAAATTAAGTATTTAAAATATTTAATTGTTCTACTCAATAGAAAAAGCGAATCCATATTTATAAAAATTATGTCATTTTGCATAGACCTAATTGTTATAATTAGTTCGTGGTAAAACTAAAAAATAACTATTAATTTTTAAATTTCATTATATGAATCAAGACAACACAAAATCATTACAGGAACAATATGACAATCTGCCCTATCCACAAATTCCCATCGAACAATCTCCCGAAGAATATTATGACACTTTATTTATTCATGATTTAACCACCTCTTATTATTTATCCCAACAAAAAATAATTGATACTAAGGATAAAGTTATTTTAGATGCAGGATGCGGTAGCGGATGGACTTCTTTATTTTTAGCTTATGCCAATCCGGGGGCAAAAATTATCGGGATTGATTTATCTCCAAAATCTGTAGAAGTTGCGAAAACAAGATTAAATCATCATGGTTTTACTAACTCCGAATTTTATGCTCTTTCCATAGAAGATATTGACAAATTAAATTATCGTTTTGACTATATTAACTGTGATGAAGTTATTTATTTATTACCTGATGCTGAAAAAGTATTAAAACTATTTCAATCTTTACTTAATGAGCAAGGAATTATTAGGGTTAATTTTCATAGTTATTATCAAAGGTTTAACTTTTTTAGGTTACAAAAATTATTTAAAAATATGGGTTTAATGGATAGTAACCCAGATGATTTAGAAGTTGAGTTAGTAAAAGAAACTTTCAATAGTTTAAATGATTCTGTGGGGGCGAAGCAATTATGGAAAAATAAATTTGCTTCCATGGCTTTACCTCCTCAAAAACAGAAACAATCTATTTTAGTTAACTATCTTTTACAAGGGGATAAAGGGTTTACTATTCCTCAAGTATTAGAGATGTTAAAGTCTTCCCATTTGAGTTTTTTGAGTATGGTAATGTGGAGAAAATGGAATATTCGAGATTTATTTCAGAATCCTGATAGCTTACCCGATATTTGGGAGTTGGGTCTGGGGGAGGTTTCCCATGAAGAGGAATTGTCTCTTTATGAATTATTAAACCCTATTCATCGTTTAATTGATTTTTGGTGTATTAATAATAATATTCAATCTTCTATAAATCCTGTGATTAATTGGGATAAAAAAGATTGGGAAACAGCTAAAATTTCTTTACATCCTCGCTTAAGATATAAGAAAATAAAAGAGGACTTATTAAAAGCTATTAAAACTAAACAATCCTTTCTTTTTAATCGTTATATTTCGTTTCCTGCTAAGGGAAATATTGACATCGAAAGTGATATTGCTAGTTGTTTAATTATTCTTTGGGAAAAAGATAATGTTACCTTAGAGGAGTTAGTTAAACGTTGGTTAATTATTCAGCCAAATGATTTAGTTTCTTTACAACCAAAGTCTATGGAATTGGCTTATGATGAGTTGATTAATGTTATTGTTAGATTGGAAAATTTTCTATATATTTTGGTTGAAAAAGTTGGGGAATAAATGGATTTATATGGAGCAATTATGAAACATTATTTCTCTTATTTTTCTGTAAAAATTTATAGGATAAGTTATTTATATTTTATTTTATATAATTGTCTTATTTACTAAATATAGTATTGTTTGATATTAAATAAATTCTACAAGATATTGTGCTAGACTTTTTGTGGTTAAATACTTTTTTGTATAGTTTAACAAACTTTCAAAACTGGTCAAATAGTTGTCTAAATCTAAACTTTCTGTTTCTAAATAATGGTCAGCAATTTGCATTAGTTTTAAAACCTCATAACGAGGAAATCTGTGCATAGTTAGATACGGTAATTCTCTAATATCAAGAAAATAAGGGGCGCATCCTTGATCACTAATTTCATAGTGTCGTAAACAATCCCACCCTGCTTTTTTCATAGTAATTCCGAAAAAACTTTCTTGGTATTGTTGATAATATGCTTTTTCTGTATCGTAAACATAAGTAGTTTTATCTGTTGGATTACAAGGGGCAAAAAAATTTATTTTTTCTAAATTATCTATATTTTTAATAATTTTTTCCTCTGGAATAGCAAAATGGATGGGAAATAAATACCTATTTTCTTGATATAATTCTCGCTTAAAATATTTTCCCCTTGTTAAAAGATAATTTAAATTTGTCGGTTGATCTTCTCCATTGATAAAAAAAATTTTATCAGGACTATAAATATTCAATACTAAAGGTAGATAATCTTGACATCTTTGAATACTGCCATAGATAATTAGGTCAAAATATTTTTTAATAATTTTTGATTCTATATTTGTTCTATCAATTGAAATATCTTCTAATAAACCATATAAAGTAAATCCTCTACCATATAATTTTTTTTTCGCTTCTTCTGGAAAACTTTTATACATATACGAAATTTTATTTACATCTACTATGTCATCTCCAAAAAGTAAACGTAGTCCGTGAAAAAGGGAATCGCATTGATATTCTGGTAAATTTCCTTGAGAAATAAACAAAATTTTCATAACTCAAATTTTATAAAGTATTTTCAAAAGCAAAATTCATTAAATATAATTCGGTGGAAAAAGTATGCATAATTAAATCTCTTGCTTTGATAAAAGATAATGCACTAATTTTTGATAGTTCTTCTACTATATCATCATAGTTATCTACTAAAAATTGAGACTCAGGATTAAGGTTCGTAATAATAGCTAAACCTGTTGGATAAGAGTCTAAAATGGTTATATTTAAGTCAGGGCGATATTTTCTTAAACCTATTATTAAACGCCAAATATCTCCTGTCCAGTCTATTGTAACCCTAGCTCGACTACTTTCAGAAAAACAACGGGGCAAAATATCATGAATTAATATGTAACTATTATTATGACTATATTTTTCCGTATTAATAAAGTCTCTAAGGGCAAATTCAAATAAGTGCATTCCATCAATAAATGCCAAGTCTATTTTCTCTTTTTGAAATAAATTATCTGCATCTTCTTGAAAAAATAAATCGCTAGTTTTCTGATGAATAAGATATTGATTATTATTGGTAATTTTAGGATTAGGATCAACTCCAATAATTCTATTATTTGCAAACTTTAATGAATCGCCATGACTTACTCCTATTTCTAAATAAGTTTGCGGATTTAATATTTCATGAAAGGTGCTTAATACTTCAAGATAAATGTTTCCTACTACGGGTAGATAAGTTTTTTTGTCTATTTCTTGATCAATCAATTTAAGATAATTAGGAAAGTCGTATTCAATATATTCCATTGTTGTAAAATAGTTTTAGTTTAATTTCAAAACATTTTAATTATGATATATAGAAATTGTAATATAGCAATTATCATGGTTACGGGGTACAAAATGATCCCCCTAAATCTCCCTTAATAAGGGGGACTTGAGAATAATAAATGTATCTCATAATTATAAAAAATGCTATATATTTCATATTATAATAATTACCATCCCTATTTAAAATAATAAACTGTTAATATATACCTTAATTTTATCTACTAATTTTTGATTATTTGATTGTAAATGTTTATTTAATTCTTGACGTAGTATTTGGATTAGTTTTTCTTGTAATAAGTGTAATTCATACTCGTTCTGTTCTTTATCATCAATAAATGAATATAAAATTAATTCTGCGGTTAGGTCATCTCCATTATATAAGAAGCCTAAAGCAAGATAAACATTACTTTCTAAACAGTCTGGATCAATTTGTAAACTTTGTTCATAGAGTGCGATCGCCCCTTGATAATTACCTTGATGAAAAGCATTTTTGGCCTGATTTTTACGATAAAAATCTTTAATAAACTGGTGGTTATTATTATGAGAAATAGAGTTAATTAAAGGATTTAAGTATTCTTTTAATGAACAATCTTTAAATAAATGATAACCATTTTTAGAAATAATTTCTCGTTCTTTATCTCTGCTTAAATAATCTAGGCAAGTAGAAACTAAATTTTCATATGGACAAAAGACTAAACCTCCCTGAAAATATTTTTCTTCCTCAGAATTACTGCTTCTTTCAGAAATCACAAAAATTTGATTGGCTAACAAATGAGATACCCTAACGATTTCAAAAACCTGAGCTTCATAAAAGTGCATATTTAAAACAATTTTACTTCTGGAAATATAACGATTTCTTTCTTTTCCATAAACTCCAAAAAGTGCTTTAACTTTTATTCCTTTTGCTTCTAAACTATCAATAATTTTTTGACGACGTTCATTAATTGAGCCATAAAACAACACATCAATATCTTGATTATCATTTTGAGGAATGTTCGTTAGGCAGGGATGGTAGCCTATGGGTAAATGTTGAACTTTGTTAATACCCCATTTTCTTAATTGGGCGATGTTTGATAAACTGTAATCCCAGATAGGATATTGATATAGGTAATCGAGATAACCTGATTGTATCCAAGGGGATTGGGGGTAGATTTGTTCAAGGTTATAAATAATTGAATTAGGGGGTAATTCAATCTGATTCGGGTAAAGTAAATTATTAACTCCCAAAATGATATATTGGCGATCGCACTGTGCCAAATTATCTGTTAAAATGCTGTCGAAACCCATATCTTGTAAGGTATAGTGAATCGCTTCCTGAGTTTCTAGCAAACATTTATGGTGAAGTTTTGACTTAATAAGGGCGATCGCAAACTTTTTCATTATACTTCATGATCAATAGGGTAATTAAATTTGATTGTGCATAAATGTAATAACTATTTATAACCTTTTGCCCATAAGTCGAGATTTTGACCTTTTGTAACCTTTACATCGTGAAAACCTTGTTTTAGTATTTTTTCGGTCAAAGTTTCTTGAGTAAAACCAGTATTGTGTGCCATATAGTAATTACCTCTTGCTAAAGCTGTACCTAAACCATACAAAATATCAATAGCACAAATAGGTCCGGCAGGAGAAATATAAAGGGGATTCTCTAAATTTCCCGAAGCGACATGAGTTGCAACTTGTTGTATATCGGGTAAAGTAATCATGATAAAACCGCCATTTTTTAAAACTCTTTTAAATTCAGCAAGGGCGATGGGTACTTCAAAATTATAGATATGTTCTAAGTTATGGGAAGAATAAACCGCATCTACACTATTATCAGGAACACCGCTTAAATCAGTAATAGTACCAATAATATCAGGTTGTACGTTAGGGTTAATATCTAAGCGAATTTCTACCCAGTCGTCTCCTCGAAAATCTTGGGGTAAAGCATTAGGATTAGAAGGACCACAACCCACATGAAGAAGGGTTTTTTTATGATTTTCTGTTGCCTGATCAAGTTTAGTTAATCCTGCGTTATTGATTCTTTTAATTTGTTTACTAATTACATTATTTCGATACAGCAAAATTACTAATTCTTGCTCCATGAAATGATAAGATTTTGTTTCTGGACTGACAACTAATAATTCGTGAATATTGTCACTATTATTAAAGTTGTGAAAATCAGAAATAGCATTTTTTGTTGCTTCATTTTCTGTCTGAGAAATTATGATAAAGGCTTCCTCTGCTAATAATGGTCTGATATTCATTAAAGCTAACAGTATTTCTCGATAAGATCTATTTCCATTTAGGTGAAATAAACCTATTTTATCTTCGCTATTTAAAGACTGTAAATCTTCACAAAAACTTGTCACATCTCCTTCATAAATGCAAACTTGATCACTATAGTTGGATGATTCAAAGGTATAATTAACATCATCAATATTAATAGTTTCATTATCAATAATTCCGTAGGCCATTAATTGAGGATTACTTTCTAAAATAGGAATTAAAGTAGTGCTAGATTGTTTTAATATTTCGCAATATATTTCGTTTTCTTCTAAACAACTAATAGCGGTATTAAGTAACAAAAAAATATAGGGATTAATAGCACTATCAACTTTATTTAAAATAGAAGCTATCTGAACTTTTTTCGCTTCGATAGATTCAAGATTATCAAAATCAAATATTTCGGGAATCAGTTGTAAAAATTTTTGACTATCCATGGGTTATTATTAAAAGTTATTTTTTTGAATAGATTAATCAATGGCTCGATATTAAAAATATCCCCCAGTGTATTCACAATGGGATAAATATAATACTCTAATTGGAATTGAGGAACTGTAATTTTTAGTTTTGATCAATTATTATTGACGGTATCTAAATAGAAGGTTTCTAGGGCTTTAACCGAAGTTAAATCTTCATATAATAAATTAATATTTCTCCTTATTTTATCACTTATTTTTTGTCTTAATTCATTATTAGTACCAAGGGCGATCGCCTTTATTATATAATCTTCTACATTATCAGCAACAGTATCTGTCACTTGAATCATTTTTAAAATACCCTCTGATTGTCGAGTGCGGAAGAATTCACCTGAATGGGTAATAACAGGTAAGAAAAACTCTAAAGCATCGAGGGTAGAATTAAATCCTGTAAAGCCAATAGTATCAAGAAATATGTCACAACTTTTTAATAACTGTTTGTAATCTTTGGAATTTTTAATAGTCGGTAAAAATATACAATAATCTTGCCAATCTAATTGATAGTTACTAAAACTTTGTTTAATTCTTTCCCATAACTGAGGCGTAATTTTATCGTTGTTATTATTAATTCTGGGATGAATAAAAACAAATTGACAATGTTTTACTTTTTTTGCTATTTCTGAATAGACATAATCATATTGTGGTAAATATTTGGAACAATATTGAGAAGAAATATAAATAATATTTTCATGCTTCAAGTTAAATTTAGCTTTATCTTTATCTACTTCTGAGTTTTTTGAAGAATAATAAATGCTTAGATTAGGTAATTTAATTAATTTTTCTGAGTAATGATTATTAGTATTATTTTTTTCAATTAATTCACTAGAAATAAAATAGTCAATAGTAGGAATTCCTGATGTGATAGGGTGAAGCCAAGTAACACATTGAATCGGAGCTAAATTTAATCCTGCTAATTGAGACATTCTGGGATACATACTTAAGTCCAAGAATACTAAAAAATCTAGCTCATTATCTTTTATTGTTTGAGCAATAATTTCGATATTAGTATCATCTTTAAAATGATAAAATTTCTTACTATGCCGTTTAAATTCTTGGGTTATTTTATCTTCAGAAAAATCCCCCAAATAATAACAGTAAATTTCAAATTTATTTTGATTATGATATTTTATCCATCCTAAGGATAATTTGCCCACAACATGGGATCTTAAGCAGTAAGAAATATAACCTATTCTTATTTTTTCTGGATGTTTATTTTTTTTAAGTGGTTGACAATAGCTAGGATAGTTAATTGTCATTACTTTATGAATGAAATTACCATACAATATTTGTAATTCTAGGTCATTTTGAGCTTGATAATGTGAATGATAGTTAGTGTGAGTATCTATTAATTGTAAAGCAAATAAACTATTATTTTTTATATCTAAATTTATCTCAGATATTTTTTGTAAAAATCTTGTTAAACTCTGGCGATAATTATTTATTTCCTCTTCTTTTTGATATACAAAAGGTAAGATGCGATCGCACTCTAGGGAAGCAAATAAATTGTAAGGCAATAAAGAACAATTATGACGAGCAAAATTAATAGATTCTTGAATATAATTAAAAGAGCGAATATTGTTAACTATCCACAAAAAGTTTTCATAAGTTGGGCTAATTTTTAGAGCTTGATTATAATAATCTAAGGCTAAGGTAATTCTATCACTTTTTAAATATAAATTACCTAAATTAAGGCAAGTACCAAAGTATTTATTATCAACATTAAATGCTAATAGATAATATTTTTCTGCTTGTTTTATTTGATTATTATTTAATAGTAGATTTCCTAAATTATTATAGCTATCCAGATGGTTAGGATTTAATTTAATAGATTGTTGATATAATTTTATTGCATCTTCAATATTATTAACTTTTTCTAAAAATATTGCTCCATAATAGAAGTTAAGATAATTTTCAGGTTCAGAATTAATCCCTTGTAAAATAGCTTGATAAGCCTGTATATATTCTGATAATTGATAATGAATTAAAGATAAGTCTTGCCATATATAACTTTGATTATCTTCAAATTTAATAATTAATTGATATTGATGTTTAGCGTCGTTAAGTAAACCATTTTTACTTAATTTTATGGCTTCTTCAATCCAGTTTTTAATAAGATTATTGGATTTTAACTGTAATTGTTTGTAATGAGGTGCGATCGCCCTTAAACTTCCATATGCTAAAACAGCGGGGTTAAAGCGATTATAATTAATCAAACCTACGATTACTTGATCCAAAACTGTAATTAGTACATCAAAATATTCTGGGTTTTCTTGAGTGAACAGATAAAACCAAGTTGTCTGTGCTTCCAGTTGATTTTCATTTAATAAATATGCTAGACCTAAATAGATATAATTAACATAACTTTCTGAATTTTTTTCTAGCTTTTGTTCATAAAAAGTAACCAATTCATTATAATTGTCACATTCTAAAAATGTTTCAATGGCAGATTTTTGATTCATTTTTCTACATTAAATTTCATGGGTAACAATATTCGTCAAAAATTTTTCTAATCCTTGAATACAATCTAAATCATAGAACAATTTATGTTTATTTTTTTTCATTTTATTAATTATTTTTTGTCTCCATTGCAAATTATTTCCTAGTTTTATCGCCATCTCGATATACTCTTTTTCTGAATAAGTAATAGTCTCTTTCACATCAATCATTTTTAAAATTCCGTAAGAATGTCTGCCTCTCATAAACTCTCCTGGATAAGTTACAACGGGCAAATCACAACTAACAGCTAATCTACAAGTATTATCAGCTGACCAAGTAAATGTATCCAAAAAAATATCTCCCACCATATGTAAACTCATAAATTTTTCTTCATTTAAACGAGGTAAAATAATACAATAGTCATGATAGTTTAAATGATATTTAGCGAAGGCTTTTTTTAATCTTTTTCTAAATAAATGATTAACATATTTACTAATGGGGAATTCAATAAAAATAAATTTAGCTAAAGGAATTTGAGTAGCAATTTCAGGGTAAATATAATCAAATTGTGGTAAATATTTAAATAAAGATTGAGTGGATAAATAAAGGATAGAATTATGATCAAAACCAAATGTTTCTCTGTTTGTCACTTTTTTTGGTAAATTTATATCTTCTAAATAAAAACCATTATTTGGTAACAAAATGAGCTTTTCTGTATAATAATTTTTACTATTCTCCGTTTCCATTAACTCTCTGGATATGTAATAATCTATGGTGGATAAACCAGAAGTAATTGGATGCCCAAAAGTAACACACTGAATTGATACTAAACGAATACTTGCCAAAATATTCGTAATAGGTTTCATTCCTATATCTGTATAAATTAAAACATTTAACTGATCTTTGTTAATTGTTTCTATAGTTGTTTTCAAGTCTGATGAACAAAAATAAAAATTGTCACTATATTTGATAAATTCTTTTGTTATATAATCTTCTGTAATTTCTAAGTAGTAACAATTAATAATAAACTTGTTTTTATCTAAAGACTTAATCCATCCTAATGCCCAATTAGCTCCATTATGATCTCTAAAATGACAAGAAATAATACCTATCTTAATTCTTCTTTTTTTATCATTGTTTACTTTATATTTGCTAGTTGTAGCAAAATTAGCTTTAGTAATTTTTTCTAATAAATCGCCATACTTTTTTTGAATCTTGAGATCATTTTTACCTTGATATTGAAGATAAAAATTTGTACTTAAACTAATAGCCGTTAAAGCAATTTTTTTCTCCATTTCATTTTTTAGACACAAATTTTGAGAGATATTATCTAAATGCTCAGTAAATCTTTTTCTATAAAACTCTATTTCTTCTTCACTTTCATAAATAATTGGTAATATTTTGGCATTTTCTAACTGAAAAATTATATTATCAGGATTTAATTTTAAACCTTGTTCAGCAAAGGCGATCGCCTCTTTTGCCCTACCATTATTCTTAAGAAATTGAACCATCGCCAAATATAAATTTTGCTCGAAAGGGAATTTTTTAATACCTTGCTTCAAGATTAAAAATAGTTCTTCGTGACGATATTGTTTCGCTAAAAATTGAGCATATTCTAAATAAATAGCATGATCTGAATAATTAGAATTGATTAGATGCTTAAAAATAATTTCTGCTTCTTCTTGATTATTTATTTGTAAATTTAAATCAAGTAAACATTTATAATTGAGTAAATTATCTTCATCTAAAGTGATCAACTGTTCATAAAATAATTTAGCTTCTTGATAATAATTTGATATAACTAATTCTCTTGCTAATTTGTGGATAAAATATACTAATTCTTGAGTTGTTTTGTCTATATCATCACTTTCCCACAACACCGACATCCATATAGATTGAGCCATATCTATTTGATTATTTAATAAATAAGCAGCACTTAAACACCAATAATTATTTATTTCATCAGGATAAAAAGAAATATATTTTTCACAAGTAGTAATTAGCTGAACTGTTTTGCCTTCTTGATAAAATTTGAGGATGTCAAAATTGTTAATATTATCCATAAAATAATAAGATAAAAATTTTATTGGCGTTTGATGAGTCTAATCAAATGATTGCCTCAAAAAGTTCGCATTCTAATGAAGTAACTAAAACAAGATGCGATCGAGTTTTATGGTGATAGCTTCTGGTTGACTCAAGGTTAAAGAATCTTCAGAAGAGAGTTTTGTTATATTCTGATAATAGTTTTTCTGGGGATTTTGATATACTTCTAATAGGTTTTGATTGAGATCCACTAACCACACTTCTTGAACTTTATTTTCTGCATAGATAGGTATTTTAAAGGTGCGATCGTAGTCTATACTGCTATCAGCCACTTCAATTAATAAGAAAATGTCTTCAACGGTAGGATGGTCATTTGCGTAAAAATCCTTGCGAGGTTTCAATAAAACAATATCAGGCTGTGGCTCAGAATTATTATTAAGTTTAATCGGATCTTGTACCCCTATAATAACTTTTGAGCCTAACTTTTCTGCAAATAAATAATTGATTTTTTTGACACAAGAAGCGTGTTTAAATCCTACTGGTGACATTTCAAAAATTTCCCCATTAATTAACTCAATTAAATAATCTTCTTTCAACACGCCCGATGTGATTATTTGATGATATTCTTCGATAGCAAATTTTTTACGAGGTAAGGTTAACATATTTCTTTTAGATTGATTTCAATCCCGGCATGGAAATAATTATATCAAGAATAAGCTAAGAGGCATTTAACTTGCATTTTCTCTCAAATATATTTCCCACATTTGTTGATATGCCTTTTCCATCTCCCTAGTAAACTGCTTACCATCCCAGAGGGGAGAGGTTTTCTTAGATTGTCTCAGTTTCCAATATACTTTCTTTCTCAATTCCTCATCCTTACCAAACTTGACTCCCCATTGAATATATTCCTCATCAGTGTAAGCAATACCTTCAGTGATACCTAAATTTTTTAAAAAAGTATAACCCTGACGGGCGTGGAATTGCTCACCGACTCTAGTGACAAGGGGAATATTTAACCATAAAGCATCAAGAGTGCTAGTTGCCCCATTAAAAGGATAATTATCTAATAGAATATTCGTTAAGAAAAAATTAGCTCTGTAATTGAGGAGAGGTACAAAAGGCAAAAGTTTGATTCTATTTACGTCCACTCCCTCTTGTTGTACAATTTCTCTAATACTTTTATCATTACCATTACATTGAATAAAAAGATAACTATTATCAACTTGTTTTAAAATTTTTAGTTGTAATCTTAACGATTTTTCACTTTTTTTCCATCCTGTTTGAATTGTCCAATAAATAATCGCATTTTCATTTACTATCCCATCTACCTTTGATAATAATTTAGGTGTGGCACTTTCAAAACCATCAACCGCAAGATAACAATTAGGTAAACGCCAAATTTTTTCTTGATAATAAGTTTGGGCATTATTAGGTAAAATAAAAGAATCCGCTATAAAATAATCAATGGTAGGAATCCCCGTAGAATCTAAACCTAACCAACTTGCCTGAATAGGGGCTAACTTAAAAGTCATTACTTGAGAAGTTCTATGATTAGTTAAACAATCTAAATCCACTAAAATATCTAATTCATCTTGACTAATTTGGCTAACTATTTCTGGAATATTAGCAATGGGAAATTTGCGATATTTAGTAGCATTTTGAAAAAACCATTGTTGAGTTATATCATCTTCATCGTCACTCATTAAATAAATAAAAACCTCAAATTTATCACGATCATAATATTTCAACAACCAACGAGATAAATAACCCACAGGATTATGACGCAAAGCACTGGAAATATATCCTATTTTTAACTTTTTTGTTGATTTTATATTGTCTTTCTTTACTTGATTTTGTTTCGATAAAGATAATATTAAAGATGAATATTTAGCTCTAGTTTCTTTGGTAAATAATTCAGCAATTTTATTTTGTAAAAATCTATTTTGAGATAGATTATCTTCTCTTGCTATTAATGGAGGAGTAATACTTACAAAAACATCTTCAATAAATCTTGGAGCAACTTGAGATTCAATGGTTTTATATAAGTTCAATTTAAATTCTTCTAAATATTGGGGAAGAATATCCCACATTCCCCCTGCAGTTATCACTTCAAAAATTAAATAGTGAAGGTAAACTTTCAGACCTAAATTATCTGCTTTTGTATATATTTGTTGTGCTAAAGTTAAGGCCTGTTGATAATCTCCAAGTAATATATAATGCCAAACAAGATTTTTTTCTAAATAAAGATCATTGGGTTTTATGTTTATACATAGTTCTAATAACTGAAGAGAAAAATCAGGAAATTTACTTTTTGATCTTTGGTAAACATGATCAAGTTTCTTGACGCATTCATCAATATCATTGACATAATTAATTGCTTTTTCTACCAGACTTAAGGCTTTTTGTCTTTGGGTTAATAATAATTGGGGAACTACATCCCAAAATAGATTTATACCTAACTTATCTTGGGAAATATACTCGATATTATCTTCTAAATAAGAAATTAACTCTACATATTTTTTAGCTCCTAAAAGCTGTTCTATTTTTTGTTGATAATTTGTCATTTATTGATTTTCCTGAAGATAAATTTCCCACATTTGTTGATATGCCTTTTCCATTTCTCTGGCAAACTGTTTACCATTCCATAAAGGAGAAGTTTTTTTCGACTCCTTTAATTTCCAATATACTTTTTTTCTTAATTCTTCATCCGTACCAAACTTAACTCCCCATTGAATATATTCCTCATCAGTGTAAGCAATACCTTCAGTGATACCCAAATTTTGTAAAAATGTATAACCCTGACGGGCATGAAATTGTTGCCCTACCCTAGTGACGAGGGGAATATTTAACCATAAAGCATCTAGGGTTGTGGTTGCACCATTGAAAGGATATGTGTCTAAAACTACATCGCCGATAAGCAAATTAGCTC
Organism: Cyanobacterium sp. HL-69; assembly: GCA_002813895.1. Lineage (NCBI taxonomy): Bacteria > Bacillati > Cyanobacteriota > Cyanophyceae > Chroococcales > Geminocystaceae > Cyanobacterium > Cyanobacterium sp. HL-69. The sequence goes on along the minus strand of CP024912.1, from coordinate 3,038,647 downwards.
GATAATCTTGTAACGGCATATAGGGTAAAAACTTAATTCTGTCGGGATTTCCCCCCTCTTGTTGGGCTATTTCTGTAAATAAATTTTTAATATTACTCATACTCCATTCATTTCTATACCCCGAAACCAGAAAATAACCATCAGCAACTTGCTGTAAGATTTTCATTTGCAAACGAATGTAGTCAGGATGTCTTTTGAAACCTGTTTGTAAGCTCAAATAGATAATGGCACTGTCTGAGATACCTAAACTTTCTCTTGTTAAAGATGGAGTATTTACTTCAAAACCATCAACAGCAATATAAGTATGGGGTAAACGCCATATTTTTTCTTGATAATAAGTTTGGGCATTATCAGGTAACACATAAGAATCCACTACAAAATAATCAATGGCTGGTATCCCTGTAGAATCTAAGCCTAACCAACTAACCTGAATGGGTGCTGGTTTTAATGTCATTAAAGCATTGGTAAAACTATTGGTAAAACAATCTAACTCCATGAGAATATCTATTTCATCTTTCTTGATTTGCTCATAGGTGTCTTTTATTTCATCAAAACAATAGTATTGAGTAACTTTATTTTTAAACCATTCATTGGTAAAAAAATCTTCTCTGCCTTTTACTTTATATACATAAATATCGTATTTATCTCGATCCATATATTCTATAAGCCAACGACTTAAAATTCCTACACAATTGACTCTAAGAGCTTCGGAAACCAACCCTATTTTTAGTTTTTTCTGTTTAGAAATATTTTTTGTTACAGGAGGAGAATTTGCTAATAGTTCTCCATAACGTTTCTTTGTTAATTTTTGATATAAATTCGATACTTGATTAATGACTTTTCGATTAATTTGAGGACTATCATTAAAATAGAATAGAAAGTGACAGATAGAAACTAACATATACTCTATATATCCGTCAAAAATTTCATTTTTGTTATTATTTTCATAGGAGTTTAATTGTGATAGTAAAGAGAAATAGTCTTGATATATCTTTGAATAGTTATTCCATTTTCCTGCTTGAATAGTTCCTCGCATTAATAAATAAACACCGTATAATTTTTCTAGGTCATTGGTACTATATTTAATAAAACTTAAGGCTGTTTTTTCTAATTTATGAAAATCTTCAGCACCATCGTAGCATTTATATATTTGTTTTATTAAAGGTAAATTATCAGGTTGATATTCTAAGCAAATTTTTGTCAGTTCTGCACCATAGTATAAGTAATTATTTTCTAGCCCAACTTTATAGGCTTTATCGGAAATAATTTGGAGTAATTTTTTATCTCCATTTTGATTTTCAAGGATAGCGGCAGCTAAATCAATATTAATTAAAAAGGGAAAGTCTAAAATTTGTGCAAAAACAGAGGATAAAATATCTGTATCTATATCTTTTTTGTGTGTATTTTTAATGGCTTCTACTAAAGATAGATTGACTAAATAATCATTATTAATTATCTTTAAGTTAATCGCTAATTCTGCCATTAATAATAAATTATTGACTAGATATGGATTATTATCTTTGATAATTTCTCTTAAGTTATAGGATAGTTGATAATTATTAAATTTCCATTGTCGGTGTGCTTCTTGGTCTAAAATTTTTATTAATTTTGTTGAGGCAAATTCATCTTCTGCCATGAGAATTAAAAACCAAGTTGCTTGGGCTTCTTCTTTTTGATTGAGGAGAAAATAAACTAAACCTAAATAAATATAACTAATTAAATTATTTGGCTCTAATTCGACTTTTTTTTCTAAAAGTTCTTGTAGTTCTTGATATTTTTGATTTTGTAAAAAATCATCAATACTATTATCAACATTAAACATTTATTGATTCTCCTCGAGATAAATTTGCCACATTTGCTGATAAGCGTTTTCCATTTCTTTGGTAAATTGTTTACTATTCCACAAGGGAGATTTTCGTTTAGATTGCCTTAATTTCCAGCTAATGTCTCTCCTTAAATTTTCATTTTTCGCTAGTTTTACACCCCATGTTATGTATTCTTCATCTGTCCACGCAATACCTTCTTGAATGTTGGCATTCATCATAAATCCGTAAGCATTGCGGGAGGCAAATTGTTCTCCTACCCTAGTCACAGTGGGGATTTCTGCCCATAGTGCCTCGAGGGTTGTGGTGGCGCCATTGTAGGGATATGTATCGAGGAAAATATCTGCGATCGCCAGATTTGCCCGATGTAGTTCTACGGTTTCATCATAGGGAATAAATCTTAATCTATCTTGAACATTATCAAATTTATCAGCACATTCATAGATATATTTTTTTAACCTTGTCTCATCTTGTTTTACTTTAAAAATCAAATAACTATCTTCTACTTGACTAATAATTTGCATTTGTAGGTTAACCAAATGGGGATTGAGTTTTGCAGAATTTTGCACATTTAAAAATATAACGGCAGATTCTGGAATGTTTAAATCAGCTTTTTTTAAAGTAGGGTTAGCCATTTCAAAACCATCCACCGCCAGATAAGTATGGGGTAATCGCCAAATTTTTTCTTGGTAGTGTTGTTCGCTTTGGGGCGGAATTACATAATCATCGGCAATAAAATAATCTATATTTGGTATTCCTGTAGCATCCATGCCTAACCATGTCACTTGAATGGGGGCTGGTTTTGCCACAGTTACCAAACAAGAGCTATTTAAGGTTAAACTGTCTAAATCTACTAAAATATCGATTTTGTCATCGTAGATAGCATTAATTAAACTACGGGTATCTTTTTGAACTTTAGTTATTTTTGAGGCGTGGGGTTTAAACCATTTTTCGGTGATGTCATCTTCACGATTTTGATTCATGTATAAATGTATATCGAAGTTTTCTTTATCGTGATAAAGCATTAACCATCTTGAGAGAAAACCAACGGAATGATTTTTTAGGGTATGGGCGAGATAGCCTATTTTTAGCTTTTCTTTTTTTTGAGGTTTATGGAAGGTAAATGAAGGATAATTTGATTGATTAACCTGTTGAAATATTTTGGCAGTTTGATTGATTAGCTTACGATTATAGCTAAGATCATCTTTGAGATACCAAAAGTTAATGCCACCAATGATAAAACTATCTTTACTCTGAGATTGTTTTAAGTCTTCGATATGATTTTCTATATCTTCATATAATTGGTACTGTTGTTCAGCTAAGATTAAGGCTTTATCCCATTGGGCGACGGTGAGATAGGTATTAAGTAGTAAATTCTGGCTTTCTAGTTTATCAGAGAAATTATGGCTTCTATCTCGATATTGTTCACAAATAGCGATAAGTTTGTCGATGTCTTTGGTTTTTTTATAAAAACTATATAGGTTGCGATAAATATCTAGTTGTTGATGGGGAAATAGGTTACAAACTTCTAGTAAACGAATGGCATAAATAGTGTATTGTTTTTTTCTTTCTATGTCGGTGGCGAGATTAACAATTTCAGTGATTATTGTTTCATTGCCTTGGGTATATGTCAGGATTGATTGGATTAATAAAACAGTTTGTTCGTAAGGATATTCTAAGATATGAGGAATAAAATCAAGAATGAGGGCAAAATCAATACTATCTTTATCTGCTGTAGCGATTAATTCTTTTAGATTATATTCTTCTAATTGGTTAATCTCAAACTCTTGTAATTTTATTTGTAGGATAACAACTGTAAGAAGGTTATTAATATTTTCGGGGTCAATTTCTGCTATTTGTTGGCAAATTAATAAGTGGAGTTTGGTATGGGATAATTTTTCTTGTCTGAGGGCTTCTAAATTGAGTATTTCTAATAATTCTTGGGAATATGGTTGTAACTCTTCTGCTGCTTGGGCGAAGATAAAAAACCATGTTTCTTGGGCTTGGGTTAAATTTTCATCTAATAAATAAGCTAATCCTAAATACCAGTAATTAGTAACTATATCGGGATTTGTTTCGATCGCCCTTAGATAGTAATCTATTAAATTATGATAATTTGGGCTAAAATCCTCTGGGGTGACTTTTGATAACCATTGCTGATAGTGATGTTTCATCTTTATTTTTTTATTACCCTATACTTTTTAAGTAAATTTGCCACATTTGTTGATAGGCTTTTTCCATATCTCTGGTAAATTGTTCAGTATTCCATAGACTAGAATTAAATTTTGATTGTTGTAATTGTTGTCTAATTTTCTCTCTTAATTTGCCACTATTACCAAATTTGATACCCCATTCTATATATTTCTGGTCAGTCCAAGCAATACCTTCTTCTATACCTAAATTTTTTAAAAAACTATAACCCTGTCGGGCGTGATATTGTTGCCCTACCCTTGTTACTAGGGAGATATTTTGCCACAGACTATCTAAAACGGTTACGGCACCATTAAAAGGGTAAGTATCTAAGATTATATCTGCGATCGCTAAGTTTGCCCGATAAATAGCAGGAGGATAACTAGGAATAAATCTGATTCTATCTTTCACCCCTTGAAACTTATGGGCGAGGGAATAAAGATATTTTTTTAAGACATTTTCATCTTTTCTCACATTAAAAAGAAGATAGCTATTTTTAACATGGTGGATAATTTCCATTTGCATTTGAACAATATGGGAATTAAGTTTAGCGGCATTTTGCATATTAAGATAAATAACTGCATCATCGGGGATATTAAGTTGTTTTCTGGTTAAAGTTTTTTCTCCTATTTCAAGGTTATCAATGGCTAAATAATTATGGGGTAAACGCCATAGTTTTTCTTGATAATATTCTTGGGCATTTTCTGGTAAAACGTAGGGATCAACAATAAAATAATCAATATTGGGTATGCCACTGGCATCTAAACCTAACCATGTTACCTGAATTGGTGCTGGTTTTACAGCCATAACAGTACAGGTTAAGTTTTGAGTTACACTGTCTAAATCTACTAAAATATCGATGTCATCGTCATAAATTTTTTCAGTTAACGCCCTGACATTTCTATTTCCCCTAAATATTTGAGAAACATAGGGTTGAAAGTCTTTGGTGGTTATTTCATCGATTTTGCCCTGAGTCATGTAAAGATTGATGTCAAACTTGGTGCGATCGTGATTACGAATTAAACAACGGGAAATATAACCTACGGCATGATTATTAAAAGTATGGGCGATATAACCAATTTTTAAAACTTTTTTGGGTTCTATTATTCTTAATTTTAAAGGATAACATTGCCCTTGATCTGCTTCAATTTTGGGAGGTAATAGGCATTCTTGATGTTGGTATTGAAAAACAAAATTAGGATAACAAGGTTTATTAATATCTTGAAAAACTTGAGCAACTTTATTAATTAAATTACGGTTATATTGTGGCAAATCCTGACAATAAAAAAAGTCAATTATTCCTATGATGATAATCTCTTTATTTTGTTCGTCTTTTAAACTATCTATTTTTGCTTCTATTTGTTCATATAATTGACTTTGTTCCCCGACTAACTGGGCAAAATTATCTCTATCTCCCATGGTGCGATAATAAGATAATAAGCAATTAATACTACTAAGTTTATCTATATAAGTATTAGCTTGATGGTAATATTTTTGACATATTTCCAGTTGTTTGTCATAGTTTTTTACTCGTTCATAAAATTTATTAAGATGAATAAAAATACTTTTATCTTGAGGATTAAAATAATGACAAACTTCTAACAAATCAATAGCATAACTAAGATGATTTTTTTCTTCTCCCATGAATATAGCTACACCTTTTATTTTATTTACTACTTCTTGATTACCTTGGGAATAGTGTAAAATTGATTCTGCTAATAATACACTTAAACCATGGGTATATTTTTTTAAAATATCTTCTAAAATAGTTAAAAGTAGTAATAAATTTAGAGTATCAGGAGCGCTATTTTTTATTTTATTGATAATGTCATAATGTAAAATATTTTCTATATTAAAATCATCTAATAGTAGCTCCAAATTAATAATATGTAGTTGATTATTAACATCAGTCTCGTCAAGATCTTCTATCTGTTGTCGGATTAATAAACTTAGGGAATAATTACTAGAATATAATTGTCGGAGTGCTTCAGTTTCAAGAATATTTTTAAGGGTTTCTATGGCTTGATCGTATGCAGATTCTTCTACATTAGACAAACAGAATAACCAAGTAGCTTGGGCATTTTCTAAGTTTTGATTTAATAAATAAGCTAATCCTAAATACCAATAGTTAATGACATTATCAGGCTTTGTGTTGATAATTTCTTGGTAATGATCAATTATTTGTGAATATTTTTTTTCTTCTAGTAAATCAATGATGGAAGGATGCCAACTATACATATTTTATTGATGGGGATAAGTGGGAGTTTATTTTTCTTCGGGAAAAGTTAATGTTACCCTATTACCTTCTACCCTTAATTCACCCCCCAAGCGTTCAATATTTTCTAGGGCTAATTCTCTGACGGAATCTTCTCGGGCGTTGGTGTAGATGCTCATCCATGATGCGCCTTGGGCTTTGTTGCTGTTGGGGTTTTCTTCGAGGAAGTTGGCGGTATCTTGGGCTAGTTGCCCTAGATTTTGGGCTTCGGGGGTGTCGTGGTATTTTGCCCATTGGGCCGCCATTTGGTAGGATATTTTGGCTTGTCGTGGTTGGCTGGTGAATAGAAGTTCGTCGATACCTTTGTAATACCAAACTTGGTAGGCTTGGGGTTGTTGGGGTTGTATGCTTTCTAAGCCTTTGCCCATTAAATCTACGCTGACATCGGGGCGGCCTGAAAAGAGGGTGGTGGCGGGGGCAAAGATAAAATAAGGTGCGATGAAACGAGGATCTTTTTCGACAAAGGTTGTAAAGTATTCGGGATTGAGGCTGTAGCCTGTGGTGTCTCTGGCGATGTCGCCGAAATATTGCACAAATTGTAGATATGTCCAGTTGGCCACGAGGTTATTAAAACCAAAATCGGGCAGGGTGCGCAGGAAACGGATGGTTAGGCGATCTTTTTCTTCTTGTCGGCGTGCTTCTTCTTCGGTGATGGTGGGGGTGGTTTGGGTGGCGATGGGGATTTGTAGATAGCCAATGACCGATAAAGAAATGATAATTGATATGGTAGGGAATAAAAGATGGCGAAAACGTTTCATGGTTGTTTTGGCATTGCTTAATTATGGTATGAAATATAGTTGAATTATGCTAAAAACTAAGACTTCTAAATATTATAACCGTTCCCTATTCCCCGTTCCCTGTTCCCTTCCTTAACGAGAAATCATATCTAAAATCAGCAACGTCCTTGTTTTTACTTATCTTAACTGATAGGCATTGGCTCCGCAAAATGGATCGGTGGTGACGGGTTCGGCGGTGGTGGCGCTGGGGTCAAAACTTTGGCAAATGATAGATTGATAGGTATCTTGGGAGGCGATGTCAAAAAAGACTCCTGCGGAAAGCCCCCTGGTGCCATCGGTTTCCCAGTCATCGTTGGTGACGCTGAAGGTAATTTGGTTGGCAAGGTTGGAGGTGTCAAAAGACCAGCTATTGATATAGTTACTATTAATGTTTGCACCTAAGGCATCCAAAATTTGGTCGGAGGTGGCACTGCCACAACAAAAAACCCGTTTTTCCCAATGGTAGGCCATTTGGGATCTGGTTACGGTGCCGAGGGCATTTTTCATTTCTGTTTCTCTGGCCTTACCCACCTGCGCCAAAAGGTTGGGCAGGGCAACGGCGGCTAAAACTCCGATGATAATCACCACCACAAGGAGTTCGATGAGGGTAAAGCCTTTTTGTTCAGGGTTGTGATGATTACGGAGCATCATCTTCCAAAGTAGTTGTGACATAAGCATTTTCTGGGGGTTATCTTGTTTTTATTTTACCCAAATTGAGCTTAAAACTTATCCTCTGCTTTCTGGAAAATTAGTGGTTGTAGGTGTACGATAAAAAAATAAACCCGAGGTTCAATGTAGTTGAACTTCAGGTTTTTAGATTTACTTATTTATTTTTATTTAATTTCAGACTAAGTCAATAGTCCAAAAACTACTATTTAATTTCTGCAGCAGTAGTTGGGCAGGAAAGAGCACTCAGAGCGCCCAAAGAGTCAATAATTTCATTACTTTGACAAAGGACTTGATCAAATTCTCCTCCACCGTGGCTAATAAAACCTGCGAAAGCACGGGTTCCATCTGCAGCAGAATCGGTATTTGTGCTGAAGTTACTGGCAGTATCTGCACCAGCAGTGATGTTCATACCAGTCTCATCAATATATTGATCAGGTATTGTTACACCCAAGAAAGCAATATCATCAGCAAATTCTTGACGCTCGAAGTGGTATGCTTGTTGAGAACGGTTTACAGTACCTACGGCGTTTTTGAGTTCGGTTTCTCTAGCTTTACCAACTTGACCGAGGAGGTTGGGGAGAGCTACGGCGGCTAGTACACCGATGATGATTACTACTACTAAGAGTTCAATGAGGGTAAAACCTTCGTTTTGGTCTTTTTTGTTGCGGAGGTAGGATAAATATTTTAAGGTTACTTCTGGTTTCATGGCTGTTTCTCCTGTGAGAGTTATTTTAAAAGTTTTTTCTTTTCTGTTAATCATAAGTTACCCAGTTTTGATCATGGATCGATCACCTTGGGGGAAATTTTTTTTGCCCTCACCCCCAACCCCTCTCCCACAGGGCGAGGGGAGTTATCTTGTTCCCCCCTTATCAAGGGGGGCTAGGGGGGATCTTGTGGCGTTAGGGGATCCCCTGAAGGGTTCTTTTGTGGTGGCTGAGGCGCTGGGTTTGATCCCCCTAAATCCCCCTTAATAAGGGGGACTTTTTCTTATTAAGTGTTTTTGAATAGTGTTACAGACTTGGGGGAAGTTGTTTAATACTTGGTGGTTGGTGAATCGGATTACTTTTAAGCCGTAACTTTCGAGGATAGCTGTTCTTTCTTTGTCGTAGATGATGGCGTTATCTTGTTGATGAATTTCGCCGTCTATTTCGATGATGAGTCGGGCTTGGGCGCAGTAAAAGTCAACGATAAAGTTATCTATGGGGCTCTGGCGCATGAATTTGAGAGGAGCGTTTCTGAGGTATTCTGACCATAGCTTTTTTTCGGCAGGGGTCATGTTTTTTCTTAATTCTTTTGCCCTTGGGATTAGTTTTTGGTTGTAGGGCAGAAAAAAGTCTGTCATGGTCTGTTTTTGTTCTATTTTATCTTGTTCTCTAGCCTATGGCGATCGCCTTTACGCTTAATATAACTCTTGTCCCCCCCTTACCAAGGGGGGTTAGGGGGGATCTCATGGCGTTTTTGATCCCCCTGAATCCCCTGCAAATTCGGGGGACTTGTTGTTTGAGATGGTGCAGTGAGGGGTAGGGGCGATCGCATTTATATCAAACTAGACCACAATCAAAATAAAGGTATCAAAATAATAATATTAAGTTTGTTTGAAGGGAAAGGTTAATAGTAAATCCGTTTTTCTATTAAACCTCGGTGAAAATAAATGGATAGTACTTATTCTAATCTTAATCAACATAAATATTTCTCCACTTAAAGGAAGGATGATTCATATTGCAATGAACATTTGCCCATACCGTTTGAAATTGTCTATGGACACACTTTGTTTCAACCCTTCTAAAACCACTATTATTGAAGTTAACGGAATTAATATTAATATTATTAACCCTTCTACTTTCGATGCTTCTGGAGGGATAATAACTATTATTTTGATTAATATTATTATTTCTCCAATAGTTACTATTTCTTCTTAGATTACCATTGAAAAAATCAATACGATCATTGCTACTGGGAACAATAATAATTATAGTTTCTGGTCTTCTATTCGGATAACTATATCTTGAGGTTGGATGTTGAGAGTTTAAACCCCTATTAGGACGATGATTTTGGGCTATTACTAAGTTTTTGTCCTGATGACTAGAATCCAAAATGGTGGATGAATTTATGGGCTTATGAGAAAGAGATGGATTTAATTCTTGTCCATACATTGGTTTGACAATACTAAGGTTAAATATTGTTCCTATCCCTATCAATAGACCTAAAGATTTGATAATTTTCATGGTCTTTTTTTTATGATTTTATCTATTTTTATCATAGCGTTTTTATTGTTTTTCTAAACTTCGTCAAACTTGGTGGAAATTCTCTCCCAAGTCAATGATTTTTTGTCTTGATTATGGTGCCATCTTATCAAATTGGCTTTCTGTCCTACTTTTATGGTGGGCATTTTCATCGCCCGACGGGGAGCATCGGTGACAAGGGCGATCGCCTTTTGTATAGTACAAATATCCCATCTTATCAAATTTTGAGCGCCTATGAATAGGGGTAGGGTAGTACCTGACAATGTGCCATCTGGCAGGGTAGCAGTGCCGTTTTTTACCTCGATGGTGCGCTCATCCCAAGGATAAATACCATCGTCCAAGCCTATGGGGGCAAGGGCATCACTTACCAAAAATATCCCTTCTTCATAGTTACTGGCCTGTAAAATGACTTTTAACATGGTGGGTGAAACGTGCTTTCCGTCCGCAATTAAGCCGCAATAAACATCAGTACGGGCGATCGCCTCTCCTAACATACCTGGTTCTCTATGGTGTAAACTAGGCATAGCGTTAAAAGCATGGGTAACCATGGACGCCCCTTGATCAAAACCTCTTTTTGCGTCCTCTGCCGTCGCCATGGAATGACCAAAACTAACTATTACCCCCAAATCTGTCAAATAAGGAATTATATCCCCCTCTGAGTCCAATTCTGGGGCAAGGGTAATAATTTTGATGATGTTTCCGTAATTATGAAAAACTTTTTTTATGTTGTCTAAATTTAGTGGTAATAAATGTTCTTGAGGATGGGCGCCTTTTTTTTGTACATTTAAAAATGGTCCTTCTAAATGAACCCCTAAAATTTCTGCTTCATTCCCTTTATTATTACACTCTTTAAATGTCTTAATTACTTCTAAGGATTGGCGAATTTTAGCTACAGAAGTGGTAACAATAGTAGGCATAAATTGATCTACTCCCACTGACCATAAATAAGCACATATTTGATGTAGTTTTTCTATATCTGGTAATGCTAAATCAGGAAAAGCTAATCCTAGACCCCCATTTATTTGTAAATCTACTCCTCCCAAAGAAAGATAATCTCCCTTTAAATCAATGGAGTTTATAATAGTTTTGTCTGTTTCATCCTTCGTATTACTATCACATATATGGGTAATAATATTATTATTAATGGTGATATTTTTTAAGGTTTTATATTCCGTTAGACGACAATTAATTAAGCGAATCATAGTTGTTTTATTTTCCAATAAAATTATCTATTAAAACTAATTATAAAAGTTAATTTCAATCCTTTAAATAAAGCCCTCATGGGGTTATTAAATCAAAAAACTGTGATAAGATAATAACAACCTCACCCTCGGAGGTAATGGTAAAAAGCCCATATTATAGTGAGATAGTATATAATGATTGAAATGAAAGTAGCGGCGATCGCCCTTGATGCAGTAAGTCGTAGCCCCATCGTACTACTAAAAGACGCTACCGAGCGCCGTGCTTTGCCTATCTACATCGGACAGGATCAAGCAAGGTCAATCATTGCAGCCTTAGAACAACAACCAACCCCTCGCCCCCTTACCCATGATTTGATGTTAAATATCTTTCATGTGTGGAATGTCAAACTAGACCGAGTGGTAATTAATGCCCTTGAGGATAACACTTTTTATGCTCTACTATGTACAAAAATGGGCAAGAAAGAAAAAAATATCGATTGTCGTCCTAGTGATGCTATTGCTATTGCGGTGAGGGAAGGTTGCCCCATCTGGGTGATGGAGGAAGTAGTGCTAGATGCTTCTATTCCTGTGGATAGGGAAGCTGATGAGCAGGAAATGGAGGCTTTTCGAGAATTTGTGGCAGAATTAAGCCCCGAGGAGTTGATTCGCCGCGCCCGAAAAACCCTAGAAGAGTAATGGATAATTGTTTTATTATCTCTTATATATTGCCTGTTGCCTATTGCCCATTCCCTGCCGAACCCAGAAAATCTTATCCCGAACTCAGGTTACATATTTGCCTGAAAAAACCTTCAATGCAGGCCCTGTCATATATACATGGTTATCTTCTTGATTCCACTCGATTTCTAAACATCCCCCTGGTAATTCTACGGTACAAGTGCGATCGCACTTCCCATTTAAAACTCCTGCCACCACCGTGGCACAAGCCCCCGTACCACAGGCGAGGGTAATTCCTGCACCCCTTTCCCAGACTCTCATTTTGAGGTAATCAGGGCGTACTACTTCGATAAATTCCGTATTCGTTTTCTGGGGAAAAACCTCGTGGGTTTCAAATAAAGGGCCAATTTTTTCTAACTCGATGTCTGCTACTTTTTCGACAAATACCAGACAATGGGGATTTCCCATACTCACACAGGAGACATCATATGATTTACCTGCCACATTTAGGGATTCACTGACAACCTTTTCTCCCCCTTGGTTTAATGTGGTGGGAATTTTGGCAGGGGTTAATTCAGGCTCACCCATATCTACCCGAATCATGCCTTCACCCTTGATGGTAGGGGTAATGGTACCTGCTAAAGTTTGAATAGGATATGTTCTACCTACTTCCTCTTTGCCTTCTAATTCCGTCACAAACTGGGCAAAACAACGAATCCCGTTACCGCACATCTCAGGCTCAGAACCATCGGAGTTAAAGATTCTCATGGTATAATCACAATGGTTTTGGGAGGGTAATACAAAAATGACTCCATCGGCGCCGATACCAAAATGGCGATCGCACATTTGTACTGCTTCTTGGGGGGTAACGAGGGGTTGATCAGATTGACGATTATCGATCAAAATAAAGTCATTACCTAATCCGTGATATTTGCTAAACTGCATAATTATTTTTTCGCTCAAGTAGATAAAAAAAGATGCCTACATTTAATACTGGTCTTCCTAGTGTACGTCAAATTCAAGTCTTTATAAAGGATAAAATTAATGTTCAAATTGGACTGACTACTAATCAAAGCACCGAGGGCAAAATTCTTTGGCAAGATGAAAACTGTATTTGTATATTAGAAGATGGTACCGATAAAACTCTCATTTGGTTAAGTGCGATCGCCTATATCAAACAAGTTTAGTTTAGGTATTGCTGATTTTGGACTTTATTTTTCATTGGGGCGGGGAACAGGGAACAGGCAACAGTGATAATATTTTAATATTCTAATTTATTGGATTATATTTCATACCCTTATTCAGCAACGCCTAAACATTATTAACATTCCCCATTTCCCAGATTATGAATTATTACCAACAAAAATTAATAAACGTCAAGAGTAACCATAGAAAAATTAATATTTTTGTAACAACTATTAATAAACTTAACGAAAATATATAGTACTAGGTCTGTTAAACTGAGGAAGGAATTAAAATATTACATATAAATTCAAGAATACTGTCTCAATCAAAAAATTATGGTAACAACAGTTCAAAAACCAGAATTTGACGAGCTACGCCCGGGAATTAAAACCCCAGCCAAAGAAACAATCTTGACTCCTCGTTTTTACACCACAGATTTCGACGAGATGGCCCAGATGGACATCAGCGTTAATGAAGACGAGTTAAGAGCTATCATAGCCGAGTTTAAACAAGACTATAACCGTCATCACTTTGTGCGTAATGCTGACTTTGAGCAATCATGGGAGCATATTGATGGCGAAACCCGTCGTTTATTTGTAGAATTTTTAGAGCGCTCTTGTACTGCGGAATTCTCTGGATTTTTACTATACAAAGAGTTAGGCAGACGTTTAAAACATACCAATCCTCTCTTGGCAGAAGGTTTTAACTTAATGTCTCGTGACGAAGCCCGTCATGCTGGTTTTCTCAACAAAGCCTTAACTGATTTTAATTTATCCCTCGATTTAGGATTTTTAACCAAGAGTCGTAAATATACTTTCTTCAAACCTAAGTTTATTTTCTACGCTACCTATCTATCCGAGAAAATCGGTTACTGGCGTTATATTACTATTTATCGTCACCTAGAGCAAAATCCCGAAAGTCGCATCTATCCCATCTTCAAATTCTTTGAAAATTGGTGTCAAGATGAAAACCGCCATGGAGATTTCTTTGACGCGGTATTAAAAGCTAAACCTGAGTTTCTGAATGATTGGAAAGCGAAACTATGGTGTCGTTTCTTCTTGTTATCTGTGTTTGCCACCATGTATCTCAATGATTTACATCGCTCTGGTTTTTACGCTTCCATTGGCTTGGATGCTAGGGAGTATGACAAAACTGTTATCGAGAAAACCAACGAGACTGCGGGTAGAGTTTTCCCCATCACTCTTGATGTTAAAAATCCCAAGTTTTATGACAAGCTCGAAAAATGCTTTAGCAATTGTGAAAAACTAAGGGCTATTGATGATTCTAAAGCCATTGCACCTATCAAGGTTTTACGCAAAATACCTTTATTTGCTTCTAATGCCGCTCAGTTTATTGGTTTATACTTCATTAAGCCTATTGAAGCTGACACTTTACAAGGTTGTGTACGTTAATCTTTATTAACTAACTCAAATTTTCCCCTGTCTATGGATGGGGGATTTTTTTTGGGTTTTTAAAAGTGAGTAAGGTTATTTTTAAAGGCGAAGGAAACTAATTCGGTGCGGTTTTGAGAGTCTGTTTTTTTGAGAAGATTGGCGACATATTTTTCGATGGTTTTGGGGCTAAGATATAATTGTTGGGCAATTTGTATATTAGAGTGTCCTTCAATAATCAAGGCTAAAACTTCTTTTTCTCGGTGGGTGAGATGAAGAGAGGAGAAATTGTTATTATTATCTATAGATGAGTTGTTATGCTCGGTAAATAGTCTTTCTGATTGGATAACTTGCGATCGCTCCAGGAGATGTTTTACAATAGCAATTAATTCCATAGGCTCAAAAGGCTTGGCTAAATACACATCACACCCCGCCTGATAACCATTAATTTTTGCCTCCATGGTGTGCTGATGAGTAAGGAAAATAACAGGTAGTAAACGAAAAGGAGGAAGTTTGCGTAATTCTTGCACCAACTGATAACCATCCTTATGGGGCATCTTGATGTCTGAGATTAATAAGTGAGGATGGTATTTCATGGCCAAGGATAAAGCCTTTTCTCCATCATTAGCTAAAATTACCGAGTAACCTTGTAACTCAAGGCAATCTTTGATTAAATGCTGAATAGTTGAGTCATCATCGGAGACTAAAATTTGTAAGGACATAGTTGATAGGTGGTTGGAGTAGCAAGTGACATTGATTTTTTTCTCGCCAAGGCGTAAAGAAGAAAAGAAGTGAAAAAGAGGCTGGTGTTAAGGATTGCTTTTGATTAAAGGTTATTTTCAATATACATCAAAGTGATTTTGAAGGTGGAATAGTTTTTCTTTGGCGTAGTCGGCATTATTGGCTAGGTTGGCAAATTCCATAAATCGTTTGATTTCTTTTTTGAGGAGGCTTTTTTCTATTTCCCATGTTTCTCTATCTAGGATTGGGGGAATAACTATCATGTCGAATATATTGGCTTCTTTTTTACTGTGATGGGGGCGTAATACTCTACCCCTTCTTTGGATAAATTGTCGGGGGTTACTACTACTGGCGAGGATGACTGCATTTTTGATGCTGGGTATATCGATACCTTCGTCTAGGCAACGGATGGAGACTATACCTTGTAATTCTTTGTTTTCCAGTTGTTGTTTAATGGTTTCTCTTTCGGTGAGGGGAGTATTGGCACTATAGATATTTACTCGGTAGCCTATTTCTTTACCTAAAATGCGGGTAACAATTTCTAGCTGTCTCTCTGTTTTTCCTTCATATTCTACTTTTCCATCACCACAATAAAAAATGGTGCTATGGGTGTTTATTCTTTCCTTCATTAATTCTTTGAGGGCGGTTAATTTATTTTTTGCTGTACCAATTAAGCGCGATCGTCTCACTAATAAGGCTGTAAGATGACGGTTATGGGGCGAATTATCCTTTGACAATTCCCAACCGATTTTTTTTGTGAGTTGGGTGTATCTTTTTGCCTCAAATTCTGTCAATTCCACAAAGATAGGATAGTAATTGTAGCTAACAAGGGCTTTTTTCTTGATGGCATCACCAAGGGTAAATTCTGGTTGTAATACTTTTCCAAAGTAACTAATTAGGGCATCGGTGCCATGTTCATCATAGTACCTTTCGGGGGTAGCAGAAAGGGCTAGTCTTAAACCAATGGTTTTGGGCAAAAGGCTTTGTAATTTCGCACTACCTAAATTATGGGCTTCGTCTCCAATGATTAAAGTTTTTTCAGGAAAAAAGGGCAACTGGGTTTGAAATCCTTGACTAATAAAAGTAGAATTTGTAGTGATAATGGTTAAAAATTTTGTCTTTGAACTATTAATATTATATAGTTTTGTTGATAGTTCGCTATGCCAATTATTGACACTATTAAAAGCAAGAAAAGGAATTAAATTAAATTTTTCTGCTTCTTTTGCCCATTGTAATACTAAGTGACGAAATGGACATATTACGAGTAAAATTTGTAAACCTATTTGCTGATAAAGTTCTGTGGCAACAGCAAGGGCTGTGATGGTTTTACCGCTACCTGTGGCCATTTTTAATGTACCTCTACCCTGATTTTTTAACCAATTAATAACCGCCTGTTTTTGATAGTCTCTGAGGTTTAACTCATGGGGAATTTTGGGTATTCCTGTATTTTCGGTTTTTGCTTGATATATATAAGACTTTTCAGCTAATTTATATCTATTTTGTTGTTGATAGTTTTCCGCAAGTTTTTGCCAATTGATATGACCCAAGAATTGATTGGCTAAACCTGAAAAACTCATTTTTTTTGACTGTTTTGGCTAGTTTGTCAGTGTATTTAAGTTCGGAAAATTTGTTATTAATTAGTTGGTTAATAAACAAGAATATTTATCCCAAAGATTTGGGCGAACTTGATATTAATATAGCATTATTCCTAAAGTTGGTACATTGATTAAGGTTAAAACCCAAAAAATCTAAATACGAATGGTAATACACCACTCACGGCTTGAACAAATCTAGGACTACCCTGATTTCCCCCTAGGGGTTGACGGGGGTTTTCTATTTTGGCTTGGCTTAACTCCATAAACTGACTGGCAAGGGTGAAGCCTTCTTCATTATTTTCTATGGTATAAATAGTTTGAGCCTTTGTAAAGTCTTCTAGGGCTATATCCATACGGTCATAACGAGCCCTAATAATTCCTCTGGCTAGATATGCCGATGCCATGTTTGGATCTAGTTCGATAGCTGTATTATAATGGTTTAGGGCTTGGGGATAGTTCCCCTGACGGTCTTCTGCTAAAGCCCAACTAAAAAATTGCTCTGCGGAAAAGGCATCATTTGATATTCCTACGATACCATCTATCTGGGCATTATTTAAGTCAGTATTTTCAAAGGTTGCACCGATAACCCTTGCATTTCTTAAGTCGGTTTGATTTAAAATTGCACCTGTGAGGTTTACCCCTGCTAGGTTAGCACCATGGAGAGAAGCCCCTGTGAGGTTAGCATAACTCAAGTTTGCCCCTGTCAAATTGGCACGGCTGAGGTTTGCCCCCACGAGGTTTGCCCCCACGAGGTTTGCCCCAGAAAGGTTTGCCATGACTAAACCTGCTTGGCTTAAATCACATTCTTGACATTGTTTTGTCCTTAATAGTTGACTAAGATGGGCGATGTTTTCTGCTTTCACTGGAAAGGGGAAAATACTGAGAATTAGGGTTAGGAAAATAACAGATTTTTTCATGGCTAGAGGGGTTTTTGAGGGGGAATTATTGTTGAGTAAAGGAATAAAGAATAGGGATAAATTACAGTTATTTATTATGCAAGGGGGACATTATCAGATTTTTGTCATAGGAATAAAACTATTATAGTTTTTGTCTAAGTTGATTGGCTTCTTGGGTATAGTTGCCTTTTTCATAGTATTTGATGGCGGTTTGGATGTCGTCCATTTTTAAACAAGCAAGGGCTGCTTTTTGCCAATTATTGAGAAATGTCCAAAGTTGGGCGGCTTCTTCCCATTTTTCTTGATGTTCACACACGTGGGCTAGTTTTTCCCAATTAGAGAGTTTTCGCCAACATTCTTCGGCGTTTTCCCAGTCTTGGATTTTTTCATAATAGGTTACGGCTTTTTCTAGGTTGTCGGCTTTTACCCAAGCATCGGCGGCTTGTTTCCATTTCTTTTGTTGTTCACAAACTCGGGCTAATTGTTCCCATTTCCATGATTTTTGCCAACATTGGGCGGCATTTTCCCAGTCTCCTAATTTTTCGTAACATAGAGCGGCTTTTTCTGGGTTATCATTTTTGAGATAGGCATCGGCAGCCTGTTGCCATTTTTGTTGTTGCTCACATACTTCGGCTAATTTTTCGTAGTTATTGGCTTGAAACCAGTATTTTTCAGCCCTTTCCCAGTCTTGGCATTTTTCGTAACAGAGGGCAGCTTGTTCAATTTGATTTGATTTTAACCAATCGTGGGCGGCCATTTCCCATGTGCCTTGTTGTTTGACGGCGGCTTCGATTTTAGTGTCGTTACCGAGGATGCGCCAACATTCTTCGGCTTCTCGCCAGTGATTTCCCATTTCATAAACTAGGGCTGCTTTTTGTATTTCTTTTGCTTTTTCCCATGCTTTTCCTGCGGATTTCCATTGGGCTAATTCTTGCCAGATTTCTCCTGCTAATGCCCATTTTTCTTGTTTTTCTAGGGTAAGGGCGATCGCACTTTCATCTTCTAATATACGCCAACATTTTTCGGCCAGATGCCAGTAGTTACCTTGTTCATAACATAACGCAGCTTTTTCCATTTCCCCTGCTTTTTCCCATGATTTTCCTGCGGATTCCCATGCCCCTAAATTTTCCCAACTTTCGGCTGCTTCTTCCCATTTTTGTTGTTTTTCGATACAGAGGATACTTTTACTCCAATTATTGGCTTTTAACCATGATTTTTGAGCTTTACCCCATTCTTCTAATTTTTCATAACAGAGGGCTTGTAATTCGTAAGGGCTGGTTTTTTCCCACATCAAAGCCGCTTCTGACCATTTTTTTTGTTGCTGAAGTGCGATCGCCACATAACCCCAACACTGTAAATCTCGCCATAAACCCTCCGCCAAAGCCCACTCACTCGCATTTTGATAACAAAAAGCAGCCCTTTGTAACCCCCCTTGTTTTTGCCAAACCTCCGCCGCTGATACCCACTGCCCTTGAGTTTCATAAGACAAAGCCAAATCTTCCCATTTTTCCAACTCTAACCAACATTTTTGAGCCTCAGACCATTTTTGTGCCTTTTGCCAACAATCCGCCGCCCGTTGAATATCCCCCTGTTTCTGCCAACAATTTCCCGCCTTTTCCCACTGCCCCAAATTCTCCCAAATAAGGGCAACCTTATCCAACCTTTCCAACCTCGTCCACATTTTTACAGCAGATTGAAATTGATTTTTTTCCTGATAATATTTATCCGCCAAACCATAATAACTTTCCGCCTGAGATAACAAATTTTTCTCTCTACACTTATCCCCTGCCAACTCCCAATCATCATTAGCCTCAAAACAGCGTAACTTTCCAGCAAAATCATTGGCCTTTTCATAACAAAAATTAGCCAAATCAAAATCTCTTTTCTGCTCAAAATATAGCCCCCTCTGACTCCAACTTTCTGGCTTAGTCGTAGCCCATTTCGCCTCCCACAACTTGCTATCAACCTCATTCCAACAGCGAATAGCCTCATCAAAAATAAGTAACTTATTCCAAATATCCCCTGCCCTGCCCCAATTTCCCTTTACCTCTTCTAGTAAAGCCTCAATTTTTGCCGCCCCTAAAATATCATTAGCTTGAAAATAAATTTGACTACAAATTTTATAAGATTTATAAGAACCTATTTGTAAATAATTTTCGATGGTCTTATTAATATAATTTTCGTCACATTCCGAGAAAAAAGGCTCTAATTCCGTAGGGTAGCCCAACTCAATAACATTATTTAATTCACTGTGATTCCAAAAAGCAACATCACTTTTATCATAAAAATATAGTTGTTTTTTCGCACCATTGAGAGCAATAAATAAATCTTGATAAAATTCCTTATCTTCCAACAAATCTTGAGAAGATAAATTTTCCTTACCCTCAAAAAAATTCCATACTAAAACCCCATCAAACTGCAAATTATTAATTTCATTTACCATCAAAACTCTTTCGCTATCTTGAGGAAATAAACGAGTCAAATTTTCCTTTTCTGCCAAAGTTTTTACTACCACAGCATTTGCCGCCCCCAATCGATTACCCTGAGATAATATTTCTTCCTCTACACCTGAAACAACTAAAGGTTTAAAATTATTTATTAACCAAGAAGAATTACTCTGAAAACTAATATCTTCATCCATTTGATTATTTACAACTAATGCCATAATAAAATTGAGAAGATTATTTATTTTATCGCTAGTGCAAAAATTACAATCTATATACTTAGGCTCAAGGGTTGGACGAATTGTTTTCCATTGGGGGGATTTTAAATATTCTTCAATGGCAATTTTTTTGACTCTACCCCAATTAAAACTACCTCTAATTAAAGAGGAATAATCTTCTCCTGTCATAAATAATTGAGGAATGTAGTCTTGTTTATTTTCTATTTTTAACAATGCAAATATAAGTTGAATTTCAA
The DNA here is from genome assembly GCA_002813895.1 of Cyanobacterium sp. HL-69. Lineage (NCBI taxonomy): Bacteria > Bacillati > Cyanobacteriota > Cyanophyceae > Chroococcales > Geminocystaceae > Cyanobacterium > Cyanobacterium sp. HL-69. The sequence continues at coordinate 3,018,088 of CP024912.1, read as the reverse complement.
TTTCACTTAATTCTTGTACATCGTCCACATAAATTACATTATATTCCCCTAAATAGTTGTCAGGCAATTTTTTTAAAATATATTGTACTAAATCAATTTGATCCCAATAATTGTTATTTTCTAGCCATTGTTGATAGTTATTAGCATATTTATAAATATAATTAAAATTACTATTTGGGGGGAATAAACTCTGATTTCTAAGGGCTAAATAATCATTATAACTAATTAAACCTTGACTATTTTTTAATGATTTGCTGGAACCTTTTATTAATTGATGTATTTCTTTCCAGAGTAAATTAATGTCAATGAATTCAATGGTTTGCTCTTTACAAAAATATTCTTTAAATTTGTATTCTGTAATTTGTCTTTGGGCTAAAAACTGATTTTTACTTTTTAATTCTTTCTCGGATGCAAATGTTTTGGTAAAAGAATGATAATCTTTTATTTGTAATTGCTTAGAAGAGTGGGTACTTAGGTTTTTAACAAAATTTGTTAATTTTTTTTGTTCGTTTTGGGTGCTAGTAAGATAAATAATCTTACATTCAGCATCATGTTGATAGTCATTAGTTTTTTGTAGGGCATGGTATAAAGAAAGAGTTGTTTTTCCTGTACCTTTATTTCCTGATAAAAAAATAGGTAAACTATGATTGTTTTCTATAAATTCTTTTTGTTGTTTTGATAAGATTACGGGATTAAACTTGGATGTATCGAGTTTTAAATCATCTAAATAAAAGTCATCTATGGCTGAGGTTGTATTAGCTATTAAAGAATTACTCAAATTGAAAGCAAAATCGATAGCATCGATAATATTGTCTTCTAGTTTTTGGTTTATTTCTGAGGTAACTTTAATAGTTTTGTGATGATAGGAATAATTTTCTAAATTAATGGTTTGTGAAGATAAAAAGCCGATTAATTTAATATTTTTTGCAGAAGGTAAGAAAACACCAATAAGAGAATAATTTACGGTTAAATCAATTTTTATAATAACTTTTTGCTCATGGGTAACATGGGAAGATAAGTCGTCTGGGGAGATATTTGTGGTGATGGTTTCTCTAATTTTATTTAATAAATAATTATTTTCTTGAGCATTTAATTTATTTAGTTGACTCCAAAAAGAAAAAGAGAAAGTTATATCCATGGCAAAAGTACCCACTATACGACTTGATATATATTAAGTTTAAAGGATTTGTTCTCAAAATACTTGTTAATTCTTTTATAGATTCCTTTCTTGGTAGGTATTCATCAAAATTTTTCTTGATAATGAATTTTAACTATAAAAATATTTGAGGTTATTCTCTTGGTTTTGTAACTTGTAAAAATTGAGAAGAGGTAATTTGAGGCACTCCATCCATGGTAGTTACAGTATAGTTTCTTTGCTCTCTTTGGGTTGTACCATCAGGATAATAATAGGTGTTATCACCCACAAGGGTTATGGATTGGGAGGATTGAGAAGTTATCCTTAAATCTTCCACTGTTACCTTATCAAATTGTTCAAAAAAACTCTGTCTAAATTGACTTTGCATGGATGGGGAATAAAGGGCGATCGCACTTTCAAACTGTTTTGCAGACAAATAGGAGTACAATGACTGTAAAGTCTGTTTTGCTTCTTGTTCAGATAGTACAGGAGTAGTATCTGGCGGAGGAGTTTCTTCTATGGGGGGATTAGGATTAATTTCTTCAGGAGGATTAATTTCCGCAGGGGGAGATTCTACTTCCTCAATATCTTCTTCAGGAATTTCCTCTGTAATAGGATTGATGGGAGTGTTTTCTTCCTCCCTTGGATTTGTATCTGTATTTTTCCTTTCCATATCCATAGGCGAATCTTTTTCCTCCTCAACTTCTCCCTCCGTCTCCTCGACGACAACTTGATTATCCTGCCTAGGTTGGGCAAGAAAAAAACCTCCCATTAAAGCCAAAAAAACTACCATACTAAACATCACAACCATCAGAAAATTGCTGGAAGAAGAATCCGATAAATTATCATCCTCAACTCGAGGAGTTATCACCTGAGTTTTAAGTAACGTATCAGAAGGAGAAGATAACTGGGTTGGGGCAATGATAGGGGATGCCATAGCCATCGACAGGGGAGAAACTTCCCCCATAACAGTCAACACATCCTGATACATTTCCTCTGCATTACCATAACGACTAGGAATATCTATTTTAGTTGCTTTTTCCAAAATTTCTCGAAAACCAGACTCTAAATTAGGGATATAATCCTGCCATTGTAACTCCCCCGTTAGGGTATCAGAAGGAAACTCCATGGGAGATTTACCCGTCAAACAGTAAATTATGGTTAACCCAAGAGCGAATAAATCGGAACTAAAAACCGTGCGCCCCAAACCCTGCTCAGGTGCCATAAAGCCTCTTGTACCAACGATTACAGAACTTACAATAGAGCCATTAGGGGTGGTAAAACTGCCCATTTTTTCCTTAACTGCCCCAAAGTCAATTAACACGGGCAGGTTATCTTTTTCTCTGATGATGATATTTTCTGGTTTGATGTCTCGATGAATAATATTTTGACTGTGAATATATTTCAATACTTCTAAAAAAGAAAGCAAAATTTCTTTACACTTATCAGGAGAAATAATACCTATTTGATTAAGGCTTTTTCCTTGTATATATTCTTGTACTAGATAATATCTATCTTGATGATGAAAGTAAGCATAAAGGGTAGGAATTTGTTTAGAATTTTCCCCTAATTCTTCTAAGGTAGAGGCTTCTTTTAAAAATAGTTTTTCGATTAATTCTGACCTATTTTTGTCATGAATTGGCTTAAGGGATTTTACCACTACTCTTTTTTGAGTAGGGCTATGTAAATCTTTGGCTAGATAAGTCTCACCAAAACCCCCTGTACCCAGATGATTTATGATTTCGTATCTATTTAATAATATATTTTCCATATCCAAAAATTATGAATTATTTTTTAGTATTTATTACAAAGATTAATTTTAAAATTAAGTTTATTTTTATAAAAATTAATTTGATAGCAAGGGGTTAAGTAGGTTAGCAAAATTAATCATAGCTCTTATTTTATTAAGACTCTTATGAAGAAGGGGTTTAAACCCCTTGCCTAAATTGATTTAATTATGCCTACTTACTTAAAACTTTTATTAAAGAGATGTTAATTACAAATAAGTTTAATTATCCATTCTCCATTCTTTTAAACCATGCCCTAACCAATTTAATCTCATCATAAGTATATTCATCAGGTAAATGTTGTTTAATTTCTTTTAACTTCTGATTACCTACTTTCTTGAGGATATCTAGGATAACCTTTTGTTTCTCTGTTTTAACAAAATCATTAACTATAACAGGTTGATTCAATTCTATTAATTCACTGAGATGGGAGACAATGCTAGTAACAGATAAACCCCTTTCTTTGGCGATGTCAGCAATACCTAGCCCTTGTTGATATAGTTGTAGGGTTTTCATTTGGGTATTGGTAGGCAGTTGGAAAGGTAATTGTTTTTGCTGGATAAATGTTCTAATTTCTGAGATAAATATATCGCCATATTTATGCAATTTATAGTCGTTTACCCCCGAAAGTTGGGCAAATTTTGCGGTGGTGTCGGGTTGCATTTGTGCCATTACTTTGAGGGTTGAATCGTGAAAAACGACATAGGGAGCAATATTTTCTAAATCTGCTAATTTTTTACGTAATGTTTTGAGTTGATTGAGTAAAATTTCTACTTCTACGGCTTGGGAGTTTAAATCTCTCGATGCTTTTTTTACGGCTTTGCCTTTAACGGCAACATATACTTTTGTTTCTCCTTTTAATATTTTCTTACTTTGATCGTTTATTTTAAGAATATTATATCCATCGCTAGTTTGTCTTACTAACCCTTGATAAACGAGGGAGGTGGCAAGATTTTTCCATTCATCGGTGGTATGATCTTTTCCTATACCATAAGTGGATAATAAATGGTGTCCATATTCATAAATTCTTTTATCCCTGGAACCTCTCAAAACGTCTATGATATGTTTAGTTCCAAACCGTTGATTAGTGCGATAAACACAGGATAAAAACTTTTGGGCTTCAATAGTCCAATCTTCTATGGGTTTTGGATTTAGACAGTTATCACAGTTACCACAATTACCTTTAAATTTTTCACCAAAATAACTTAGTTGGGGGATGCGCCGACAATAGTTTGTGTCTGCATATTCAATGACTTTGGCTAGTTGGGCATAGGCAATTTTTTGCTCTTGGGGGTTGGTTTTTTGTCTGATAAAGTAGTTTATTTTTTGTTTATCACCACGGCTATATAAAAGAATACAACTGGCTTTTTCGCCGTCTCTCCCTGCCCTGCCTGATTCTTGATAGTAGCTTTCTATGTTGCGGGGTAAGTCGTAATGCACTACTAAACGGACATCGGGTTTGTTGATACCCATACCAAAGGCAACAGTAGCTACCATGATGCGGACATCGTCTCGGATGAAGCGGGTTTGATATTGCGATCGCACTTTATCACTTAATCCAGCATGGTAAGGAAGGGCGCTAACCCCATCTCTGGCGAGTCTTTCGGCTATTTCTTCGGTACTTTTGCGACTGATACAATAAACTATACCAGAACCTTGGTGAGAACGGATAATATGGAGTAGTTGGTTATAAGCACGGGTTTCTTTTGGCTGTACTTCGTAGTAAAGGTTTTGACGGTTGAAACTGAAGCGATGAATTTGAGGATTGCGCAGGTTTAGCTGTTGAATTATATCCCGTTGTACCCTAACTGTGGCGGTAGCGGTGAGGGCAATGATTGGCACTCGGGGATATTGGCTACGCAAGTATTTCATCTGACGATATTCTTGGCGAAAATCATGACCCCATTCAGAGATACAATGGGCTTCATCGATGGCAAAGGCGGAGATACCTATTTTTTGAACTACTGTGTCTAAAAAAGGTTGAAATGTATCGCTAACAAGCCTTTCGGGGGCGAGGTAAAGGAGTTTGATTTTTCCTGCTAAAATGTCCCTTTGACGGATTCTGGTTTCTTCATAATTGAGGGTGCTGTTGATGTAGGTTGCCCCGATGCCGTTGTCTTGTAGGGCTGTGACTTGGTCTTGCATCAAGGATATGAGGGGGGATATGACGATGGTTATACCCTGCTTCAAGAGGGCAGGAAGCTGAAAACAGAGCGATTTTCCGCCCCCCGTGGGCATGATAACTAAAAGGTCTTTATGGGTGATCGCATCTTGGACAATTTTTTCCTGCCCTGGGCGAAAACTGTCATAACCGAAGTATTTTTTTAGAGACTCTGTGAGTGAAGACATTTTAATGGGGAATAGGGAATGGGCAATGGTTAATATTTTATAATCATTTGCAAAATTACCCTCTCACTTTAAATTAATTATCAATTATCAACTATTAATTATCAATTATTTATGAAACCCCTTGCAAAATTAATTGGACAACCTTTAGCTGTAGAATTGTTAGAAAGGGCGATCGCCATTAATCGTATTGCCCCTGCTTACTTGTTTGTAGGGGCGAAGGGTGTAGGTAAAGGATATGGGGCGAGGTGTTTTGCGGAGATGCTGATGATTCGCCCCGAAGATGATTATGCCGCCATGGTGCAAAAAATACAGGCAGGAAACCACCCCGATTTCCTTTGGGTAGAGCCTACATACACCGAAAAAGGTGAACTTATTACCGCCTCCCAAGCTCAGGAGCAGGGTTTAAAAAGAAAAAATGCTCCACAAATCAGAATTGAGCAAATAAGGGCGATCAGTGAGTTTTTAGGTCGTCCCCCTCTCAAAGCCCCTCGCTCGGTGGTGGTAATCGAGGATACGGAATTGATGGCAGAGTCGGCGGGGAATGCTTTATTAAAAACCCTTGAGGAGCCGGGGAGAGCTACCATTATCTTAATAGCCCCCAGTGTGGATGCCATTCTTTCTACCCTTGTATCCCGTTGTCAGATGATTCCTTTTTCTCGCCTCAGTGAGGATGATTTGGCTTATGTATTGCAGAGGCAAAATGCGGCGGATGTGTTGGAATATCCTCAGTTAGTAAAGTTGGCTCAAGGCTCTCCGGGGAAAGCGATGGGCGATCGCACTAAGCTGTTAGAAATACCATCAGATCTACTTTCTAGGTTATCACAATTACCCTTAGGGGCGATTGAGGGATTTCATCTGGCCAAGGAAATTAGTGACAGTTTGGAATTAGAAACTCAGCTATGGTTAGCGGACTATCTACAATGTCTTTACTGGGATAAACAACGGAATAAAGAAATAGTAGAAGGGTTAGAAAAGGTTAAAAGAGCGCTGAAAAGTTATGTACAACCTCGCCTTGTGTGGGATTGTTTCTATTTACATTGTATTACTTAATGGACTCAGGGCGATCGTTCAAAATTTATCATGGTGCATAAAATGCAAATGTGAAGTGGTATGTCATTACAAATTTATTGAATGAAAAACTGTCCTAAAATTCAAAAACTTAATGCAACTTTTCATATAAAACAATTTTTTATTGTTATCTTTGAGTGAAAAATTATTTCTTCTAGTCTTTATCTATTTTTATTAAGTATTATCACTTATTTTTATTCAAAATTAATATGTATTACTGAGAAAAAAAAATAAAAATACTTACTTAGTACGGAAAAAAAGATATAATCAAAAATGTTAATCACCTAAAATAAATTATGGACGGCATTGGCTTAGGAGAACATTTTTTTAAGTATTTTGATATATTTGTAGCAAATACCCAAGAATTAAAAGAAGAAGTATTCAGAATTAGGTATCAAGTATATTGTCAAGAACTTGGCTATGAACCCGTAGAAAATTTTCCTGATTTTATGGAAAAAGATTCTTACGATAATCGCTCTATTCATTGTATTTTGCAACATAAATCAACGGGAATTTATGCAGGATGTGTACGTCTGGTTTTATCTAATACCAATGATATAGATCATCGTTTTCCTTTTGAAAGTATTTGTCATAACCATACCTTTGATTTTGAAAATATATCGAGGACAAATGTTGCTGAGATTTCTCGACTAGCAGTAATCTCCCAATTTAGAAAAAGGTCAGGGGAACAAAATACCCCCAGTGGTTTAATTGTTTTTGAAAATAGAAGTAAAGAAGAGATTAGAGAGCAAAGACGACGTTCTTCCGTAATCGCTTTAGGACTTTACTTAGCCGCCACAAGCCTTGGCATGGACTTGGGGCTTAGTCATGCTGTCACCTTAATGGAACCTCGACTGGCTAGGCATTTACGCATGAGTGGCTTAATTGCTCGTCCCATTGGTACTGTTGTTGACTTTCATGGTAAAAGAGGTCCATACACCCTGGAAAGACAAGAAGTTTTGAATGGCTTCAGTGAAAATACGGAGATTTATTGTTTATTTAAAAAAATACAAGCTACTATAAAAGACAATATCTGTTATCAGTTTTGTTCAGCTTAACAATAAATTCGTAAACTTAGTATGAGTCTAAATATAAAAGCTATAAAGCCAAATCAACCTCTATTATTAGATCATAGATTCGTATATAGTTCTCAACAATTTGATATTTGCATTGCAAATACACCTAAACTGAGAGAAGAAGTGTTCCGTATTCGTTATCAAGTTTACTGCCAAGAATTAAAGTATGAACCCCTAAGTAAATTTCCTGATAAATTAGAACAAGATGCTTATGACTCCTGTTCAATCCATTTATTACTTAGGTATAAACCCAAAAACATTTACATTGGTTGTGTGCGCTTGGTTCTGTCTTCAGATGGTTTTCAGCAACGATTTCCCTTTGAACGCATTTGTGATGAACACTTTCTTGACTTTAACTGTATTCCTAGATCTTATTTTGGAGAAGTTTCCCGTTTAGCCGTACTTAGTCATTTTCGCCAGTGGAACCAAAAACAAACTATTTATTCTGGTGACTTTAATCAGTATGATAATAAATTTACTAGGCGCAGTTTATCAATTATTCCTCTCACACTTTATTTAGCTGTGACGAGTATTGTTTCTGATTTGAATTTGCAATATGCCATTAGTCTTATGGAGCCAAGATTATCTCGTCAGTTAAAATTGTATGGCTTAAATTCTTATTTTTGTGGAGAAATTATGGAGTTTAAAGGAAAAAGAAGACTTTTTCTATTAAATACTTCCGAAGCAATTAATAACATTAGCAAAGATATTTATCTTTATAATTTATTTCAAAGAATACAAGCTAATATAAAAATGGATGATTGCACTAATATTTTAAATGGAGAATTTTATGGATAAAAAACAAGCGATCGCCTCTTGGACAAGCATTTTAAGTGAAGAAAATATTATCACGACCGACACAGTTTTAGAAAAAAAAGAAACCGCCACATATTTAACTGACAATAAAATTTGTGCTGTATTACGCCCTAGTAATAGTCAAGAAATAAAAAAATGTTTACACATCGCAAATGAGCATAAAATTCCTATTTATCCTGTTAGCACTGGCAAAAATTGGGGCTATGGATCAAAAGTACCTACGGGAGATGGTTGTGCCTTAATGGAACTGAAAAAGATGAACAAAATCATCGACTTTAATGAGGAATTAGGCTATGTAACCATTGAGCCAGGGGTTACTCAACAACAACTATATGAATTTTTACAGGAAAAAAAATCTAATCTTTGGCTAGACTGCAACGCTTCTTCCGTGGAAAGTAGTCTCATTGGGAATACCATGGAACGGGGATTTGGGCATACTCCCTACGGTGATCATTTTGCCCAAGTTTGTGGCATGGAAGTGGTACTACCTACGGGGGAAATTATTCATACGGGATTTGGGAAGTTTGAGAACGCCACAGCAGCCCCTGTATATCGTTGGGGATTAGGTCCTTATTTAGATGGACTTTTTACCCAGTCTAACTTTGGTATTGTTACGCAGATGACTTTTTGGTTAATGCCTGCCCCAGAATATTTTGAAGCGTTTTTCTTTAGTGTCGAAAGGGATGATCAATTGGCGGATTTGATTGATGCTCTACGCCCTCTCAGACTAGATGGCACCATTAAAAGTGCGGTACATATCGGCAATAATTACAAGGTCTTGTGTGCTTTGCGACAATATCCTTGGGAGGAAGCCAAGGGCGTTACCCCTTTACCTGATGAAGTGTTAAATCAGTTTGCCAAGGATTGGGATTTTGGGGCGTGGAATGGTTCGGGGGGTATTTACGGAACGAAAAAACAAGTTGCGGAAGCGAAAAGATTAATTAATAATGCCCTCAAGGGAAAAGTCCGCCGAATCCAGTTTTTGGATGACCGCACCATAAAAATTGCCGATGGCATTGCCAAACCCTTCCAAAAAATAACAGGTTCTCATTTACCAGAACTATTAGACCTGATGCACCCTGTTTATGGCCTAATGAAAGGTGTGCCTACCAGTACCCAGTTAGCTAGTACCTATTGGCGCAAAAAAACACCTATCCCAGAAAATCCAGATCCTGATAGGGATGGTTGCGGTTTAATCTGGTGCGCCCCTGTAGCTCCCTTGTTAGGAAAGCACGGGGCAAAAATTAACCAGATAGTAAGAGAAACTCTACTCAAATACGGGTTCGAGCCTCAACAGTCCATCACCTTGTTAACGGAAAGGGTACTCGATTGTGTCATTTCCATTGGTTATGATCGAGACATACAAGGAGAAGATCAACGAGCTTTGGAATGTTATGACGAGTTGATGGATAAACTCACCAGTAGCGGTTATTACCCCTATCGTTTAGGTATCCATTCCATGAAAACCATGGCGAAGGGGGAAGATAGTTACAATCAACTGCTCCGACAGTTAAAAAGTACCCTCGATCCTAATAATATTCTTTCTCCGGGGCGTTATTCCCCAGAATAGATGATGGCTTTGCCCTCCTTTGTCAGGAGGGTTTTTATTTTTGTTAATTTAAAACTTTTTCTCTTCTTTTTTTCAAACCCACCATGGAGCCTAGAAGACCAAAGACCATCAAACCACCAACGGCAGAGGGTTCAGGAACGGTAGCAGCAGACACCACAGCATCAGCAGTCCAACTAGGAGCTTCGTATGGATTGTTAACATCAGAAAGTAATGCAATAACTTCCGCTTGGTTGTCACCATTAAAGGTTAAAGCAGTGGTAAAAGAGCCGAAACTTTCACTATTATCATCAGCATTTATAAATCTGCCATTAAAATTCAAGCTGATTGTTGTATCTTGTCCGCCTACACCTACTGAAGTGTATTCAGGTAAAGAAATTGAATCTAGGGCAAACGTATATTCCAAAGTATTCCAATTGTCATCAGTAGTTTCACTATATATTCTTAAAAAGTCAGAAATTTCAAAGTCTGGTCCACCTGTTTCTTCAGCAAGAAACGCAAGAGAATCAGCAGTGGTTACATTTCTAATTAAGCCTCTGTGATTGAAAAAACTAGCAAAATCGCCACTTCCATTAAACTGAAGGGCAGTACCGAATCCAGTAGGAGTTGTTGATGGTAAAAATTCAAACCCTGTAATAGGTTTACCAAAGGGATCATCAACACCTGTATATGTTAGTAAAACCCCTCCAGGACTAGCATTTGCTGCAACTCCACCAACAGTTATGCCGCCCAAGGTGAAAGGTTGTATTGAAACAGTTCCTTCTAGTGCCGCGGCATTTACTGTGTTAGTAACCATAAATGTACTACCAATCGCTAGAGAGCCTACCGCTAGATACTTGCCTAAATTATTATTAATCATTATCTTTTATGTCCTTGTATGTATATTTAAAAAATTCGTTCTACCCTTTCAGTAATCGCTTAAGTGATAAATTTAATTAGTACCTACTTCTTACTTGCGTGTACTTAAGTGTATTTATGTACAAATTTAACAGGTAGAAAACAAAATGTCAACTCGATTTTGTAAAGATGAGATAAAGTTTTGAAGGATTTATGAGGCTAAGATAAAGTTTATTAAAAATAACAAAATCATTATTTAACAATACTTAACAATAATATTGATTGTTGTAATTGTATTTAAAGTCAAATAGTAGTGCATTTAACTAAATTAGCTAATATTAGACATTTTGCAAACAAAAACCAATTAAATTGCGACTTAAGCAAGATTTTTTAAGATTTATTGCCATATAGCTTTCTTTTTCTATCTTTTTTTGGGTAGTAACCGAGGGGAACATCTTAACTAGCTTGTTACTAATATTTAGTCCCGTTATTGAAATAGTAATTAGTATGAGAATCTTAATTTTTTATTAAGTATATTTTCGTACATCATGTTTACTAAGGTCACGTCTTCTATCAATCCTCCATAAATAGAAAAAACTGTCAAATATTCCTACGTATGTACCCATAGACCCTGAAGCGATCGCCCACAGGGATTTTATCGAAATATTCCAACATTACGGGTGGACAATAGATAGTGATGATATATCATAAATATCAACCATTAATTATCAATTCGTAGGTAGTCTAAGGTGCAATCTAACGATAAATAATTATGACCGACATCTTTTGAAAAAAATAATAGTGTGAAATAGTGAAAACTCCCCTAGCTTGGTTACAACTAAGCCATGAAAGAATGCGATTGCTGATTGCCTTGGCAGGAATTGGCTTTGCAGATATATTAATGTTTATGCAGTTAGGTTTTCGAGGGGCTTTGTTGGATAGTGCTACTCTTATCCATGAAAAAATAGAAGCAGATTTGGTACTTATTAGCCCCCAATCCGAAGCCATACACTTAATGAAACCTTTTTCCCGTCGAGGTTTATATCAGACACTGCAACTAGAGGAAGTAGAATTTGTTTCACCGATTTATATTAGCTTGGGTGATTGGAAAAACCCTGAAACTGGTCAAGTGAGAACAATTATGGCCATGGGTTTTAATCCTTCCCATTCTATTTTAGATTTACCCTTGGTCAATGAAAATTTAGATCAAATCAAGTTGGCGGATACTTTTCTATTTGATGTGGCTTCTCGTCCAGAGTTTGGCAGGGTTAGGGATTTATATGAGACTCAAGGGGAGGTAAAAACGGAGATAAATAATCGTAATATTAAGGTACATGGGTTATTTTCCCTTGGCCCATCCTTCGCAGTAGATGGTACGGTGATTACCAGTGATACTAATATTTTACGGGCTTTTCCTGAGCGCCGAAGCGGTAATATTGAGATTGGTTTAATTGAGTTAAAAGAAAATGCAGATCCTTTGGCGGTAAAAAGTAAGTTAGATTCATTTTTGGGGGCTGATGTTCGGGTACTCACCCACGAGGAATTTATGGATTTTGAGCAGGGTTACTGGTCCAATAGTACCCCCATTGGTTTTATTTTTCTCTTGGGGGCTGGTATGGGTTTTGTGGTGGGTACGGTGATAGTGTATCAAATCCTATATGCGGATGTGTCGGATCATTTACCTGAATATGCTACCCTCAAGGCGATGGGTTATGGGGATAATTATTTTTTGGTGTTGGTGTTTCAGGAGGCTATAATTTTAGCAATTTTGGGTTTTATTCCTGGTTTTCTAATCTCTTCTGGTTTGTATAGTTTAACCAGGGCAGCTACGGCTTTACCTTTGGCAATGAAACTTTCTCGGCTGACGACAGTTTTGATTTTAACTATTATTATGTGTTTTATTTCAGGGGCGATCGCCGTTAGAAAATTAAAAGATGCTGATCCTGCGGATATATTTTAGTCATAATAAGGATGTGAAGTGTGTCTAAGTGCGATCGTTTTTCATCTTCTTAAGTTGTTTTAATGAAATCTTTGTAATATTAATTTCACCTGTTGCTTTAAAATGGGTAAATCCTTTTCAATCGCATTCCAAACTCTATTTAAACTAATTCCACCGAGATAATCATGAACTAAAATATTTCGAAAACCCGATAAAGCTTTCCAGTCCACATTTGGCACTTGAGCTTTTAATTCATCTGAAAGTCGTTGAGTTGATTCCGCCATAATTTGTAAACGCCGTAACACCGCATCCTGTATCAAACTATTGCTCAGAAAGTCTTCTCGTCCTTGATATGTATATGTTTGGATCGCCTCAATGCATTCTAATATATGGTGCAAATAAACTAAATTTTTATCGGTACTCATAGAAGTTGAGCCTCCGTCAAAATTTGTTCTTTAATAAAAACACTAATTCCATCTTCCGTTAAAACATCTACCTTACGCCCTAATAATTCTTGCAAATCCATCAATAATCCCCCTGGAAACCAAGGAGTTGTTTTGTCTGGGTCATAGTCAACCAAAAAATCAATATCACTTTCTGGGGTATCCTCTCCCCTTACCACCGAACCAAACACTCTAACATTAAAAGCCCCGTGCTTATCCGCTAACTGCAAAATTTGTTGTCGCTTTTCTTGTAATAATTTTTGTAAATACATAGCCATAATAAGCCAAATAAATTCGCTTTAGCTGTACCAATTTTATTGTATACTGCCCAATATAAAGATAAAAGTATGTTCAAAGATTTAAAGCGTTTAAAGTGCGATCAAACATAGTCTACTACTTTGCGATCGCCTTTAATTTTGCACAAAAGCAAAATAGGAACCAACTCACTGAGTTAGTTCCCGTTTTTTACATACCCCCAAGGGAATTCGAATCCCTGTCGCCTCCGTGAAAGGGAGGTGTCCTAGGCCTCTAGACGATGGGGGCTTAGGTTTTACATTTAACTTAAGTTTTCTTAACTCTCGTTTAACGCACATATATTAATATAACGAATCTATTTTGTAGTGTCAAGGAAATAGGCAATTTTTTTTTACTTTCTTTTAAAATTCTCTGGAACCATTGATAATGGATAATCCTACTCTAATTTATTTTGTTCTGTTTATCCTATTCCATCACTATTTACGACTCATTACCCATCCCCCTAGCTAGGATGAAAGTAATCATAAATATTTTGAGCTAAACTAGCCCCGATACCATCCACCCCTTGAATCTGTTTTACACTGGCTTCTCTGATGTAATCCACCGAGTGAAAATGGGCGAGAAGACGTTTTTGGCGTTCAAATCCTAAACCTGAGATTTGGTCAAGTTGCGATCGCCTAGAGGCCTTTAATCGTTGTTGTCGGTGGAAAGTGACAGCGAAACGGTGGGCTTCATCCCTTAACCTTCTTAATAATTGTACCCCTGCTTGTTCCGCATCCGTGGGCAAAGGCTGGGATTGTCGGGGTAAAAATATTTCTTCCCTTTTTTTTGCTAAACTAATTACCTTCACCTTTTCCATCAGTTTCAACTCCTCCAATACCTCACACACCGCCGAGAGTTGCCCTTTTCCTCCATCTATCATAACTAAGTCAGGATGGGGGTCGTTACCCGAAAAACGTCGTCTAATCACCTCCTGCAACGATAAAAAATCATCGGAATGTCCGATGGTGATGGTGGGGTTTTTAATTTTGTAATGACGATAATATTGTTTGGCAGGTTGCCCATCGATGAATACCACCCTAGATGCCACTGCATTAGAGCCTTGGAGATGGGATATATCATACCCTTCGATGTGTTTGGGAAAGTGGTGTAGATGCAAAATATGGCTTAAATCCTCCATAGCTTCCAGATTAGCTAGGGCTGATTTTTGAGTTTTTTCTAGTTCAATGTAAGCATTTTTTTCCACCATATTGATCAATTCGGCTTTTATTTGCCTTTGGGGATTGGTAATGGTGATTTTTTTCCCTGTCTTTTCCCCTAACCATTCCATCAACATTTCTCCATCCTTTAGGGGATGTTGTACCAAAATTTCGTTAGGAATCTCTAAGGGTTCAATTTGTTGATAATGTTGCTCTAATACCCTTTGTAATATCTCCCCTGCTTCGGTTTCCATGCCGTTGTCGGTATAAAAGCCTAATCTACCTACCAAACGCCCCGCCCTAATCTGGAATAATTGAATACAGGTATGTTGTTCATCTTGGGCAAGGGCGATCGCATCTTGGGATATGGTATCATCGGGTAAAGCTACCTTTTGAGTGGCAAATAATTGCTCCAAACTGTTGATTTGATCTCGATATTTAGCTGCTTTTTCAAAATCAAGATTTTCTGCCGCCCTTTCCATCTGTTGTTTTAATTGACTAACTAGTTCGTTTGTTCTACCTTGAAAAATAAGGGCAATTTTTTCGATAATTTGGTGATAATCTTGGGGAGAAATAAGGTTTTGACATACTCCAGGGCATTTTCCCAAATCATAGTTTAAACAGGGTCTATCTTTATGTAATGGCTTGGGGCGTTGTCGTAGGGGAAAGTTACCTTTAATTAAATCGAGGGTGTGGCGTAATCCCCTTGTATCAGTATAGGGCCCATAGTAGCGATCGCTCTTATTTTTTATCCTTCTTTTACGGGTGATAAAAATACGAGGATATTTTTCTGACCATGTGATACACACATAAGGATACTTCTTATCATCCTTGAGCAACACATTAAAATGGGGTTGGTGTTGCTTAATTAAATTCGCCTCAAGCGCCAATGCCTCGGCTTCTGTGTCGGTGACGATAAAATCAATATCCCGTATCTGAGACACCATTAAGGCAATACGGTTACTATGGCGTTGGGAAGGGGCAAAATAGGATGATACCCTTTTGCGTAAATTTTTTGCCTTACCTATATATAATATCTCCCCAGTGCGATCGTGCATAAAATAAACCCCCGCATCCGAGGGCAAATCCTTTAATTTTGGCAAGAGACAATGTGCAACCATGTTAAGAATTGATGATGGATAAAATTTAAAACAATCTCTTTACATATTTTAACAAAGACAAATAATGAGTAAAGCAGACAAAATTCTGGCAAAAATGAAAATCAATCCTCGTGATTGGCGTATTGAAAATGTCAAAATTGTTGCACAAAACTATGGTGTAGAATGGAGACAGAAAGGAACTTCTCATGTGGTTTTTATCAGGAATGATGGTAAAACATTACCCATCCCTGCACATCGTCCAATCAAACCCATTTATATTAAGAAATTTATTGATTTTTTAGATAGTTAGTATTATGAATAATTTGTTTTCATACCCCTTTAAAATTAGACTTTTAAGCAAGGAAGAAGGTGGTGGGTATTTAATCTCTTTTCCTGATTTTAATGAATGTATCTCTGATGGAGAAACCCCTGAAGAAGCCATAAAAAATGGTTTTGATGCTTTACAAGAAACCATTGATGCTTTATATAATAAAGGTTTTTCCATTCCTGAGCCTTTCAGTGGAAGTAAAAGTAAAAATAAGATTGCTTCAGAAATATCAGAAAATTGATACCAACGTTTACAGAACTTATGCAGGCATCCTCAAAAACCTTTAGTTTTTGTTAAACGTCGATCGCTAAAACAATCAAAATTCGTCAAAATACGTAAGTCCTGGTTTAGAAAAATTAGCACGAAAAAATAGTATGAGTATAAATAGTTTGATTAATTCACTATTAGAAGAAAGTTTAAATAAAAAAGAAGGCGAGACTATATTAATTCAAGATAAATTTTTATAGTAATATGACAAAAATTACTTTAGTAACAGGGGCAGCCAGTAGCGGAAAAAGTGAATGGGCAGAATCTATCGCCAAAAAACAAGCCCAACAAGTTGTTTATATCGCCACCGCTCAAAAAATAGAATCTGATACTGAATGGATGACAAAAATTCAAATTCATCAGCAAAGAAGACCTAAATCATGGCAATGTTTAGAAGTACCTTTTGATTTACCAAAAGCTCTTGATAAATGTCATAGTAATCAATTAATTTTAATAGATTCTCTGGGAACTTGGGTAGCAAATTTTATCGAAAAAAATGACATTATTTGGGAACAACAAGTAGAGCAATTATTAGACAGTTTAATTAATAGTAATAATAAGATTATTTTAGTAGCAGAAGAAACGGGATGGGGAATAATTCCAGCCTATGAATTGGGTCGTTTATTTCGTAATCGTCTTGGTAGTTTAACCCGTCAAATAGGACACCGTGCTGATGAAGTTTTTTTAGTAGTAGCAGGTTATGCCGTGGATATTAGTAAAATTGGGGTGAGTCTCAATGGTTAAATATAATAAAATATTTTTCACTAACCCCATGAATAATTGATTGAGGTTGAGATTCTGAAGATAATTGATTATCATGGTGAGAGAATTAGCTATCGTGTTGGTGACTGCTTATCAAGTTTTTTGATCTATAACTTGAAAAATTTGGATACTGATTGAGTTCTCGTTGCAGTAAACCGAGCATGTACTCGGAAACGAATACAGAAACATCGGCATCCCCCTGGTAATCCAGGTCATAAACTGAAGTAAAACGGCACGATGGTTAATTTTTTTACTCTCCAAAATTTACCCACTATTATTTCTACTTCTTTACAAAAAATATATATCATCGCATCATTTAATTATATATACGAATGAATAGCTTAAGAATATCGGTAAAGGAATAAATAAATTTCAGAATATGAAAAGTATATTTGTACTGTCTGTTAAAGGCGATCGCCCTTACTCCATAGCTGTATAATTAATTTGCAGAATACTAAACCTGTGGGTAAAAAAAGTAATTATTTATGTTGCCACCATTAACAAAAGAAACCATCTGGGATATTTTAAACAAAAAAATAGACGATCGCACCTGTAACCAATTAATATGGCATTATCTAGGTTATAAATATGACGAAGAAACCGACA
Source organism: Cyanobacterium sp. HL-69 (assembly GCA_002813895.1). NCBI lineage: Bacteria > Bacillati > Cyanobacteriota > Cyanophyceae > Chroococcales > Geminocystaceae > Cyanobacterium > Cyanobacterium sp. HL-69. The sequence continues at coordinate 3,000,554 of CP024912.1, read as the reverse complement.
CATGGGATAACTCAGAAGTAGAAGAATCTTGGCGCACCGAATACCCTCAACCCCCAGACTTTATCGCCCATCGCCCCCCCAATGTAAAATTAACTCGCTCTATTCCCAAAGAAAATAAACAACTCCTCAAAGAAGACTTAGGATTTCAAGGTTACAAAATAGGGGAATTTAGCCCCCTCGAAACCCGTCGCGCCACCATGGCGAATTGGTTATTAAATTACATGAAAACTAATGATTTAGGGTAAAAAATTAGCCCCTCGCCTTTTGGGAGAGGGGTTGGGGGTGAGGGAAAATTAATTTTTATTCTCCTTTTGAAGATTTAGGCTTATAGGTAGAAGCAACGTGTAACTCTTTAAGTTGCTTATTATCAACCATGGAAGGTGCTTCGGTTAACAAACAACTAGCCTGTTGAGTTTTGGGGAAGGCGATGACATCCCGAATAGAATCCTCTTTTGCCAATAACATTACCAGACGATCTAAACCGTAGGCAATACCACCATGGGGAGGAGTACCATATTCAAAGGCTTCGAGGAGAAAACCGAATTTTTCTTGGGCTTCTTCCATCGATAAACCAATGGTTTTAAATACCTTCTCCTGTACCTCTCGCTGATAAATCCTCAGACTACCCCCGCCGATTTCAATACCATTTAACACTAAGTCATAAGCCAAAGCCCTAGCGGTGGCTAAGTCGTCCAAATCTTCGGGATTAGGGGCAGTAAAGGGATGGTGAAGGGCTTCATAACGATTTTCGTCAGCATTCCATTCCACCATGGGAAATTCGGTAATCCAGACGAGATTCATTTTATCCTCATCAATTAAGCCCAATTGTTCCCCTATTACTAAGCGTAAACGATCTAAGGATTTATTTACTGTGGGAATATCCCCTGCCCCAAAGAGGAGAAGATGCCCCGGTTTTGCCCCTGTGCGAGTCAACAATTCTTGTTTTTGTTCGTCACTGAGGTTATCTTTGATGGCGCCAATGGTGTCGATTTCGCCGTTATCTCTGACTCTAATGTAAGCGATACCTTTTGCCCCTGCAATGGTGGCTTCGGTGAATAAGTCTCCACCCGGTTTAATTCTGACGTTAGAAATTTTGTCGTTACCTTCGGGGATGGGTAATACTTTGACGATACCGCCGTTTTTGATAGCGCCAGAAAAGACTTTGAATCCTGAATCTTTCATGATGTCGGATACATCCACTAATTCTAAACCAAAGCGGGTATCAGGGCGATCGCACCCATACTTATCCATGGACTGTGCGTAGGTTAGACGGGGGAAGGGACGGGGTAAATCAATATTTTTGACAGTTTTGAAGATATGACAAATTAAAGCCTCGTTAAGCTCAATTATCTCATTTTCGGTCATAAAACTCATTTCCATGTCAAGCTGAGTAAATTCGGGTTGTCTATCGGCTCTTAAATCCTCGTCACGGAAACAACGGGCGATTTGATAGTAACGGTCAAATCCTGACACCATCAACAACTGCTTAAATAATTGGGGAGACTGGGGAAGAGCATACCATTGTCCTTCGTTTACCCTAGAAGGTACGAGATAATCCCTTGCTCCTTCGGGGGTAGATTTGGTTAATACGGGGGTTTCAATTTCCATAAAGTTTTCTTGATCTTCTAGGAAACGGCGCATGGCTTTAACCACCTGATGACGGAGGGTTAAGTTGTTGGTCATGCGGTGTCTTCTCAAGTCTAGGTAACGGTATTTGAGCCTTAAATCTTCCCTCAAATTTTCCTCATCGGTGGATACTTGGAAGGGTAGTTGTTTCCCCACGGCGTTTAAAATCTCGATTTCACTGGCATAGATTTCGATTTCCCCTGTGGGTAGTTTGGGGTTAAGGGATTCGGGGGGGCGTTCGCTCACTTTTCCCGTAATTTTTACCACATATTCGTTACGCAAAGTATCGGCGTTTTGGTATGATTGAGGGGTACGCTGGGGATCGCTGACTATTTGCACAACTCCAGTGCGATCGCGCAGGTCGATAAAAATTACTCCACCATGATCTCGACGACGATCAACCCAACCACAAACAGTGATAGTCTTGTCAAGATGTTCTCGGCGCACTTCGCCACAATAATTAGTTCTCATAATTTGTTTTTTTATATCAATTTCAATATGGAAATTATTTTTAGGATGTTAATTTTATAAGAATTAGGTAGTCCTAAATTTTTTGTAGAAATTTCAAGGTATATCCCCCCCTTATTAAGGGGGGTTAGGGGGGATCATATTCTTATAATTTAAATAAAATTACTATATTTAGTTAATTCATTCTCTATGCTCAATTACCCTGACAAACCTACCATCATACTAAAATTTCGCCGTTAATGATAGGAAAAATTGGATTTTATTATATTTTCGTCTGCCAATATCTTTCAATCAATATCACCGCTACAATATCATCAATAGGCTCAGGAGGTACTCTCAAACTAAGGGGAATTAACTTTCCTAACCCTTGGGGTGGATTAAATACCCAATATCTTTCCCTCGCTTCTACCGAACTATTTTTTTCGTCCACTAAGTTAATTGATAAGTTTATATTATCTGCTAATTCTGTTTTCCATTGTTTTGATGTAGTTTGATTACCCATTACCAGTAGTGAAGGGCTATATTTTACGATCAAATCTTGGATAAGGGCGATCGCCCTTGAAGAGTTTACCACATATCTAAATAAGATTTCCTTATCTGTATTCATCACCGCCAAACCACACTTATCCCTGCCTGGATCAAAACCAATAATCATCATAAAATCGAATAATAAGCTAGGAGTGAGCAAAACCTTCAGAGATGCTTCCCCCTTATTAAGGGGGTTAGGGGGATCAATTTTCCCTCAACTACGACATTTTCTGCAACTCAGGACGCTCTTCTGGTAATATAGCACCCTCTACAGGGCAAACTTGTACGCAGATTCCACAATCAATACAGGTATCAAAATCAATCCAATACCAATCTGTGCCTTTGACATTTTTACTCTCTCCCTCGTGGATACAGGCAACAGGACAAGCCGACACGCAATCAGCTACTCCTTCGCAAACGTCTGTCACAATGGTATGGGGCATTTTTGTTTCCTCAATTTTCCTTATTATTTCTTAACAATTATATCATTTAAGGGAATAGGCAACGGGCAACAGGCAATGGTGATAATATTTTTGAATACTAACTGATGTTACGCAAAAAAAGATAATTAATAGTTTTATTTTCACTTCTTCAATAACCTAATAAAAACTTTTCGTATTTTTAACCTGTCACCTGCAACCTGTCATCCAAAACCTGTACGGAAGTAGCATAGTACCTCCCCTACCATACTGACAAATCTTGGACTGAGGTTAAATTAATCATATTCCACCAAAGTAACCATAGGTACATCAGGCAATAAACTACGGCCATTCAAATCCTTCAACTCCACAATAAAACCAAAACTCACCACCTCACAACCAATGCGAGTTAATAAATCTGCCGTCGCCTTAGCCGTGCCTCCCGTGGCAATGACATCATCCACAACCATAACCTTAGCGCCTTGTTGCACCGCATCTTGATGGATTTCTAGGGTATCAGTGCCATACTCTAAGTTGTACTCGATGGAATGCACCTGAGCAGGTAACTTACCTTTTTTGCGCACAGGAATAAAACCTACTCCCAATTGATAAGCAAGGGCAGGGGCGAAAATAAACCCCCTAGATTCGATGCCCACAATATAATCTGGTTTATCATCAAGGTTACGACATTGATTCGTTAATTCATCAATCACATGGGTTAACCCTTGAGAATCCCTGAGAAGGGTAGTAATATCACGAAACATAATACCTGGTTTGGGAAAATCGGGTATGTCTCTAATAAGTGCCTTTAAATCCATTGATGTGTAAACCATAAATAATTTTTAACAAACAAAATTTTACCCTAAATCAATCACCTATTAGTAAAGTAATTTTGATTAAGATAAACAAACTCTACAAAATATATCTCCTTCGTGTCTAATAATCAATAAAGAATTGCTATTTACAACTTTATTTAGTTTTGAAAAAATCTATTTTTCTAAAGCTGAAAATGATTCCAAAAAAGTAAATAATCGAATAGTAATCTTTTCTAATCCTCCTTTAACATTAGACTCAATATTAATAGGAATTACGGGATCATGGAGCGATAAACGTAATAAAAACCACCCTTTTTCCTGTTCAGATAAACAACTAATTCTAACTCCTTCATAATTATTAGGAACAATTTGCCAATCATCCTGTTTATTCGCAAAGTCTTTTAGTTTTTCAATTACATCATTACCATACTCTTTAAAATTATCTTCTTTTATGATAAGCCTAATTTCTTCACTTTCTAAGGGTTCTTCTAAATTATTGATTAAGTTAGTTAACTGTTTATTTTCTAACTTCAATTTTGCTAAATCTATCAACAATTTAGCAATCAAATAAGCTCCATCATCCAAAAAATAATTTTCCTTTAAGGCAGCATGACCAGAAGTTTCTATGGCTAACCATGATTCTATACCCTCATTATTAAGTCTTACTGCTTCATTGATGACATTTTTATAACCCCGTTTAAAACGATGATGTTTACCTCCTAAATCTTGCTCAATAAATTTAGTCAAACCCTCAGAAGTAATAGAGTCAGTAACGATAGTTGATTGGGGATGCTCTTGTAAAATGATGGCAGAAGTAAGGGCAATTAAACGATTACGATTTAACTCTTTTCCTGTACTATCAACGGCGGCACTTCTATCCACATCAGTATCAAAAATAATTCCAAAATCTGCTTTATTTTTTACCACAGCTTCACAAATAGATGCCATTGCTTCTGGATTTTCTGGGTTAGGAATATGATTAGGGAATGTGCCATCAGGTTCTAAAAATTGACTTCCTGTAATGTCTGCCCCAAGGGGTTTTAATACTTTGTCGGCAAAAAATCCTCCTGCACCATTTCCTGCATCAACAATTATTTTTAAGTCTTTGAGGGGTTGTTCAAAATGTTCTGGATGATTAACGGATTCTCTTATTTTACTGACAAATAAGTTAGCATATTTAGCCATAAAGTTTTTACTAATTATGTCTCCTTTTTCTAGGGAATAATTAAAGCTATTTTCTTGGGCTATTTCTAAAATATCTGTAATATTTTGTTTTTCTAAGCCCCCTTGCTTTGTAAAAAATTTTAAGCCATTACGGTTGAAGGGAAGATGACTGGCGGTAAGCATTATGGCACCATCACAGTTAAAATCAGCTTCGATGGTACTCATAAACATGGCGGGGGTGGAAGCCATATCAAAATTATATACCGTTGTCCCTAATTCACTGATGGCATGGCAAATACTTTGAGATAAAGTTTCTCCTGATAAACGACTATCTCTACCGATGGAAATGATTAATTCAGCAGGAGATTTATTAAGGTTTTGGCTTAGCCATTTAGTAAAACTTTTACCGAGAATTTGTACTATTTCGGGGGTTAAATTAACGTTTTCTCCTTCGACTCCTTCTAGGGCAACTCCTCTAATATCTGAGCCATTTTGTAGTTTTTTCCAGTTTTCTTTTAACATTGTAATTTTTTATTACGAAGGATATTTTTTTTAGTGTAGCGGTTAGTTTTTAAAATACAATTAGAATGATTTATTTTTAAGGTTATTTTTAGATTTTTCTATGGGTATCTTTGGTTTTATTTTAGTTGCGATCGCACTTATCTTATTTTTTGTCAAACAGGCACAGGCGAAAAACCATGGCAGTTTATTGTCTGCGAGGTTAACGGATATTGAAGAATTACAAACCACCTGTCAAGCTATTACCCAAGAGATTGGGGGTGGAAATTGGCGCGACTATGTGAAATTATGGGGAAAAATTTCCGTTGATGAGCCTTTGATTTCGGAAATGAAACAAGAACCTTGTGTTTATTATCGTATGCTAGTACAAAGGGAATATGAGGAAAAAGTGCGATCGCAAGATAGCGAAGGAAAAACCATAGAAAAAACCGTCCGCAAATCGGAAACCATCACCCAAAATCAGGGCTCTACTCCATTTATATTAGAAGATAAGACGGGTACAATCACCATTAATTCCCAAGGTGCAAAATTTGACACTATTAAAATTTTAGATGAATTTCGACCCGAACAACCAGCGGGGGGAATGCTTCAGTTTGGTAATTTTTCTTTTTTGATGAGGAGTGATAGTTATAATACCCACACTTTAGGTTACCGTTATCAAGAGTTTATTTTACCTATCAATCGAGAAGTATTAGTTTTAGGTAATGCTAGTGATGAAACAGGGGAATTAAGAATAACAAAACCTAGTAACAATGAACCTTTTTTAGTTTCTTTAAAGACAGAAGAAGAACTTAATTCAGATTATTTAAAAAATCAAAATGCTCTTAAATATAGCATGATAGGCTGTTTATTTTTGGGAATTATCTTAATAATAATTGACTTTATTTCATAAATTTAAAAACCCAATTGATAAGAGTTTAAAAATAGATAACAATGATATAGCAATTATCATGGTTACGGGGTACAAAATGATCCCCCTAAATCCCCCGCAAATTCGGGGGACTTGAAAATCATAAATGTATCTCATAATTATAAAAAACGCCATATCATACCAAATCCTTATTAGATAATATACCTATTTGTCAATTTGAAATGGAGAGGATTTGCTTATTAATCTATAATTATAAACGGTTCCCCGTTCCCTGTTCCCCGCCATAATTATTCATTATCAACTATCAATTATCAATTATCAATTATATATATCCTTCCTTTTTTGCAAAATAAAAGTAATCGTAAAATAAATAAAAGTATGCAAAATTAAAACTGACCAATTAGTAGCCAAATTATTCCAAGTGGACTCATAAACCAATGATTCTGGAATCCCCTGGGCGATCGCACTGCCATCTGGTAATATAATAGGCTCAGGTATCATACTATTAACATCAACTAATGTACCATAAGCACCCACAGACCAACGACTGATAGTCAACCATGATAGATATTTCCCTGCATCTTCCATAGTAAATAATACTCCTGAGAAGATAATTTGAGGGATTAATAATAAGGGTAATAAACTGTTAGCTTGGGTAATATTTTTTACTGTGGCAGATACCATTAAGGCAAAATTTATACTAGCGAAAATAGTTAAAAAACTGGTAATAAATACTCCTATTGACCAATAAATTAACTCAGAATTTGGACTTTCAAAGCGTAATAAAACAGTTACGACAATTAACAAACTTTGTAAAAAAGTAACTAATTTTAATACTGATAGCTTAGAAAATAAATAAGCAAAAATATCAAGATTTACTAACCTTTCTCGAAAATAAATATCAGCCTCTTTTACTATTTCTTGAAGAGAACCTGATAAACCCACCCAAATATTAGCACAGGTAAACACAAATAAGACACTGAGGGCAGTAGATGCTAGTTTTGGATTATCTTTTGTACCCAATACCAAAGGTTCTATTTGAATGGCAAAACTAATTAAACTAATACCAATGGGGGCAGTTAGAAGAGAAATTGAAAGGTTAACTTTATCTCTAAAAATAATTTTGGCATATCTTTGAGTAAGGGTAATTGTCTGTTTTATTAAAGATGGTTTTGCTTTTTCGGGAGTAGATGAAGAAACAGATTTATTATTACCAACAGATGCACTGGTAAAGCCATGACCAGTATTTTGAAAAGAAGGAGAGTTTGTATTTTTTAGAGATAAATGATTGCTAACATTCTCTTGATAATGGGATGATTTTTTAAATTCTTGGGCTTTATTAATTACCGCATCAATGCTTTCTAAATTAATATAAATATCAGCAAAATTACCACTAGAAATATTAAAAAATTCCATGGCGGATTTAGGTTCGCCATAATAACAAAGATGCCCCCCTCTGCCCAAAAATACGAGGCGATCGCACATATTTATATTCGTAGTAGCATGAGTGACAAGAATAATGGTGCGTCCTTCATCGGCTAACTTGCGCAACAACTCCATTATTTTTTTATCCAATCCTGGATCAAGCCCTGAAGTTGGTTCATCAAGGAAAAATAACTTAGGATCTGCTAATAATTCTACCCCAATACTAACCCTTTTTAACTGACCGCCACTAAGATTTTTTACTAAAATATTCTTATAATCAACTAACTCTATTTGAGTCAAAGTTTTACTAACTATTTCCCGAACATTAATATCAGGAGGTAAACGTAATTTGGCTGCATATTCGAGGGCTTCTACCACCGTTAAATCTTTGTGAATAATATCCTGTTGCGGAACATAACCAATTTGATTACGATAAATATTAAAATTTTGTCGTAAGTCTTCCCCATTAATATATACAGCCCCATTGGTTGTGGGTTCAATACCCAAAAGAGTACGCATCAAAGTAGATTTTCCCGCACCACTTCCCCCCACCAAAGCGACAAATTGACCCGGTTCAATGGGTAAAGATATATCATTAATAATAGTGCGATCTTTTCCTTCCTGATCTTTAACTACTCGTATTAAATTAAAAGCATCTAAACGAATATTATCTCCTTGATCGGCAACAACTAATCGATTTCCTTGTAATACCAAACGATAAGGGCCAATATTAATTAAGGAATCATGATCTAGAATACAAGAACCATTAACTTTATGTTCATTTACAAATACCCCATTAGCACTATAATCCGTTAAAACATACTGCCCTTGACTATTTTTACTGATAACAGCGTGTTTACGAGATACCGTAGGGGCATTTAAGGGCAAGTCAGCATTTTCATCCCTGCCAAGGATAATCGGTTTTTCAAGTAGGGATATGGATTGGGTTTTGGGGGGGCTAAAACCACTATGCACCATGGAGGAATGATACTCTATGATTACCCAGTCTCGTGGATTTTGACCGATTTGGATGCGATCGCCATTATGTAATACATGACCCTCTGGGGGAATTAGTCTATTATTAATAAAAAGCCCATTAGAGCTACGCTTTTGCCGACTACCATCCAAAAGACGATAACCATTATCATCCTCACGGATAAAAGTACCCTGACAACGGCTGACAATATTCCACTCATTAGGTACTACCAAATCAACCATAGCAGGATCACGACCCAAACGATGTTCAGAGGCAGACAATTCTATGGCAGACAGGGTAATTCCCTGATTATTTAGAGTAATATAAGGGTTAAGATTACGGTCAAGAACGGTATTAGGGCTAAAAGACTCACTCATGATTCTGAGAAAAGAGGTTATAAATCAAATAATAACAACGAAAATTCTCAAGAAAACCAGAAACTTTAATTAACTTTAAAGTTCGCTAAATTATTGATAAATTGAAAGATAGGTATAGCAATTTACAGCAAAATATTTCTAACAATGACCATAGATGGTGGAAAATAAGTAAAAATGTATCTGAAAAAACTTTATTTAAGGACTAATCACCGCTAAGATTGTAAAGTTGTCATGACAACTGGCCCATGAATCAACATCTAAGAGAAGCAAATATTATGACTTTTATCAAAACTAACCACAAAGAAGAAGAAGAACTAAGCATCTATTCTAATTCAGAACTGTTATTGCGTCACCGACTCAAGCTAGTGGAAAATTTGTGGGAGTTAGTTTTGACAAATGAGTGTGGACAACATTTAGTCGATTTATTAGATCAGTTAAAATCTGCTTGTTCCCCTGAAGGACAAACTTCAGAAACCCCCAAACAATCTGTCAGTAAATGGATTGAGCAGTTAGAATTAGATGACGCCATCAAGTCTGTACGGGCTTTAGCTCTCTATTTTCAATTAATTAACATTGTAGAGCAACATTACGAACAGCGAAACCAAAAAATTATCCGTAGTACCACCACCGAAGACCAAGTAAATGGGAATAAAATAGACAGTGTCATTGATAAATTAATTGAGGGCGAAACCCAAAAGGTACTTGTTGATTCTGAAGGCAAAGATTATAGTTATTTTGCACAAAAGCCAAACCCCGCCAGTGGTGGTACTTTTCATTGGTTATTTCCCCATCTACAACAGTTGAATATGCCCCCTCAAAAAATTCAAGATTTGTTGGATGAGTTAGATATTCGTTTGGTATTTACTGCCCACCCCACAGAAATTGTGCGTCATACCATCCGCAAAAAGCAAAGACGCATTTCCCAAATTTTAGAGCGTTTGGATGGGGCGGAGGAATCCTGTCGTGCCATGGGTTTAACTAATTCCTATGAAGCAGAGCATTTTCGCTCTCGTTTGATGGATGAGATTCAATTATGGTGGCGCACCGATGAGTTACACCAGTTTAAGCCCACGGTTTTGGATGAGGTTGATTATGCCCTTCATTACTTCCAAGAGGTGTTATTTGATAGTTTGCCCCACCTTTCTAAGCGTTTACAACAGGCTTTACATAGCACTTTCCCTAAACTAAAAGCCCCTAGTCATAAGTTTTGTTATTTTGGCTCTTGGGTAGGGGGCGATCGCGATGGAAATCCATTTGTAACCCCAGAAGTTACATGGTCAACGGCCTGTTATCAGCGTAATTTAGTCATTGATAAATATTTAGAGTCCATAGTCAAGTTAAACGATGTTCTCAGTTTATCCCTCCATTGGTCTAATGTATTACCAGAATTATTAGACTCCCTAGAAACAGATCGCATCAAAATGCCTGATGTGTATGATAAATTATATGTCCGTTATCGCCAAGAACCCTATAGACTAAAACTCGCCTTTATCGAGAAAAAATTACAAAATACCAAAGCAAGAAACGAGGCTTTATCCAACCCCGAAACCCGTAAATCTATTAAACTAGCCACAAGGGATGATAACCTCTACCCCAATGCCAGTGATTTCTTAGAGGACTTAAAACTTATCAAGCTCAACCTTGAGCAAACAGGGCTAAACTGTCAAGAATTAGACCATATCATTTTCCAAGTAGAAATCTATGGTTTTCACCTCGCCGAGTTGGATTTTCGTCAAGATTCCTCCCGCCATTCCGATGCCCTCAACGAAATTGCTCAATATTTAGGAATGTTGGATAAGCCCTACAATGAATTGAGCGAAGAAGAAAAAACCCAATGGCTAATCGGCGAATTAAAAACCCGTCGCCCCCTCGTACCCAATCCCATTCCTTTCTCGGAAACTACCACCGAAACCATTGAAACCTTCAAGATTTTACGGTCATTACAAGTAGAATTTGGTTTGGAAATTTGTAACACCTACATCATCAGCATGACAAACTATGTCAGTGATGTATTAGAAGTTCTCTTGTTGGCAAAGGAAGCAGGATTGTATGACCCTGTTATTGGGGCTAGTACCATTCGTATAGTGCCTTTATTTGAGACGGTGGAAGACTTAAAGAGGTCCTACTCGGTAATGAAAGAACTCTTTGATTTACCCCTTTATCGTGCCTGTTTGGCGGGGGGATACGAGGAGGTTTCCACTGAAAATCAGTCTAATTTGGTGCTGCCTAAGTTAACTCCCCATAATTTACAGGAAATCATGCTTGGTTATTCTGACAGTAACAAGGATTCTGGATTTATGAGTAGCAACTGGGAAATCCATAAAGCCCAAAAAGTTTTGGCAAAATTGGGTAATACCTATGGGGTAAAAATCAAGATTTTCCACGGTAGAGGAGGCTCGGTGGGTAGGGGGGGAGGCCCTGCCTATGCGGCAATTTTGGCTCAACCGACTTCTACCATTAACGGGCGCATCAAAATTACTGAGCAAGGGGAGGTACTGGCTTCTAAGTATTCTTTACCTGAGTTGGCTTTATACAATCTCGAAACCATTAGCACCGCAGTAATTCAGGCTAGTTTATTGGGCAGTGGATTCGATGATATTGAACCCTGGAACGATATTATGGAAGAAATTGCGATCGCCTCCAGGAAAGCCTATAGAGATTTGATTTATGAGCAACCTGACTTCATCGATTTCTTCCTTTCTGTCACCCCTATCGAGGAAATCAGTAAACTACAAATTAGCTCTCGCCCCGCCCGTCGTAAAACAGGCAAAAAAGACATTAGCTCTTTACGTGCTATTCCTTGGGTGTTTAGTTGGACACAAAGCCGTTTCTTGCTTCCTGCCTGGTATGGTGTAGGTACTGCATTACAAGAGTTTTTAGCCAAAGAGCCTGAAGAGAATCTGAAACTATTACGTTATTTTTATCTAAAATGGCCTTTCTTCAAAATGGTGATTTCCAAAGTAGAAATGACCCTTTCAAAGGTTGATTTACAAATGGCTAGTCACTATGTAGAAGAGTTGGCAAAGGATGAGGATAAAGAGCGATTCCATAAGCTATTCTCCCAAATTGCTAAGGAATATTACCTTAGCCGTGAAATGGTCTTGAAAATTAACCAACAAGAGCGATTATTAGATAATGATCCCGAATTACAACGTTCGGTACAGTTGCGTAACGGTTCTATTGTACCTTTAGGGTTTTTACAAGTTTCATTGTTGAAACGTCTGCGACAATATGCAAGTCAAGATAAGGCTGGGTTGATTCACTTTCGTTACAGCAAGGATGAATTGTTGAGGGGTGCTTTACTCACTATTAATGGCATTGCCGCGGGAATGCGCAACACAGGTTGATTATTTATCTCTCCTCTTTTCGGAGGGGAGAGCTTTCTTCTATTTAAGTTTTATTTGCTTTATCCCCATTGGGCCGTTTGATCATTACTTTAATTCTTGGCACTTACTTCTACGAAAGCACTTTTTTATCACCGCCCATTTACTCCCCTTTAATCTCTTCTACTTCGTTTTTCAAATCTTTGGATTCAGTGGTGGTTAACTCTAAGAAAACATCTTCCAAGGAGGGCTTAATTCTCTTCATCTCATAGATGCCTAACCCCTGATGAATAATTAAAGAAGCAATATCTTTGCCACTTTCATCACTGCCATTTAATTCAATTTTAAGCAAGTGACGATTTTCCTTATCTGTGAGGATTTGAGTGTTAACAGACTTGACACCGTCAATATTTTGTAAGGGAGATAAAATTGTTTCGGTGTTGCCCTCTACTTCTATTTCGTAGCCAGAATTACTGCTCAAACGCTCTAATAGTTGATTGGGGGTATCGGTAGCAACTATATTTCCTTTATTGATGATGGTTACGAGGTCACAGGTCATACTCACTTCTGGCAAAATATGAGTAGATAGAATAATAGTCCTTTCCCCTGCTAAACTTTTGATGAGGTTGCGCACTTCGATAATTTGGCGAGGATCTAAACCAACGGTAGGTTCATCAAGTATAATAACGGGAGGCTCATGGACTATGGCTTGGGCAATGCCTACCCTTTGACGATAGCCTTTTGAGAGTTTACGAATGAGAATTTTACTTTTATCTTCTAATTGACAAGATTCCATCGCCCTTTTTACTTTCTCCGTGCGATCGCCCGATGACACTCCTTTAATCTTAGCAACAAATGATAAAAAATCCTCCACACTCATATCAGGATAAAGGGGGGGAGTTTCAGGAAGATAACCAATATTTTCCCGCACCGCCATGGGATTTTCATGGACTTCATACCCCGCAATTTTTGCACTGCCTTGGGTAGCGGGTATATAACCCGTTAAAATGCGCATGGTGGTGGTTTTTCCAGCCCCATTAGGCCCCAAAAAGCCTAAAATAGTGCCTTTTTCCACATTAAAGGATACATTGTTAATGGCTTGGGTTGCCCCGTAGGTTTTGCTGAGATTTTCGACTTCTATCATTTCAATAAAGGTAGAGAATAGGGAATGGGCAAAGAATATATTTGTCGGGTAAGTAGAGGGGATTACTCCCCTTTTCTCCCCTAAGAACCGTACGTGCAAGTTTCCAAGCATACGGCTCAAGCATTCACATCTACTATATATTCTAATGGATATTAGAATAAACTAAGTTGAATGTTGGTTGACAATTCCTCTGTTACGTTCTCCTTAGAGTATTGTCCTTTTGGTGTGTCCGTTTCATGTCTCTGTGTTGCTCTCACAGCGACTTTGTGTTGAGCTTTGTGGCAGTAATAATGCAGTATTTATTACTAGGTTTTTAGTGTTGTCACTTCCTCCTAAAGCTCTTGGGAATGATGTGATGTATTTCCGTTGACTCACCGTTAAACAACGACTGTTGACAGTGTGGACAAGTGAAGTTTTGTTGCTTTGCAATGTTTCTCCATCTTGCGTTGAATTTTTCAGATTCCAGTTTGTCTAGTTTCTTTTTCCTTTTGGAAAAATACTCCCTTAATTCTGGGTTATCTAGTGAGTTGGTTTTCTCAATGAGTTCATGGCGTTTTATTTTAATCCATGTGAACTTAGTTATGTAGTTACCATTGGATTTATTACCAAAGACCTATTTATCATCCCTACTGGGTTAGAATCTCCCCCAGTATTTAAGTATCGTAAACTTCTTAGATTTGGTGGGGTGCATCCTTTTAACATATCGGACACATCTTTTAAATAAATAATTATCAAGATGTGAAAAGATTTTCTTACTTACTGCATTTCGGTAATAGTTTCCCCAACCTCTCACTAACTCGTTGATTTTACCAATTAGTAGGTCTAATGGTTTACTTAGATACTCTTTGAATATCTGTTTGATTTTATATTTTACGTTTTTGATTGACTCTTTGGAAGGTTTTATGAGACATTTGTAACCCGTCTTCGTGTTACTGACTTTGTGTTGTCTGATGTTATAACCTAAAAAATCAAATCCTTCTGTTATGTGAACAATCTTTGTCTTTGCTTCTGACAAGTTTAATCCTCTCTTACTTAAAAAGGGTTCTAAATCCTTAATAGCTTGTTTGGCATCCAACCTGTTTTCGCAGAAGATTACAAAGTCATCGGCATATCGGACTAAAGCCCTCTTGCCTGTTATCTCACCTCGGCAAGTGTATTTGACACCGAGTGCTTCTTCCATACCATGTAGTGCTATATTTGCCAAAAGGGGACTAATAACACCCCCTTGTGGTGTACCTGATTGAGACATTTCGAGCGTGTTATTATTCATAACTCCGCATTTGAGCCATTGTTCGATATATTTCCTGTAAGGGAAATTACCTAATATCTCTAGTAGTGCTTCATGTGTGATATTGTCGAAACACTTCTCTATGTCCGCATCAACAATCCATTTTTTTGTCTTGTTGGGTCTTGCTAAAGAATAAATCTTGGCAATAGCATCATGGGTACTCCTACATGGTCTAAAACCGTAACTGATTCCCTCGAAGTGAGCTTCCCAATAGGGTTCTAAAGAGTTTCTCACCATGTTTTGAATGCAGCGGTCATATACTGTGGGTATCCCTAGTGGTCTGACCTTCCCATTCTTCTTGGGTATAAACTTACGAAGTATGGCTTTGGGGGTGTAACCTTTTCTCAAGTTTTCTTGAATTATTTTGATTAATTCCTCCCTATTTTTTGGAGTCGTGATTAGAATTCTATCTACCCCTGCCGTATTCTTGCCATTATTAATCTGAGTAACCTTTCTAACTGATACCAGTATATTTGAGAGGCTACGAGTTAATAACTTTTGAAGGTTTCCAATTTTTCTTTTTAAGGACTTGGCTTTAATAAGTTGCTCCTTAGTAGGTGATGGCAGTTTTCTCTGTCCACGATTCCGTTTTACTGATAAGGTTGCCCTTTATCTATCTTTTCCATAATAATTCAAAACTGTCTCCGATTGTAAATAGAGCGGTAAACACCTGTTAGAAGTCAGCACTCTTTATGGTCATCTATGATTCATATTCATAAAATGTATCACTTTTATACACTAATACAAAAATAGTGTATCAAACCCTCGTTCTTCTCCTAACCTAACCTTAACGAAGAAGTATAGATTAACGGAGCTTCAAACGCATTATTCAACTTCATGTCCATCTTTACCTAGCCAAAATTTTGATTGTTAGATTTTTCTCCATCTTGACATTTAACCCTCTAGCTGTGATACCTCCTAATTACTCAGGACGCACCTTCGGGCGGTAACGAGGGGGATGACTCCCCTGCTTGATTTTCTCAAGACTCAAAGAATGCAACTTATCAGGTCGCACTCTGCAGATTTTATTATTGCTATTAAAAATGATTTCATTATGGATTTATATTTTTTAAGAAAAGAAAAGTTTATTAATTTATTAAAAGAAGTAGTGTCAAAGCCAGATTTATTTTTAACTGTCGTTAATAGATGGGAAGGTAATTCAATTAGGGTAAATCGAGGTAAAATATTAGAAATATCCGACTATGTTCGACTAGACTTTAGTTTTTTACGTCAGTCAATATTAAAAGATTTGGATGAGTTTGAAGTGAAAATATCTCAACTTTTAGTATCTTACATTAATGAACAAAATAAAGAAATATATAAACAAAAAATATTTCAGGAACTTGATACTATCATTAATCTTCTTGACAAAAATATGGAGAATTTAATTTAAACGAATATTGTATCATTATTTTGTGGTTGTGGTGGATTGGATTTAGGTTTTGAAAAGGCAGGTCATGATATAGTTTGGGCAAATGATTGTGATAAAAATGCGATAGAAACTTATAAACAGAATTTAAAAAAGAAAAAAACTAAATTAGTATTGGCAAATATTGAAGATATATCATCTTCTACAATTCCTAATTCTGACCTTATTTTAGGAGGATTTCCCTGTCAAGGTTTTTCTATTGCTAATCCATATAGAAATGAAGAAGATAAAAGAAACAAATTATATTTAGAACTATTACGAGTTATTAGGGATAAAAAACCAAAATTTTTTTTAGCAGAAAATGTTATGGGTATAACTAATTTAGGGGGTTATGAAACACCTGAAGACAAAAAAAATAAAACAGGCAGAGTATTTAAAATGATCTTAAATGACTTTGATATGGCTGGATATAAGATCAATTGGAAAATTATTAATGCGGTTGACTATGGAGTACCTCAAGTTAGGAAAAGAGTTATTATTATTGGTATTAGAAAAGATATTAATTTTGTTTACAAATTTCCACAAATTATTTACAAAAAAACTGAATACAAAACCATTAAGGATGCAATTTTCGATTTGCCAAGAGATTATTGTGATAAAATTCCAAATCATCAAGGTTCAAAACATAAGGTCAAAATCAATAATTATTTAGGAAATAGAAAATTAGATTGGAATAAACCATCGCCTACAATAGTAGGCAGAGGTGGAGGAACTGGAGGAGCTGTTATACACCCACATCCCGATTTACATAGAAGATTAACAGTTAGGGAATGTGCAAGAATACAAACGTTTGATGATAATTTTATTTTTTATGGGTCTAATGGTTCAGGATATATTCAAATAGGGAATGCAGTTCCACCAACGTTAGCCTATTATCTAGCATTGCCTTTTTTAGAGTATTTTGACAATAAAGAAAATATATTGAAACAATCAAAGCAGGTTTTAAACCCTAATATATTAACATCACATTAGTTTAGTATATGCACTGTTTAAAGATGGCACTTTTATCATTGTACACAATAGGGGCGATCAAGAAGTGATAGTGTGCGATCGCACCTTATTTATAGGAGTGAAAATCTTTAGTTTAAATCTTCTGTAATCAAATTGAAAGCATCGGCTATGAGGCGATCATAATCAATCATCTTAGCTAATTTCGCACTAGAATAACGCCCTTCAAATGCCTCGAGAGAAGCCCCATCTAATGCAGAATCATAAGCCTCTAAGAGAGTATTTTTTAATTCAGAACTAGTCAAATAATAGCCATTTGCCTTGCGTCGTTTATTGGTGCGATTTATCTGACGAACCGCATTACGAATCGAAATATTCCACGAGCGAGTTGTCCGCTTTTCTGCTTGTTGTTTAATTAAATGCAGTAGAAGAATAACTCCATAGCTATAAATTTTGTTAATCTTGTCATCCTTACTCATCTCTGTCATTTCCTCCACCAACACCAAAGCATCAGAGATATTTCCTTGGGTTAACAACGTCTTGAGTTCTAGTAATTCTTCCATTGCTTTTTCTCCCATCAGTTGGCTATATTATTCCGATTCTAACCTGTTCAATAACGCCGAAGCAAAACTTAATCTGAATAATCTGTGGTCACGAAATGACAGGTTATGCCTGATAGCATTTCTACATCATTGTACATAATAAGGGCGATCGAACATTTATAAGGATACTTGTAAGATAAAAAAGATGAAATGTAAAGAATGTGGTTGTGAGCGTATCAATGAAAAGGAAAACAAAATCATATTTGTGTTCATTTGTCAGCTAACAGTCTCTCGTTGATCACAACCCCTTCAAGAGCCTTACTAGCATTTTCTCCAAGACTATTTTTGAGTAACTCATACAAACCTAAATCCATCGTCGCCCCTTCAAACTGACAGTTTCCCACAAATTTAGGCATAATTTCTTCATCGGGCAATTGTTGAAGTCCAAACTCATCCGCCAAAAGCCTGTCTCGGTTAGTGGGAGTGATAATCGCTCCCGAAAGATTCGCTCCTCGAAAGTCCACATCAATAAAAGTGCTGCGTATCAAAAAAACTTGTACTAAACTTGTATTACGCATGGAAAACTTATTTATAATAGCTCCCCAAAAATCGAATCCATCAAGCATCAGTCCATCCAGAATAGAACCTTCCAACTTCTGAACAATTTTCTTATCTCCCAAATCCACAACCTGAACAATACTTGAACTAAGAGGATCTGCACAACGACAACAAACAGGATTACCTTTTTGATCAGTGTTGATGGAATTAGACTGGGAAATCAATAAAATGGGAGATGTAAGATTATTTTCCAATAGTTGTACAAACACCGTATGTAAATCATTACTACTTCCCATGCGAATCCCGTTTATGGTGGAAAAAAGAAGCCCTCGAATAGCATTTATTTTACCTTTACGGGGATCCATTACCCCATCAGCCGTAATAATCGTTTCAATTAACTTAACACTAAAACTTTGGGTATTTGCCGCCGCTGCCGCCGCACTTTGATTTATCGATTGTCTTGTCTGTTCCTGAGTGAGAATATATAAACTATAGGTAAGGAAGCTCTGAATAATCAATCCCGCCCCCTGTAACACTGTGTTGATGGCCTCGAACCATGAACCAGCCTCATTTTCGTCACGAACAGTAGCCGCAGCCAAAGCATGAAAAAAACCCGTTCCAGCTAATGTAGTAAAAACTAGGGTGATGATCAATGAAATCTTTAAAGATCTAGGGGAAGATAAGGTATTGACAATCTTTTGGGTAGTTTTTGGAAAGGCAGTTCGTGTGAAAAGCAACGAACCAATGGCACTAGATAGGGTAAGGAGTGGATTCGATGGGAAAAACCCTCTGATAAAGTCGAACTGTCCTGGCGCTATTTGTACAGGTCTTTCTATGGAAAGATTAATGGCTACAAAAGGGATGAGCAATGTAAGTAGGGCAAGTATCAAAGAGCTTCGTCTTTTGCTAAAGTCTTTGTAGTTCATTTTTGTGTAACCTTAACCTTATACTGGTTTTTTTTGGGTATTTTATCATTATTTTGAAGAGTAAAGATCTAAATCTCATTACCACATTATTAGAAATATGATTATGACAGCAATAATTTATTAACTGAAAAACACTATTGTTTGGAAGAAAAGCTGTGTCAACATTTTACATACATTTTTTCTCTTCCCATGATCAATTAATCTGGTCCTACCATAGAAGTACAAAGAAATTCATCCCGTAAATACTTATTGGCGACTTCCCGAATTTGTGCCACTGTAATGTCATTAATATTGTCTTGGAAAGTGCGATCGTAGTCAATACCCACCCCAAGGGTTTCATACCAACCAAAAATTTGGGCAAACTCCGAATTAGTCTGTTTCCCAAGGGCATATTGCCCCAATAACTTATTCTTTGCAGTTTGTAACTCCTCAGCGCTTAGGGTTACTTCTCTTAAACGTTTTATCTCTGCTTGTAAACCCTCCGCCCCAATTTCTGCATTAGCAGGGGCTGTACCCATATAGACAACAAACTGCGATTTGTCTAAACGAGTAGGATAAAAAGCCGAAACATCATAAGCCAATCCTCTTTTTTCCCTCAACTCCACAAATAGACGACTAGATAAACCATTGCCCAAATAGGTGCTAATCAACTTTAAAACAGGGTAATCTTTACTATCCATACTAGGGGTAATGTAACCCATCATGATAATAGACTGTTGAGTTTGTTGCTCAATTTTTTTATAAGCAGATTTAGCTTCCACGGGAATAGATACCAAAGACTCCATGGCATTATCAGGATTTTCCCAATCACCAAATATCTTGTTTACCATTAAAGTAGCCTGTTCAAGATCAATTTTTCCAGCTAGACTAATAACAACGTTATCAGGACGAAAGTGTTTTTGATGACACTGTTTCAAATCTTCCACCGTTAAACTACTGACACTTTTTTCTGTACCAAGGATCGAAAAGCCGTAGGGATGTTGTCCATACATCATTTCTCTTAACTGGCTAAAAGCGAGGTTAAAAGGTTGTTCTTTTTGAGAGAGAATATTTTGTAGGGTGATACTCTTTTCTAATTCTAACTCTTGCTCTGGGAAAGAAGGATAACGTAACATCTCCGCCGCAATGTCCAAAATGGGCTCAAAATCATCGGTAACAGTTTTGATGCTGGTTAAAAAATAATCGCTAGAAGTATCTGTGCCAAGGGCTGCACCTATGGTTTCTACTTTTTCGGCAATTTCTAGGGATGATAAATTTCTGGTGCCTTTTGCCATGACACTGGCTAGGAGATGAAAAATCCCTGCGGTTTGAGGAGATTCCCAACGGCTTCCTGCGTTACGGCAAAATATTCTCCCTGCAATGATTTCGGTGGTAGGGTTTTCAATTACTACTAGGGTAATACCGTTGGAGAGTTTGGTTTGTTGAATGTGTTTCTGGTTAGATTTCACCGTTAATTTTTGATGGGGTTAATAAATAGAGGTTGATTAAAAAGTGAAGTTGCGAAGGCTAGGAATGGAGAATAGGTGATGATAGTTTAATTATTAAATTCTTATTGTAATTCCATTATATTTTGTCTTATTATTAAGCAACACGGAATAATGTATTTTAGCTAAAAATAAATTTAATTATCAATTATCGATTATCAATTATCGATTATCAATTATCTAATATATGGTTGATGACAGGCAACGGCATCTAATTCAAAACCATTAATTACGTTAATCATTTGATAAATACGACTAAATTTTCTTTCATTGAAATAAAAGCCAATGCTTGGTAAGTCGTCAACAGTACCACTACTTTGGGAATCAGTAGATTCTATTTTAGTAATGTTTCCTTGGGTTAAAATATCACTAAATTTATCATTTAAAATTTCGATTTGCTCATCTTTTAATTCAGTATTTAACCTCATCACAAAAAAGTCTTTGCGATACAAACTAGAGTGATAAATTCGATAAAATTGACTGATAACTTCGTAGGCGGTTTCAACGTTATCGGTAATGGTATATATTTCTTTGTCTTCGGGATTAATATATCCTTCTAGTAGCAGATTTTCGACGATATATTTTTGCCAATTTTGCCAATAGTTTCCTCCTGGTTTATCGATCAAAATTAGGGGAATAGGAGGTTGTCTGCCCGTCTGACAAAGGGTTAGGGTTTCAAATGCTTCATCTTGAGTGCCAAAACCCCCAGGGAAAAGTGCGATCGCATCTGTTTCTTTTAAAAAGAATAACTTACGAGTAAAAAAGTATTTAAAATTAATTAATTTATGATCATTTTCTATATAATCATTGGCACTTTGTTCAAAGGGTAACTTAACATTTAAACCAAAAGAATTATCCGTTCCAGCACCTTTGTTACCTGCTTCCATAATGCCACCACCAGCCCCTGTAAGCACCATAAAACCTTCCTCAGAGACTTTTTTGGCAAAATCTAAAGCAAGGTTATATTCAGGAGTATTGGGGGAAGTTCGAGCAGAACCAAAAATAGTAATTTTTCTGGTATCTCTATAGTTAGAAAAAAGACGAAAACCTTTTTCCAAATCCTTTAAAGTAGCACTTAAAATTTTCCATTCCAAACGATCAATTTTTTCTCTTTTTACCAGTTTAGCTAAAGATTTTAAAGATTTTTTTAGCCATTTATTATGGTCATAGGGAGGTAATTCTTTGAGTAACTTTTCAATGTGTCGAGAACGATAAAATAAATCTAAATCTGACTTATTAGACAAAATATAAACCTCTTGAAAACAAAAAAATATCCCACTATTATAATACAGTGGGACGAGCATTAGGTGAACATAACAAGTTAGATATGTTGCTCGAGAGTCTTTGCCAAACTGGTTTTAGGTACAGCACCAACTAACATATCTTGTTTTTGACCACCTTTAAAAACCATTAAAGTAGGAATACTACGAATACCATATTGACTAGCAATTTGTGGATTTTCATCAGTATTTAATTTAACTACTTTAACTTTACCTTCGTATTGTTGAGCAATTTCTTCTACCACGGGGGCAACCATACGACATGGGCCACACCATGGAGCCCAAAAATCTACTAAAACAGGTAGTTCGCTATCTAAAACTTCTGCTTTAAAATCTGCTTCTTTTACTTCTGTCACTTCTGACATCTTATTTTATTCCTTACTTAAACAATGTGCTTTTTGATTACTATCAGATTTTACCATAACAAATAATTAGTCTTTAACCCTTAATTATTTCTATAATTTTACAATTCTTCTAGCTTTTACCTTATCAATCTGTACAACTATCTTTAAGGATAAGTTACAATAAAGTTGGGTGAAAAGCAATTTTCGCTCACTCCTCACACCATAACCCGCTCTTACAGCGTAGGGGCGGATTCTTTTTGACTTTATTTAACTCACTTAATTCCCATAACCTCTCTGCCTAAAGGCATCTCCCCCTTAAAAAAAGAAGAAAAGGAGACTTTGATTTAATTGTCAATTCTCAATTTGAATGGTGATATTGTTATCAATAAACTGGGGTTTGCCGTCTATCATATCTACCCCGAAGCGTTGAAAGTGTTGATTGATTTTCGGGGGTAATTGAGGATAGTTTAACTCACTGTCTCCTTTGGCGATGTCTGCCCAAAAATATCTCATGTGGGGGGCATATTCACTGGCTTGTTTTTCTTCGAGGTTAAGGGGTGGGGAGGTTAATAGTTTCATTATAAAGGGGAAAGAGCGATCGCCCATCCACTCCCGACAAAATTGGTCATATTTTTCTTTTTCTGGTAAATCGGTTACTTGATAACTATTAATTTTAACGGTATTTATTCCCCCATGATGGCGGTTTAATTCGATGATGCGGTACGGACTCGGATAAGTGATTAGAGAACCCGTGGTGACTTCGTAAATGCCCTTATATTGACTAATATCTTGGATGTGTAGATGTCCTGTAAAAATCAACTTGACATTATACCTATCTAAAATTTCTAACAACTCCAAAGGATTATCTAACATATATCTACGCCCGAGGGGATGTCTCCATTGCTGGGGTAAATGTTCGATGACGTTATGATGTACCATCAATAAGACTAATTTGTCCTTTAACTTCCCAAGGGTTTCCTCTAACCACTTCAATTGAGAAGGTTTTAACAACCCCTGTTGTTGTCCATTTTCATCAAAATGATTAGAATTGAGGGCGACTAACTGAAGATTTGGGGCAATTTCACAAGTGTAATCAAGGGTTTCGGTATAATTTTGATAACCACAATCTTGATAAAAGTAGGGAAATTTATCAGAGGGAATTTGTTTCTCATTACCCTTTAAGCTGGGAATGTCATGATTACCAGGAATTACATAAACAGGATAGGGCAAAGAAGCGAGTTTATCCTGTAACCAGCGGTGATTTTCTGGTTCACCATCTTGGGTTAAATCCCCCGGTAAAAGCAAAAAATCGAGATTAAGATTGTTTAAATGCGCTAAGACAGTGTCAAAGGCTGGTATGCTAAATTGGGTCAAATGAAAACGATTCGGTTTGTCTTCGATGGTTTCTGGTAGGGCTATATGTAAATCAGAGGCAACGGCAAAACGAATATTCATGGCATGAGAAATCATAGGAGGATTATATCACGGTGGCTAGAGTAAGAGTTCGTCAACACGTTAACCCATTAAGTAGTAAGTATCAACAATCTCTTTCTTTGCCCGATTGGAGTCAAATATATTCTAATCTATCTCTTCCCCTTCATCTTGACATTGGTTGTGCTAGGGGGCGTTTTTTGTTGGAAATGGCACCACAAAATCCTGATATAAATTTTTTAGGCTTTGAAATTCGAGAGCCTTTGGTCATAGAAGCGAATCAATTACGAGATGAAGAAAATTTAACTAATTTACATTATCTCTTTGGCAATATTAATACTTCTTTGGAAGATATTTTAAACTCTTTACCCGCTGATAAAATTGAGTTGGTAATGGTACAATTTCCAGATCCTTGGTTCAAGAAAAAACACCATAAAAGAAGGGTTATTCAACCTGAAACGGTGGCTACTTTAGCAAAGTTTTTAAAATCTGGTAGTCAAATTTTCTTACAATCTGATATAAAAGAAGTAGCCGAGGAAATGTGCGATCGCTTCTTAGCCCATCCTAGTTTTAATCCACTACAACCAGAAATATGGCTTTCAGAAAACCCCATCGGTGTGATGACAGAAAGGGAAATTGCCACCCTCCATAAAGGAGAACCTGTATATCGTACTATGTTAGTAAGAAAATAATAACTACTAATATATTATTTAATTCCTTCAAAATCTAAAAAAGAGTCATACATATTTTGTAAAAAACCTATATTTCTAAACTTTCCTGAAAAATCTTACCAATCATAGGCACTATTTTTCGATCTATCAAAACTAAATACTTGTATCCCATTCCAAAAAGTCGGATGAAAATTACGAGGAGTTGGTAAATCTAAAATTAATTCAGAGCTAGAATTTAACGCTAAAAAATAATAATTTGCTTGTTTGGCAGATATAAAATTAGTATCATCAACTATGATTAAAGCCTGATCAGATAGAAAAGGAATAGCGAATAAAAGTCCCATTAATTGCGATCGATAATCATGAGCTCCATCAAAAAAATATACTCCAATTTTATTATCAATAGGACTATTTATCCACCCCTCAACAGCGCTTTTAAAAGGATCGGAAAAACCGTAATTATAGGCAACATTTTCAGCAACTTGACGGAAAGAAATAACTTGACTAATAGCTTCATATCGCCCTTCAACTCCATCATGGCTAAACTCTACTTTTCCTATGGCCATGTCTTGAGAGTGGACTCTGGCAATGTCATTAATACGAGATTCTAATTGTAAGGGTGGTAAACCTTGTTGACTACGATATTCGTTAATTTTGTCATGGGTTTTTTGCTCCCATACGGCATCGGATGAAATTCCGTTATTATCTTTATTTTGGGCAACAGTTAATGATTCGTCCTCTTGAGGGCTTATGGAGTCAGTAGCTAATGGTTGTGGTGAGGTGCATCCTACCGTCATGGCACTAATGATTAAGACTAACCACGAAGTTTTTTTCATAGTAATCAAGGCCCCATTCAAGTTAATAAGGTTAATTATATCGTTAAGGTTTCTGGTATCTAAACAGGTAGAATAAATAGACCTTTCTATTTTTTTTCGCTTCTTTTAAGTTGTTTTTTTTCATCATTTTATAATTAATCATGATTTGGCTAGGAATTGATCCAGGATTGGCGATTATCGGTTGGGCGATATTGGAGGGGGATGATATGGTTACTCCCTCTTTAGTTGATTATGGCATTATCGAAACTAACAAAAAACAACCCACTGGGGAAAGGTTGCAAGAAATTGAAAGTGATTTTAATGATTTATTTCACGAGTTTAAGCCGAATAGTGTTGCCATTGAAATGCCTTTTTTTAGCCGCCAAATCAAGGCAGCAGGGGGAGTATTACAGGCGTTGGGGGTAATTCATCTTGTGTGTTATCGGGAGGGAAATATAATCCCCACTTTTTTACATCAATCGAGCTGGAAAGCTCATTTAGTCCATGGTAGAGCTACAAAGGAAGAAGTAGCGGAGGCTTTACAAAGTATTTTTGAGTTGGATTCTTTGCCCATTGATGATAGTGTAGATGCGATCGCCATTGGTTATGCTGCCTATTGTGGACTAGAAAATCAAATAAAATAACAACGTAACAAAACTTTACATAGCCAAACAAATTGACCCACATTCAAAGAGAGAAACTAGAATGTAGGTGGTTGTTCAAGGACAAAAGTACAATGGTTACATTACAAGAAAACCCTTTAAGAGCGGGTTTAAAACAAGCTAAAACTCCAGAGCCTCTTATTCTGACGATTTTTGGGGCTTCAGGAGATTTGACCCAAAGAAAGTTAGTACCGGCTCTGTATCAGTTAAAAAAAGAGGGTAGGTTGCCTGGAGAAATGACCATTGTGGGGGTTGCTAGACGGGAATGGAGTCATGATTATTTCCGTGAGCAAATGAAACAAGGTATCGAAGAATTTTCCGATGGCATCGCCAATGAAGAGTTATGGAACGATTTTGCGGAGGGTTTGTACTATTGTCCTGGCAATATGGACGAACCTGAAAGCTATTCCAAGTTAAAAGATTTTCTCGAAGAATTAGACACAAAAAGAGGAACTAGGGGAAACCGAGTTTTTTATCTCGCCGTATCACCCCAATTTTTTCCCCCAGCTATCAAACAGCTAGGCGCCGCAGGGATGTTAGATGATCCCATCAAGCATCGTTTGGTCATTGAAAAGCCCTTTGGCAAAGACTTGAGCAGTGCGCAAATACTAAACCGCATTGTGCAAAAAGTTTGTCGAGAGGAGCAAGTATATCGTATCGATCATTATCTTGGGAAAGAAACAGTACAAAATTTGATGGTATTTAGGTTTGCTAATGCCATTTTTGAGCCATTATGGAATCGTAATTTTGTCGATAATATCCAGATTACCGTAGCGGAAACCGTTGGGGTAGAAGAAAGGGCAGGTTATTATGAATCTGCAGGGGCGTTGCGAGATATGGTACAAAACCACCTCTTACAGTTATTTTGCCTTACCGCCATGGAAGCCCCCAATGGTATTAATGCCGATAGCATTAGGGGAGAAAAGGTCAAGGTTTTACAATCCACTCGATTAGCTGATGTTAAAAATTTAGAAAAAAGTGCCATTAGGGGACAATACACCCCAGGATGGATGAAGGGCAAACCTGTGCCGGGTTATCGGGAAGAAAATGGAGTTAGTCCCGAATCTACTACTCCTACTTTTGTGGCACTGAAGCTAATGATCGATAATTGGCGTTGGCAGGGGGTGCCTTTTTATTTACGGACTGGAAAACGATTACCCAAAAAGGTTTCAGAAATTGCTATTCAATTTAAAAATGTACCTTTAACAATTTTTCCTTCGGCAGCCCACCAAACTAACCCCAATATTTTGGCCATGAGGATTCAACCTAATGAGGGGATTTCTCTCAGGTTTGAGGCGAAAGTACCGGGGGCAGAGTTGCGCACTCGTACGGTGGATATGGACTTTAGTTATGGTTCCTCTTTTGGGGTAGCCACCACGGATGCTTATCATCGTCTGTTGTTGGATTGTATGTTGGGAGATCAAACTTTGTTTACAAGGGCTGATGAGGTGGAGGAGGCTTGGCGTATTGTTACCCCGGCCCTGACGGCTTGGGATGCGCCTTCT
The DNA here is from genome assembly GCA_002813895.1 of Cyanobacterium sp. HL-69. NCBI lineage: Bacteria > Bacillati > Cyanobacteriota > Cyanophyceae > Chroococcales > Geminocystaceae > Cyanobacterium > Cyanobacterium sp. HL-69. The sequence goes on along the minus strand of CP024912.1, from coordinate 2,973,016 downwards.
GCTCCTGATTCTGTACCTCTCTATGAAGCTGGTACATGGCAACCCCCCGAAGCGGAGTTTTTACTTAACCGTGATGGTAGAAGATGGCGCCGTTTGTAGAGAAATCTTTTTTCTTTTTTTTTGATGACCAATTATTATTAGCAATTATTGATTATGACTACTCCTTTAGTTTCTTTACAAGCTCCGAAAGATGTTGATCTCGATTATATTGACAGTGAGCTGAGGCAAATTTGGCAAACCTATACGGGGAATAGTGAGGGGTTGGCGGCCACGAGGGCTTCTACGTTCAGTTTTTTGGTTTATGAGCCTGAGCAAACTCAGCCCCTTTTGGCGGCTTTGGGCTTTTATACTGGGCCTGTGGATGGCATTGCTGGCCCTCGCACGACTTCGGCTATTAGGGGGGCGCAAAAAGAATATGGTTTTGAGGTGACGGGGGTTTCTAACTCTGATTTGTTGGCACGGTTACAGCAGGAATACGAGACTATTGAGGCGGAGGGTAAGGTTAATTTACGGGATCAATCTATTCTCAAGCAGTATTCTCCCGATGGGGAGGGTGCTGGGATGGCTGATGCGATCGCCTCTGTAAATCCCTGTCGAATTATTACTTTATGCCCCACCACTGGGGAAGATAGGGGGGTTAAGGCTCAAGTATCCGCTTATTGTCCTGTTAATAAACGCTCTTCTACGAGTTTGATTTGTTGTGAATATATAAGTGTGACGGGGGTTTCTTCTGCCCTCGAGCGCATCGGCGGGGTGATTTCGGAGTTGATGATTCCTGATTTGCCTAAATACGTTTGGTGGAAGGCAGGAATTGATACTGATTATAGTTTATTTCAACGGTTACGCTCAGAGTGCGATCGGCTTATAATCGACTCTAGCACCTTTGTAGAACCAACAGCAGAATTAGAACGTATCGCTCAATTTATTAGCCAAGACACTCCTATCATCGACCTAAATTGGGCTAGGATTGCCCCGTGGCAAGAGTTGACCGCCGAAGCCTTCGACCCCCCAGAGCGTCGTAGCGCCATTTGGGAAGTAGATGAAGTGACGGTGGACTACGAAAAAGGGAATAAAACCCAAGCACTGATGTATCTCGGATGGTTAGCCAGTCGTCTCAATTGGCAACCCGTCGCCTATAGCAACGAAACAGGGGACTATGACATCACCAAAATTAAGTTTCTCAGTTCAGAAGGCAAGGAAATTAATACCGAATTAGCAGGAATATCTCTAGCAGATTGGGGTGATATTTTAGGGGATTTAATCAGTTTAAAATTAAGTTCTACCAATCTACAAGCCGATTGCTGTACGGTGTTATGCTCCAATACCACTGGCTGTATGCGCATGGAAGCAGGGGGGGGAGCTCAAGCCTGTCGTATTCAACAGGTAACATCTTTGGCAGATCAAGATACCGAACACCTTTTAAGTCAACAGTTACAAGGAGGGGGCAAGGATACTCTTTATCAAGAAAGTATGGATGTCACCGCTCAAATTTTGGCTTTGAGAAATTAAGATTAAGTCGGGACGTTTAACAAAACGTCCTTTCTGTTGATTTTCATAAGTATAAAAAATATTGATTTTGATGGATAAAGCTCAATTAGGTTCATTAACAGCGAAAGACGGTTTTCTAAATGAAGAAAATATTTGTGATAAATTTAATTCATGGTCTACCGACGAAGATGCCAAACAGTGGCTATCTATAATGGGCTATAATCCACATGAAATAAGCCACATAAATGCTGTAAGAATTCCCGTTCAAGTTTCCCAGCAAAAAATAAAAGAGCTAGGGTTATTATGTGAAAAATATGAGGATAGTACTAAACACAAAAAAGCTGATATACAGGTTCAGTTAAAAAGACAAATAGATGACAGTTTGTATATAGAAAATATTTCCCTTAAAAAATCTAATAAATCAGCGGGGTTTAATCAAATTGATAAACGTCCAGTTTCTACTTATAAAAGAATGTGGAACTTTGATAATGAAATAGAAATGTGGCTAAAATTGTTTACGGGAGAAAATTTGCCAAAAAACTTTGTTAACTCTAATCAATTGACATCTATAAAAGATCAACGAAGATTATTTTTTACAGAAATGCCAGATAGTATAGTGAACAAAATTGTTAATTTTTTGAGCAACATAAGTTTGTAGTAATCAGTGACATAATAAAAGGTAGAGGCGGATTTAGTGCTAAATGGTTACTTGTAACGAGAAAAGACACGGAAAATCAGAATCAACTTGATTGGCTTTTACAAGACATTAATAAGGCTTGTATTTTTTTTGCTCAAGGAGAAGTAAAAATATCTCCAAAAGGTAGTTTATATATAGGACAAATAACCATGCAAAGAAAAGGTGGAACACCTGACCCCACTAGCTTACAATTCAAAATTAATCCTTTACAATTATTCAATGATTTCCATTAAAGAATTAAGATTTATCGATTTATTTGCAGGAATCGGTGGTTTTCATCAAGCCCTAAAAAATTATCAAACCCATTGTGTTTTTGCTTCAGAATGGGATAAATATTCTCAGGAAATATATTTAAAGAATTATGGTATTTTACCCCAAGGAGATATTACTAAAATACCTGAATCTGCCATACCTAGCCATGATTTGTTGTGTGCAGGTTTTCCTTGTCAGGCTTTCAGTATTTCTGGGAAGCAGTTAGGTTTTAATGATACGAGGGGAACTTTATTTTTTGATGTGGCTAGAATAATAAAATTTCATCAACCGAAATTTATCATCTTGGAAAATGTTAAAAATTTTGCCCGACATGATGATGGTAATACTTTACAAATAGTAGTTAATACTTTAGATGAAATAGGTTATAAAGTTTACTCTCAAGTGTTAAACTCTTCTTATTTTGGAGTACCTCAAAAAAGAGAAAGAATTTATATCGTTGCTTTTAGAAAAGATTTACAAATCAATAATTTTTACTTTCCAAATGGTCTTAATACACCAGTTAAATTGATTGATTATTGTTTAGATGACAGTGAAATAAAAGAATTTGTAATTAATAGAAAAGATATAACATTTAAAGAAAATATTGATATACTTCCAGATATTATGGGTAATTATCCTCAAAAACCGATCAGAATAGGTACGGTAAATAAAGGAGGACAAGGAGAAAGAATTTATCACCAAAATGGTCATGCTATTACCTTATCTGCTTATGGGGGAGGAGTAGGAGCAAAAACAGGTTTATATTTAATTAACAATAAAGTGAGGAAATTAGCACCGAGAGAGTGTGCCAGAATCATGGGTTTTCCTGATAGTTTTATTGTCCATAAAAGGAAAAATATTGCTTATAAACAGTTTGGAAATAGTGTAGTGGTGAATGTAATTAAGGCAATTGTTGAGGAGATTTTTAGGGTTTATAATGCTTCTTTTGTTGAGTCTGTTTATCCAGAAAAAATAACAAACAATAAAGATTTCGCATCCATTCTTTAACAAGTTAATAAACTAAAACCTTTACGGACGTAGCACGCTACGTCCTCTACCTAACATCTGTCCCCATTAGCGCCTAACGATAGGATTGTTTTACAGCTTGTGTTAAGGATAAAATCCGAGTTTAGGTAAACCCAAATCTTCTGCCCATCCCATCATGAGATTTAGACATTGTACAGCTTGTCCTGCTTGTCCTTTGATAAGATTATCGATGGCAGACATAACGATAACTCTACCCGTACGAGGGTCAACTTCTATACCAATGTAGCCTAAGTTGGTACCGCAAGCCCATTTGGTTTGGGGATAAGTGCCATTAGGTAAAATTTTGACGAAGGGAGATGAACGATAAAAGGCGTTATAAATGGTGATTAAGTCTTCTGTAACTAATCCTGGATCTCGTAAAGTGGCATAAACTGTGGAAAGAATACCCCTAACCATGGGAATTAGATGGGGAGTAAATTGGACTTTGACATCGCTACGGGCTAAATCTGAGCAGATTTGTTCTATTTCGGGGGTGTGCCTATGTTTGGCGACTCCATAAGCCCCTAGGGAGTTATCGACCTCGGCTAAGAGAAGACCAATTTTGCCTTGTCTGCCGCCCCCTGACGTGCCTGATTTGGCATCAATGATGATGGTTTCGGGAAGTATTAATCCTTGCTTAATAAGGGGAGAGAGGGCAAGTAAACTGGCGGTGGGGTAACATCCGGGGCAACCGATGAGGGAACTATTTTTGATTTGGTCACGGTATAATTCTGGTAAGCCATAAGCGGCAGTAGATGCGATCGCACTGTCATCCCTTTCTGTTTTATACCATGCGGTATAGGTATCGAGATCGGTAAAACGATAATCGGCGGATAAATCTAAAACCTTACAACCCTTCTCCACCAACTTAGGGGCAAACTTACAAGCCAAGCCATTGGGTAAACCGAGAAACACCACCTCACAACGGGAAGCTATCTCATCCAAATCAATAGCCTCAACCTTATTTTTAATCAGATGACCTAAGTGGGGGTACAAATCAGCATAATCTTTTCCTGCACTACTATCTCCCCCCAAATAAACAATGTCTATCTCAGGATGTTCGGATAGTAGCTTAACCAACTGCACTCCACCATAACCAGAAGCACCCACAATTCCCACAGCAACTTTTTGCGACTCAGTCATAATCTTAATGATTTAATATATAATTCCCACTTTTGCAGAATTTTAGTACGAAAACAGCACTTTTGAACGGGAATTTTCCTCAAATCATGACCAAATCTATTTTGCTCTGCATCAAATTATTTAGAGAGAATTGAGCCTTATTTATCAAATCTTAACGACTTCCTCATCTTTTTCCTATTCTTTTTAGGATAAAAAACTTGAGGATAACCCAGAGGCCGTACTTCTTGATTTTTTCTTTCCGCCTCCTTTTCCCTCACTTCTGTATAATCTAACCAATGAATGCAATCTACGGGGCAAGTATCCATAGCTTCTTGCACGATGTCTTCCTCATCACCATTTTGGTTATAAACCCGAGAGCGTCCAAAATTGTCCTCAATATAAAAAGTATTAGGGGCTACATGAACACAATTTTTACAACCGATACAAGTCACCTCATCCACATAAACACCCTTTTGACGAACACTGCCCCCCAACTCCGGCTCAAAACCACTCCTTTCAGGGTTATCACGCCAAATGCCCCCTAATTCAGGCTCCAAACCATTGTTTTCTGAAATATTTTGTTCATCAAACATAAAAAACCTCTACAAAGAATATAATGTGCGATCGCACAGCGCCAGCCTATGGCTGATCACACTGAACAAAGAAAGTGGGTAACATATTATCACCCACCATCATCAATTAAAAATTAACTCCAACGTTGTACCACCAGACGAATAGAGCCATCTTCATTTTTTTGTTGCTCAGTCACCGCAAAACCCTGTTGCGCAGACTCATTCAATACAGTCTGTAAAGCATAATTTTGAGTCACACGCTGTAAAAAACCATCAACAGTCCAAGGCTGTTGCCAGTATTGTAAATCAGCTACCAACTCATAATGTTGACCATTCCAGCTAAAACCAATATCATAATTGTTTTCCTGTTCAATGACGAGATCAGCTTGGCTAGTTTGCCCCTGATAACCACGAACGGGTGAAGGGCCTTCTTTCCAGTCAATGTTGAGATCTTTGAGAGCATATTTAAGGGAAGTTAGATTGCGGATTTGCGTTTTGATACTACTAAAGTGTGACATAAATTTATCCTGATACAGTAAATTAAAGATTTGGAAAAATGAGATTTATATATAAAAGTTTACCAATTTTGATTCTGAATTTGATTCTCAGTCTCTAAGTTTTGATTGTAATAGTCCGATGTTTTTTGATTAGAAACCACCACTCCCAACTGTTCCTCAATCGCCCTAGTAACCTCCTCACAAGACTTTCCGACGATTCCAGTAACCTTCTCCTTTACCCTACCATCAGGATAAATAATAAATTCTAAAGTTTCCATGGCCATAGACATCTATCCTCGCTATATTCAAAAAATTCTCAGAAACTCTGCTACAACTACAAACTACAAGTTGCCTCATTAACCATCATAATCAAATTAAAGATTGTTGCGTTATGCAAAATTAATGGGAATCTGGGAAAAATAAAATTAAGATTAACAGAAGACAGTCATGGAAATATGGTGACATCATGAAAATCCCCCCCAAGCCCGACAACGAAAAAGAGCGCCTCAATGCCCTCCTCGCTTACGACATCTTGGATACAGAATTTGAAACAGTCTATGATGAACTAACCCAATTAGCATCCTCTATCTGCGAAACTCCCATCGCCCTCATCAGTCTTATCGACGAAAAAAGACAATGGTTTAAATCAAGAGTTGGATTAGATGCAAGAGAAACCAATCGAGACATCGCCTTTTGCAGTCATGCCATTTTACAAAAAGACGATGTTTTAGTGGTGGAGGATGCCACCAAAGATGAAAGGTTTGCGGATAATCCTTTAGTATTAAAAGACCCCTCCATTCGCTTCTATGCAGGAGCGCCCCTTATTACCCCCAATGGGTTTGCTTTGGGTACCTTATGCGCCATTGATACCAAACCCAAAACCTTAACCCCCACACAGGAAAAAGCATTGCAAATTTTGGCAAAACAAGTCATTAGCCAATTAGAACTTCGATTATCCTTCAAAAAACTACAAAATTACGCCACAGAATTAAGAAAAATTAATGCAGGAAAAGATCGCTTCTTTTCCATTATCGCCCATGACTTAAAATCCCCTTTTAATGCCATGTTGGGATTTGCTGATATTTTAACTAATGATGTACATGATTTACCTCCAGAGCAAATCAAAGAAATTAGTTCTGATATTTACAATACAGGAAAAGCCACCCTGAAATTATTAGACAATCTCTTACAATGGTCCATGTTAGAAACAGGAAATCTATCTTGGCGCCCAAAAAAGCTATATCTTTACGGGGTGGTAGAAGATGTCTTAAATTTACTATATGGGCCAGCTTCTCTCAAAAAAATTACCTTAGTCAATGACATCAACTCAGAGATGAATGTTTATGGTGATTTAATAATGTTGGAGTCGGTACTTCAAAATATTGTTAATAACGCCATCAAATTTAGTCATACGGGAGATAAAATTACTATTTCCTGTACTCAAGAAGACAATCACCTAGTGCGCGTTACAGTAACGGACACAGGGGTTGGCATGACTCAAGAGCAAATCAACCGCTTATTCGACATGGAATATAGTGCTAGTAAATTAGGCACCGATGGGGAGAGGGGAACAGGATTAGGATTATTATTGTGTAAAGAGTTTGTCCATCGAAATGGTGGCTCTTTGAAAGTCACCTCTGAGCTAAATCAAGGCTCACAATTTAGTTTTACTATTCCTCAAATTTAACATATTCTTTTGTATTATAAAAAGTTTTGTAATGTAGTATGTTTTCCTTTTCAAAAATAAATTAGCTTTATTACTAAAGTTAGAAAAGAGAGATAATTTTGTGGAGTGTAGTATTCGTTATCGTCCTGCCTTTGCAACTATTTTTGTGACGTTGCAACCGAGGGAAAAAATTACCGCCGAAGCGGGGGCAATGATTAGTATGGATGCAGGAATAACTATGAAAACTGAATTTTCAGGGGGATTTTTTCCTGCGTTGATGCGTAAGTTTTTTGGGGGAGAGTCTTTATTTGTCAATGTTTTTCAGAATAACACCAGTATGCCTCAAACGGTAATTCTTTCCCAGTCGATGATTGGGGATATTGAACATAAAAAATTAAGCTCAAAACCTTTTTGTTTACAACCAGGTGCTTACATTGCCCATACTCCAGGGGCAAAAATGGGGGTGCGCTGGGCTGGTTTTTCCAGTTGGTTTGCGGGGGAAGGTTTATTCAAGTTGCAGTTTACTGGCAAGGGGCAGGTTTTATTTGGTTGTTATGGCGGTTTGACTCAAAGGGAGGTGAACGGTGATTTTGTAGTAGATAACAGTCATCTGGTTGCCTATGAGGGGGATGTAAAAATGAATATTGCTTTATCTGGTAATTTAATTTCTTCTATGACTTCTGGGGAGGGTTTTGTTAATAAAATTACGGGTAGGGGGACAATTTATCTTCAGTCTCGTAGTATTTCTGGTTTTGTGGGCTTTTTACGTCCTAAAGTTCGTTAATTTTTTTCTGATAATCCATTTTTTTATGAATATTGAAGTATTACAACAGCCCGACAGTGCGATCGCCAAGATAACCCTAGATGCCCAAGAAGAATTACTCGCCGAAGCAGGAAGCATGATTGCCATGAGTGATTTTATCAACGTCAGCACCACCCTCCGACAGGGTAAAGGGGGAGGTATTTTGGGGGGTTTAAAGAGAATGATGGCAGGGGAATCCCTATTTCTGAGCGTCTTTCGTTGCTACCAACCCAACGGAGAACTTTATCTTGCACCCCATCTCATGGGTGACATAGTCGTTTATGAAATGACAGGTAATGAGTTAGTGGTGCAGTCTGGCTCATATTTAGCCTGTGGCTCAGGGGTTGACATTGATTTGGGTTTTCAGGGGCTAAAGTCATTTTTTTCAGGGGAAGCCCTTTTTTGGCTTAGAATTAGCGGATATGGGCCCGTTATTCTTACCTCCTTTGGCGGAGTGTACGAAATAGATGTGGATGGTGAATATGTCGTAGATACGGGGCATATCGTCGCCTTTGAGAAAAGTTTGGATTTCAAAATTACTAAGGCTAGTTCCAGTTTACTAGGATCATTTTTAGGAGGAGAAGGGTTAGTTTGTCGTTTCTATGGCAAAGGTAAATTGTACTGTCAAACCCATAGCCCCCTTACTTTAGGGAAAACTATTGGCACTCAATTACCACCACGATAAACAACGAAGTAATGACTAATAGATAGGTTAGCAAAATTCATGATGGTTTTATTGTACTAAGAGTCTTCTTTTGAACCAGAAGGAAGGCAATGGGAGACAAGGGCGAAGAGAGGCAAGGGGCCTCGCGCCCCTTGTTATTCCTTAAGAATAAATAGATAAACAAAAAACTCAAAAAATAGAATAAAACGATGTTAAATAAATCAGCAATAAATTATCGTATTGAGCATAATCCAGCGTACGCTTTTTTAATCCTCACATTACAGGCAAATCAGATGGTAATGGTAGAGGCAGGGGCTATGGCAGCCATGGATTCTTCCATTAAAATGAAGTCAAAAATGAAAGGTGGACTCGGTAAAAGTTTTAGTCGTATGTTGGGGGGAGAATCTTTATTTTTAAGTGAATTTACTGCTCAAAATCAATCAGGAGAATTGTATTTATCTCCTGGGGTGCCAGGGGATATTGGTCATTATTTATTAACAGGAAATAATAGCTTAGTGATACAATCATCGGATTTTGTGGCCTGTGCTTCTACGGTGGAAATTGATTCCCAGTTTCAAGGTTTTAAGGGTTTTTTTAGTGGGGAGTCTTTGTTTTTGCTAAGGGCCACAGGGCAGGGTGATGTGTGGTTTAGTTCCTATGGTGCTATTTTGGAGGTGGATGTAAAAGGTAGTTACGTGGTAGATACAGGTTACATTGTGGCTTTTGAAGATACCCTTAACTATAATGTGGAGGTGATGGGGGGTTTATCTTTTCGTAATTTACGCACGGGTATATTAGGGGGAGAAGGGTTGGTATGTCGTTTTAGTGGCAATGGTAAATTGTGGATTCAGTCCCGTTGTCTTTATCCTCTAATGAATTTTCTTAATCCTTTCCGTCCTACAAAAAGCGATTAATTAATAAAAAAATATGCCTTATTCTTCTCCTATAAGCGATCGCACTTCAGAACCTAAAGCAAGACAAATCATTATTTTATTGATCATTTTTGGGAGTATTATTACTTTCTTGTTGTATAGTTTATTTTCTCTTGCTAATAATCTAGTTAATTTTATTCCTGTTTCTGTAGAATCGAAAATAGGTTCTTTAGTAGTTCCTAGTTTTGAGAAAAAAAATAAATCAAATAACACCGAAAAACAATTAAATCAGTTGTTAAATAATATCGAACAAAAATTATCTAATGATAGTCTTGAAAAAAGAGATTATCAAATTATTTATATTGCAGAAGATACAGTAAATGCGATCGCCCTTCCAGGAGATAAAATAGTAATTTACGAAGGACTACTAAAAGAAATAGAATCAGAAAACGAATTAGTAATGATTCTGAGCCACGAAATCGGACACTTTGCTAACCGAGATCATTTAAGAAGTATTGGTAATATTATTTTGATGAAAATGGTAATTAACTATTTTTTAGGAGGCTTTGAAATCTTGCAATCAGGAGCAGATTTAACTAACTTAGTAGTCAATGCCCAATATAGTCAAACTCAAGAAAAAAAAGCTGATATATTTGGGATAAATTTGTTATATAAATATTATGGTCATGTCAATGGAGCAACAGATTTTTTTGAGCGTTTAGAGAAAGAAGAAAAAACACCAAAATTTACTCAATTTTTATCTAGTCATCCTCTCCCTAGAAAAAGAGTTAAAAACTTAGAAAGATTAATAAAAGAAAATAATTACCCCTTAAAAGATAAAAAACTTCTGACTATTGATATTAGTTAAGGTGCGCTGAATAACTAAAAAAACTATTAATATATAAAAATTTTAGACCATTCCCCATTCCCTATTCCCCATTCCCCACCTAAAATAGACACTATTAGCCATTGCTTATAAGCAAAAAAAACATAAAAATATTAATATGAATAAACTAAAAAAATTCTTCCAATGGTTAGCCATCGGACTTGTAGCCGTCACTCTGACTGTTATTAGTCGTAATGTAGCCATCGCTCAACCCGTCAGCCATTATACCGATTTAGAATACCCCCCCCTTGCCGAAGTTGAACTACCAGAATATGATCGCCTTTCCTTGGATAACGGCATGGTAGTATATCTAATGGAAGATCATCGCCTTCCCCTTATTACAGGTAGTGCCATCTTGAGGACAGGGGATAAATTTGAGCCTAATGATAAAGTAGGATTAGCTACCCTCACAGGGGATTTACTACGCACAGGAGGCACCACCAACCATAGTAGAAGCGAAATCGATACTATCCTCGAACAAAAAGCCGCTTCCATAGAAACATCCATCGGCACAAATTCGGGCAGCGCCAGTTTTAACACCCTTAGCTATGACTTAGAAGAAGTTTTTCCTCTATTTGCAGATATATTACGTAATCCTGCTTTTGAACAAAACTTTTTAGACTTTGAAAAAAATAATTTTAGAGGTGCTATCTCTCGCCGTAATGACAATCCTGGAAATGTAGTACAAAGGGAATTTAGAAAACTAATTTATGGTGATGATAGTCCTTTCGCCCGTACTATTGAATATAGTACCCTTGAAAATATCTCTAGGGAAGACATCGTTAGTTTTTATCAACAGCATATCCGCCCCGAAAATATTATCCTTGGTATTGTAGGAGATTTTGAACCCGAAAATATAAAAAACCTCCTCAACCAAACCCTCGGAGATTGGCAAGTTACAACTCCTGCACCTAATCAAGAGATTGCTACCCCTACCCAGTTAGCTTCTGCGGGATTATATTTAGTTGATCAACCCCAGTTAACCCAAAGTAATATTTTATTAGGACATATCGGCGGTAGATTAGATGACCCCAATTACCCCACTTTAACGGTTATTAACGGCGTTTTAAATGGTTTTGGGGGTAGATTACATAATGAGGTGCGATCGCACCAAGGACTAGCTTATTCAGTGTATGGGGTATGGAGAGCAAATTATGATCATCCAGGACTGTTTTTAGCAGGGGGGCAAACCAACACCGAAAGCAGTGGGCAATTTATTCAAGCCCTAAGAGGAGAAATAGAAAAGTTGCGCAACGACATTGTTAGCCCAGAAGACTTAGATTACGCCAAAAACTCTATTCTCAATTCCTTTGTCTTCCAATTCCAAAACCCTAATCAAATTCTTTCCCGTATTATGACCTATGAATATTATGGCTATCCCCAAGATTTTATTTTTAACTATCAAAAAGCGGTTATCAATACTACCGCCCAACAGGTATTTGAATCTGCCCAAAACTACTTACAACCTGATAAATTTGTCACTTTAGTGGTGGGTAATGGCAATGAAGTTAGACAAACTTTAACCCCCTTAAATCAAGAAATTCAAACCGTTGATATTACTATTCCTCAACCTAGTAGTTAGATACTATCAAGCAATCCCTAATTCTTGTTTTAATAGTTGGATAGACTTTTCACCGATATAGTTGTCACTACAAATTAGTTTGGGAGGGCGAATTAAGTCTTCCCGTAGGGCTAAAATCATTTTTTTGACAGCAACATAACTATGGTTATCGGAAATAATGGTATGGGCGCGACTGACTAAATTTTTGAGACGAAGACTATCACTAGCTTGAGCGATAATAGCCTCGACTTCATTACCTCGTAAACTTTGTACCATCATTTCTGCTACTCGCAAAATACCCGTACTTAAACTAACTATTCCTAAACAAGAGTCTGGGGGTAATTGTTTAATAATTTGTAATTCTTTGGCATAGTCACATATATCGATGGGAATAACTCGGATAGATTTTTGCGAAATGATGTCTAATACTTGAGAGACAAAATATCGACTGGTGACAACGGTGGCGGAGGTTTGTTTGAGGATAACTTTGCTTAATTCTTCGAGGGGAATTAGTTGAATGGGCATCATCAGCGCTTGTTGTAATTCTAAGACGATGAGTTTTCCTGCCCCAATGTCGGCGGAAGGCACTGTAACTAATACAAGGGCATTACAACTAAGTCGCCAGTCAATTTCTGCTGAAAATAGTTCTTTTATTTGATTGAGGTTTAATCCAGAAAGAATTAATTGGTCTATATTCTGGCTAATAATCTTTTGAATTTCTGAGTATTTGGTGGGAAGGGTATTGTTTTTCTCGATGATACCTTCATTTCCTTGGGCTTTTACATAAATACCTGAGCCTGTGAGGGATTCTACTAGACCAACTTTTTCCAGTTTTTGATAAACTTTGCTGATGGTGTTGCGGTGTAATCCTGTTATTTGCCCTAGTTGACGGGTGCTCGGAAGTCGATGCCCGGGAGGATATTGCCTAGATGCGATCGCAAATTGAATTTGGTCAAATAGTTGTTGGGAGGGGGGAATTTCACTATCGGAGTGAATTTGAAAATAAACCATAATTGGTTATTAGTTTTGGTGATGAATACCCAAAAATTGCCACAAAAACGGGTTAGGCAAAAAAATAATTGATTAATATTTAACCATCATTATAATCGCTCTAACCCAATCTGGAAATCTATTTGCCACCCAAGATTTGTTTTTTCAAACCATTAAATTCGGCAAATAATTCTTCACGAGTAGAAGCCTTGAGTAAATAACGGGTGGTAAACCATGCGGTATAACCCAAACCTACCAACTCGAGAATGGATGCTAGTAAAGGAATATTTCCAATGGCATCCAACACAGAAAGAGTAATATAAACGGTGATAGCGGCGGTAACAATTAAGCCTACGGTGGTTAAAGGTTGTTTATACTCACCAAAGAAGTTGCCCAATTGTTCAGGCACTTGAGATAGAAAGTCAACGGCTACATCAACCCATTCTTGCCAAGGTTGCTCTGCCCCGGAAGCTGGTTGACTCGCACTAATGATACCACCCATTTCGTTATCTACGTTATCCATCGTCTCTGCTGCTTTTGATTCGGTATCTTTATATTGAGATTCCATAATAATAATTCTCCCTGATTTTTATTTAAATGAAAAATGTTACAGTCAGAATAACCCAATTATTAAATTTACTGACTTTTGCTCATATTATCAAACACTTTTGCCAATTTTTGCTGAATTTCTTATGAATGATTAATGATTTTACCTTGTAAATGGGTCAAAACTCACAATCAATAAGGGATAATTAGTTTGTTGGGTGTTGAGTGTTTGTTTTTTTGTCAAAACTTTATTAATAATAAACTATTAGTTCATTTTTTATTTATTAGGTCAATTATTTATTCCCAATTTTTAACACTTTACTAGATTTGGCGGATTATTTTACTTTTTTTAGTTTCTTTGAAGTCAATCTTAATAACTGTTTACAAATCACATTTTTATGACTAAATCATCCCCTGAAACCGCTTCTATCAAAAAACAACAAATTAAGGAAAACTCTCTTATTATTTTGGTGGGTTTAATCTTGGCGATCGCCATTAGAATATTTATAGCAGAACCCCGTTATATCCCCTCAGAATCAATGATACCAACTTTGAAAACGGGCGATCGTATCGTAGTCGAGAAAGTATCCTACAAATTTACCTCCCCCAAACCCCAAGACATAGTCGTATTTACCCCCCCACCGCAACTACAAATCCTCGGATACGATTCTAGTCAAGCCTTTATCAAGCGCATTATCGCCATGGGAGGAGACATAGTAGAAGTAAAGAATGGACAACTATATGTTAACGACACTCTGCAAACAGAAAACTACATCCTAGAAAGTCCCAACTACACCCTAAAGCCAATTATCGTACCAGAAGGAAGTTTGTTTGTCATGGGCGACAATCGCAACAATAGTAACGATTCTCACCTTTGGGGATTTCTACCCCAAGACTACGTTATCGGCAAAGCCATTTTTCGCTTTTACCCTTTTTCTAATATCGGTAAGATTTAAGAATAATTGATAATTGACCATTAATAGGTACGCTTAGTTGATTTAATTAATGATGAATTTTGAATGGAATGAGGACAAGGCGAGATCGAATTTATCCAAACATGGAATATCATTTGATGAAGCAAAAACAGTTTTCGATGATCCACTATACATTGATTTTTTTGATCCTGATCATTCCACACAAGAAAACCGTTACATCATAATAGGGGAATCTTTAACGGGAAAAATACTCCTAGTTTCTTATACTGAAAGAAAGAATAAAATAAGAATTATCAGTTGTCGAAAAGCAACTAAAAATGAAAAACTAGCTTATCAAGAGGGCTGAGACTATGAATGATGAACTAAGACAAGAATATAACTTGAGATCATTACAAATAAGAAAAGTTGGTGAAAAAAGAAAAGTTGGTGAAAATATAGTTAAGTTAGACTCTGATGTCGCAAAAGTTTTTTCTACTTCCGAGTCTGTGAATGAAGCATTAAGGTTTTTAATCAAAATCACCAAAGAAAATCAACTCACATAATCTAAGTACTTCAAAATCTTAAAATATCAACCTCAGAGGTCATTAATATGATGCCTCTTTTTTTTATCACATAGCAATTATGAAAAGATTATGATAAAATCTTTTAATGTAATTATGAAAAAATATGATAAAAAATGTTTAAAAAAATAGCCAAGATAAAAATAATTGCTCTAACCATTTTTATCATTACCGCCTGTGGTGCAACGGAAGTAACCAATAATCAAAACTCAGCAGATGAAAGGCTAAATATAGTTAGTACCACCACTATTATTGCCAACCTTACCGAAGAAATAGGGGGAGAAAAGATCAACCATAGAGGAATCTTACCACGGGGGGCAGATCCCCACGTATATGAGCCTGTACCCCAAGATAATATTACTCTCGAAAATGCAGATCTCATTTTTTATAATGGCTATGATTTAGAACCAAATTTAATTAGATTAATCAATTCATCAGGGCTAAATGCTCAAACCCTAGCCGTGGGAGAATTAGTACCCCCCCTCGATTTTGAAGAAGAAGGTCAAATGGTGCCAGATCCTCATGTGTGGGGTAATGTAGAAAATGTAATTATCATGGTGGAAGGTATTCGAGATAAATTAGTTGAGTTAAAACCAGAGGGGGAAGAAACTTTTAATCAAAATGCGGAAACTTTAACCCAAGATTTACAAGAGTTACATATTTGGATACAAGAGCAAATTGAGACAATTCCTCCTTTCCAAAGGCAATTGATTACTACCCATGATGCTTTTCAATATTATGGAGTAACTTACGGTTTGGAGATACCCGGCACTCTCATAGGCATTAGTACCGAGGAACAACCCAGCGCCCAAACGGTGCGTAATTTGGTGGAAACCATTAGAAAAAAAGGGGTACGGGCTATTTTTGCAGAGACGACTATCAATCCTACACTTATTGAAACCGTTGCCCAAGAGGCTGGTATTGAGGTGGCACCTACTGAGCTTTATTCTGATTCCCTTGGAGCAGAGAATAGCCCCGCGGGGACTTATATTGGTATGATGAGAGCTAATACTGAAACTATTGTTAATGCTTTGAGTAATTAGGTTGTGGGAAGATGAGGTAATGAAGTGAGGCAAAATAAAGAAGCAAAATAAATTAAATTAATTATTAAATATGCACGATGGTAAAAATAGTTAAAAGGCGATCGCACGGTATCCAGAAAGTATATGATATAGGAGTAGGAAAAGATCATAATTTTTTACTCCAAAATGGCTTGGTAGCTTCTAATTGTTTTAATAAATCTCACTCCACTGCCTACGCTTATGTGACTTATCAAACAGCATATTTAAAGGCAAATTATCCTGTCGAATATATGTCTGCTCTGATGAGTGCTAGTAGTGATAATCAGGAAAAAGTAGAAAAATATAGGGAAAATTGTTTAAAAATGGGGATAGATGTTTTATCTCCTAATATTAATTTCTCACAAAAAGAATTTACTCCTCAAGGGGAAAAAATCATTTTTGGACTATCTGCCATTAAAAATTTGGGTGAAAGTGCGATCGATAATATTCTCGAAGCAAGGGAAGAAGCAGGGGGAATATTTGAAGATATTGGTGATTTTATGGCTCGGATTAATCTTAAAACAGTCAACAAAAGAGCCTTAGAAACCTTAGTATATGCAGGGGCTTTTGATACTATTCATGACAATCGTAAGCAATTATTAGAAGGTTTAGAGCTATTAATCAGTTGGTCTCAAAAAAGACATCAAGAGAAAGAAAGCGGACAGTTAAATATGCTTGATTTACTATCTGCCGCCCCAGAAGATAACTCGAATCAAGTTGTTTATGCTAATGCTCCTCAACTACCTAAAATTGAAGATTTTACTCCCCAAGAAAAGTTAAAATCAGAGAAAGAATATCTAGGTTTTTATGTATCTGAACATCCTCTAAAACCCTTTGTGGATTCAGCGAAAATACTTGCCCCTATTAATATTAGTGATTTGGGTCAACAAAAATCAAGGACAAAAATTTGTGTGGTGGCAATGCTCACCATGATTAAGCCTCATATCGACAAAAATGGTAATACTATGGCATTTTTGACCGCTGAGGATATTTCAGGACAGGTAGATGCGATCGTTTTTGCTAGTACCTATGATGAAGTAAAAAATCAACTCAGGGAAGATACTCCCGTAATTATTTGGGGTAAAGCAGATAAGAATAAAAAAGATGATAAACCACAAATGATAGTAGATTATATAGAAGTAATTGAACAGGTCAAAACGGTATTAATTAGCATGAATTTTAATCAAGCTGATGAACCTAAACTGCAAGGAAAATTAAAAAGTATTTTACAAGAACAATCAGGAGAAAAAAATAAAGCAAAAATACCTGTTTTCGCATTGCTTCACGATTTACAAGAACGAATTTTTATCCGCTTGGGTAATAACTATTGGGTACAGAATGCGGAAAACACAGTCAATGCCCTCAAAAATGCTGGATTTAATGCTTACACTCAATCTTTAAATAGCAACTCAACCACCGAGCAGGTTATTAACACTGAACAAAATGTAATTTAACTACATCAGGACTTACGCAAACCAAAATAACTACTAGACTAAAACTCTGATGTATTAAGCTTTACAACAATATTAGTACATTATGACTATTGCCTGAAAATCTGATGCTGATAAAATAAGTTTTATAGTCAATTAAGTATTCTGTTTACTAATTTTGATGATTATTGAAAAATTTAACAAGTTTTCAATAAGGGCAGTTCTGCTTGAGTTGTCATTTCTAATACTAAACGAAATTCTATTGCATTTACCTCCTGTAATTCTAACGACTCTAAAAAGATCCTTGCCATAGGTAGATCAAGGTTTTTGCGTAAACGGGCGATCGCCTTTACACTGTCAGAAGAATAAATTTTAAGAACCTCCTTGATCAACGTCTTTTCCCTAGACTTGACTTTTGTTCAGAACCAAAAACGTTGTATCATTAACCGCACCGTAATCAACGAAAAAGTCAACAGTTGTATTGTGACAACACCCCTCACCGTCAAAAAATTGTCTAGTGACATTGACTTACTACTTCTGGTAAATAGTTGCGAATATTTATTAATTAAACTAACATATCAACATAGCGAAATAATCTTTCAGATGCAACTCTTTTGCAAATAAAACTCAATCATTCATCATGACCTATTCCTCTGCGTGTTTAGAGCAAAGACAAAAAGAAGCAGAAAAAACAAAAAAATTACTTACCTTCGGAATCATAAGCTCCATCGCCGTTCATGGAGCCTTGTTATATGTCATTACCACTAGACCCAATTCCATAACCAAAGAAGAACAAAAACCCATCGAGCTAATTTTAGTTCAGGAAAAACCTCCAGAAACCACTCCCCAAGAACAACCTGAATTTCCCGCAGAACCTGTCACCCTTCCAACTCCTCAACAAAATCAGGTTCAAAATATCCCTACCAACTCTCCACCCCCTCCTAGTAATCCCACTGTTTCCGCTAATCTTACCCCCATTCGCCCTGTTCAACCTACCCCCACAGTAGTTGATCCTGTTCAGCCTGAAACCCCCGTTAACGAACAACCAGAAGTTAGCCAACCTCAGAGCAATCCTAGTGCCATTACTCCCGAACCCACCAGACCACAAATTAATACCCCCAATCGTCCCACCAGAAATTCAGAAAATAACAACACTATTCCCCAGGCTCCAGAATCAGAATCGAACAACAATAACAACACCTTGGCACGGAACAACTCTCCCAATGCAGTACAACCTTTAGAAAATGACAATTCCAACAACACATTTCGTAACCAATCACGTCAACCCTCCAGAGTTCAAAGTGACGATGCCAATTCCAATCAAAGACCAAATTCCTTTGACAACGAGCAACAAATATCTAGCGGTAGAATTGCTCGAAATAACAGCCGTACTCCTAGTTCTATAAACAACAATCAATCTGAGGAAAATCGTTCCAACCTCAGAAATAACCTCAGTCGTAACAATAACCGCAGTAGCAATAACAACAACAATCCGCCCACCAACTCAGTTCCTGAAAATTTGACCGCTAGTAACCAATCTCGACCAGAACGTCCTCAACCTAACCGTAATACACCCCCTGCCAGTATTAGATGTATTAGTAATTGTCAACCCTCCTATCCTTCTGCCCTAGACGGAGTAGAAGGTCAAGCCACCGTGAGGGTAAATATCAATGGAAATGGTGATGTTGTCGGAGCTAGTATTGTCAGTGGAAATAGTAATGGTCAGGTGAACAGACAAGCATTATTGGCAGCTCAACAAATGAGATTTTCATCTCCCGGTAGTGATAACGCATCAGTACAGGTTCGTATCAATTTTACCGTGGCAGGTTCAGAGTTCGATCGCCTTGCCCGTCAGAAAAAAGAAGAACAGGAAAGACAAGCACGACTAGAAGAACAAAGAGAAAGGGAAGAACGTCAAGCCCAACTTGAACAAGAAAGATTGGAAAGACAGCAACAACTAGAAAGGGAAAGACAAGAAAGAGAAGCCCAACGTCAGACAGAACAAGAAAATCAACAGCAAGAACCCTCACAGCAGAACAATTCTGAACAGCAAGAACCCTCACAGCAGAACAATTCTGAACAGCAAGAACAGCAACGGGAAGCTGAAGCCCAAGCTGAAAGGGAACGTCAACAACGGGAAGCCGAAGCCCAAGCTGAAAGGGAACGTCAGCAACAATTACAACAGCAACAATCAACGGAAAATGATGCTACTGAGTAACCTTGTTTATTTTATGAATTAATATGCTTTTGTGAAGATAGTATTTATGTTTTATTAACACATAATAGTCGCACTAAGTTTAAAAAATACTTAGTATTCTAGTGTAAATTGCCTATAAAGCAAAGGATAATATCAACTTTGATTTTTAGCCCATTAAATTATCTAACTCTGGCAAACTTTCACCATAAGAATTTATCCCAACTTAGTATAAATCGTGATTATACTTGTGTTTAATAGCTTATATTTGATATTAAAAAAGTGTAAATAATTATTTTTTACAATTATTTAAGAAACTTTTGAATCTGCATAAAAGTCTGAATAAATATACAATTAGAGTCTAAATTAAATTACAGAAAATCATGAACAAAAAACATTTATTAATTAGTCTTTTTGGTTTGACCATTGCCAATAGTTTATTTTTTCTTTCCCCCGTATTGGCAAACACCATTAATCTTCCGGATGGAAGTAAATGTGAGGGGCAAATAAACAATGGTAATCTTAATGGCCAAGGAAAATGTACCTTCAGTAATGATGATATTTATGAAGGAGACTTTGTCGATGGGGAAAAACATGGCGAGGGTAAATATACTTTTGCCAATGGTGATGTTTATGAGGGAGAATTTAAAAACGATCAGATTGAAGGAGTGGGTAAAAGAACTTACAAAGAAGGAGATACCTACGAAGGAGATTTTAAACAAGGGCAACCTCATGGTGAAGGAGTTTATATTTCCACCGATGGGAGTCGATACGAGGGGGAATTTGTCGATGGTAATCCCCAAGGGGAGGGTAAGTTTATCTATGCCAATGGCGATAGTTGTGAAGGTACTGTAGAAAATGGTGACATTCAGGGACAGGGTGTCTGTGAATATGAAAATGGCGATCGCTACAAAGGACAATTAGTAAACAATCAACCTGATGGACAAGGACTTTACACCTTTGCTGATGGTGGTAGTTATCAGGGAATTTTCACCGAAGGAAATTTAACAGGAGTAGGAGAAAGAAAATATAGCAGTGATGATACCTATCAAGGAGATATTCGAGATGGAATCCCCCATGGACAGGGAAAATTTACCTTTGCCAATGGTGGAGTATATGAAGGAAACTTTGAGAATGGTAAACAGTCTGGCAGAGGTTCTTATCAATTTCCCAATGGTAATCGTTATGAGGGTCAATTTGTTGACGGTAAATTTCAAGGACAGGGAACCCTTATTTTTGCCAATGGTGATGTTTGTCGGGGAAAATTTCAAAACAATCAACTCCATGGACAAGTACTGTGTGACTATGAAAATGGTGATACCTATGAAGGGGAGTTTGCCAATGGTAAGAAAAACGGACAAGGAATATACACTTTCAGTGATGGTGCTGTAATTGATGGTGTTTGGCTTGATGATCAACCACTATAGTAATCTTAAGATCCAAAAAAATTTAATTTTAAAATAGAGTTGTTGCAAAATAGGTTATTGAAAAACTTACTCTTTCACTAACCTGAGTTCGAGTTTAATATTTGTTTTGAGTAACAAACAGAGTCACCAAACCAATACTCTCCTTCAAATGTCGAGGTCAGTTGCAAAAAATACCCCCATATTTTGCTATAATCGTCTTGTCAAAAAAGACCATAGAAAAAATTTAAATATATATAAGATTCAATATGTCACAGCGTACCCGTTTAGGCGATTTACTCAAACCCCTTAACTCCGAATACGGGAAAGTAGCCCCCGGTTGGAGTACCACCCCTTTAATGGGTGTTTTCATGATCTTATTTTTAGTGTTTCTTTTAATCATCCTCCAAATTTATAACTCCTCTCTCATTCTTGATGGTATCACTGTTGATTGGTCAAGTTTAGGAAGATAATTGTTACTCTGTTTGTACAAGGTTGATTGTTGATTTACACAAAACTCTTTAGTTAAGACAAAATTATTATGAATGTTTTTGGCATCGGACTTCCTGAATTAATTGTAATTTTTGTGGTCGCCCTTTTGGTGTTTGGCCCCAAAAAATTACCCGAAATTGGTAAAACTTTAGGAAAAACCCTCAAAGGTTTTCAAGATGCCTCTAAAGAGTTTCAAGATGAATTGAAAAAAGAAGCTCAACAAATAGAAGAAACTATTTCAATGAATGCTCAAATAGAATCTAGCAAAGAAAAGGAGGAGGAGAAAATTCCTAGCTCTACAAATAATGCTAGTTCAAAATCTGAGTAACCATAACTGGGATTGCTGAATTTAGATACCATTTTTAGCTAAAACCTGTGTAGACGTATTATGCTACGTCCTCTAACACTTCAGAAAATAAATACTTCTCACAGCGCACTCTAATTGTTTATTGATTCGCTATATTATGATGAAGCATAGTCAATAGTTGCCATCATCATGAATATATTAGTAGTGGGACATTCCTATATAGTGGATTTAAACTGTGAAAAACTAAGGGAATTAGCCAGAATTAGCCCAGATATTCAAGTTCGGGTAGTTGTGCCTAAAGTCTGGAATCCGGGGGGAGTACAAAATAAAATTATTAAGTCCGAATTTAAAGATGAGGGCAATTTTAAGATAGTCCCCATTTCTAACTACAGTCAAAATCATCAGGGTTTACTTACTTTTAGCCCAGAAATTATCGGCTTGTTAAAAGAGTTTAAACCAAATATTATTCATGTGGAACAAGGAATAAAATCCTTTGCCTATGCCCAGTTAATTATTCTTAATAAAATGTTGGGTTTGAAAGCAAAAAACTGCTTTTTTACCTGGTGGAATATACCCTATGATCCTAAATTTCCTTTTAGTTGGTTAGAAAAATTTAACCTCGGTAATACTGATGGTTTTATTGCTGGAAATCAAGATGCTTTAGACATTATCAGAGATCATGGTTATGATGGACAATCAATTATTATGCCCAATTTAGGTATAGATGACATACTATTTTCTCCGAAAAAAGAACCTTATTTAAAACAAGAATTAGATATAAAAGAAAAAGATTTTGTTATAGGATTTGTAGGTAGATTTGTTTCTGAAAAAGGTATTTTAACTCTTATAAAAGCAGTCAGTAATCTACATAGTAAAAACTGGAAATTATTACTTTTAGGTAGAGGAGAATTAGAAGAAAAAATTATCGCAGAAATTACCAACTTAGGATTAAAAAATAACTTAATTATTATTCCTAGCGTTGCTCATGCTCAAGTACCTCGTTATATTAATTTAATGGATACTTTGGTATTACCTTCAGAAACCGATGAAACTTTCAAAACTATTTCTGCGAAAGGATGGAAAGAACAATTTGGTCATGTTTTAATAGAAGCGATGGCTTGTAAAGTGCCTGTAATTGGCTCAGATTCGGGGGAAATTCCCTATGTAATTGAGGATGATGGTTTAGTATTCCAGGAGAAGGATGATAAGGGTTTAAAGGATTCTATTGAGCAATTGATGAATAATCCTTATTTGGCTAAGGAGTTGGGAGAAAAGGGTTATCAAAAGACTATGGAAAAATATACAAATAAGGCTTTGGCAAGGAATTTATTAGGGTTTTATGAACAGATTTTAAGTATTTAGTTACAAAAAAAAATTACCTCTAAATCTCCCAATTCTCAAGACTTAGAATCGATTATGGATAATATTACTATGAGACTTTTTCTAGCGGAAGAGATGATGTAACCCAACAACTAAGATAATGTTTAATTATGAAAATTTTACAGATTATACCTTCTATCTCTTTGGTTTATGGTGGCCCTTCTCAAATGATATTGGGGTTATGTGGGGCTTTGGCAAGGGAGGGGCAGGATGTTACTATTATTACGACTAATGCTAATGGTGATCAAGGACAAGCTCCCTTGGATGTACCTTTGCAGTGTATAGTTGAGGAGGATGGTTATAAGGTAATTTATTTTAATTGCTCTCCTTTTCGCCGTTATAAGTTTTCCGTGGATTTGTTGCGCTGGTTATGGGCGCACTGTGGTGATTATGATGTGGCTCATATCCATGCTTTATTTTCCCCTGTAACCACCATGGCGGCTTCTATATGTCGTCAAAAAGGTTTACCTTATATCTTACGTCCTTTGGGAACTTTAGACCCCAAGGATTTACAAAAAAAGAGGGGTTTAAAAAAAATATATGGTAATTTGCTGGAAAAACCTAATTTAAGAGGCAGCTTTGGGGTGCATTTTACCAGTCAGCAGGAAGCGGATGTTTCTGAGGATTTTGGGGCAGGAATTAACCGTTTAATTGTGCCTTTGGGGGTGGAAATTCCCGATCGCACCATAGATGATAATTTTATATATGATAGGTATAATATTCCCCGTGGTAAACCTTTATTGTTGTTTATGTCTCGCATTGAGCCAAAAAAGGGTTTACAATTTCTAATTCCAGCCTTGCAACGGTTGTTAAATCAAGGATATGATTTTCATTTTGTTTTGGCGGGGGCAAATCCTCAAGATAGGAGTTATGAGGCACAGATAAAGGCTCAAATTACTTCTTCTAATTTGTCTGATTGTACTACCATTACAGGCTTTGTGACGGGGGATGATAAGGAGGCTTTGCTACAAAAAGCCGATTTATTTTTACTTCTTTCTTTCTATGAAAATTTTGGCATTGCCGTGGTAGAGGCGATCGCATTTAGTACACCTGTTTTAATTTCTGACCAAGTTTATATCTATCAGGAAATAGAAAAAGCCAAGGCAGGATGGATATGTAATCTTAATGAAGATGATTTAGTTAAACAATTAATGATTGCCCTAGAAAGTGACGAAGAAAGACAACAAAGGGGGCTTAATGGACTTAACTTAGTTAAACAAAATTATAGCTGGAGTGCGATCGCCCGTCAACTCATAGAAATATATAAGAAAAATTAAAATATTGTTTTTAAAATCACCCAATAAATAATAGGTAAAAATAACTAGACAACTTCTTAATTAAACTTAAGAAAAAAAAGTTAAAATACTTAATATAAATAGCCTAGAGGCTAGGTTATCCTAGAAATATAGAAAAAAATAGGTATTATTATTATGAACATAATTTCTAGGCTTGTCAATAAAGATTTAAATTGGAATGCCATCATTCTCTGCACCTTGGGCTTTTGGTTTTGTAGTAGTCTATTTTTAGACTTTATTTTGATTCCCAGTTTATCCGTTAGCGGCATGATGAATGACGGTGGATTTGCTAATGTCGGCTTCCTCATTTTTGGTGTATTTAATCGCATCGAAGTAATTTGTGCCGCGCTGATTTTAACCGTGTCATTGGTGTTTTATTTTAACCATCAATTTCCTGAAGAAAAACAAACTATTTTCCTCGTATTTGCTAACCTTTTACTCCTCATTGCCCTAGCCTATACCTACATTTTCATTCCTCACATGAGCGCTTGGGGTTTATCAATCAATCAATTTAGTGCCACCACTGAAATGCCCCATCAAATGGTTTCTTGGCATGAAGGTTACTGGATATTAGAAGCCATTAAATATCTATTAGTGGGTAATCTTCTACGGTGGTGTTATAACAATACTTGCCCTGTCAAAAGTTAAGTTTTACAAGGTGTGTTTGAATTGTTACACCTAGCAAAAAAAAAGATGAATTACAGCTTTATACAAAAATAGTCCCCCCATTCATGAGGGGATTTTTTTAATGTTCAAAAATATCTTTGTAATAATTTAGGTCTAATTCCACAAATAAAGAAATAGTATTAATACATTTTTCTGCTAAATCCCAACGCTCTTCTCTTTGTAGCATGGTGATCAATTTTTCCCTCATAGGTATCAAATAACGCACATCATTGGCAGCATAGCTCAACTGCTCAGGGGAAAGGCTTTCAACGTTGCCCCAGTCCGAACTTTGGGCTTTTTTGTCTAACTCTACCCCTTCCAATTCTTGGACAATGGTTTTTAAACCGTGGCTACCTGAATAAGTACGAGCCATTTTACTAGCTACTTTGGTACAAAATATCGGCTCAGTTTTTGCCCCAAAGGTGTATAAAAATTGAGCTACGTCAAAACGGGCAAAATGAAAAATTTTGGTAATGTGTTGAGCTTCTAAAAGTTTAACTAAATTGGGGGCTTCCGTTTGATTTCTTTTGATGCGAATGGCGGTTACAAAACCTTTGCGATCGCACAGTTGAACCAAACAAAGGCGATCGCGCTGAGGAACTAAACCCATGGTTTCGGTATCAATGGCCAATACATCACTTTGATTATATTGCTCAAAAACATCAAGGGGTAAATCCCCTTCACAAACTAAAAAATTATCTAATGACATTGATTAAAAATTACTATGATGATAAAGGGAGTCGAAAAACTCAACTCCCTCAATTTTCAATGGTTAATCATTAATTGTCAATTATTTAATCTTGATCTTGACGACGGGGATAAATTTGCTCAGCTTCAGGACAATCTTCAGAAACATTTATTTCCGTATTGCCACGGGGTACACAGGCGAGTTTACGGCTGACAGCGCCAATACTTTCTAAACGAACAAACTCTTCCCAAGAGCTATTTTCATAATCTTCGTCCATTTCATAGCGAATGGTTACGACATCTCCTTCAATTCCGATGATTTGTGCATCTTCAATCCACCGTTGTTGATCCCGCAAGAACACAGAGACATCACAACCTTCTTTGTACATTTGATAAATCTTGCGGTCTAGCATAGACTTTCCCTTAATATTCCTAAAGATCAAATTTGTTTTTACGATAAAAGTAAATGAGAATTTCCGGGGGGAAATGTTGGGGAAACAAAATAATAGTCCGACATAATATTGTAACTAATTTCCGTACCCGTGGGACAACAGTCCATCGGTTTAAGCCCCGAATATCAATAAATTGACTTTCTTTTTAATACTTGTTTTATTCAGAAAAAAATAACTTTTCAATACAGCTTGGGACTTAAAATCATTGATGAGGCTTATTTGTTTAAGCCCTAGCAGTGGAGAGAATATTACTTGTATCATTCTAAATTTATTTAGTCTGGCTTAAGATCTAATTATTATTAAGACTCCCATTATGGTAGCACTTTATTTTGATTCTGTTCGCATTTTTGAACAATTGTTAAAATTTGTTCATGGACTGAATCGGTTTGCTCTAGCATGGCAAAATGTCCGCAATTATCGATCTCAAAAATGTTGTCATGATGATTTTTGAACAGTTCATGAAAACTGGCCAAGTGTTTTACATACTTGGTTTCCATGATTTTGTCTTGCTTCCCTGCGATAAAGTGTAAGGGTTGAGCTAGACGAGCCACAATTTGGGGTAGTAGGTGGACTTGCTCTTCGGTGGTGGATTCGAGCAAAGAGGCGATCGCAGCTTGTTCTTTTGCCCGTAAAAAGTCTTTTAATCTTTGTTTGCCCCAATACCTAGACAAAGGCTGTTTTACCATCATTCTCGCAAAAACCACATCGAGCAGAGGAATATAACCCAACCATGGAGCACGAAATTTAACCATTTTTTCCCCTGCCCCCCGAAATTGCTCAAATTCTTCTTTGAGGTATATGCCTCCCCCCGCATTGACACAGATAACTCCTTCTATGACATCACTACACATATCAGCGCCCCAAATGGCTACACTACCCCCCAGAGAATGACCAATTAACCAAGCCTTTTTGATGTTGAGGGCTGTTAATAATTCTTTTAAGTCATAGGCGTAGCTTTTGAGGCTAAAAGCAGAGTCATCACAATCACCAAGATTGGATTGAGAATCTCCAAAACCTTTTAAATCGTAAGCCAGACAGGGATATGTGTCCCGTAATTTTTCAATGAGGGGTTGCCAATATTTATAACTGAGAAGCCATCCATGGATAAAAACTAGGGTAGGAGGGGATGAATCTTGATCTAGTGGGGTGGTTAATTCGTAAAAATGTTCGACACCACCAATTTCGATTTTACTCATTGACAGGTTTTTTAATGTTCCCCTCCTATTTTCCCACAAAAAGTGTTTAGTTATGTCATATTGCTAATTTTTAGCAGTTTCGGGAAAGGTGATATGTAATTCTTCGATGAGTTCGTCTAATTCATCGAGGGCTTGGGTTACATCTACTTTTAAATTGCCAATATCAGGTTTTTCTGATAGTTTTACTAACATTTCACGCTTAGATGCGATCGCCATTACCTTGTCTTTTATTGTTGTCGAATCCATAGTATTTTGCTTATATATTCCTCTGCCAATATATCATTAACCTAAGTAGGGTTTGATAAAAAAGTGTTTTGATTTAGATGGGGAATAGGGAATGGGGAACGGGGAATGATTAACAATTGATAAATATTTTAACCTGAGAGCTAAATTGTAATTATCAATTTTCCTATCTCCTTATCAGCCAAAATATGAGCTAATCTTGATCTTCTTGGGGGGATTGAGCATTGGTTTTAAGATCGGGAATGAAGTCTGGTTTTTCCGTATCCTCCCAACCTACGGGGCGTTTGGAATTGTACCAAGCAATCAAACCGATAGAAACGGCCGCCACTAAACCCACTGCATAAACCGCCACAAAATAAACAGGAAAATCTCCAGCTACAGCAAAAAAGGATAAATTTTTCATAGTTAAAACTCTAAATATTAATAATTTATTGACAATTTTAAACAATTTCTGCCAATAAACTTTCCGCCGCTAATAACATATCATCCGCAATATCTTGAATATCTTCCCGATTATCGAGGTAGGTAGATAAAGCAGAATAGGGATCTAAATTTTTGCCTACCCCCAACTCTGGCAGACGACGACGGCTTTCCATACTGACAAGGTGAGTGCGAATGGTGTGGGTATGGGCAGAAGCTAAAGCCTCCGCAATAACTTTATTTTTAATGGTTTCTAGTTGTTCTGATCGCACCTTATAGATCAACCTTACCACAGCGTCTTCAATGGGGTTAGAGGCGATCGCCCCTAAAATAGCCTCCAAAGGATCCTTACTATCACTCACATCCACCTCAATGGTACAAAAAGGACGAGCAGGAAGCCCACAAAACTGCCAATTAACCGTTTTTTGATCATCAATATCAATCAAAACATAACCCTTTTCTTCCTTCTCCTCCGAAAAATCCACCCGCTCAATGCTACCAGGATAAACCACAGGGGGATTATTGCGAAGATTCAAATTTTGATGACGATGGACATGGCCCAAAGCCACAAAATCAAACTCAGGACGAATCAACATGGATAAAGGAATCTGAAACCCTTTGCCCACAGCCAAATAACGCTCCGCCCCAATCTGCGCCCTTTCCGCCATAAGGTGAGCCAACAAAATAGTAGGCATAGAACTATCTAAAGCCCTAATTTCTCCCTCCAAAGCCACCTCCACCTTTTGAATTAACAACTGGTTAATTTTCTCCATGGATAAACCGTTGGTTTCCTCCTTTGTTAAAAATATCGAGCGAGTCAACCAAGGCAAAGTAATAATTTGTATGGCCCCTGACTTAGTATCAATCACATGGGTTTCTAATTTTTCCCCCACCGTGATGTTAGGCACCCCCAAACTATGATAAATGGATAAACTAGCATTTCCCACCCTCTGATTATCCTGACTATGTTGATCATGATTTCCTACCAACAAAATCGTCGGAATACCTGCCTCCCCCAAACGGCGAAACTGAGAAGCAAAAGCCGACTGTAAATAGGGAACAGGGGTACTATCAGGAAAGGCATCTCCCCCAAACAACACCAAATCCACCGACTCCTCCAAAGCCCTATCCATACAGATGGATAAATTATTGACAAAATCATGAAAACGAGTATTCAATCCTGTTTCAGAGCTAATTTTACCGTGGTTAAAACTGCTCCCTAAGTGAATATCACTCAAATGTAATATTTTCATCAAAAAAATTAAACCTAAATATTATCAAACCTTTAATACCATTGCCTAACAAGGGGTTTTAATCCCTTGTCTTTGGACTACTATAGTTATTTAAGTGAGTTTTGAGACAGTTTCACCAGCTAAAATCCCTATTCTATAAATCTTTTATAATCTGGTAGTGTTTCATTTTCATTTAGAGTAACTATAAATAACAACCTTTTGCGAAATAAATTTCCCTAACACCATGGCTAAATTCTTCCCCGTAACATCATCGCCATTTCGTTGCGTACAGGGGATTTTTCTAGGGCAGTTTCCTCGGTGATACGACCTTCTTGATAAAGATTAAACAAAGATTTATTCATGGTCATCATACCGTCAAATTCTCCCTCATCCATCAAGGTAGTAATTTCATCATATTTATTACTTAAAATATAATCCTTGACAGTTTCCGTGTTAATGAGAATGTCATGGTAAGCCGCCCTTCTGCCATCGGTGGTACGACATAACCCTTGGGCGATAATACTTACCAATGACTCGGCGAGCGCACTGCGGATAGCGGTTTGTTCCTCGGCGGTATATAAAGTGAAAATACGTTCTAGGGTTTTAACAGCACTGTTGGTGTGCAAAGTACCCATGACCAAGTGACCCGTTTGAGCGGCTTTTAAAGCAGTATTAACGGTTTCTTTGTCCCTCATTTCCCCCACTAGAATAATGTCAGGATCTTCACGCAAAGAGGCTTTGAGGGCATTATCAAATTTGAGAGTATGAACCCCCACCTCCCTTTGTTTAATCAAAGATTTACGACTTTTGTGGACAAATTCCACAGGATCTTCAATGGTAATGATATGTTTATTTTGCTCGGCATTGATATAGTCAATCATAGCCGCTAGGGTAGTGGATTTACCCGAACCTGTGGGCCCTGTGATCAAAACTAAACCCTTATGAGCCTCACAAACATCTTTAAAAATAGGGGGCAATTTTAACTGTTCCATGGTCAAAATTTTGAGAGGAATCAGACGTAACACCAAAGCATGACCTCGCAAAGTATCAAAAACATTGATCCTCACCCTCGCAAAATCGTATTGAGTAGCTCCGTCAAACTCTAATTCTTTTTTAAATTTTTGGATGTCTGATGGTTGTAAAATCTCCTGTAACCAACTCATGAAAGTGTTACTATCTATTTCGGGATATTGCTCAAGGGTGAGAATTTCGCCACGATCGCGCATTCGCACCAATTCACCCACCCCTAAATGGACATCAGAATAACCCTCATCATAGGCAATCTTAATCAATTCTTCTAAAGATGGTTGTTCTGGAGAACGTTGAGCAGGAGGGGTGAGGGGAACATATTCTTTTTGAGGGGTAGCAGGGGGGTGTAAGGGCGATCGGGCAATGGGAGAACCTCTCTTTACCCCCGTGGGTTCTGGAGGCATTCTACGGGTATTTGCCGCCCCTCCACTGGCAGGAGAAGAAGTTCTACCAAGTAAACCCCCCGCACTGAGAGGAGAGGGGGTACGGGCTGAGGTACTACCTAATCTATTACTACCCAAAGGAGGAACTTTTGTACTAGGGTTAATTTGGGTGACTCCATCAGAATCGTCATCATCATCCAAATCATCATCCAAGGAAAGAGGCTTTTTATTGCCAATATCAATCATATCTTTTTGCCCATTACTGGGAGCAGAGCGGGATGGGAGAGGAGGCATTTTCCCTAAACTGACTCTAGTTTGATCATCTTCATCTTCAATACTTTTTTTGCTCCCATTAGCACCGGGAGGTACTAGGGGAGGTAAGGGTAATGGTTTTTTAGGTCTATCGGCTGAATTGGTCATCTTTTTCCCCTTATCTATGGTTATCTCAATTGTAATCAGCTCATCAAGATTAGAGCAATTAGATTTAATAAAACTCTATTTTTTTTCCATTAGCTAACAAATTTTTGATTGTTTTATTATTTATCACTGCATAATCATGGGTTTTCATGGGAAAATAAAACAAAATATTTTTAACATAAAAATTATGATAAAACGGTTAATTTCATTTCTATTGATTGTCCTAACTTTTTCCCTTGCATCCTGTTCTCCCACTTTAGGAGGATTACAACGCTACACAGATGCCATTGACGGCTATCAATTTCTATATCCCAATGGTTGGATGCCTGTGGAAGTTCAAAATGCGTCCGAAGGAGTTGATGTGGTTTATCGAGACTTCATCGAGCGCACCGAAAACCTCAGCGTAATTATCAGCAAAGTAGGAGAAAGCAAAGAATTATCAGATTTAGGTACTCCCACCGATGTTGGTTATCGCTTTATGAAGATGGTTAACCAAAGCCCTGATTCGGGAAGAAATGCCGAGCTAATTTCTGCGGAAAAAAGAGAGGTAGATGGCAAAGATTATTACATCCTAGAGTATCAAGTAAAATTAGGAGAAGATCAATATCGTCATAACCTTGCTAGTGTGGTGACAAACAATGGTAAATTGTTTACTTTTAATATTTCTACCACAGAATCTCGTTGGGATAGTGTCTCGGAGTTGTTCAGAATAGTAGCTAATTCTTTTTCCCTCGCTTCTTATTAATTTAGGTGTTAGGTAAGTAGATAGTAGAGGACGTAGTGTGCTACGTCCATACAGGTATCAAGTAATATATATTTTATATTTTTGAAAATAATTAATGACTAAATTTATTCTTGCTTCGGCTTCCCCCGCCCGTTTCAAATTACTTAAGATGATTGGCATTAATCCCCAAGTGGAGGTAAGTAATTATGATGAATCGCTGATAGATTTACTCAACCCCCATAATCTTGTCAATACCTTGGCAGAAAATAAGGCTTCTACGGTGGCTCAAAACCATAATAATGGGTTAATTTTGGGTTGTGATTCTGTGTTGGCGGTGAATGGAGAAATTTATGGTAAACCTGAAAATGAGCAAGAAGCCATTAATCGTTGGCGTAGTATGCGGGGTAATGTGGGGAAGTTGTACACTGGTCATGCTTTACTAGATCTTAATCATGGTAAAAATGTGGTTAGATGCGGCATGACGGAGGTTTATTTTGCTAATGTGGATGATGATACCATTCGGGCTTATGTGGCAACAGGAGAGCCGTTAAAGTGCGCTGGTAGTTTTGCCCTTGAGGGGAGGGGTGGATTTTTGATTGATAAAATTGTTGGTTGTCATAGTAATGTGATTGGTTTGAGTTTACCTTTGTTACGGCAAATGTTGGCAGAATTAAATTATCGGGTGACAGATTTTTGGTAAAATTTTGTCAGTTTATGGGTTAAGCTATTTGAAGAAATTTTAAAAGAGAGTCTCTTTTTGATATGAGTAAAATACAAGAAATTAAAGCAAAAATTAGAGACGGTAACATTGATCAAGCAATGGCGATCGCCATGTCAGAAGCATTAAAAATTGAAATTGTTACCAGTTCATCCCCTCAACAACAACCGACTCAGGATATACATTTTCGTAGTACCGTTAATCTCCTCGAAAACGAAATTGAGAATGAATTAGGAGACTCTTTTGAAAATCAAAATAATAGCGACAAAATCCAAAAAATCCATTTTCAAGAGGTAGAAAATGCCCACCAAAGAATATTACAAAATATTCAAAGTTTACAAAATATGTTTACCCTAATTCAAGAAAATTCATAATATTTAATAATAGTTGCAACTATGGATAGCTCTCAACAAATTAGTGAAGCTCTAAATCAAAAAGACTACAAACAAGCTCTCTTAATAGCCCTTAGTAATAGTTTAAAAATTACCTTAAAAACATCTCTAAAAACTAAAAATAATACCTATGCGATCGCCAAAGAGATTGACTTAGTTAAAGGCTCAGCAACAAATATAGATTCAGAACTTTTGGACTATAGCCATGAAAATATAGTTAATTTTCACCAACAAAAAACTGCCGAAATTTATCAAACTTGGGAACAAAATAGAGAAACTCTGCTCAAGGCTTTTGATATTATGGCAGGGGGAAATCTTAACCTTGAACCATTACAATTCAGCACCAATAGTTCCCTTGAGGAAGAAGATTTAAGCCAAGAGTATATTAGTGATATTCCCGAAAATTTTGAGGATTTTTCTACGGATAATGAGAAAGATAACCAATTTATTTCGGAAGCAGAATTTGAAGATTTTGCAGCGGATAACCAGTCTATTTCGGAAGAAGAATTTGATGGCTTTGATGCACCAGATGACATAGAAGAAGATGAGTTTACCCAGATTATATCCCCTGATGAAGTTGCCGAGTCTAGTTACGATGATTTTGATGGCAGTTTTGGGGCGGATACCAGCGAGGAAAGTTGGGTTGATGATGTTGTCATTCAAGACTATGAAGAAAATGAAACAGTAGGCGAAGAAGTCCTTAATCATAATTATGTGACCACGGATGATGAGGAATCAGAGGCACTTTTTGAGCAAACGGACTTTGATGTTTTGGGGGAAACTGATTCTGCGGAAGGTGGTGATGAGGAGGAAGCTGATTGGGGAGATTTATTGGAAGATAGTCAAACCAATTCCAGTGCGGAGGAAGCTACTCGGGCCCCTGACGAGGATAGTGTTGATGATTGGAATGAATGGATAGAAAGTCAGGATGATGGCGAAATATCTTGTAACCCCCAAGAGATTGACTGGAGTGAGGATGATTGGAGTGATACTCCTGTGTAAGTTATTTTTGATGATTAATGGTTATAGAATAATCATCATCCATGGTAAACTTTTTCAAAAAGTAAAATAAATTCTCATTTTTTTTTAATTAGTTTTGGTTTTAAAAAAGCTAATTTTTAAACATATTAAATATAAATAAATGACTAATAATAAATTAGATTTAAGAGGAACACCTTGTCCCCTAAATTTTATCCGTAGTAAGTTACAATTAGAAAAAATGCCCTCTGGAGAATTGTTAGAAATTTGGTTAGATGGTGGTGAACCCATTGAACAAGTGCCGAATAGTCTGAAGATGGAGGGTTATCACATTGAATCCATTACTCCATCGGATGATTATTTTACTTTACTGGTCAAATCTTAGTTAATATTATGACTAAATCTGACACTAAAATAGGTACTGTGATGGCTGTACAGGCGAACTTTTATCAGGTACGTCTGGATGAGGGAGAAACCCTCCTTTGTACTCGTCCTACTCGCCTCAAAAAAATGGGTCAGAGGGTACTAGTGGGCGATCGCATTTATGTAAAATCAACAGAATTTGAACGAGGGGCGATCGCCTCTGTAACCCCTCGCAAAACAGAGCTAGAACGTCCTCCCATCGCCAATGCAGACCAAATATTATTAGTATTTGCCCTCGAAGAGCCAACCTTAGATCCCCTCCAACTAAGCCGTTTTTTAGTCAAAGCAGAATCCACTAATTTAAAACTATTATTAGGACTAAATAAAGCTGATTTAATTAGTCAAAAACAAAGAGAACAATGGCAAGAAAAATTAAAATTATGGGGATATGATCCCTACTTTTTTAGCGTAGAAAAACAACAAGGAATCGAAACCATAAAAACAGCATTAAAAGATAAAATAACCATCTTCTCAGGACCTAGTGGAGTAGGAAAATCCAGCCTTACCTCCTTACTCATTCCCCAACTCACTATTCGCATTGGCGAAGTATCAGGCAAACTACAAAAAGGAAAACATACCACCCGCCATGTAGAATTATTTGAAATGCCCCAAGGAGGATACATTGCCGACAGCCCTGGATTTAACCAACCTGACTTCGACTGCACCTCCCAAAATCTGATTAACTACTTCCCCGAAGCCCGACAAAAACTAAGCCAAGGACAATGTAAATTTAACGACTGTTTGCATCAAGAAGAGCCAGAATGCGTGGTAACAGGAGAATGGGAAAGATATGAATATTATCTGCGCTTTTTAGAAGAAATCCTTGCCCAAGAAGAAAAAATCGCTCATACCCGTGATGCAGAATCTAGCGTAAAAAAAATGGTCAAAGACTCTGGGGAAGTTTGCAACGAACCAAAATTAAACACAAAAAAATATCGTCGGGTATCCCGTCGTCTTAGCCATCAAAAACTAGAGGAATTATATAATCATCAAACCCTCGAAGAAGAAGACTATTTCAATGATTAATATTTCTTTTTTATTGCTCATCTTCATCATGCAAATCTAAAATGTCTATGGTACCCCTCAAGAGGCGATTTTCATAGCGACGATTGCGTCTTTTTGCCTTCGCCTTGTTTGCCCGTTTGGCTTCGCGCTTATCCATGACAATATCATCGAGATGTTGAGCTTCTTCCCAATGTGGTAATCCATCCTGTGGTGTTCTTTTGCCCATTTTCTTGTTTTTGAATTCTTTACTAGAAATTGTGCTAATATCCTTATTTTAATCTTAACAATCCGCATTTAAAAAATGTACAAAGCAATTTTAGTTGGCTCCATTGGTACTTTTGTAGAGACTTCAGAATTACAACGAGAAGCCTATAATCAGGCTATGTCTCAATTAGGGATTGACTGGCACTGGGATTTGTCAACTTATCGTGCATTGTTGGAGATTAATGGCGGAAAAAAAAGATTGGAAATGCTTTCTGATGCCACTAATAGAAAGTTGACTCCCGAAAAAATTGAGCAAATCCATAAATTAAAAACAACCATTGCTTGTAAATTAATTCAAGAGAAAAAACCTTCCATAAGACCTTTTACCAAAAATATCATCGATTATGCCCAAGCTCATGATTTATCATTAGGTCTAGTTACCAGTACTTCTAAAACTAATGTGGATACTCTTTTGCAAATTACTGGTTTAGAATCAAGTTTTAAAACTATTATTACCCAAGAAAATCTCACCGAAAGCAAACCTTCGCCCCAAGGTTATCAACAGGCTTTAGGTAATCTTAATATAAAAGCCCATGAGGCGATCGCACTGGAAGACTCTTTCCAATCAATCTTAGCAGCTACGAGAGCAGGAATCAAAGTAATTGGTTATGGAGGAGCTAATACTCAAACTCAGGTCTTTGATTTTTGTGATTATTACATCTCACCCACTTTAGATGATTCTCAGTTAACCGATCATGAATTAGTAGCAAATATCTTACAAAAAATAGAAAACAATTAGGGTGCGCTCCCATAAATCAGAAAGGTAGGGGGAATGGATAATTAATGATGAATGTTTATCTTCCCATCCCCTCACCCATAGCCCATTAAAGAAGAAAAGATTGTTAATTTTGCCAATAAAGCCTAAACTTTCTTATAAAAGTGATTATTTAGAGGTCAAAAAGCGTGAATAAAGTACTTGGTATTATCTTAGGAGGCGGTGCAGGTACTAGACTGTATCCCCTGACTAAATTAAGAGCCAAACCAGCAGTACCTTTAGCGGGAAAATATCGCCTAATTGATATTCCTATCAGTAACTGTATTAACTCAGAAATTTTAAAAATTTATGTATTAACTCAATTTAACTCTGCTTCTTTGAATCGTCACATTAGTAGAGCTTACAATTTTTCTGGGTTTAGTGATGGTTTTGTGGAGGTATTGGCAGCCCAGCAAACCAAGGAGAATCCCGACTGGTTCCAAGGTACAGCAGACGCGGTGCGTCAATATATCTGGCTTTTTGATGAGTGGGATATTGATGAATATATCATCCTTTCTGGAGATCATCTATATCGCATGGATTACAGCAAATTTGTGGAGCATCACCGCAAAACTAATGCTGATATTACCATTTCTGTAGTGCCTATCGATGAAAAAAGAGCCGAGGCTTTCGGTTTAATGAAAATTGATGATTCTGGTAGAATCACTGACTTTAGCGAAAAGCCCAAGGGTGATGCCCTCAAGCAAATGGCGGTAGATACCAGTATTTTGGGGTTAAACCCTGAACAAGCCCAAGAACAACCTTATATTGCTTCTATGGGTATCTATGTGTTTAAGAAGGAGGTACTACGCAAGTTATTAACAGAAAATCCTGATCAAACTGATTTTGGTAAGGAAATTATCCCCTATGCGGCGAAGGATCACAATATCCAAGCCTATTTATTTAAGGGTTATTGGGAAGATATTGGAACTATTGAGGCTTTCTACGATGCTAATTTATCTTTGACGAATCAGCCTCAGCCTTCTTTTAGTTTCTATGATGAGAAAGCGCCTATCTATACTCGCTCTCGTTATTTACCTCCTACCAAGTTGCTTGATTCTCAGGTAACTCAATCCATTATCGGTGAGGGTTGTATTATCAAAGAGTGTCGCATTAATCACTGTGTTTTAGGGGTGAGAACTCGCATTGAAACTAATTGTGTGGTGGAGGATACTTTGATTATGGGGGCTGATTTATACGAACCCTACACCGTTAGACAGAATAAGTTGAAGGATGGTGGGGTGCCTATTGGTATCGGTGCTAATTCTATTGTACGCCGTGCGATCGTTGATAAAAATGCTCGTATTGGTCAAAATGTACAAATCATCAATAAAGATCGAGTTGAGGAAGCAAACAGAGAAGATGAAGGATTTTTAATCCGTAACGGAATTGTGGTTGTTATTAAAAATGCTTCCATCGCTGATAATACTATTATTTAATTATTAAAAATAAGGTATTTTTTTGGTTGTTTTTGTTTAATTTTAATAACATCATTTCTCTTGTTTAAAAGGAAAATATAATCCAAATTTTAATCAAACTAGGCAGGTCTTTTGACCTGCTTTTTTGTTATTTTTTCTTGGCTACGATCGCACGGTGTCTTTTACTAATAGTAACAATTTTAGGATTTTCAAATCCATTATTAACTAATTCTTTTTCTATATCTAAACTAAAATATTGATCTAAGTAAGGCTCAGTACTTTTGAGTAAAGTTAGCACATAACGGGGCATTTTTTGATAGGCTTCTGACTGGGGATTCATGTCCATAATACCAAGATAGCCACCTTTTTTGATTAGACGATGGGCTTCTTTTAAAATGTTTCTAGCTGCTAATTGGGGTAATTCATGGAACATTAAAAAAGAAGAAACTAAGTCAAAAGATTCTGACGGTAAATCAGTTTTTTCTGCCTGATTATGATGCCATTGAATATCATAATTTTTTTGTTGGGCTTGATGTTTTGCTACGGCCAAAAAATAAGGGGATAAATCTAACCCTGTAATCTGGGCATTGGGGTAATTTTCCTGCAGGGCAAAGGTACTTAAACCCACCCCACAACCCATATCTAAAATATCCTTGGGATTCTCAGTAATCTCCTTCTTTAATACCCTATGATAATTATTTCTTAAAGTGCGATCGCCCTCAATCCTTGGTTCCTTAGAAAAAATGGTAGAATGAACACTATAAGCAGCTGACTCCAACTCCCATGCCGCTTTCCATTCCAGATTACCCTTATCATAAGCATGAAAGCACTTTAAATAATACTCAGGATAATTGATACCCTTATTTTC
Organism: Cyanobacterium sp. HL-69; assembly: GCA_002813895.1. Lineage (NCBI taxonomy): Bacteria > Bacillati > Cyanobacteriota > Cyanophyceae > Chroococcales > Geminocystaceae > Cyanobacterium > Cyanobacterium sp. HL-69. The sequence continues at coordinate 2,934,049 of CP024912.1, read as the reverse complement.
CACCGCCCCAATATCCTCACTCCAGTTCCGATTCTGGAAAGTATTAATATTGTCATACCAATCAACCCCAATACTTTCAGCCCGACTAATAATCATCTTTCTTGCCCGACTCTTAGCAAAATTAGCCAAAGGTTTAATGTCCAACAAAGTATTAATAAAACGGGTAGTAAGATTATTTTCTGGTTTAATAGTGTTAGTTTCCATCTTGTATAGTGATTCTACATGAGTAGTAAAAATTATATTAATATTTTGAATCAATTCAAATTGACCTTAAATATCATTTACAATTACCCATCTTAAACCCTTAGATTTACCAAACTTAAAACTCTTGAGGAAATTAGCCCAGACTTAACTTCTTTTTAAAATCAAACATTTACCCCTAAATTTGTGACAGTTTTTGAGCCAATCCCCTATGAGAATAAACCTTTATTTGGTATAATTCTGGTTTTATGGTCAAAGTTATTTATAATTTCTTAATATTGATATAAGAAACTTAACAAACAAAAAAATAAGGAGAAAATAGAAAAATGCCTACGATTAGGTTTCTCAAAGAAAACAAAGACGTTGTCGCCGCTGATGGTGCAAACTTAAGGGAAAAAGCAATGCAAAATGGAGTCGATATTTATCGCTTCAGAGGAAAATTAATTAACTGCGGTGGTTATGGGCAATGTGGTACTTGTGTTGTTGAAATTGTCGAGGGTATGGAAAATCTATCTCCAAAAACTGAATTTGAGAATAGAAAACTAAAGAAAAAACCTGATAACTATCGCCTAGCCTGTCAAACTATCGTTAATGGTGAAGTAAGCGTTAACACCAAACCATAGTAACAATGGATAGTTAACATTTGCCATTATGAGGACGTAGTATTTTATATGTTACGTCCTTATTTTTTTAACCTGAGTTCGGGTTAAGCAGATTGAGGTAAAAGCCAGTCTAAATGAAGCGTAGGTTTCTTGGGTTTATGACAGTATGCAATTAATCCACAAAGAAGGTTGGCACAAAAATTGACAGGTGAGCGATGACGAGAATGTTCTATTTGTGAAATATTTTTGAGTTGATCATAAACATTTTCCACAATAGACCTCTTACGAGAAAGTAACTTGTCATGGAGTTTCATGAGTTTGTTTTTCATATTACGCTTAGGTTTAGCAAAAAATTCAATGCCATATTCTTCAAGTAACTCTGTGGCTAGTTTAGCCGAGACATAACCTCGATCTCCAAATACTTTACCCCAAAGTGTTTCTAGGAGTTCAGTAACGGGTTTTCGGTTATCTACATTACCCGGGGTTAAACTCATATTGAGAATTTCCCCCAATTCATTGACAACTAAATGAAGTTTAAAACCATAAAACCAATCCACGGAGGTTTTTCCTCGCGCGGCTAAATCTTGAAAAACTTTATGCCTTGAAATGCGTCGATTATGACAAACTTGAATTTTGGTTGAATCAATAAAACTAATACCTGTACAACGACCAAAACAATGTTTGAGATATACACAAAGAGGCATTAGGGTTGATGGTATCCATTCAATAAATCGGTTATAACTGGGAAGTTTGGGAAAAGCTGATCTCCAATATTGCTGAACATGATTGAGATAAAAATGTTTGAAATTACGATAACTGTTTTGATGAAAAGCAATCAAAATGGTCATCCGATTCGCTTAAACAAAGACTTTTTGCTCTTATCCCTCTTTTGTCAGTCTCCGATAATCTTTGAAATTGCTAAACTCTAAAAGTCTTTCTCTATATGCGATCGCCCGATTATTTGTTACTTTAAAATAAAAGATGACTCAAAATTAAGAAAAGTAAATTGTAGTATATGTAATCTTTTGATTATAAGGAGTTATGAAATTAATTAATAGTAAGAAAAAATGGAAAGTGGCAAAATAAAAAGATAGTAAAAATGAAACGCAATTATGGCAATGGATATAGCTGAACAAATCAGGCAACACTTACCTCGAAATCCCACAGAAACAGTTCCTCTGATTGATAACTATTGTTCGTTTTATCGTTCTTTATTTTCCGATGTGCGTAATTATGAATATTTTAAATATTTACACTTAGGATTAATTTCAACACTCAAAAGAAAATCTTTGCCAGAAATAAGTAAAATTGTTAATGTTTCCTCTCAAGGTTTACATCATTTTTTGACAAAATCTAATTGGAATTCATCAGACTTGGAAAAAGTACGTTTAAAATATATTTTAAGTATACTGATTGATACACCGGTTACAGTAATCATTGATGAAACAGGAGATCGTAAAAAGCGGTGCGACCCCGCGTCGGCGAAAGACGCAAGGGAACGAGCACCAAGATAAGGAAATAACACAGATTATACTTCTCGACAATATTTGGGAAGCTTAGGGAAAATAGATCAAGGTATAGTATCAGTAAATGTTTATGGTCTTTATAGAAATATTACTTTCCCTTTAGTGATGGTAAAAAAGAAGATAGATACATTAGAGAAATTATTTATGGTCTCAGAAGAGAAATAACTTATTGGCAAATTACTACTAACACAGAAACTATGCCAGAAAACAGCACTAGTTTTGTAATGACTAACATCCAAAAAACGAGAACTCAACAGAAAAAAACCATGGGAAATTTATATGGTCAACGTACATGGGTAGAGTATGGATTTCGGCAGTGTAAACAAGAATTAGGCTGGACAGATTATCGTTTAACCAAGGGAGAAGATATAGAAAAATGGTGGGAAATTATTAATAGTGTTTACTGGATGATTAGCTTAAAAACTAAACCTATTACAGACTTAATTAATCAAAAAAAAATAGTAGAGACTCAAGATAAGAAAATCTTCATCACAGAAGATTGGCGTGATTTTAGTAGTTGGAAAAATACATTGATTAACTATCGAATTATGGTTAAACCAATGCTCATCTTTTGCACAATGTTACCTTGGTTAAGAATAATGGAGAGCGATTTATTATGGATAGGGTTTAATCATTTACTGAACCACAGCAATAATTGTATGATTCATTTTCTCAGTGGATAAATTCATTTTTTCCGATTAGTTATTTCGGAAAGTGACAAAAGAAGGCTATCTAAGGTTTACAAATTGTCTCGCCCTAGCTTTACCCCAACAGTGAGGTTCTAATCGGGGGAGGAGATTCAAGAAACATCTGTTCAAAATCACTTGGGTCAACGTCTAATTCACTCCATTCGTAGTCATGAAGTTGATACACAAGTTCTTCCATTTCTTTCTCTTTAAGTTTCCCCTCGCTCAACTTATATTCTTCTAAAATGACACTTTCGGGAACTTTTAAAATTGATAAAATAGAGGCTATTATGACACCTGTTCGATCTTTTCCAAACGCACAATGAATCAAGAGCGGCAATTTAAAGGACTTTTGATTTATTGTCTTCAAGATTTTACCAGTCCAAAGCCTAGTTTTTTTGTTTTGCCATTCGTAGACATCAACCTCATCTGCTTTTGGAAAATCGTATTGATTTACTCCTTCAATCTTTTTGTCTTTTTGCTTCCTCAAATTTATAATTGATTTTGGGCAACCAACTTTTTTGAGGTCCTCAACGAAGTCTATTTTTCCACTTCTTAACAACAACCCTTCTTTGATCAAGTTGTTTTCCACTATAAAATTTACATATTCTCCAACGTCTCTAAAGTTCTCATCGTCCATTGCACTGACGTCCATTTGTCTCATAAAAAGAAGAAACACTAAAAAAAACATTACAAAAAAAATCAGAAGGAAAAAAAGGATTTGTGGTAGTCAAAGCAAGATGGATCATTGAAAGATCTAATGCTTGGATGGAAAGATGTAAAAATTTGGTCAAAAACTTTGAAAGAACCTTATTCAACTCCACCCAAAAAGTTAACTTATGTTTTATTCGATTACTTTTAAAAAGACTCACTGCTTCCTGAGATACCTAATTAACCGTTAAAGAATCCCCATTATTCCTCAGAGATAAATTTAATAAAAATGGGACTGCTTTTTTCACCCAATCATCAATAGAATCATATAATTTTGCTTGTTCACCAAAACAAATATTTAACATTTCGGTATTAATAACCCCAGGATTCAGGGCAACGGTGGCAAGATTGCTGGGCAACTCTTGGGCAAGGGCTTTGGTTAATCCTTCAATGGCCCATTTAGAGGCACAATAGGGAGCAACTTCGGGGGAGGTGGAACGTCCCCAACCTGAGCTAAGATTAACGATGATACCCTCTTTTTTGTCCATCATCAGGGGTACCATTCCCCGAATTATGTTGGCTGTGCCTTTGATATTAATGTCAATTAGTTGATCAAAATCTTCGGTAGGTATTTCCCATAGGGGCGCTGGTTGATTAATAATGGCAGCGTTATTAATAACTAAGTCGGGGGTTTGAGGTAAGGATTTAAGCCATTTTTTTACTTCTTGATAATTAGCTACATTCAGGGAAGAAAAATAATGTTCTGGATATTTATGTTGTAATTCTTTGATGGTGTTATAGGAACGAGCGCACCCTATAATGGTATGACCTAAAGGGATAAATTTTTCTGTTAATGCTTTTCCTAATCCTTTGCTTACTCCTGTGATTAAAATTGTTTTAGCCATGATAATTATTTAGAGTTGAGTATATTTAAAAGTTCTTTTTCATCTTTTATGTTAGGATAAATTTTTTCTTCTGGTAATATTAAAACTGTAATACCATTACCACAGTGACCGAAACAATATTTAGTAGTCACTTTTATGGCATTTTGCTCTTTTTTTTGAATAGCTTCTAAAAGGTAATTACTTCCATATTTTTTACAAGATCTACCGTTACAGATAACTATTAAATTGGGTTTTTTATCCATAAAAATATTTAGACTTTTCTATGAAATTAACTTATCATCCATGATTAAGCAATGCCATAAAAACAATTATCCATTATCAATTCTTAATTGTCCATTGTAGGAACTTTTCAGGTAAGATTGACTATTGATAGTTTTAAAATCAACTAATTATGGATTTTTCTAGTCAAATCGCTAGTCAATTAAATGCGATCGCAATTCTACCAGAAGGAATTGTAATCATTACATTATTATTAGTATTAATAGGAGATTTAATATTCGGACGTAAAGCCGCCTCATGGTTGCCCTACTTTGCCATTGGAGGTTTACTGGCGTCTGTGGTAGCCCTAGTGTTGGGCTGGGATAATCCCAACCCCCAATCCTTTTTAGGCTCTTTTGTGGGTGACAACCTCAGTATAGTATTCCGCATCATTGTGGCACTGTCAGCAGCCATTACCATCTCCATGAGCATTACTTATATTGAAAATACAGGCACTGCCCTAGCAGAATTTATTTGTATTTTGCTCACCGCTACCCTTGGGGGAATGTTTCTCTGTGGGGCATCGGAATTGGTGATGATTTTTGTATCCTTAGAAATGCTCAGTATTTCTTCATACCTGATGACAGGATACATGAAAAGAGATCCTCGTTCCAATGAAGCTGCCTTAAAATACCTTTTGATTGGGGCGGCTAGTTCTGCTATTTTTCTTTATGGTTTATCCTTGTTATATGGACTTTCTGGCGGTTTAACCGATATAAATGCGATCGCCTCTACCATCCAACCAGGCACTGGTTTAGAATCTTTAGGTTTAGCCATTGCCCTCGTTTTTGTCATCGCAGGTATCGCCTTCAAAATTTCCGCTGTACCATTCCACCAATGGACTCCAGACGTTTACGAAGGTTCTCCTACCCCCGTGGTTGCTTTCCTTTCCGTAGGTTCAAAAGCCGCAGGATTTGCCCTAGCCATTCGCTTACTCGCCACCGCCTTTAATCCCATGGGCGAACAATGGCAATTTATCTTTACCGCCCTAGCCATCCTTAGTATGGTACTAGGAAACGTGGTAGCCCTTGCCCAAACTAGCATGAAGAGAATGTTAGCATACTCCTCCATCGGTCAAGCAGGGTTTGTGATGATTGGTTTAGTCGCCGACTCTCAGGCAGGGTATTCTAGTATGATATTTTACCTCTTTATCTACCTATTCATGAACCTTGGAGCGTTTACCTGTGTAATTCTCTTTGCCCTCAGAACAGGCACTGATAAAATTAGTGATTATGCAGGATTGTATCAAAAAGATCCCCTCCTCACCCTTGGTTTAAGTCTCTGCCTACTCTCCCTTGGCGGTATTCCCCCCTTGGCTGGATTTTTCGGTAAAATTTACATTTTCTGGGCAGGATGGCAAGCTGGGCTTTATGGCTTAGTTTTAACGGCGCTCGTCACCAGTGTAATTTCTATCTACTATTACATTCGAGTGGTGAAAATGATGGTAGTAAAAGAACCTCAAGAAATGTCTGAAGTGGTCAAAAGATACCCCCCCGTGCGCTGGAATCTTCCAGGGATGCGCGCCATGCAAGTATCTCTTGTTTTATTGGTGGTTGCCACTTCTTTGATTGGTATTCTCTCTAATCCTGTAGTTACCGTAGCTAATAATTCTGTGATTAGTAGTTCTGTATTAGAAAGTGCGATCGCACCTAATCAGGTAATAAACGATATTGCCATCAACAAATAAGCTAAGAAAATTTTTTTCTCGCAAAAATTTTTCATCATCAGTGGGGTTGATTTAGCCGTCAGCCTCGCTTTTTTTTATCACCATTCCCCATTGCCTATTCCCCATTCCCTCACTTGATTTTTGAGGGGCTAATCTATGCTAAAATAGCATTAATTTCGTGACTCAAAATATATATGACCTCCATCCAAGAACGCATTGTACCAACCAATCTAACCAGTGAAATGTCAAACTCTTACCTAGAGTACGCCATGAGCGTTATTGTAGGTAGGGCTTTGCCCGATGCAAGAGATGGTTTAAAACCAGTTCACCGTCGTATTTTATACGCCATGTATGAGCTAGGATTGACCCCAGAAAGACCTTTTCGTAAGTGTGCAAGGGTTGTGGGGGAAGTCTTGGGTAAATACCACCCCCACGGTGATTCAGCGGTATATGATGCCCTTGTGAGGATGGCTCAGGATTTTTCTATGCGAAATCCTTTAATCAATGGTCACGGGAACTTTGGTAGTGTGGATAATGATCCACCAGCGGCCATGCGTTATACAGAGTGCCGTTTACAGTCTTTGGCTACCAATGGACTTTTAAGAGATATTGAAGCCGAAACCGTTGATTTTATTGATAACTTTGATGGCTCTCAACAAGAGCCTGTGGTTTTACCTGCTAGGGTACCTCAACTGTTGTTAAATGGTACCACAGGGATTGCGGTGGGGATGGCCACAAATATTCCTCCTCACAACCTCGGCGAGTTGATTGATGGTACCATTGCCATGATTCATAATCCCGAAATTACTGACATTGAATTAATGCAGTATATCCCCGGCCCTGATTTTCCCACAGGGGCACAAATTTTAGGCAGACAAGGCATAAAAGAAGCCTACACCACGGGCAGAGGTTCGGTAACCATGCGGGGAGTAGCTGGTATTGAAACTATTTCCCAAAGGGGCAGACAGGATAGGGAAGCTATTATCGTTACGGAGTTGCCCTATCAAACCAACAAAGCCTCTTTAATTGAAAAAATTGCTGATTTGGTTAATGATAAAAAAATTGATGGTATCTCTGACATTAGGGATGAGAGCGATCGCAACGGGATGCGCATTGTCATAGAATTAAAAAGGGATGCCTACGCTAGGGTAGTATTAAACAACCTCTACAAACAAACCACCATCCAAAGCAACTTCGGTTGTAATATGTTGGCATTGGTAGGTAACGAACCTCAACTTTTAACCCTCAGAAAATTCCTCGAAGTCTTCCTCGATTTTCGGGTAGAAGCCATTACCCGCCGTACCCAATATCGTCTCCGTAAAGCTGAAGAAAGAGACCATATTTTACAGGGGTTATTAATTGCGCTCGGTAACTTAGATGCTGTAATTCGTCTCATCCGCAGTGCTGCCGATAGCGCTAACGCCAAACAACAGTTAGTCGATGATTTATCCCTCTCTGAGTTTCAGGCAGATGCTATCTTACAAATGCAACTAAGAAGACTCACCGCCCTAGAAGCCGAGAAAATAGAAGCCGAACATCAAGACTTACTAACTCAAATCACTGACTTACGGGATATTCTCGAGCGTAAAGAAAGAATCGATGCCATCATCGAAGAAGAATTAATCGAAATCAAAACTATCCATGCTACCCCTCGCCGTACGGAAATCATCCAAGGGGATGGAGATTTAGTGGATATTGATTTAATTGCCAATGAGCAAGTAGCCATTATTTTAACCGAACAAGGCTATTTGAAAAAAATGCTTGTCAGTACCTTTGAAGCTCAAAACCGAGCCACTAGGGGTAAAGCAGGGGCAAAAATGAAGGAAAATGACGAGGTACAACACTTTTTGACGGGGTGCGAACATGATACCATTCTTTTCTTTAGCGATAGGGGCGTAGTATATGCCCTCAGCGCCTATCAAATCCCCTCAAGTTCCCGTAACGCCCGTGGTATGCCCATCATCCAGATGTTGCCCATTTCCTCGGAGGAAAAAATCACCTCTATCCTCGCAGTAAGTGAGTTTACAGATCATGAATATTTGGTCATGTTAACCCAAAATGGTTATATCAAAAAAACGGCCCTCTCTGCCTTTGCTAATATTCGCAGTAATGGGTTAATTGCCATTTCCCTCGCTGAAGGGGATGAGTTGCGTTGGGTGCGTCTAGCTACCGCAGAAGATAGCATTTTAATTGGCTCTCGTCGAGGTATGGCCATCCATTTCCACGCTGATAATGATCAACTACGCCCCCTCAGTCGTACGGCTAAAGGGGTTAAATCCATGAAGCTACGGAAAGGAGATCAATTAATTAGTATGGATATTATTCCTTCTCAGGTGGTGGCTACCATTGGGGAGGCGGATGATAATGAGCCTGATAATGACACGGAAGAAGAATTAACCAATGATACGGCCAAAGATGCTCCCTGGGCCTTGGCGGTAACTACTAGCGGTTATGGCAAAAGAGTTCCTGTATCTCAGTTTAGGCTACAAAGAAGGGCTGGCTTAGGTTTGAGAGCCATTCGTTTCCGTAAATCTACGGAAGAATTAGCGGCTTTGCACATCGTCAATGCTGATGATGAGTTTATGATTATCACCACAAGGGGTATTATTATTCGTTGTGATGTTAATGCAGTTTCTCTCCAATCCCGTAACGCTAGTGGGGTAAGGGTGCAGAAATTGGATGGGGATGATGCGATCGCAGCGGTGGCTTTAGTACCCCCCGCTAGTGAAGAAACCACGGAGGAAATGGCTTCAGATGTAACCACAGATTTAAGTTAAATTTTAGTGGGAGCTTTCTGTTAACATTTTTAGGGAACACAATAGAGTAATCAAATTGATTATTTATGAGTATTATAAAAGTCTCTACAACTCCCTTTAATGATCAAAAACCGGGGACATCAGGCTTGCGCAAAGCCGTCACCGTATTTCAAAAACCCCACTATTTAGAAAACTTTGTTCAATCAATTTTCGATAGTCTTCCTGAATTAAAAGGCAAAATTCTTGTATTAGGAGGAGATGGACGTTATTACAATCGTCAGGTCATCCAAACTATCCTCAAAATGGCATCTGCCAATGGTGTAGGGCGTGTTTTGGTGGGTTGTGACGGTATTTTATCCACCCCTGCTGCTTCATGCCTTATCCGTGGTAACAATGCCTATGGTGGTATTATTCTTTCAGCTTCTCACAACCCCGGAGGAGAAAACGGTGACTTTGGAATTAAGTACAATGTTACTAATGGTGGTCCTGCTCCCGAAAAAGTTACCGAAGCCATTTACCAGCGCACCTTAACCATCAAAGAATATTCTGTCCTCGAATCTGCTGATATAAACCTAAATAACCAAGGTTCATTTAAACTAGGTGATATGGAGGTAGAAGTGGTAGATTCGGTCAAGCCTTACGCTGAATTAATGGAGTCTCTATTTGACTTTGATTTAATCAAAAAACTGCTTACTGGTGGTCAGTTCAAAATGTGCATGGATTCCCTCCACGCCGTCACAGGACCCTATGCAAAAGCAATTTTTGAGCAAAAATTAGGTGCATCCACTGGAACCGTAATAAATGGTGTTCCCCTCGAGGATTTTGGGGGAGGACATCCAGATCCGAACTTGGTTTATGCTAAAGGGTTAGTGGATATTCTTTTTGGGGATAATGCTCCCGATTTTGGTGCTGCTTCCGATGGTGATGGCGATCGCAACATGATTTTAGGCAAACATTTCTTCGTCAATCCCAGCGACAGTTTAGCAGTTATTACCGCTAATGCCCACTTAGTAAAAGGCTACAAACAAGGACTAGCAGGGGTTGCCCGTTCCATGCCCACCAGCGAAGCCGTAGATAGAGTTGCCGAAAAATTAGGTATTGACTGCTACGAAACCCCCACAGGATGGAAATTCTTTGGTAATCTCCTCGATGCCGACAAAGCCACCATTTGTGGAGAAGAAAGTTTCGGTACAAGTTCCAATCATATCAGAGAAAAAGACGGACTTTGGGCAGTGCTTTTCTGGTTAAACATCATCGCCGTTAGACAAGAATCCGTCGAGCAAATCGTCAAATCCCACTGGGAAACCTACGGACGCAACTTCTACTCCCGTCACGACTACGAAGAAGTCGCCAGTGAAGGCGCCAATGAATTAGTCAACCAACTACGCAACCAATTCGATACCCTCGTGGGCAAAACCTATGGTAAATATACCGTCAAATATGCCGATGACTTTAGTTATACTGACCCTGTAGATGGTAGTGTATCAGAAAAACAAGGAGTCCGCATAGGCTTTACCGACGGCTCAAGAATTGTTTTCCGTCTCTCTGGCACAGGCACAAAAGGCGCCACGATAAGGGTTTATTTAGAAAGTTATGAACCTGACACCACCAAGCAAAATTTAGACACCCAAGAGGCGCTCGGTGACTTAATTCAAGTGGCAGAAGAAATCGCCCACATCAAGAAATATACCAATAGAGACAAACCCACCGTTATCACCTAAAAAAGTGATAATGTTTCTCCTAAATAACCTTATTTTTTGCTCTTTTTTAGTATCTATAGAAAAGCAAATTAAGATTAATTTAAACTAAAAGGTGGATAAAAATCCACCTCAATTATTTCTATCACTTTCCAAAACAACTCAGTGGAATTGGGAAAGCATACACATTTTTTACTTAAGTTTTTTCAAAATTAACGAAATCTAAGCTGTAAATTAAGTTTAAAATACAAATTACCATCATTTTCTAAAATTAATTTACCATAACGATGTCTAGTTGTTGAAGGAGTGTCAAAAACTATATTTTCAAATAAATAGTCCTCTAAAGAAGAAAGATCTATTATATGGAAAGCTAATTGTTCGCCATCATCTTTAACTACTATTGTACCATTTGAAGCATATTTTCCATCCCATTTAGTTCCAGCGAAAAAGCCCAACAAAACACTAACTAAAAATCGTTTTACTTTAATAGTCAGAGAGGATAAATCATCAGTAATATTATCTAATAATCCTTTATTATAAACAGAAACTAAATTTTCAGAGAGGATATTATTTCTCTCAACAAAAAACTCCAATAACATTTGTGCTACAGTTTCAGGCATCATTGAATCAATAATTCTAAGATTGTAAGACATCGTTTCTTGTTCAATTTGATGAAAATAAAAAATTCCTCCAAATTCAATTATTTTATTAAGACGATCTTTTAAGGTTTTAGTGCTGTTGATGTTATCCAAATCTCCCTTAGATAAATTACCAACTTTAAAAATAAAATTAGTTTTTCCAGAAGCATTCAATAAAGTTGGTTTACTACCTAAATAAGACTTAATTCCGAATCCTTCATTTGTTTTACAGAAATTGTCTTGACTTATATCTAAAACAATATCGCTTTTTTGATTACTTCTACCCCCTTTAATAATAGAAATTCCTAATTCATTTTGTATTGCTACTATATCATCAATTTCAAATGTCCCTTTATTTTGTTTAATCTGATGACTTAAATCTTGTAAAATGTCCTTATTAATAAGTTCTCTTACATTAACTTGTTTTCTTTGCTTGGTAATTTTATTCTCTATAAAAACTAAATCAGTATCAGTTAAGATTATATCTTTATCCAAATTAAGAGTAGATACTTTAGAAACAGAAAAGTAGTTTTGTGTGTTATTTAAATCTTTATCTGATAAAGTAAGTTTTTTATCATTAATCACCTTAAAAAATGAATATATTTCAGTCCATTCACCTTTATTTTTTGTTTTTTTCATATCTAAACTTTGCAATTCAATAATATTTAAATGATTTAATAAACTTTTCCCACATTCCCTAATGGCATCGACTGCGACACTATTTCCTAACTGTTTCATAGCCTCTTTTTTGGAAACAGGAAACTCAAAACTATCAGGAAATCCTTGCATTTTTTTCCCCTGTTCAGGCATTAATTGCCTTACTTCACCGTCAACTAAATAAGAGTCCCAATTTCTTCTATCATTAATGTTAGAACCTCGTCCACCAACTCTTAAAGTAAAACCAATTTCCCGCGAACATTGACCTTCCCAAACATCTGACATATTAAATTTTAGAGGCTTAGTCGGAGGAAAGTTAAATCCTTTTAAAAATCCTTCATCTCTAAAGCCAATAATAAAAGTTCTAGGTCTTAATTGTGGCAGCCCGTAGTCTGAGGCTTTGACTATTTGATAATAAAAACTGTAGTTTAATTCTTCTTCTAAAATTTCTCTAATAATTTTAAATGTTTGACCTTTATCATGACTAATTAAACCCCTGACATTTTCTAAGAAAAATGCTTTTGGTCTTTTAATTTCTAAAATATCAACTATATTGAAAAAAAGATTTCCTCGTTCTGATTTATGATTATCATTAAATCCTCTTTTATATCCTGCTTGGCTAAATGGTTGGCAAGGAAATCCAGCACATAGTATGTCAAAATCAGGAATTTCTTGGGGAGATATTTTGCGAATATCATCATTAAACATCCCTTTTTCAAATAATTCTGGGTTGATGGAATAGAAATTATGTTGATAGGTTTTTCTAGCATGAGTGTCAATTTCTGAAGCGAAGACACATTCCCCACCCAAGGAATGAAAAGCTAAATGAAATCCCCCTATTCCTGCAAATAAATCAATAAATTTGAATTTTTCCAATTTATCTTATTCTTAATGAACTGACTTTACATCATAAATTTACTATATATGTTACTTGTAGGGTGGGCAATGCCCACCATTAAAATTTGAATATATTTAAGACATGATAAGGATGCTTTGGATTTTTAATCTTAATTAATTCTCAGAAGATTTACTATTGAGCTTATTTAACTCCTCTCGAAGGTTAATTACTTCCTGCGTTAAACTTCGTAAATCTTGGCTAGAAGGAGTTGAACCACCAGAGGGCTTGGTATTAGAAGACTTAGGTACATTATTTTTTTGATTGAAAAAATCTTCAATCATTTTTTTTGCTTCATCCTCTGTCAAAGCTCCTTTTTGCGCCCATATTTCCGATCTAGCTTGTAAATCTCTGGTTAATTCAGTAATTTTTTGGTTAAGTCGCTCCCTATCTTGGATTGTCTCCACTGCGGAGGCAGTAGCACCAATGGCGATTCTTAAACCTTGTTGGATAGGATTGGGGGAATTATTGCTAGTCATATTAATTACACTTATGAATTTAGTTTTACTGTATCAATAACTGAATTATAGCAATAGTATTTTTCGTGGGTAATTGTAGCTTTTACGAAAATTATTTTGGTGGGCAATGCCCACCCTGCGAAGCCAGATAAATTAGATGATTAATTATTTAAACTTTACCTCTAATTTCCTCTATTACCCCATCTCTGAGGACAACTTCTACATTGAGTTTTTCCACAAGATTATCTCCTTCTTTTACCTCAAAAAAGCTCTCCATTTGAGCCTGTACAACTTCCTGCCCAAGTTCTAATAATTGAACCTGTTGCATTTGCTGCAACATTTGATTTTTGTTTTGTAGAAGTTCGTTTTTTTTCTGATTAACTTGTTGATTGATATTTTCAATTTGTTGGGCGGCTTGAATACTACCTTGTTTTTGGATTTCACCGATCGCCCTTTGCCCCTGTTGTTCAAGTTGAGCGAGTTGAGAATCAATCTGATTAACCTGATTTTGTAATTGTTTTTGAGCCTCATCCTGCCATGCAGGGGTAACGATTACCTTCACATTAACAGGACGCTTGAGAACTAAACCAGAAGTATTTAAATTTAACTGCATAAAATTATATTAACGATAAATTCCATTAAAACATTGCGTTTATCATATCCTGATAATGGTTCGTTACAACAGGGCGCTTCACTTTCAGGGTTTGGGTCATCATACCATTAGCCATAGAAAAAGGCTCTAAAATCAACTCAAAAACAGCGATACGGTCATCAGGACGATACCCAGGGCGATTTTTAACCTCACGGTTTAACTCTTGTTTAAATAAGCTCATAACCTCCTTAGAATAAAGATCACTATTTTCTATCTTCTCTCTGGGCGCTCCAGCATCAGGAATTTTTAGGGAAACTTTATTTTCTTTTGCCCACCCACTCAAGGCATCAAGATTCGGTACAATCAAAGCTCCCAAATATTTTTGATCTTGCCCCACCAACATAATTTGATCGATGTAAGGACTGCGCACACACACATCCTCAAGGGGTTGAGGTTCTATATTTTCCCCATTACTCAACACAATAGTATCCTTTGCTCTGCCTGTAATTACCAAGTCATTATCGGAGGTAAGCCAACCCAAATCGCCACTATCAAACCAGCCATCTTCATTAATCGCTTTTGCGGTGGCTAATGGTTTTTTATAATATCCTTGCATTACCTGTGTACCCCGAATAAATACGAGTCCTTTTTGTCCTTGGGGTAGGGGAGTTTTGGTTTCAGGATCAACAATCATAATTTCGGTTTCGGGAAGAGGTTGCCCAGAAGCACCGACAATATTACGATTCATACGACGGGCATTGGTTACAGGGGAAGTTTCCGTTAAGCCATAGCCCACTAAGAGGGGAATATTAACTATTTGGAAAAAGTTATCAATGTGTTTTGCTAAGGAGCCACCGCCACTAATCCATGCTTTAATGCTATTACCGACACCTTCTCTTACTTTGGTATAAACTAATTTATCACCGACCACGTGGAAAGGATAGTAAACTATTGTTTTTAATGTTCCTACAAATTTATCCATACCGCTAGGGTTGAGGTTTTGTAAGTCTAATCCTGATTGGGCTCGTTTACCGTCTAAGTAACCTTGGGACATTCCGAGGAAAAAGTTAACTAATTTTTGTTTGCCACTATCACGGAAGTTTTTTTGTACTCCTTCATAGATGGACTCCCAAAGACGGGGAACACCTACCATATAGTTAGGTTTGTAATCTTTCAAGTCCTGTTTAAAGTAACGGATACTGGTATAAATTAAGGTCGCACCACGGGATAATAGGAAATATTCGGCGGCTCTTTCGTAGGAGTGCCAACTAGGTAAAATGGTTAAGATGCGATCGCCCTTAGCTGGTTGAATAATAATCTCCAAATTACGTACCTGATGCAACAAATTACGGTGGGTTAACATTACCCCCTTGGGCTTACCTGTAGTACCAGAGGTATAAATAAGAGTTGCCAAATCATCAATTTCTCCCTCTACAGAAGTAAAACTTGCCCCTACTCCCAAATCCATGAAGCCAGAAAAATTATATACAGGACAGGGAAAATCCCCCTCAAATACCTCATCAGAAAGTAAAATAACCACCTTGAGAGGGTAAGTATCTAATTCAGGACGCAACTTTTGTAAACACTCTAAATCTTGAACCACCAACGCCACACTATCACTATCATCCAAAATATAGAGTAGTTCATTTTTTTCTGCCCCCGAAGAGCGCACCGCATCCACCGCCCCAGCCATAATAATACCTTGATCTGCCATTAACCAACGGGGGCTATTATCCGCAAACAAACAAATTTTATTCCCCTTCTCAATACCCAAACCCTGTAAAGCCGTAGCAAACTGTCTAATTTTGCTATGCAATTCCTGATAACTTAACTTCAATTCTGGCTTACTATGAGGATCTTGTAATGCCAAAGTATCACCAAATTCTGTAGGAATAAAATCCCACATCCCAGCTAAAGATTTAAGGTTTAAATATTTACTAGATTCTATATTACTCATAACTTTTTATTTTTTAATTTTATATGTTGTAATTTTACTAGATAGGCTCAAAGAGTCTAAAATAAACAAATAACAAAGGATTTTCGTTAATGGTTAAATTATCAACTTAATGTTTTGCTTGATAGTAAACATCATAATCTAGTTATTTTCGTCTAACATTCCCCCTAGGCAACAAATTAAATTGTCACAATAAAGCATTACTTAGGCGGTGTTTAAAAAATGAAGTAGTGAAGATGGGCAATAGAGAATGGGAAATGGTTTTCTTGCTTTAATTGACTGGTATAGTATCTGTTATTATGCTTTTTTAACTGTTTTTTTGTTAAATTTTGATATATTCCTTAATACTTCTAGTAGTATCCTTAAACCCTTGATACTTCTAATTTCTGATTTATTGAGCAGACTTTTATTATCCATTATCCATTATCAATTATTTAGATGCGTATTTTAATCAGTAACGACGACGGTATTTTTGCCAAAGGAATTCGTACCCTAGCCGACACTTTGGCTAAGGCAGGACATGATGTAACGGTGGTAGCCCCCGACATTGAAAGATCAGCCACTGGTCATGGTTTGACCCTCCATCACCCCATTAGAGCCGAACAAATAGAAGGATTGTATCACCCCAGTATCACTGCTTGGTCTTGTTCTGGAACTCCTTCCGATAGTGTTAAACTCGGATTAAGTGCCATTATGGGCGATCGCCCCGATTTCGTCCTCTCAGGCATCAACCAAGGCTCTAACCTAGGAACAGATATACTATACTCTGGTACCGTATCCGCCGCCATGGAAGGCACCATCGAAGGCATTACCAGCATTGCTTTTAGTCTAACCAGTTTCACCATCAAAGAATTTCAACCCGCCGCCAACTTCGCCCTAAAATTAATAGAACAACTACAAGAAAAACCCCTCATCGACTCAACCCTTCTTAACGTCAACATTCCCGCCCTCCCCGAATCAGAAATTGCAGGAATTAAAATCACCAGACAGGGATTAAGAAGATATATCGAACACTTCCAAAAAAGATCAGACCCCCGCGGAAAAACCTATTATTGGTTAGCAGGGGAATTAGTGGAAGAACTAGACCAACCAGAACACATTTACTTACCCCCCGAACTCCCCACGGACGTACAAGCCAACAAACAAAACTATATTACCATCACTCCCCTGCAATATAACCTTACGGATGTGGTTATGGTCAACGATTTACAAGAGCATTTTGATTCGTAACATGGATTTAGTTGGCACTGTTATTGGTTAGAAAATGAAACGAAAAAATCCTTAACAAGGGGTTTAAATCCCTGACTTGAAATTGAAATCCTCTGTATCAAAATCATTAGAGCATGGCATACTTGTCATTGGAGTTGTCATAGAGTAAATCTAACTGATACTGCATAGATTTCTCCACCATGTCATAACATTCATCCACATAATCTTTATCCTTACTAGCATCCATTCCATAATGTTTAAAATAAATGGGAGGACATACCCTCGTACGAATAGGATTAGGTAATGGAATATTCGGTAAAGGGCCAAAGGCAATGCCCCAAGGCAAACCAAGATAGATAGGAAAGGTTTGAGGATCAACATCCAAAATCCAATCAAACCACCCTAAATCATGAAAAGACTTCGCCTGTTCATACAAATCCGTCAATACATACAAAGTTTCATGGGCGCCCTTGGACACCAAAGGCACAATGGGCAAAGAATATTTAAGGGCTAATTTAATAAAAGCCTTTCTACCCACCAACTTAATTTTATCCCTCTCACTGTAGGGGCGAAACACATCCTCAGCGCCCCCAGGGTACACCAAAACACTAGCCCCAGACTCGATCGCCCTTATGGCCATTTTTGGATGGGCTACCACCGCTCCGCATTGTGCCGCTAAATCTATCACGGTACTATAAACTTTCCAAGCACTGGGGTGCATCAGTCCATATACTGGCTTTTCTACCCCAAAACGTTTGAACCAGTCATACATCATCATGGTCATGTCAGGGGCGCCCAACCCCCCATTATGAGAACCTACAAACAACACTTGAGTATTGGGGATATATTCCCAGCCATCGGTTTTTACTTGAAAATAATATTTATATAAAAATTCCCAAAATGGCATTACCTTTTTTATCGTTTCTGGATCTCTATAATCTAATGACCAGCCTAATCGTTTATCTGACATCATAAAAATTGCTATTTTTTATTTCCCATTGCCAATATCTTCTTAGGCAATACTACTTCCAGCTTACAGTAATTTTACAAAACTTCACAATTAGATGTCAGGAAAAGGGCGATCGCCCACGAAAAATACCGATAATACCAAATCCGATTAATAGAGTTTACTATTATTCACCGTGTAACAATTGACAATAAACAATTACTATCCGTTCCCCGTTCCCTGTTCCCCGCCCTAATTAGTATATTATTGAAACGGGATTTAGTATAATAATAGGAAAAACTAGAGTTTTTCCCACCGAGAAAAAGTAGCAGCTTGACCACAATAATTATTAGAATTATCCACTAAATTCCACATAGTAATATCTTTAATATGATATTTTATTCCCGTGCGAGAAATTCTTACCCCTTCATAATTTGACACGTAACCTTTAGTGTTTGTTTCTTGCAAAAGTATTTCTCTTTCTTCCCTTAATAAAGGCTCTGTCGTAGTACGAGATGGGGTTTTTATTAATTGTTCCCATGACATATCCCATAAAATTAAGCCTTTTTCACTACCATAATTATAGGTTGGATCTGGTAATGTGTTGTGGCTAAATACTACCATGGGAGCATAAAAAAGGTTTTTTGCTTGGGCTAATTCATCTCCTTTTCTTTCTATTAAGTCTTTTTTTACAAGTGTTTTGTAGCTATTAAGTATTATTTGACTCCAATTAATTATCTGCTGATTTTCCCAAATGTTAATCATCTTTTATTTATTTAATTAGATTTTTCTGATATTATTTACTGTCTTTTTAACAAATTTATTTACAGTTCAAGATTACTCTGCCCCCCATAATCATGGGGGATTTTTATGGGTAGTGTTTGACTCAACCTAGAAACCAATTTAGTAAAAATTTTTCACCGCCGAGGTAATATCATCTTGTTTTACCAAAGATTCACCGATTAAGACGGCGTTTGCCCCTGCCTGTTGTACAAATTGTAAGTCTTCTTTGGTGTATAAACCTGATTCACTAACGATGGTAATTCCTTTTTCCTTGATAATGTCTGCCCTTTGAGCAAGAATTTCTTTTGTGTTGTCAAGGCTAACGGTAAAGTCTTCGAGGTTGCGATTGTTAATACCGATTAATTTTACTCCGTCAATGGCTAAAACTCGGTCTAATTCTTCGAGGGTATGCACTTCGATAAGGGCTGTCATACCTAATCCTTCGATGATTTTGAGGAAATATTTAATGTCACTATCTTTGAGGATGGCGGTAATGAGTAAGACGGCATCAGCGCCGTTTAAACGAGCAAGATAAATTTGGTAAGGGTAAATGACAAATTCTTTGCACAATAAGGGCACATTGACGGTGTTTCTAACTATGGCTAAGTTTTCAAAGCTACCTTGAAAAAATTTTTTGTCGGTTAGCACTGATAAACAAGCGGCACCTCCTTTTTCATAAGCAGTTGCGATCGCACTAGGTTCAAAATCAGCACGAATAATCCCTTTACTAGGGGATGCTTTTTTAACCTCAGCAATGAGGGCTGGTTGATGGGGACTATTATGAAGCGCTCCTAAAAAGTCTTTGGGTTGATTGGTTAGTTTTTTAACCTGTACCCTTAAATCTAACAGAGAAAGGCGATCACGCATTTTCTCCACCTCTTGCTCTTTATACCATACAATCTCTTCGAGGATATTTTGAGGTTCACCTTCTGGCACTTTTACTTGATAGCATAAACTCTCAATGGCAACGGAGGGGGAAGGCTCTTGACGGCGAATTCTCATGTTTGATAATTATGACGGAGGATTAATATTGTATTTTCACAATTTACACTTTTTTAATGACCCTTGGCAACACAAATCATTGACAGTGAACAATTAACAATCAAATTTGTTTTATTTCCCTGTCTCTCCAATACTTCACTATTCAAATTTCTGGTAAACTAATCCGTGCAGTTTAATGATAGTAGATGGTTATATATGGAACTATTACCTGATAATTTACAGAAATTAAAAGACCAAGTAGCGGTTATTACAGGGGCTTCCCGTGGCATAGGAAAAGCCAGTGCGATCGCCCTTGGGGAAGAAGGAGCATCCATTGTGGTAAACTATGCCAGTAATAGTGAAGCAGCGGACAAAGTCGTAGCCGAAATTACCGAAGGGGGGGGGAGTGCGATCGCCATTAAGGCCGATGTTTCTAACCCAGAAGAAGTAGATAATCTTTTCAAAGAAGCGGTCAAACAATTCGGCAAAATCGACATCCTCGTAAATAATGCAGGAATCACCCGTGACACCCTCATGTTAAGGATGAAACTCGAAGATTGGCAACAGGTGATCAACCTCAACCTCACAGGGGTATTTCTATGTTGTAAAGCCGTTAGTAAAATGATGCTTAAACAAAGAAGCGGTAAAATTATTAATATTTCCTCCGTGGCAGGGCAAATGGGCAACCCTGGACAAGCTAACTACAGCGCAGCTAAAGCAGGGGTAATCGGTTTAACAAAAACCCTCGCCAAAGAATTTGCCAGTCGTGGTGTCACTGTTAATGCCGTTGCCCCTGGATTTATTGAAACTGATATGACAAGCGGATTAGAAGCCGATGAAATTTTAAAATTTATTCCCCTCGCCCGTTATGGTAAGCCAGAAGAAATTGCGGGGATGATTCGTTTCTTAGCAGCTGACAAGGCTTCTAGTTATATCACAGGGCAAGTATTCAACGTTGATGGTGGTATGGTAATGTAATTATCGAAATTGTGGGCATTGCCCACCCTATATTTTTTCTAGTATAGTAAATCACAATTAGGTTTCAAACTATAAGAGATAATGAAAAAAGAACTAAATAGGTTGATAATGACTTGTTGACCAAATTTTAAATCCAACTCAAAATGAAACCTTTTATCATCGTTTGTGCTTTAGGTAGGACAGGTTATAAAATCTATAATCTGTTAAAGCAACAGGGGGCTAATGTGGTGGGAATAAGCGATCGCCCCTTGACTACCCAAGAAAATGATCATATTGTTGTGGGTAATATGAGATCCCCCCAAGTGTTGATGGATGCAGGGATTACGGAAGCTCATACCATTGTCTTAGCTAGTAATGATGATGCCCTCAATGTCGCAATTCTCACCGAAGCACGAACCCTTAACCCCAAAATTAGAATCATTAATCGTCTCTACAATCGTACCCTTGGGGCAAGGTTAGATCACACCCTACCAGATCACTTTACCATGAGTGTCCCTGCCCTCGCTGCGCCTATTTTTGCCTTTGCTGCTACAGGAAACAGGGCGATCGGGCATTTAAAATTATTGGACAAAACATGGGCATTGCAGGAAGAAGTCATAGACGAAAATCATCCCTGGTTAGGGCTAAAACTATCTCAACTATGGGATAACCTAGAGCAGATGTTAATCTACTATTTACCTAAACAGGGAGAAATTGACCTCGTTTCTGCCGTCATTGAAGGTAAAACTCTACAACTAGGAGATCATTTAATCGTTGCGACTAAAGCCAAGATAAACAATAAATCAAGAAATTTTCTCATCAAATTTTTAAAAGTTTTTCTCAACATCGGTAAATATAAGCAATATGCCCGTCCTGTTATAATTATTACCCTTATATTACTATCGTTAATTTTTCTTGCCACTTTTACCTATGTTTTTGTCAACTGGGATATTTCCCCCGTGGATGCTCTTTATTTTAGTGTGGGCATGATTACAGGGGCTGGAGGTAAGGAAGAGGTTGCCGAAAATGCCCCTGACATCATCAAAATATTTACCGCTTTTATGATGATTGTGGGTGCTGGAATAATTGGTATTTGTTACGCCCTTATTAATGATTTTGTCCTGGGCAGTCGTCTAAAACAGTCTTGGGATGTGGCACAAATACCCAGTAAAAATCACTATATTGTCTGTGGTTTGGGTAATGTTGGCATTGAAATTATTCAAGAATTACACCGTCAAGGGCAAGATGTGGTAGTAATAGAGCCAAATCCGAATAATCGTTTTCTTCACTCTGTACGTTCTCTCGGAGTACCGATAATAGTTGAAGATGCTACATTATCTGATACCCTTAACACTGCTAATGTGCGCCGGGCGATCGCTCTGTTAGTAGTTACCAGTAATGATATGTTAAATGTAGAAATAGCTCTCACGGTAAAGGCGCTCGCTCCTAACTTACCCGTAACCCTGAGAGTACAGGAAAGTCAATTTGCCCAATCAGTCCAAGACGTATTTCAATTTGAAACCGTACTATCCCCCGCCGAACTTGCAACCCATTCCTTTGCCGCTGCTGCACTAGGGGGTAGAATCCTCGGAAATGGCATGACTCAAGACTTACTTTGGGTAGCCCTAGCCACCATGATTACTCCTAATCATCCTTTTTGTGGTCAAGAAATTAAACATATTGCCAGTCAAGCTGATTTCGTTCCTCTCTACATCACAAGAGGGAATAAAAACATTCATAGTTGGAACTTATTAGAAATAAAATTAAAAGAAAATGACATTCTTTACTTAACAATTCCAGCCAACCGCCTCGACGAATTATGGCGTATCGATTCTTCTTCCCCTATCCTAATTCACAATTAAAATTAAGCAAAAAAAAAGCCGCCGTATGATGGGGCGGTTTTTTTTTGATTATTAAGGCAGGCATAGAACTATTGTCCCAAGGGGCTACCCCCGTAGTATCGTCGCTGCTGCTGTGTTTCACCCACGAGTTCGGGATGGAGTCGTAGTGGTTCCACAACGCTAGATACACCTGCCAAGATTATGAGGTTAAAAACCCTCAAGACTGCATAGATAATTATAAGTAAGTTTGGAATAGGTCAAGCTGACGGTCTGTTAGTACACTTCGGCTCCATACATTACTGCACTTCCACCTTGTGCCTATTAACGGGTGTTCTTCCCGTGACCTTACACCAGAATACTCATCTTGAGGTGGGCTTCCCACTTAGATGCTTTCAGCGGTTATCCACTCCGTACATGGCTACCCAGCGTTTACTGTTGGCACAATAACTGGTACACCAGCGGTACGTCCTTCCCGGTCCTCTCGTACTAAGGAAGGCTCCTCTCAATATTCTCACGCCTGCACCGGATATGGACCGAACTGTCTCACGACGTTCTGAACCCAGCTCACGTACCGCTTTAATGGGCGAACAGCCCAACCCTTGGGACGTACTTCCGCCCCAGGTTGCGATGAGCCGACATCGAGGTGCCAAACCTCCCCGTCGATGTGAACTCTTGGGGGAGATCAGCCTGTTATCCCTAGAGTAACTTTTATCCGTTGAGCGACGGCCCTTCCACTCAGCACCGTCGGATCACTAAGACCGTGTTTCCACCCTGCTCGACCTGTATGTCTCGCAGTCAAGCTACCTTCTGCCTTTGCACTCTTCGACTGATTTCCAACCAGTCTGAGGTAACCTTTGTACGCCTCCGTTACCTTTTTGGAGGCGACCGCCCCAGTCAAACTACCCACCTGAAACTGTCCTCATTTAAGAGTTAGAATTCTAGCCTTCTGAGAGTGGTATCTCACCATTGACTCCATTATCCCCACAAGGATAATCTCATCGTCTCCCACCTATCCTGCGCACAGCAGGCCCGAACACAATTCCAAGCTATAGTAAAGCTTCATAGGGTCTTTCTGTCCAAGTGCAGGTAGTCCGTATCTTCACAGACAATCCTATTTCGCCGAGCCTCTCTCCGAGACAGCGCCCAGATCGTTACGCCTTTCGTGCGGGTCGGAACTTACCCGACAAGGAATTTCGCTACCTTAGGACCGTTATAGTTACGGCCGCCGTTCACCGGGGCTTCAGTCGCTAGCTTCATCCTAAGACTGACCAACTTCTTTAACCTTCCGGCACTGGGCAGGCGTCAGCCCCTATACCTCCTCTTTCGAGTTTGCAGAGACCTATGTTTTTGCTAAACAGTCGCCTGGGCCTTTTCACTGCAACCACCTCTCGGTGGCACCCCTTCTCCCGAAGTTACGGGTCATTTTGCCGAGTTCCTTAGAGAGAGTTAACTCGCTCCCCTTAGTATTCTCTACTTGCATACCTGTGTCGGTTTCGGGTACCGGGATTCTACATTCAACACTATTAAAGCTTTTCTTGCCACTATCCTTACACTCTCACAACCGAAGTTGCTTCCAATCCACTTAGGATGAGTTTATCTTTCATGGGTCCCTTTAATAGCTCCTGTAAAACCACGCAGGAATATTTACCTGCTTGCCATCGACTACGCTATTCGCTTCGCCTTAGGTCCGGGCTAACTCTCCACGGACGAACCTTCTGGAGAAACCCTTATGCTTTCGGGGTTGAAGATTCTCACTTCAATTTTCGCTACTTAAGCCGACATTCTCACTTCTCTATCGTCCACATCTGCTTGCCGCTAATGCTTCTCCCAATAGAGAACGCTCCCCTACCACTCAATATGAGTCCATAGCTTCGGTGAAAGACTTAGCCCCGTTCATTTTCGGCGCAGGAGCGCTTGACCAGTGAGCTATTACGCACTCTTTCAAGGATGGCTGCTTCTAGGCAAACCTCCTGGTTGTCTTTGCACTCCCACCTCCTTTATCACTTAGTCTTTACTTGGGGACCTTAGCTGATGGTCTGGGCTGTTTCCCTTTCGACGATGAAGCTTATCCCCCACCGTCTTACTAGTGCTACAATCATGGGTATTCTGAGTTTGTCTCATCTTGGTACCGCTCTCGCAGCCCGCAACGAAACAGTGCTTTACCCCCCATGACATTCCACACCGCTGCGCCTCAACACATTTCGGGGAGAACCAGCTAGCTCCGGGTTCGATTGGCATTTCACCCCTAACCACACCTCATCCGCCAATTTTTCAACATTGGTCGGTTCGGACCTCCACCACCTGTTACGGGGGTTTCATCCTGGACATGGTTAGATCACCCGGGTTCGGGTCTACAAACAGTGACTAGCGCCCTTTTCAGACTCGATTTCTCTTTGGCTTCGACTTTCCGTCTTAACCTGCCACTGCCTGTAAGTCGCCGGCTCATTCTTCAACAGGCACACGGTCATCCGTTCTATCGGACTCCCATTGCTTGTAAGCTAATGGTTTCATGTTCTATTTCACTCCCCTCCCGGGGTTCTTTTCACCTTTCCCTCGCGGTACTTTTCACTATCGGTCACACTTTGTATTTAGCCTTACCACGTGGTCGTGGCTGATTCACACGGGATTTCTCTTATACCGTGCTACTCGGGATTCACCTACAATTACTTCTGTTTTCGACTACAGGACTTTCACCTTCTTTGGTCTAGTTTTCAGCTAGTTCGTCTAACGTCCACTCTTGATATCGATGTCCCACTACCCCAGTATTCGTAAACACTGGTTTAGGCTTCTCCCGCTTCGCTCGCCGCTACTAAGGGAATCACTTTTGTTTTCTCTTCCTCCGGCTACTAAGATGTTTCAGTTCACCGGGTTCGCTCATCACCTTTTTATAGGTGTGTTTTTAGGGTTGCCCCATTCGGACATTCTCGGCTCAATGTTTGCTTCCAACTCCCCGAGACTTTTCGCAGGTTGCTACGTCCTTCTTCGCCTTCGTGTGCCTAGGTATCCACCATTAGCCCTTGATTGCTTGACCTAATTATCTGTTTAATACAGACTTCCTACTTACTTTTTTTTCTATGCAGTTTTCAAGGTTCTTACTGAGACTTTTTCCTCAGCATTTGTTCCATCGAACAGTGCTAAGTTTTCTCACTGGAGATAAGCGGACTCGAACCGCTGACATCCTGCTTGCAAAGCAGGCGCTCTACCAACTGAGCTATACCCCCACCTATGGGCCATCCTGGACTTGAACCAGGGACCTCACCCTTATCAGGGGTGCGCTCTAACCACCTGAGCTAATAGCCCATGAACCCAATCTCTAGTTTGAAGTACCATTTTTCATCACATTCCTTGCTGACCACTATACATGGTCTCCCTTATAAGGAGGTGATCCAGCCACACCTTCCGGTACGGCTACCTTGTTACGACTTCACCCCAGTCACTAGTCCCACCTTCGGCGTCCTCCCCCTATAAGGGTTGGAGTAACGACTTCGGATGTTACCAACTTCCATGGTGTGACGGGCGGTGTGTACAAGACCCGGGAACGGATTCACCGCAGTATGCTGACCTGCGATTACTAGCGATTCCTCCTTCACGCCGGCGAGTTTCAGCCGACGATCTGAACTGGGGCTAGGTTTGATGGGTTTCGCTTCACCTTGCGGTTTCGCATCCCTTTGTCCTAACCATTGTAGTACGTGTGTAGCCCAAGACGTAAGGGGCATGCTGACTTGACGTCATCCCCACCTTCCTCCGAGTTCTCCCCGGCGGTCTCCCTAGAGTCCCCAACTTAATGCTGGCAACTAAGGACGAGGGTTGCGCTCGTTGCGGGACTTAACCCAACATCTCACGACACGAGCTGACGACAGCCATGCACCACCTGTCACGATGTTCCCTAAGGCACTCTTAACTTTCATCAAGATTCATCGGATGTCAAGTCTTGGTAAGGTTCTTCGCGTTGCATCGAATTAAACCACATACTCCACCGCTTGTGCGGGTCCCCGTCAATTCCTTTGAGTTTCACACTTGCGTGCGTACTCCCCAGGCGGGATACTTAACGCGTTTGCTTCAGCACAGCAGGAGTTTATACCCGCTACACTTAGTATCCATCGTTTACCGCTAAGACTACAGGGGTATCTAATCCCTTTCGCTACCCTAGCTTTCGTCCCTCAGTGTCAGTACATGTCCAGTAGAGCGCCTTCGCCACTGGTGTTCTTCCTAATCTCTACGCATTTCACCGCTACACTAGGAATTCCCTCTACCCCTCCTGTACTCTAGCTCTTCAGTTTCCACACCCTGCCCGAGGTTGAGCCTCGGTCTTTAAATGCGGACTTGAAGTGCCACCTACGGACTCTTTACGCCCAATGATTCCGGATAACGCTTGCATCCTCCGTATTACCGCGGCTGCTGGCACGGAGTTAGCCGATGCTTATATTAGGTACCGTCACTTTCTTCTTCCCTAAGTTTTGAGGTTTACAACCCAAGAGCCTTCCTCCCTCACGCGGTATTGCTCCGTCAGGCTTTCGCCCATTGCGGAAAATTCCCCACTGCTGCCTCCCGTAGGAGTCTGGGCCGTGTCTCAGTCCCAGTGTGGCTGCTCATCCTCTCAGACCAGCTACTGATCGTTGCCTTGGTAGGCTTTTACCCCACCAACTAGCTAATCAGCCGCGAGCTCTTCCCTAGGCGATAAATCTTTTACTTTTCAGCTCATCCGGTATTAGCAGTCGTTTCCAACTGTTGTCCCCGACCTAAGGGCAGATTCTCACGTGTTACTCACCCGTCCGCCACTATCACCCGAAGGTGACCGTTCGACTTGCATGTGTTAGGCATACCGCCAGCGTTCATCCTGAGCCAGGATCAAACTCTCCATTGTAAAGTTTCCATCACTTTAAAGCGATTTACTCCTTTTTGATTTGAAGTAGTTTTACTTGCTCTTTCTTGGCAATGCTTAAACCGAGGTTTAAGACTTTTGTTTTTTAAATAAAGTTATTTTGACAAGGATATATGTAATACTTGAAAAATGGCTTTCAAACTATTGAATTGTCGAGGTTCGTGGTGTGTCAGGAAGGCGTGTTGCCCTCAATCGCACATATACTAATATAACTAACCTTTTCTAAAATGGCAACTTTTTCTACCATCTTTTTTCAATCTTCTGTCTCAATCACTACATAATAAGGCTTTCTGGCTCTTAAACTTTTTTTGTATGTGGGGTTGTGCTTTTCTATGCAACCTACTTTCTTAGGGTTTTAGATGATGATGTTAGGTTTTTTATCTTTGTCCATACACTTTCATGGTGGGCATTGCTCACCCCTACCATTAATATAAATAGATGGTGATTAGAATAAGAATGGTATTAATTAGATAAAAGATGCCGACGATTTGGGTTTCTGTCCAGCCACTAAGTTCGAGGTGATGGTGGATGGGAGCCATTTTTAGTAGTCTTTTTCCTTTGCCATTTTCGTCTTTGGTGGCTTTGTAGTAAGCTACTTGGGCGATGACGGAGATGGATTCGAGGAAGAAAAGCAGACTGATTATGAATAATGCCCAAAGATTTTGGCTTAAAATACCGATCGCACTTAGACTAGCACCGAGAGCTAGGGAACCCGTATCACCCATAAAGACAGAGGCTTTGTTGCGGTTGTGGAGGACAAATCCTAGACAAGCCCCACTGATGGCGAGGGAAAAAATGAGTAAGTCTGGATGAGTGTTACTTATCAATATACCGATACCGAGAAAAGCGATCGCACTGGTTCCCCCTGCTAAACCGTCAACCCCATCGGTTAAGTTGGTGGCGTTACTTTCGGCAACGATAACAAAGGAGGCAAGAAACCAGAAGAAAAAGCCAAGGGGCAGAATAATACTAAAAGGAAGAGTGACGTTAGTAATTTCTGGGGGCTGAGTTTGAGCCATCCAAATACAAAAGATAACGGCGAATAGAATTTGTAAGGCTAACTTTTGCTTGGCAGTTAAACCAAGGTTGGTTTTTTTTCGCAAAATTTGCCAATCATCTACCCAACCGATAAAGGCATAAGCCAAAGTGACGAGGGCAACGGCAATGGCATTACTGGAAAAGTTGGTAAAAATTAAACCGACAATGATGGCGGTGGGAATGAAGAAAATTCCTCCCATAGTGGGAGTTCCCGCTTTTTTGAGGTGGGTGGAAGGGCCGTCTTCTTGGATTACTTGACTGGCTTTTATTCTTTGCAGTTGAGGTACTATCACATAACCTAAAGCCCCAGTGATGATAAAAGAAGATAGAAAGGGATTGATTTGATTGATGTTTAAAAAGCTAAGGGCGATCGCACTTAAACCCACAGATAATAGAATAAGTAAAGTAATACCAGTGGGATTGGTAAAGGAATTAGTAAATTTAGAGTTAGTCTGCATGGTAAATAGTGATGGAAAATAAATTTATTATCGGTGGTTAATCGTTTCTTGTCTATTTTTGTAAAATAAATTGTCCATGGTGGAGTGGTAAACTAGGATTAATTACAAAGTATCAATAATATAGATAGTTGTGGAAGTAACTTTTTTAGGTACTAGTTCAGGAGTACCCACCCGAGCAAGAAATGTATCTAGTGTGGCACTTAGACTAACCCAGAGGGGAGAAATTTGGTTATTTGATTGCGGAGAAGGTACCCAACACCAAATTTTGCGCAGTGAATTAAAAACCTCCCAACTAAAAAAAATCTTCGTTACCCATATGCACGGAGATCATATTTTTGGTTTGATGGGATTACTGGCTAGTTGTGGGTTGGGCGCCCATGCAGAAAATGTGGAAGTTTATGGGCCTCCCGGGCTGGATGCTTATTTAAAGGCTTGTATGAAGTATTCTCAGACTTATTTCCCCTATGGTGTCCATTTTAAAACGGTTTCTCCTGGTGTTATCTATGAGGATGATGAATATATAGTTAGTACCGAGATGTTAAAACATCGTGTAACGGCTTTTGGTTATCGCATCAGTGAAAAAGATAAGGCTGGTAAATTTGATGTGGAAAAAGCCAAAAAAATGGGTATTCCCAGTGGCCCTGTGTATGGAAGATTGAAAAAGGGTGAAACCATTACCCTAGATGATGGACGCACTATCAATGGTTCTCAATTGTGTGGGCCGACGGAAATTGGACGTAAATTTGTTTATTGTACCGATACCGTTTTTTGTGAAAGTGCGATCGCCCTTAGCGAAGATGCTGACGTACTAATTCATGAAGCCACTTTTGCCCACCAAGACGCACAAATGGCCTTTGAAAGAATGCACTCCACCACCACCATGGCAGCCCAAGTGGCTCTTGCTGCTCAGGTTAAAAAACTTATCATGACCCACTTTAGCCCCCGTTATGCCCCGGGCAATACCCTTCAGTTAAATGATTTACTCAAGGAGGCTCAGGCTATTTTCCCCGAGACTATTCTTGCTTATGATTTTCTGAGCTACGAAATACCAAGACGAATTAATTGATAATTGAGAATGAATAATGGATAATTACGGTAAATTAAAACAGTTCAACTTTTGGCATAGAACCGAAGTTGATTATTGATATTCCCGTAACCCTAATATGAGAATTAAAAACTGATGACCATTGCTCGTACTATTTGCCTTGGATTTTTAGCCGTTATTTCCGTTGGTACAATATTATTATTATTACCTTTTTCCACCGTTGAACCGGGATGGGGAAACTTTACCACTGCTCTTTTTACTTCTACTTCTGCGGTATGTGTAACGGGTTTAATTGTGGTGGATACGGGAAGTTATTATACTTTTTGGGGACAATTATTTATTCTCTGTTTAATCCAAATTGGTGGACTGGGTTATATGACGACGACTACTTTTTTAATTTTATTAATAGGTAGAAAATTTGATTTTAGAGAAAAATTAGCCATCAAAGAGTCTTTTGATCGTCCTTTTCTTCACGGTAGCAAAAATCTTTTAACCTCTGTATTTGCTACTACTATTGCCTTAGAAACATTGGGAAGTTTAACTTTATTTTTTGTGTTTCAGCAAGACTATGGAAATAGAGAGAGCCTGTGGTTGGCTATTTTTCACAGTATTAGTGCGTGGAATAATGCAGGATTTAGTCTATTTGAGGATAGCTTGACTCAATATCAAACATCTATTCCTTTAAATGCTATTATCTGTTTTTTAATTATTTTTGGTGGTATTGGTTATCAGGTAATTATTGAATTTTATTTATGGTTAAGGGAAATAATAAATGTATCAAGTAAAAGAGAATATAGATTTTCTCTTAACTTTAGAATCGTTATTAGTACCACTATTTTTTTACTGATTTCTGGCACTATTTTCTTTTTCATCACTGAATACAATAATTTATTAATTGATTTTTCTCTTAGTGATAAGATTCTTTTGGCGTGGTTTCAGTCGGTTACTACTCGTACCGCTGGATTTAACTCCATTGATTTGGGGGCAATGACCATTGCTAGTTTATTTTTGACCATTGGTTTTATGTTTGTGGGGGGTAGTCCTAGTGGTACAGCGGGAGGAATAAAAACAACTACTCTACGGATTCTTTTTGAAAGTACCAAAACGGTTTTACAAGGAAAACAAGATGTAATTGCCTATGAGAGAGAAGTTCCTTCATCTCTTACTCTAAAAGCCATGGCGGTAGTTTTTGGCTCTACTATCACTGTGTTGGTGATCACTTTTAGCATTTCTTTTATTCATCCTGATTTTAACTTTATCAATATTTTCTTTGAAGTGGTGTCGGCGTTTGCCACGGTGGGACTTTCTACGGGAATTACCGCTGATTTGTCAGGACTCGCACAAATTCTAATTATTTTAACAATGTATATTGGGCGAGTTGGAGTATTATTGTTTATGTCAGCTATTTTGGGAGATCCTCGTCCCACCCGTATTCATTATCCAGAGGAGAATCTTTTAATCGGTTAGTAGTACTATGACATCAAATCAACCTAATTCCAGTAATAAAAGCGATCGCCAAAAAAGTATTTTTAATCTTGATATTAGTTCTCTAAAATTTTTGACTAATCTACGAAAGGAAAGTCGGCAATTTGCGGTGATTGGTTTGGGGAGGTTTGGTCGGGCGGTGTGTGAAACCCTTTATAATATGGGTTACGATGTCTTAGGTACGGATGTGGATGAGAAGTTAGTGGCTCAAGCCCTCACGGATAAAATCACTTCGAGCGCCCTTCAGCTTGACTGTACGGAGGTAAGTGCGTTACGGGAAGCTGGTATTTTTGAACTAGATACGGTGATAGTGGCGATCGGTAATTACTTGGAAGAAAGTATTATTACCACCCTTAATGTGAAGGAGGGGGGGGTTAAATATGTGGTTGCCAAGGCTTCTTCTAGTACCCATGGCAAGTTGTTAAAAAAAGTGGGCGCTGATTTGGTGGTATATCCAGAGCATGAGGCAGGATGCGAATTAGCTTATACTTTAACAAAACCAGGTATTTTAGATCGTTTTGAGTTAGATCCGGATAATAGCATTGTGGAGGTGTCTATTCCCGAGGAGTTTGATGGTAAAACCTTAGCGGAGATAAAAATTCGTAGTCGTTTTGGTTTAAATGTGTTGGCGGTGGGTAATGATGATAAGTTTGTGATAAATCCTCCTCCTCAGTTTGTATTACAAAAGGGTTTATCTATGGTAGTCATTGGTTCTAATAATGATATAAATCGTTTATAGATTTGATTTCCCTGAATTTCTCTACCCCTCTGCCTTTGGCATCTCCCCTTACAAAGGGAGAAGGGAGACTATTTGAGGTTATAAGGGCGATCGCACCATAACACTTAAGGAATTGCACTTTATCTCCCCATAATCTACTTTCTAGTCACGGGATTAATTAAACTACCACTTCATCATCGCACTGCCCCCTATACCCAATCAGCGCACTCTACCTCTTCATAATCGCCCCTTACAACAACCAGCGCACCTTAACCAAAAAACTGCATTCCTAATTCCTAAACAACATTAGTAATTGTTGAGGTTTCAGAATAGTGATGGTAATATTTTGTGGATAATCTGTGGGATTACGGGTGAGGATAGCATCTAAATTGTTCAAAAGTGCAGTATGATACTGTACATCATCTTCAAAATCTTTGTAGTGTTCTAATAAGGCTTGTTTTACAATTTTTTCATCTACGGTAGTAACTTTTAAATTATATTGGTAAGCAATTCTATTTTACTTCTACTTATAACGCTCCAGTGCACCACAACACTCAAAATAGCACCATAATACTCAAAAATCGCCCCGAAGGACGACAAAAAAGTATTGAGTTTAAAACAAATAAACCTATCTTAATTTTCAGTTAATGTTTGTCTTGTCCAATTATTAATGTTTCTTAGGGTTATGACTGGAGGAGTAGGAACCTTACGATCTTGACCACTTATATAATCTCCATAAGTTCCAGAAGCTCCAAGAAGAACACCTGAATTACTACTTGAGCCATTCCATGATTTAAGCCACAAAGAACCTGAGAAATTGGGATAGCTATTGCCACCACCATTCACCCCACCAGTTGCTTCTGGAGCGTGTATAAAAAGCTTTGCGGTTGTACCACCACCATTGATTTTTACTGATTCTGTGTTGCAAGGTGAAGTTTGACCAGACGCACAACCATATTTACCTTCAACATTTCCGTATATTTGGAGACTAGAGCTTTCTGGAACATTTATAGAACTGTTGCCACCCATAGAAAAGTCACCTTGAAGATAAATTACAACATCAGAATTTTCTTTAATTTCTAAAGTATCACTTCCTCCTAATGAAATAGAAGAAACTAAGTAATTTCCACTATCCAAAGACTTTGGTAATGCTTCTTTTTTATTATTACCATTTTTTTTGTTAGAGCTATTTTCACTAGAGGACAAGTCCGTGTAATTACCTGATTCAGGTAATTCAGGAGTAGGAGGCATTAATTCACTTGATTTCTCCACTGCAAATAAAGGACTATTTTTGCTATTTTTCTCAGCTGTTGGTAATTTACCCGTAAAATCACAATTGAGAGCAGAAATTTTTATTGCTCCATTAATATTATTATTCCCGAAATCATTATCTGAATTATCCATTATCCAGAGAGCGGGAACGTTTTCATTTACACCAGATAGCGTTTCATCATCTTTATCTAATTCCACAGGAAAATCAACGGCTATTTCAGAGACACTAGAGCCATTTACTCGACCCTGAATAACTAAAGTCCCTGTGTCGCTGTTATTTCCATACTCCACTAAGCGATAATCAGCACCGTTTTCCATATCAACCCAACCACTCGTTCCATCAGAAGAGAGATTGACCACTCCTTTCGTTCCCTGCAATTTACTTTTTATCGTTTCGGGAGTAAATGAACTTTCAGAACCTTGAGAACCTGAAGCTACGCAACTATTACTATTTTGGTCGCTAGATTCTTTTTCAGAATCACCTAGAAAGTTGTTCAATTCTTCTTCTAGTTCATTTTCATTGGAAACATCAAGAAGAGCTACCCATTTAGAATTAGGTGCCATAGCAAGGCGGGGTTCTTGGATGAATAAATTCTGAATTCTTGCAACTCCTGCTTCTGCAGCAGCTACAGCCTGAGCGGTTTGTTCATCGGAGGTGACATTAGTTTTGTTCTGACTAGAAGTGGCGATCGCCAAGGTTGTTCCCGCAATCATCAAAGCACCAAGACCAACACCCACTGCAAGGATAGAGCCTTTTTGGGAGCCGTTTTGCAACACGGATAGGAGTTTAAACTTAAAGTTTGCTCCGAAGCTATCTTGTTTTAAATTTTTATTATTGTGTAACATAGTATTCACCCATTCCCTTTACTAACAGTGAGTTTAATTTTGATAATTTTTTGAATATTAGTTAAACCTTCTGTACTGATGCCTTTATGATGGTCTATGGTTGATTTATGGCTTCTTGTACACTTTACTGAGCAGAATAAAACTAATACGTAAATATATTTTTACCTATGGCCTTATTTTACCCAAAAAACAGCAAATTAATAACAGTGAATATACTTAAAATACCCATGTATTTTTTTGATAAAGTTTACGTACTTTTAACCATATTTAAGTTTACTATTGTCTAGTTTTAAAGAATATTATGAATGCAAATCTTTATCTAAAGATATTAACAAATAGTAAATGACCTTGTCAGGGAAACAAGGGTTAATAACTGATAAATAAGGGAGAATAACCCCATAGTAAAAGATTTTTCTCCCTTGTTCGCTGATAAATAAAAAATTACATCATACTTTTTAGTCTTATGTAAATAGTTTAAAAGAGTCATAAATTGAGTAATGATTTAATGATCTATTCTCCGGTCACTAAAAAAGGGCTTTTTTTGCTTTTAAAATTGGTCTATTACAATGGCATTAGCTTCCCTAGAGGCGATCGCCTTTTGTAAACAATCTTGAGCCACATCCACTAAACTACTAGAATGGATTGCTTGGGTAGGAATACCCGTTGCCAGTCCAAAACTAAAAGTAATAAACTCACTGACAGCAGAAAAATGATGGGGAATTTGCAACGCCATGATATGCTCTCCTATTACCTGAGCCACCTTTTGAACACCTACGTAATCAGTGCTGGGCAATAACACCGCAAAAGTATCTTTGTCAAATTCTGCTATCACATCTCCCGCCCGTTTGGCTGTCTCTTTTACATCCTCGGTGATAATCCGCAGACAACTATCAACAATTTCCTTTTCGTGGTTTTCTTCGTAGGATTGAAAATCATTAATTTTTGCCAAAATGATAGATATATTCGTTCCCTCTGTATCAGAAAAAGAAGTCCTTTGGCGAGAAGCTCTTAGCCATTCTTTTTGTAACATTTCTTCAAAATACTTACGATTAGGAATTATGTTTAATCTTCCTTCATTACTATGATGATTTAATGTTAAATTATGTTTTTCTACCAATTCTTGTAACCGTTGATAATGGGGAATAATTTTATGTAATTGGTTTGTTGTTTCCCGTAAATTATCTTTTAAATCCTTGATAAGTAGCTGTTGATTGAGACGATGAATAACTTCCCTTTCTATAAAAGGATAATTAATATAGTCGTCTGCCCCTGCATCAAAGTTTTGCTCCACGTTAAAATAACGACCATCTCGATTGATAATAATTATGGGGAGGTTTTTACCTTTTTCTAAAAGTTTAATTTTCTTGCAAATCAAATAACAATTTAGGTCTTTTATGGTACTACTAATCAAGATTAAATCTGGGGCTTGTAGCTGAACAAAATTCAGCAAGTCCGACTCATTATCCACATCTACAAGGGAATGATTTGATTCAGAGATTAATTCTCGAAAAAAACCTATTTGTTCTTCTAAATCGTCTAAAATGATTATACTTTTTTTCATTAGTTTATTAAATATTAATTAAAATCAGATTAACTTTTACTATCAAATTTAAAAATCTCGGTAATAATAAAAATGATACTGACAATTTTTAAAATTATCCCAATTACTTATGAAACCTTTACTAAAAGCCAGACTAAATGACACTAATCTTTCTGCGGAAAACACCAGCACCCAAAGACAGTTAGAAATCAGTGTCCAAGCTGTAAAAGATTCGTCTCTAAATCGTTTACCTATTAACCTATGTATTATTTTGGATCATAGTGGCTCTATGGTGGGTAAACCGTTAGAAAACGTAAAACAAGCGGCGATCGCCCTTATCGAGAAATTGAATCAAGAAGACCGAGTTTCGGTGGTGGGTTTCAACCATGAAGCAACGGTAGTTGTTAACAGTCAACCTATTTCTGACTTAGAAACCATTAAAACCCAAATCAACCAACTACGCGCTGACGGAGGCACCGCCATTGATGAGGGCATGAAACTGGGTATCCAACAAATTAACCTTGGTAAAGAAAATCGTGTGTCGCAAATTTTACTCCTTACCGATGGGGAAAATGAGCATGGCAGTAATGAAAAATGTCTGAAACTTGCCAAAATGTCTTCGGAATATAACATTACCCTCAATGCCATGGGTTTTGGGAACAATTGGAATCAAAAGATATTGGAGGGCATTAGTGATTGTGCCAATGGTACTTTAACCCATATCGAATTTGCTGAACAGGCAAAAGAGGAGTTTCAAAAGTTACTCACCCGCATGGAATCCGTGGGCTTAACCAATGCTTTCTTGATTATGGAATTAGGGGAAGATGTACGCATGGCGGAGTTAAAACCCATGGCTCAGGTAGCCCCAGAAACCGTAGAATTAGATCCTCAAAGGGAGGATGACTACACTAATAAATATACCGTACGTTTAGGGGATTTAATGACCAATGAACGCATTATTTTAACGAATCTCTATCTCGGTAAATTATCCCTCGGCTCTCAGGCGATCGCCAAGATTAAGGTACAATATGACGATATAAAAGGGCAAACCCTAACCTCTGACGAAATACCCGTTAATATTCAAGTCCAAGCCCAGTATCAACCCCAAAATGATGAAGAAATACAAAAATCTTTACTTACCCTTGCCAAATATCGCCAAACTCGCCTAGCTCAAGAAAAAATTGAACAGGGAGACAATCAAGGTGCCGCTACCTTGCTACAAAACGCAGCTAAAACTGCCCTTCAATTAGGGGATCAAAGTGGTGCAACCGTACTACAAACCAGTGCTACCCGTTTACAAACAGGACAACAATTATCGGAGTCTGAGAAGAAAAAAACTCAGATGGCCGCCAAAACAACCCTGCAACTATAATCTTTTTTAGCAATACTTTCTAAAAGATGAATCAATCTAACCTTCGGCAACAAGTACAAAATTTCGTAGCGGAATGGTTTAACCGTAAAAAAATAAGAACGATTTGGCGTTGGCTCAAGTTTTCAGTAAATCGTATTCTGCCCCATGTTTCTGCTACCCGTATCGCTAAATTACATCAGGAGTTGACTAGCGATTCTCGCTGGGGGGTTGACTATCTTTTATGTACCGTTGCTTCTTGTCTCATTGCTTCTTTTGGATTACTGAGTAATAGTGCTGCGGTGATTATTGGGGCGATGATTGTTGCCCCTTTGATGTTGCCTTTACGGGGTTTGGCTTTTTCTGCTTGTGAAGCGGATTTAAGACTTTTTAATAAGTCCATTCTCTCGTTGGTAGGAGCGACTTTAATTTCTTTGGTGTTATCTTGGTTTATCGCTGTGGTGGTGGCTTTGCCCGATGTGGGTTCAGAAATTGTGGCTCGAACTGAGCCCACTCTCATTGATTTGGGTATCGCCATTAGTGCTGGATTAATTAGTGGCTTTGGTAAAGTGCGATCTGGAATTAGTGAAACCCTCGCGGGAACTGCGATCGCCGTTGCTCTCATGCCTCCTCTGTGTGTGGTGGGAATCTCCCTTGCGGGGGGGTTATATGCCTACGCCACAGGAGCTTTTTTGCTCTATGTCACAAACCTACTGGGCATTACCCTCGCTTGTATGGTAGCTTTTATCCTCTCTGGCTACACCAAAGCGACTAAAGCCCTTGGGTGGGCTAGTGTGACAACTGCTTTTTTAGTTATTCCCTTGGGAGCTAGTTTTTTTCAGTTAATTCAACAACAAGAAATCGAAAAGGAAATTAACCGTCAATTAGCCAATGAAACTATCACTGTGGGGCAAGATGTGGAAGCAGTAAAGGTAGGAATTATTTGGACACAAAGTCCTCCTCTGATTAATGTAACGATGCAAACAGATAAGGAAATCACTTCCCGACAGGTAAGTTTAGTAAGGGATTATATTAGCTCTAAGATGAATCGAGATTTTGAGCTAATTTTTTATATTGTACCTGTGAGAAGGATTACGAGGGAGGAGGCGGAGATGTTTATTCCTCCCGATAGCTCAAATATTTTTGAAAATTTTGATCAAGATACCAATTTTATAATTCCTCAAGGGGAAAGAGGTTCAAGGTTTAATGTTGATAATTAGGGTTTATTTACCTAAAAAAAATTCCTCCTCTAAAAGAGAAAGGAAAAAGAAAAACTACGGCAATTATTTAAATTTTTGAAAAAAAAAGGGACTTCTTTCTGAGGGAAGCCCCTAAATAAATTGAGGAAACAATTTAACACATTAAGAACAATTTTCACCTTCGCTATTACAGCTTGATGAGTGATTCATCCATCACCCATAAAGCCAAGCAAGTTTGTGGTAATTGCCAACAACCTTTTGGACTGCTTTATTTACTGCAAACTTATTTAAATAACTACTATAAAGTAGTATAGCTTAATTGATATTTAATTGCAACTATTGTTAAAAAAGATCGTGACTTTGTTCTATGAAACTGAACAAAATCCTTAGCGCAATCCCCAATACTCAATCCTTTCTTGTAACCATCCTTGTCGGGCAAGGTTAGCCATTATTTGATTAATTTTATCTCTTAATTCCTGATGTTGTAAGCCTTTGGGAAGGGCGATCGCCAAGGGATAAGCTCCATATACTTGTGGTAATAAACGATACTGGGGGTTTTCCTGTGTCCATCCTGTGAGTAGGGTTATATCCCCGGCAAATGCTGTTACTTGTCCTTGAGCAACTAATGATAATCCTTCTTGATAAGATTTTACTCCTTGTAATTGTATGGAGGGTAAATTTTGCTTGAGAAGAACGATCGCACTGGAACCCTCTAAAACTGCAATGGTATTATTATTAGATATGGAGGAATCTTGTAAACTAACTAGGGCAGTACCAGAAAGATAATAATTGTGGCTAAAGTCCACAACCCGCAACCGAGAGCGAGTAACAGTTATAGAGGCGATCGCCAAATCCACTTTACCATCAATTACCGCCCTGAGGCGATCGTTATTAGCCAAAGGAATAAACTCCACCGCCGACTCATTCCCCAACAACTCTTGGGCTAAACGGTGTATTATATCAATTTCTAACCCCTGTAAATTATCCTCATTATCCCGAAAAGAAAGGGGACGATGATTATATTCCGTAATACCCACCAACAAACGTCCTCTGTTTTCGATAACTGCCCAAGGAATTGTTAACCCCTGCCCAGACAAAAGCAAAGTCATTAATAAAGACAAAAAACCAACCCACCATAACTTAACCATCTAAGATACAAGCCACCCGAAAACCGATAAAATTATACGTAGAATCCGCCACATAACTACCACGTTTTGCACTGCGACAATAATTACTCGCCAATGACCATGAGCCACCCCTTACCACCCGAGGAGTGGTACTAAGTTGAGAATAAAAGGCCGAACCATCCTTGGCTTTATTGGCATAATTGGGAGTGTAATGATCTTCACACCATTCCCATACATTACCATGACAATCATACAAACCGAAGCCATTGGGGGAAAAACTATCTACAGGGGTTGTTTTGCGGTCAAATTTATCGTCACTATTACTGTTTGCCTTAACGTTTTTGCGATTGTCATAATTAGCAAACTGAGGATTAATAATATTCCCAAAAGAAAATATAGAATGACTGCCTCCCCGACAAGCATATTCCCATTCTGCCTCTGTGGGTAAACGATAACTTCGTTTTGTATATTCTTTTAACCGTAAACAAAATTCTTGGGCATCATACCACGAAATTTTTTCCACCGGTAGATTGTCCCCCCGAAAACCTGAAGGACTATCTTTCAAAAAACGCTGTACTTTAGGAAGAGAACTTACAAAACGCCATTGAGTCTGAGTGATGGGATATTTACTCATATAGAAAGGGAAAATATTGACCCGATAAGAAGGGGTTTCGTCTTTTTCCTTTTCTGAGTCGGTGTTGGGTGAACCCATCAAGAAAGTTCCTGCGGGTATAAAAATCATTTCTAAGTTTACCCCTTCTCCCAAATACTCTACAAAAAATTTATTTTTCTTAGTAAGTACTTGTTTATCAATACCCCCTACTAATCCAAATAGTTTTTTCTTTTCTTGGATAGTTACTGAATCAAACTCGAAAGTCTCTATATTCGGGCTATCGGGGATTAATGTATTTTCCACTAAGGCATTATTACCCTTCAGGGGAACTACTTGATCGTCTCCGATGATAAAATCTTCTTCTGGGGATAAAGAAATACTAATTTCTGAGTTGGTGGGGCTTGTAGTGGCATCATCACTATTATCTTCTTTTTTTTGCTCTGGCGATGGCACTGGGGGCTTATTTTCTGTTAATTTCTCGAGGGCGAAAAAGTTAAACCAGTCTCTAATAAACTTCGGACGTTGTTCTGGATTAACACTCATACCCTTTAATATAGCGTTATTGGTGCGATCGCTCAGATTAGGAGATAATTGTTGTGGTGGAATCAAATCCTTATACTGACGAAACTGGGAAGGGGTAGGAAGTTGCCCCGTCACCAACACATATAAAATAGCGGCAAGGGAGTATATGTCAGTATAAGCACCAATTTTGGCATTTTCCAAGCTCAACTCAGGAGGGGCAAAAGCATCCGTCATGGCATTCTTAATTTTATCCCCCTCAAAAGCGAATAACTTAATGGCCAAACCATAATCTACAAAAATAGGCTCTTGAGAAACTTTATCGAGGATAATATTTTGGGGCTTAATGCGCTGATGTAAAACCCTATTTTGATGGAGTAAATTAACCCCAGACGCAACTTTCGTAATTAACCTAAGAGCATCATTTTCACTTAATTTACCATAACGGTCTATAAAGGAAGCTAAATCGTCTCCTTCAACATATTCCATCACCATATAAACCAAGTCATCTTCCTGAAACACTTCTGGATATACTCTCACCAAAGAAGGATGATTACAACGAGCTATTTTAATAGCCTGTTTTATAAGCTGTTTTTCTAATTGTATTCCCTGCTCTACATTTTGCCATACCCTTTGGGTAGCTTTTAGGGCAACAGTTTTTCCCCTAGCCACATCCATGGCCTTGTAGGTAATTCCTAGCCCCCCTCGCAAGGACATGGATT
This sequence comes from Cyanobacterium sp. HL-69, assembly GCA_002813895.1. Classification (NCBI taxonomy): domain Bacteria; kingdom Bacillati; phylum Cyanobacteriota; class Cyanophyceae; order Chroococcales; family Geminocystaceae; genus Cyanobacterium; species Cyanobacterium sp. HL-69. The sequence goes on along the minus strand of CP024912.1, from coordinate 2,892,378 downwards.
CGATGACATACTGCCCATTATGTAGTTTTTTTCCTTTTTTCCAAGTTGCCATGGATATTTAATTATGCACACTATTACCTAGATAATAGCGGAATTAGTATGAAAAAAGATCTGTTTGGGTACAAAGGATAATTCCATCAGTCAATCATAAAGATTTTAATTTGTTGTTCGATTTCAAATACCAATACCTTTCTCAGTAAATAACTTTTTGAATAGCTTCTAGTTATGATTATTTAACTTACGAAAAGACATTTTCATAATTTTCAACAAGATTAAACACAATAACAATATTGTGATAGCTAAACGCCATAAACCAACTCCACAAGCCAAACCAACCCCTGATGAAATCCATATTTCCGCAGCCCCAGTTAATCCTTTAGCGTTATTTCCCCCCTTCAGAATTAAACCACCACCAATAAATCCTACTCCTTGAATAATTCCTGTAATTACCCTTGCTTTTTCTGTAGGGTCAACTTCCTCTACAATTAAAACAAAAGCACAAGAAGCCAAAGAAACTAAACCATTCGCTTTTGTTTTGGCATATTAAACAAGGCAAAAACAGTTAAAAATCCTAACCCCATTAAACCAGCGATGGGATTTTGATTTATACCAGTAATCCATTGGGGTACAACATCAGTATAAGTGAGCATTTCTCCCACATTAAGTACATAATAACCCCATACAAATCCTCCATGGAAACCAATACAGATACCCAAGAGGTTTTTATGTTTCCGTTTTGCCCACACCAAGGAGAAACCCAATACAAATAATGCAGGAAAAGTGATAATGGTACGGATTACTTCATCTAGGGGTTTGATGAAGTGTAGCAGGGCAAATATAAATCCATTTATGGCGGTGGTGCTAGGGGCAGAAAAATCTTTTTCTAATTCTGATAATAACCAGCCTCGAAAAAATAATTCTTCGGCAAAACTGATAAAAAGAGCACTAAGAAAGCCCTCTATTAATAAATACACTATGTTGGTTGTGGGAGGGTTAAAAGTAACCCAGCCAAATAATGCTTGTATGCCAAATAATGACCATGTGATGGCAAAACTGATGGAAAACCCAACAACTAAATTTAAAAAATTTCTACGGCTGTTGACTAAGCCATAAGAGCGAAAGATATGATTATTTTTATATACATATTTACCCCAAACTTTGACTAATATTAAAAAAGCAATAAATAACATTGCCATAGTAATTATGGTTGTTAAATTTGCATCTTGGTTTTGTAGAGTGAGATAGACTGGGGCGGCAAAGGGAAACCAGAGAAATGACAAGGCGAGGACAAAAATCCCCACTCTTGGTAAAATGGGATAATTAGGAATTTTATTTAATAACAAGTCAAAAATAGTCTTATTTTGCAATAATCTTTAAATTAGCTTAAATTATATCGCAGTTTATTTATTTTGCTTTGGCATAATTAATATTATGCTCTTTGATTTTTGATAATGTGCTGATTTTAATGGCTTTCGAAGAATGATATTGTATTTCTCCGATTGATCAAAAGATGTCAGTATAATAAGAATGGGAAAGAAAAACCAATCAAAATCATGAATTTAGACCAGCAATTTGACAATTTAATTAATCAAGCTCCAAAATATGGTGTACCTGCCCCCATCATGCAATATGGCGTTGTACCAGTTTTAAAGGTATATGCCCAACAATTAAGCCATAAAAAATACTATCTCAGACAAACCCTAGAAAATAATTTAGTATTAACAGTGTTGGGTAAGCAGGATAACCCGGATATAGAAAAAAAAGTAGTCTATGCTTTCCCTACCGTAGAGGATGCAGTGCAATTTGCAGATAGTGACATTGATAAACTAGAAATAGTTGCCCAAGAAATTAGCATTGGTGAGATTCTCTTTCAAATGTTTACCCTGCGTGAAGTAGATAGTATCATTTTTCTCGATACTCCTCAAAATTATAACCAAAGCAAAGAAATTTACTGTGATAAATTACAACAGGCAATTCAAGAAAATTTGAAAATGCTGTTAGACACAAATAAGTCGCCTAACAGCACCATTGCTTAGTCTTATCCTAACGGCTTCTTTTCCACCAAATCAAGATAGCTGTGGCAAAACCTAGCCCCGGGATAATTAGCAAGGCTAACCAACTGGTTAAAATAACATGGAAACTTTCGATATTTAACCGTCGATTACTCGGTAATTTAGGGCTAATGGAGAGGGCTGATTCATCAGCACCAGATAGCCAAGCGATGGAGTTAAACCATACATCACTATTTAGCTGTTGAGAAAACCAGCCGTTGGTGGCAAAAGTGGAGTTTCCCATCACTACCATTCTTGTTTCTGGAGGTAATTCTGGGATGTTATTTTCTTGAATCGGCACGGGATTTGGCTCGTTAATGGCAGGTGGTTGGGGTAAATCTCCTTGGGATAAATCTTCGGGGAAGGTTTGATTTTCTTCTTCGGGAGTTTCTTCTTCGATGATTGTTTCATCAGGGGGTTGGATGTCACCTTGTGATGGGGCTTCAGGATTTTCCCTTAATAGGGCAACACCTACATTTAAGGGGCCGGGTAAGTCCTCTTCTGGGTTAAATTCAATGGTATCTTGAGTTAAATTACTTTCTGCCCATGTTTGGGGGTTGGTGAGTAGGAGGGGGGTAGGGGTAATATTTTCTTCTTCTGTGGTTAAAATTGCTCTGGCAAAGGGGAAAATGCTGATACCATTGTCAAAGTTGCGGGTAATGGGATGATTTCCATAATCTACCACAAAGGTGACGGAAGGCCCTAAACCAAATACGTCTCCAGTGCCTGAGCCATCTACGATTAAGCCATCATGGAGGACTATTCCCCATTGGGCAAATAAGCGATTTAAACTTGACGGGCTTTGGGCATCATACATGACTAATAGACTACCACCATTGTTGACAAATCTTTCGATCGCCCTTACTTCTCCTTCTAATAGTTCCCTTGTACCACTACTGACCATCAACACATCAGCATTAGGAGGCACTAAGGGAGTGCTAGTAAGGTTTAAGCCTTGGACAACATAACTCTTTTCCGTTAAACTTGCCACTGCCTGAGAAAAACTATTTTCCCCCTCCTCTAGGGTAGGTTCTCCATGACCCTGTAAAATATACACCATGGGCTGCTCTGTACGTTGGATAGTGGCGATCGCATTTGTCAGAGCAATTTCCGTTAGACGACTATTAGGGGAAACCGTCTGCACCAATTGCCGTTGCCCCCCCCTCTCAATATATACATCCCCCTGTCTTTGTACCCCAAATTCTTGGGCTAAACTAAATCTTACCTGTGGATTAACGAATTCATACTCAAATAAACCATTATTACTTTGATAATCTTCCAATAAAGTGCGATCGTTAGGATTAGCAGGACTATCAAAAACATATACCTTCAAAGGCTCATCCAAATTACTCACCAACTCTCGAGACTGAGGAGACAACGTAAAAAGTTGATTTTCAGTCAAATCAACCCTCCAAGAATAATTAATTCCAAGATAGTTAATTACCGCTAAAATTAATATAACCGCCCCCGTAGAAATCAAAGCATTAGTACCAGCCTCCGTCGAGCGCATTCCCCAAAAACCTTGATTTTGGTAGAGAGAAAATATTAAAACTCCTCCCAATGCCAAACCCCCTACCAATGCCAAAACAAACCCCAGCACAGAAGCGGTTTCTGACAAAAAACTAATAATAATACCAGCAGATAGAAAAAAGATACCTGCAAACAAAAAATATAACTTGTACTTTCTCATAAAAAAATGTTTAGATCAACCAAGATTAACCATAATCCATCAACAAGCATATACGCTACTCTTAATAAGTAACAATTGGTTATCCTATTGATTATCTACCAGAAAATTTGGTTTTTAGACTCAGTCACTAAAGATCAAGATTACACAAAAATTATGTAAAACATCCCACAATGGCTCACATTCTCATCATAGACGATGATCGAACAATTCAAATTCTCCTCACCCGAACTTTAAAAAAAAGCGGTTATGAAGTCAGCATCGCCTCCGATGGAATAACAGGCTTAGAATTAGCTGAAAAAATTAAACCCGCCCTCATCATATCCGATTGGCTAATGCCTCGCATGGGAGGTTTAGATGTTTGTCGGCAAGTAAAACAAAATCCAGCCCTTACCACCACCTTTTTTATACTCATCACCTCTAAAATATCCGTGGACGATAGAGTACAAGGATTAGATGCAGGCGCCGATGACTTTATCTGTAAACCCATCGACTTACAAGAGTTGAAAGCCAGAGTAAGAGCAGGATTAAGACTACATCAACTCAGCCAAGACTTACAGAAGCAAAAGCAACTTTTAGAAAAACAAAAAAAACTTTTAGAAAAGCAGAAACACCAACTAGAAACAGAATTATCAGAAGCAGCCGACTACGTAAGCGTAGTATTACCCGAGTGTTTGCACCATGAAAAAATAGACATTGATTTTCGTTTTATTCCCTCTCGTCAACTGGGGGGCGATATTTTTGACTATTTCTTTTTAGATGAAGAAAGTTTAGTTTTTTATTTATTAGATGTTTCTGGTCATGGTTTAGGGGCTGCCCTACCCTCTATTTCTACCTTTAATTTATTACGTTATGGTAATCTAGGAAAAATTAATTATAAAGAACCTAATCAAGTTTTATTCAGTCTGAATAATTTCTTTCAAATGACCAATAAAAATGATAAATATTTAACTATTTGGTATGGGATATATAATCTCAATAGTAATAAATTAACCTTTTCTAGTGCAGGACATCCCCCTGGTATATACATTTACCGAGACAACTCCCAGCAGTTAAAAATATTAAAATTAAAAACCCCTGGACTGCCTATTGGTATGTTTCCCAACGTAAACTATGACAATAGTAGTTATGAAATAGAATCTCCATCAACTTTATATATTTTTAGCGATGGAATTTATGAAATTATAGGGCCAGATCAACAAATGTGGGGCATCGATGATTTTATCACCATTTTAGAACAAAAGTCAGATTTAGACGACATTTTAAGTCATGCAAAATCACATAATAATAGTGATTATTTTTCTGATGATTTATCTATTATGAAAATTGAATTTAAATAGAAAACACCTAAAAGATAGCGTTTTTATAATTATGAGATACATTTATTATTCTCAAGTCCCCCTTATTTGCGGGGGATTTAGGGGGATCATTTTGTACCCCATAACCATGATAATTGCTATAAATCCCTTACTAAAATAATTGTTATTGTACTTTAATTATTTATGGAAGACTTAGAAACAAGATTAACGGAAGATGGTTCACAAACTTTTTATTCCAAGGAATTTAACGAAACATTTCATAGTAAATATGGGGCAAAACAAGAATCAGAAATAACTTATATAAAAGGTTGTAACATCAAAGAACAATTAACACAAAAAAAATATCTCAAAGTTATAGATCTTTGCTATGGTTTAGGATATAATACTGCTTCATTATTAGAAGTTTATGCACAAAATATTTATGATTGTTTCTTGGAAGTTATTGCCCTAGAAATAGATTTAAATATTCCGAAACAAGCTATTAAAAATAATCTCTTATCCTCTTATTCCTCAAATATTATAAAAGATTTAAACATAATTGCGAATACACAGAAACTAAATAAAAGCAACTTAAATATAGAATTATTAATAGGTGACGCAAGGGAAACTATCACAAAATTACTAAGAAGTAACTTCAAAGCCGATGCCATTTTTTTTGATCCCTTTTCTCCTCCTAAATGTCCTCAATTATGGACAGTAGAATTTTTTGAAAGAATATCTCAATGTTTAGCTGATGATGGTATTTTAGCCACCTATTCTTGTTCTGCCAGTGTGAGAAAAGGGATGATGTTAGTAGGTTTAAACATAGGTAGAAATTGTACCGTAGGAAGGCGATCGCCCGGTACCCTTGCCACAAAAAATAATATACCATTACAATCCTTGTCTTTAAAAGAATTAGAGCATCTCCAAACCCGTGCTTCTATTCCTTATCGAGATCCTAGCTTAACAGATAATGCCATGGATATTATTAAACGTAGGGAAAAAGAACAACTATCATCAGACTTGGAATATACTAGCCATTGGAAAAAAAGATGGTTAAATTTCTCCCATTCTTTTGAGTAAATGGGCAAGTAACATCAAACCCGCATTACCTACGGTTAAGATTATGACACCCACAACCCCCATCATCCAATCATCTCTAAAAACAGCAATTACGAGAATAAGTAGAGCAGTTTTGGTGGAAATACTAGCTACTGCCAACATTTTTTGCCACACATTTTCATCACGCCATGATTGATACATGGGAATTATAAGAGCAGCAATCATGGATAAAATAATAATGTTCATAGGGGTTTTACAATATTAAACTATTAGCAAATCTTTGTAGTGCCTGTTGCACATCACCAGAGCGAATGGGCTTACTTACAAAATCATTCATCCCTACATTAAAACATTTTTCTCGATCTTCTGCTAGGGCGGAAGCTGTCATGGCAACTATCCATGGTTGTTTGATTTGATTCCCCAGCGCCCTTATTTTTGCAGTGGCATTTAAGCCGTCCAGATTGGGCATTTGTAAGTCCATGAAGACTATGTCGTATGGATTTTCTCTTACCGCTTCTAGGGCTTGTAAACCATCATAGACGATGTTTAATTTATCTCCTAAATAGCCTAATTTTTGAAACATTAAACGAGCTACTTTATAGTTAACAGGAGTATCTTCTACTAATAAAATTTTGATAGGTAGGGAAGATATTTTAATAGTTTGTTTTTCTTCATTTTTATCTTGATTAAGCAGGTTTGATGTGCTGATTTCTTCAGAAGATAGGGCAAGGAGTTTGATGGTAAGATAAAATATAGAGCCTTGATTTAATTCTGTTTTAAAGGTGATTTTACCTCCCATTAAATGAGCTAATTTTTGACTAATTACTAATCCCAATCCTGTGCCACCATATTTACGGGTATTAGTACCATCTACTTGGGAAAAGGACTTAAAAAGCATCTCACAGTGTTCTTCGGCGATGCCAATGCCTGTGTCTTTAATGGCAATTTGAATGACATGGAAACCATCAGGACACAAACGTGCTTCTGTGGTTACTTGGACTTCTCCTTCGGGGGTAAATTTAATACCATTACTAACTAGGTTGAGAATTATTTGTTTTATTCTATTAGAATCTCCCATAAAATGGGAAGGCATCAAATCATTTTTTGGGTAACTAAGTTTAATTTGTTTATTAAGTGCATTACCCCTCATTAATTTTAATACTTCTTCAATGCACTGATGAAGATTAAAGGGATTATTTTCTAGTTCAATTTTATCCGCTTCTATTTTAGCTAAATCTAAAATATCATTAATAATTGTTAGTAGCAAACTACCACTTTTATTGATGGTATTCACGTAATCTTTTTGTACTGGATTGAGGGGAGTGTATGTCAACAAATCTGCCATGCCCATAATGCCATTCATGGGAGTACGAATTTCATGGCTCATGGTGGCAAGGAAAGCACTTTTGGCTCGGTTGGCGGTTTCTGCTTCTTTTCGGGCTTCTTCTAGGGCTTTGTTTTTTAGTTCTAGTTGCTCTTTTTGTTCTTTTTCTTGTTGTAATAGTTTCGCCTGTGCGATCGCAATACCGAACTGAGAGGCAACGTTTTCAATTAATTCTATTTCTGACTTACTCCAACATCTGTAATCCTTACAGGTGTGTAAACAAATAATACCATTGGCTTGTCCTAAATAAGATGTACGCACTGCCATCATGGACTTGAGACTAACTTCGATACATAAATATCGCATATCGTCTAGGAGTGGATCGTTAAAAACATCATTGGTGACAACGGCTTTATCTTTTTCTAATATCTTTTCTAGGTGAATATTACGAACATTTTCAGGGTTGATGTTGGCATCAGCCATTGATGAAATTCCCTCACTAAGATATTCTCCTAGGGGAGTAATGGGAGGATTTTTACTATGGTCGTAGGTGAACAGGTGACAACGATCTAGTTTAAGAGCCTCCCCGATAGTTTTAGCCGCTCGTTGAAATAATTCCTCATAGTCAATGGTTTGACGAATGGACTGTACAATGGTTTTTAATAAAACTTCCTGTTGAAATTTTTCTTCTAATAGTCTCTGAGACTCTTGGCGCTCAATTTCATAACCTATCCATTGGGCCATCAATTTTAATATTTGTTGAGAATTTTCGGTTATCCTATGGTTTGATTGTTCATCAAAGGAGAAAAAACATAGGGTGCCATAGGTTTTACCACATACTTCTATTCTCGAACCAATGTAGCTTTGTATATTCCAAAAGGTATGCCCTGGATGATTTTTATAAGAAGAATTAACTAATGATTCTATTACTAAAGGCTCTTGATGTTGTAAGCAGATAAAGCATAATGATTGTTCTTGACTCATATATGGGGGCAATTGCACTATGTCACCGTTTCTTCTTTCCCCCTGAAATTTGACAATTTTAGTAGATTTCTTTTCTCCTTGGGTTAATACGCCCATTTCAAGGTTAAAGAATTTTCTGCCAAGGTTAAAAATGCCTTCCAATTTTTCTTCAAAGGTTAGATGGGATGAAGCTGTCACCGCATATAAAGCTCTCATGGCCGATTCTTGGGCCTTGAGAATGGTTTGGTTTTTTTTGTTTTCGCTAATATCTCGACAAATTCCGATTAGAATTCCATCTTCGATGAGTGAGAGAGAAACTTGTTTCCAAATTTCATTTCCATTTTTGTGATAGGAAAGTTGTTCCCCTCGCCAATATCTATTCTCTGTGGAAAGGGAATTTACTACTATTTCTATGTTTTTTGCTTCTTCGGGGGAGTAAAAGTCTTGCCACTTTTTTCCTAGTAGCTCATTCTCTGCATAGCCTGAAGTTTCTGCATATGCTGGATTGACGTATATGTAGCGGTGGTCTTTAAATAAAACTACTCCATCAATAATATTATCAAGAATTAATTTTTGGTAATCTGACAATATTTGATTTTTTTGCGTATTTTCTCTTAGGTATAATTCGGGGGGGGCTTGAGGATCTATCATAGTATTTAGGAATTATCGAAGAGATAGAAAGATACTATTTTATCCTACCCTATTTTTTCTTCTTGGGTTTATTTTCTGTCTAAGAGCGATCGCCCTTACAAACAATCTTTAATAAATTGATTTAACAAAAATCAAATGAAGATAGCCACCAAACAACACAATTCATAAAACTTTGAACAGATAGGTAAATAGTGAAAAGTTTATAATAGATAGATAGAATCAATAATAAATATCTATACACAAAATCAGAAATCATTAATAATCTTTCATCGTTAACAAACAAAATTTCAAAAGTATTTCAAGATACAAAATAGATAATATCTTCATAGTTATAAATGAGTAAAAAAAATCATGGCTATCAACCACCTTTATATTTAAAAAATGGACTAATTCAAACCCTTTATATTGCCAAAATAATGAACCAAAAATGGCAACAAAATATAAATCTAGCCCCTGTACCATACCAAGAAAACATATACTACGGCATCGATAAAACACCCCTTTATGCCCTAACAACAATCCCTCCCAAAGCCAAAGGTACAATCATCGCCACCTATGGCATTACAGGAAACCTAGAAAACCAATGGTATTTAGAAGTCTTTGCCCGAAAAGCCTACTATCAAGGGTACGCCCTCATTCTCTTTGACTGGAGGGCGCATGGCAAGAGTTTACCCCTATCCCCTGCCCTTCCTTCCGATGGCATTTTTGAAGGCTCAGACTTTTTATCCATCGCTGCTCAAGCCAAAAAAGAAAACTTCCCCAGTAAATTTTGGTTTACAGGATATTCTCTGGGAGGGCAACTGGCACTATGGGCGATATTTTATGGCTCATCCCTGTCCAAGACAATCAAAGATTCAGGTTTAACCGAGGAAGACATTGGCGGTTGCGGGGTAATTTGTCCTAGTCTTGATGCCCAAAAGTCTTTAAATTACCTGGAGAATCACCCTATCAAAAAATATTTAGACAAAGCCATCACTGAAAATCTCAAAGAATTAATCATCAATCTCCATCAATATTATCCCCGAGAGATAGATTTAGAAATTTTGTCCTCTATCCATAGCATTCGCACCGTAGATGAATATTTGGTCATTCCCACCCTCGGTTACAAAACCGTTGCGGATTATTACTATGCCAGTAGCCCTTTTCGCATCCTCTCGAAAATAAGTAAACCTACCCTCATCATGTATGCAGAAGATGATCCAATGTTTTGCCCCACCATCATCCCTGATTTACAACAGGAGGTCAGGAATAATCGCTATTTAGACTTGATGTTGACCCAGTATGGAGGTCATGTGGGCTACATAAATTCAAAAAAAGGGCAACAACTCAACGGAGATGATGATATTTGGTGGGCATGGAATCGCTTTTTGGATTGGGTTGCAGTGGTGGATCCGTGAAAAGTTGAAAATCATGAGGACATAGAATAAATTAATAAGAATTGAACTGTCTATGGTGCATTGTTAATTGTTTATTGGTTTACTTTCCATGATAGAATTAGCATTGGTTTTAGTTAGTTGTAAAACAGCTATAACTACGGTACACACAAGCAAATGCGATCGCCCCTAGTGACTACCTCAGAAACTTCCGCTAACACAGAAAATCTGGAAACTCTCATCAACCAAAGAGAAACACCACCAGAAGAAGAAAAAAAAGACGACTACATGGCCGAATATTATCGACTAAAATATAATATTCTCATCGCCACTCTCATTATCGGGTTATCCTGCTTCGCCCTTGTGTGGGTGTTCTACTCCCTGAGTACAGGACTAAACTACCTCTTGGGAACTTGTGTGGGCTTAGTCTATATCAACCTGTTAGCCAGAGAAGTAGAAAAGGTAGGCAACGGCAAACGAAGCATCGGCTCAACCCGTCTAGCACTCTTCGCTGGACTAATGATCATCGCCACCCAAAGGCAACAACTAGAAGTGATACCTATTTTTTTAGGTTTCATGACTTATAAAGCCTCTATTCTGCTTACCGTTTTGCCCAGTAGTTTACTCAGTGGCAAAAATAAATCAGAGTAAAGGGTTAATTTTATGGTAAATTGTCTGAGATTCCTACAATCAGGGAAAATCTTGCTTAATGGAACTTACAAATATAATCAATCTAAATAATCAGCTACTAGCGGCCATCGAAGTAGGAGAACACTTTTACTGGGAAATCGGTAAATATAAAGTCCACGGACAAGTATTTATGGTATCTTGGTTCGTCATCGGTGTTCTACTAATCGCCTCCATCGCCGCTACCAGAAACGTTCAACGAATACCGAGCGGATTCCAAAACTTTATGGAATACGTCCTCGATTTTTTACGCAATCTCACCAAAGATCAAATTGGCGAAAAAGAATATCGTCCATGGGTTCCCTTTATCGGTACTCTATTTTTATTCATTTTCGTATCTAACTGGTCCGGTGCTTTGATTCCTTGGAAATTAATCGAAATACCCGAAGGGGAATTGTCAGCGCCCACCGTGGACATCAACACCACCGTCGCCTTTGCACTACTAACCTCCCTCGCTTACTTCTATGCGGGGATTAGCAAAAAAGGCTTAGGTTATTTCGCTGACTATGCCCAACCCTCCCCCATCATGGTACCCTTTAGGGCGATCGAAGACTTCACCCGTCCTTTATCCCTCAGTTTCCGTCTTTTCGGGAACATCCTAGCGGATGAATTGGCAGTAGGTGTATTAGTCCTACTCGTACCCCTCATTGTACCCTTACCCTTGATGGTATTAGGGCTGTTTACCAGCGCCATCCAAGCCCTTATCTTTGCCACCCTCGCAGGTTCCTACATCGGAGAAGCCCTCGAAGTTCACGGCGAAGAACATGACTAAGAGTTTAGGAAAATAAACCTCCAACTCACTAGCATAAAAAACCAAAATATAGTTAAATACATTTTGGGCTTAAATAAATTGCCATTGTGTGATTAACTAACATAGGGAACAGATTTATAAAATCCATTCCCCACACGAAAAACTAAAAATTCTTGTTGTACTAATTTAATTAAAGAAAAAAAGGAAAAATTATGAGCGTAGAAGCAGCATCAGTAATCGCAGCAGCCTTAGCCGTAGGTTTAGCAGCTATTGGACCTGGATTAGGTCAAGGTAACGCCGCAGGACAAGCCGTAGAAGGTATTGCTCGTCAGCCTGAAGCAGAAGGCAAAATCCGTGGAACTTTACTTCTAAGTTTAGCATTCATGGAAGCACTAACCATCTACGGTCTAGTTGTAGCATTAGTATTATTATTCGCTAATCCTTTCGCTTAAGTAATTTAGATTACTCTAAATTTAAAAAATAAAGTAAAGGAAAAAATAGGTTTTAGGTTTTAGGTATCTCTCAGTGTGAGCGAATGCCTAAACACCTAAGAACCCAAAAATATCAATTGCAGTAATACTTTTAAGGATAATTGCATATTGAGCAAAAGAACCAGTAAATTCTGCCCCAAAGTCAAATGATGATGACACAATGGATTTTATTTGCGGCGGAAACCGCAGAAGGGGGTTTATTTGATATTGACGCTACCCTGCCCCTCATGGCAGTCCAGTTTTTACTCTTAGCAACAATATTAAATGCCCTATTTTATAAACCTTTAGGAAAAGCAATTGACGAAAGAGCAGGATATGTTCAAGGTCAATTAAACAGTGCCAAAGAGCAAAAACAAAAATCCTTGGCCCTTGTTCAACAATATGAACAAGAATTAAAGGAAGTCCGTAAACAATCCCAAGAAATTATTGCGGAGGCTCAAACTGAAGCTCAAAAGATAGTCTCTGAACAAAGCCAACAAACTCAGCAAGAAGTTATTGCCGAGCGTCAGAAGGCATCAGAGCAAATTGAAGTGGAAAGAAAAGAAGCCATGACAGCTTTAGAGCAAGAAGTTCAAGCCCTCACCCAACAAATCTTGGATAAGGTTTTAGGACCAGAATTTGCTTAAGTAGCTCCATAATCAGGGCATGGAGAAGAGATTTGTCTCATTCTCTCCCCCTCAAAAAAACATAAAATAAACACGCCTAGTTTAAACAAAAAATAATTATGTTTACTTTATTCTATCTAGCCACTGAATCAACAGAGGGCGGATTTGGTTTAAGTTCAGACATTCTAGGCTCTAACCTAATCAACTTAATTATCGTAATTGGTTTATTAGTAGTATATGGTGGTAAATTTGTTGGCAATTTACTCGAACAAAGACGTAATAAAATTGCCCAAGAAATTCAAGAAGCAGAACAAAAAGCTGCTGATGCCGCCAAAGCTCTAGCCGAAGGACAGAAAAACTTAAACGAAGCTCAAGAAAGAGCAAAAAAAATTATCTCTGATGCTCAAGGCACCGCTGCTAAAGTTAGAGAAGAAATTTTGGCTCAAGGACAAAAAGATATAGAAAGAATGAAAGCTACTGCAGTACAAGAGTTAGACTCCGAAAGAGCTAAAGTAGTGAATGAATTAAAAAGAACCATTGCTGTACTCGCCCTTGAGAAAGCAGAGCAGCAGTTGAAAAATACCCTGACTGATGAAGTTCAAGGAAAAATCATTAGTCGTGCCGTTGAGCAATTAGGAGGTTAAAAATGCAAAGTGCTATTACCGCTGAAGTAGTAGAACCTTATGCCGAGGCCTTGATGTCCCTAGCCAAAGAAAAGAAGGTTACCGAAGAAATCGGTGAAGATGTGCGCTCTTTAGCAACATTGCTCAAAGAGTCTGCAGAATTGAAAGCCCTCTTTGCTAGTCCCATGATTAAGGCAGAGCAAAAAAAATCTGTTATTAAAAATATCGCTGGTGAGCAGATAAATCCTTTCTTGCTCAATTTTTTATTATTGTTAGTGGACAAAGGTAGAATTAGCTTCATTGAAGGTGTTCTAGCCAAATATTTAGAAATTCTGCGCAAACTGAACAATACTGTCCTCGCTGAAATCACCTCCGCTGTGAGATTGTATGATGGTGAAGCAGAAAAGTTGGAAGTCAAAGTTAAGGCTCTCACTGGTGCTAATGCCGTGGAGTTGGAAACAAAAATTGATCCTGACATTATCGGTGGTGTAATTATCAAAGTTGGCTCTCAGGTTTATGATGCTAGTTTACGAGGACAATTACGCCGTATCACATTAGGGATGCTTGGTTCTAACTAAGTTATCTTGGTGGTAAGAATTGTTATGAGCATATTTTTAGTATGCCCTAGCCATAATCAAAATAAAATTAATAACTGACAATTGATTTGTTACATATAAGTAGCTCTAAGAAAAAGATATGATCAACATTAGACCAGACGAAATTGCTAATATTATTCGCCAACAGATTGAATCCTATGATGAACAGGTTCAAGTTTCCAATGTTGGTACTGTTTTACAGGTAGGGGATGGTATTGCTCGTGTATATGGCTTGGATAAAGTCATGGCGGGTGAGTTGGTAGAGTTTGAAGATGGTACCGTGGGTATCGCCCTTAACCTTGAACAGGATAACGTTGGGGTGGTATTGATGGGTGATGGTTTAGACATCCAAGAAGGTAGTAATGTAAAAGCTACTGGTAAAATTGCTCAAATCCCCGTGGGTGATGCTTTAGTCGGTAGGGTTTTAGATGCTTTGGCTCGTCCTATTGATGGTAAAGGCGATCTTGAAACCACCGAAACTCGCTTGATTGAGTCTGCAGCCCCCGGGATTGTGGATCGTAAGTCTGTATGTGAACCTATGCAAACTGGGATTACCGCTATTGATGCGATGATTCCTGTAGGTCGTGGACAGCGTGAACTTATCATTGGTGACCGTCAAACTGGTAAAACTGCGATCGCCGTTGACACCATCATCAACCAAAAAGAAGAAGATGTAATCTGTGTATATGTAGCCGTAGGTCAAAAGGCTTCCACCGTTGCTAACGTGGTAGATACCCTCAAGAAAAAAGGTGCTTTAGACTATACCGTAGTGGTAGCAGCTAATGCCAACGATCCTGCCACCTTACAGTATCTAGCACCCTACACGGGAGCTGCGATCGCCGAATACTTCATGTATAAAGGTAAAGCTACCCTAATCATCTACGATGACTTGACCAAACAAGCTCAGGCTTACCGTCAAATGTCCTTGCTACTACGTCGTCCCCCCGGACGGGAAGCATACCCCGGAGACGTATTCTATCTCCACTCTCGTTTATTAGAAAGAGCTGCTAAATTAAACGATGAACTAGGTGGCGGAAGCATGACTGCTTTACCCATCATCGAAACCCAAGCAGGGGACGTATCCGCTTATATTCCTACCAACGTAATTTCCATTACTGACGGTCAAATCTTCTTATCCTCCGACTTGTTTAACGCAGGTTTCCGCCCTGCCATCAACGCAGGTATCTCCGTATCCCGTGTGGGTTCTGCGGCTCAAACCAAAGCTATGAAACAGGTGGCTGGTAAATTAAAATTAGAACTAGCTCAGTTTGCTGAACTAGAAGCATTTTCTCAATTTGCTTCTGACTTAGACGCAGCTACCCAAGCTCAACTTGCCAAAGGTCAACGTTTACGTCAGTTACTAAAACAGTCTGAAAACTCTCCTTTAGCAGTATGGGAACAAGTTGCTCAGGTTTATAGCGGTATTAACGGTTTGTTAGATGATGTAGCGGTGGACAAAGTGACCGAATTTGTTGTCTCCCTCAGACAGTACATCAAAAATAGCAAGCCCAAATTCGTCGAAATTATCAACTCTGAGAAAAAATTAACCGATGAAGCCGAAGCTCTCTTAAAAGAAGCTATCACCGAAGCAAAACAGGCTTTCTCTGCTTAATTGAAATAATGGCGGTGGGCATTGCCCACCCTACTGCACCCTGAGCAGTACATTTTTTGTCGATTGTTTATTGGTAATTTTTAATTATCAATTATCCATTATCCATTATCAATTAACACCATGTCCAACTTAAAAGCGATTCGCGATCGCATCGACTCGGTAAAAAATACTAAAAAAATTACTGAAGCAATGCGTCTAGTAGCGGCGGCTAAAGTAAGACGGGCCCAAGAGCAGGTAACTGCTACTCGTCCTTTTGCTGATGCCCTCGCTCAAGTTTTATACGGTTTACAAAGCCGTTTACGCATGGAAGAAACTGATTTACCTTTACTCAAACAAAGGGATGTTAACACCGTTGCTTTGTTAGTGATTACGGGCGATCGGGGTCTATGCGGAAGTTATAATTCTAGTATCATCAAAAAAGCTGAACAAAGAGCAGCGGAACTGAAAGAACAAGGTTTAAAATATACATTTGTGATCGTTGGTAGAAAAGCAATTCAATATTTCCAACGTCGTAATGAACCTATTTCTGCCAAATATACTGGTTTGGAGCAGATTCCTACTGCTGAGGAATCAGGCAAAATTGCCGATGAATTACTTTCTCTATTCTTCTCGGATACCGTTGATAGGGTAGAATTGATTTATACTAAGTTTGTTTCCTTAATCAGTTCAAAACCCGTTATTCAAACCCTATTACCTCTTACCCCCCAAGGGTTAGAAGTTCAGGATGATGAAATTTTCCGTCTCATTGTCCGTGATGGTTCATTTCAGGTAGAAAGAGAAGCTGTTAGTTCTCCTAAAACTGATTTTCCTCAGGATATGATTTTTGAACAAGATCCTGTTCAAATTTTAGACTCTCTCTTACCTTTATACATCAATAATCAGTTGCTCAAAGCATTACAAGAATCCGCAGCCAGTGAATTGGCCGCTCGGATGACAGCAATGAATAACGCTAGTCAAAACGCTAGTGATTTGATGAAATCTTTGACTCTTTCTTACAACAAAGCTCGTCAGGCTTCCATTACTCAACAAATTCTTGAGGTGGTATCTGGTGCCAATGCTTTAGGGTAATTAATTTTAACCCTCATTCAACCCTTCTCCTATGGGAGAGGGGCTTTTTTTTGCCTATAAAAGATAAAAAATTATTATCTTTTGTTACACGGTGGATAATAGTAAACCTTACAAATCGGATTTAGTATCATATCTTTTTATAAAGGTTGTTTAACTGGTTTACCTACTTCTCGAGGATATTGTTTCGGAGTATTACCTATTTTTTTAACATAAATACAATGACGAATATTCTTATTAAGAGGAGTATTTTGATTAACAATTTTTTCTATATTTCCTCCTAATAATTGTGCTATTTTTTTACTTTTGTCTTCTTCCTCTTGAGTCCAATTACCTCGATATAAAATTGCCGTACCATTCTTTTTTAATAAAGGTAAAGTATATTCTAAACATACTGACGTTTCCGCAACGGCTCTAATTAAAGCAAAATCAAACTGGTTTCTATAGGCTTTGTCTTGTCCTATAGTTTCCGCTCTATCTACTAAAGTCATAATATTTTTTAGATCTAAATCTTGGGCTAATTGAGCAATAAAATTAATTTTTTTTGTGGTGGAATCCATCAAAGTAAATTGACCACGGTTAAAGGCGATCGCCCCAGGGATACCAGGAAAACCGCCTCCTGTACCAATATCAATTATTTTTTTGTTATTTAAATCGTAACCCATTAAAGGAGCTAAAGAATCCCAAAGATTTTTTTCCCAAAAATCTTCTGGGGTAGTAATACGAGTCAAATTAAGATACTTATTAGTCTCAATAATTTTATTATATAACTCGTCAAATAGTAATTGCTGATCAGGACTTGGTTGCCAATTGGTAGTTTCTTGCCAAATATCGTTAAACTGAGGTAAATTCACTGATGCTTATAGGGGTGTGGTGCACATCATATTTTACTATTATCGAGGGGAATAGGGAATGGTAATAGTAACTGATTAATGTTGAAAAAAAATCCCCTTCCTCCCCTTCTTGAGGGGAGATGCCGAAGACAGAGGGGTTGGACGTTAAAATTAACTATCTTCCAAAACTTGTAATAAAACCTTGCCCATTTCCTGACAACCCACAGTTTTTGCACCCTCAGACATAATATCCCCAGTGCGGTAGCCTAAATCTAATACCTTTAATACAGCGTCCTCAATCTTGGTGGCCGCCTCGGGTTCATTCAAACCATAACGCAACATCATCGCCGCACTTAGTACCTGTGCCAGAGGATTCGCTTTATCTTGCCCTGCAATGTCAGGGGCTGAGCCGTGGACGGGTTCAAATAATCCTGGGCGATTTGCCCCTAAACTAGCAGAGGGTAACATACCAATACTACCTGTCAGCATGGCAGCGGCATCGGAAAGAATATCACCAAATAGATTGCCCGTGACGATGGTATCAAACTGTTTAGGGTTGCGCACCAACTGCATGGCGGCATTATCCACGTACATATGGGTTAATTCCACATCAGGATAATCCGCAGACATTTTTATGAGGCGATCGCGCCATAATTGAGATACATCCAACACATTAGCCTTATCCACCGAGCAGAGCCTTTTTTGGCGTTTTTGGGCAGTTTCAAAAGCAACCTTGGCAATGCGATCAATTTCCGATACCGTATAAGCCATCGTATTTACGCCCCTTTGTTCCCCAGTTTCTGAGGTAAAGATGCCCTTGGGTTGACCAAAATAAATACCCCCTGTCAACTCCCGAACCACCATAATATCAACCCCTTCCACCACTTCTTTTTTTAGGCTAGAAGCATCAATTAATTGAGGAAGAATAGTTGCAGGGCGTAAATTGGCAAATAATCCTAAAGCCGCTCGAATACCCAACAAGCCTGTCTCAGGCCGCAACTCACGGGCAAGATTATCCCACTTATAACCCCCAATGGCTGCCAATAGAACAGAATCACTTTTACGACAAGTTTCCACGGTTTCAGGGGGTAAGGGTACTCCAGTCGCATCAATGGCCGCCCCACCAATTAAAGCAGTTTCAAAACTAAAATTAATATCACATTGCTTTCCTATGGCTTCCAATACCTTTACGGTAACATCCATAATTTCAGGGCCAATACCGTCACCAGGTAATAGAGTTATAGAATATTGATTAGTCATTATAAATAGTTATTTTTTCTAAGAGTTAATTTTGTGCACCGAAAATCCATTTAATTGTCCATTGTCCATTGTCCATTGTCAATTGTTTCTGATGTTTTTAACCCCTGTAATGGAGGAAATAGGTGCGATCGCACGGTGCTGCGGTTTGTGAACTACCGTAGAATGATATGATTTTTGGTCACATTTGCCTCTTTTAAGGTTGCCCCCACTGGGATGGTAGGAGACAAATTGGTTTTTTAAATAAAAATAACTACCCATTCCATGATATTTGAGACGAAGTCTTTCTCTTAAAGATTAACTTTTCCGAGAAGATTTTGTTCCTATTTAAATTTTTCAGGGGCAATTTGTTAGGCTATACTAAAATGGTGTTATGGGATTATTTTCGTTGTCTTTTCTGCGTCCCATTTTTCGTTAGGTTTTCTTTGTAATAAATTGGTCAGGATGTTATTATGAGTTCCTCTAGTCAAGCTCAAGAATTATACAAACAAACCTTGTTTCGTTTAGGAGCAATGTTGAAGTTATTAAAACAGGGGGATTCGCCTGATCATAGACATGGCATCCAAAAACATTGTGAAGCTCTTTCCCTAGAAGGTAAAAAACAAAATCTTTTTGGCTGGGTAGCTATTATGGAAACCGCCCAAGGGGCGATCGCCAAGCCACACCACGATTACCATAGCACCACCAAATTAATTATCAAAGAAATCAAACAGGCATCAGAACAACTACTCCAAGGGGATGTCAATGCCATCACCGTCAGCGATCAACTGCTTGCCCTAGCCCCCTCAGCCCGTACCCGATTTATGGACGTAGAAACTATCTACGCCGCCACCAGTCTTGATACAGAAGAAGAAATTATCCCCCCCGTAGTAACACCACAAGACATAAAAAATACCCTAGAAAGAGATCTTTGGCGAGAAACACTTTTCACCAATACAGGCAATGAAGAAACCAACCAAGAAGACGACCTATCATTAGACCAAGATGAAATATCTTCTATTCTTGAAGATAACGACATTAACTACGAAGATGACGATGTTTTTATTGATACCGATGATGAAGAAACTATTAATAATTTTCTCGGTAGTACGAATACAGGCATCGTAGATGAACGTGCCACCAGTGGAAATGATTTTTTTGCTTCCCTATCAACCAATATCGGTGAAGAGGATGAAGATCCCATTGAAGAACTTTTTGACGATATAGAATTATTAGAAGAATCAGAAGTCATCGAAGATGATTGGGACTTTTTAGAAGAAGAAAGTCCTGGCGCAGAATCATCAGAAGAGGATATTTCTGATAGTCTCGAAGATTTATTTGAAGTCAAAAGTGCGATCGACTTTGGCTCAGACAGTCTAACCATCCACCATGAAGCCTCAAATCCTCGCAGCACAGTTATTATTGAAAATGCACGGGATGAAATAGCCCAATTTAGCTCCGAAAAATCCTCAACCCCCGAAGAACTTGTCCCTGATACTATTATTACTAACCATACATTGATCATCTACGATCAATTTGAAGAGCTAGAACAAACCATCACCCAAGAAAATCTCCTCCTTACTGAAGAACTATCAACCCTAGACATCGGATTCCCGACGGTAAATCATCACTATTACGAAACCTTTGAAGAATTAGAAAAAACCATTAATAGAGGTCACACATCCACACCACAAGTTAACTGGCAACAACTAGAAAATGTCATTAATGAAGGATTAGATTTATCTTCCCCTGAAAATGACCTAGAACAAGAATTAAGTGATCTAGATCGCCTCCTTGCCGAAGCAGAAAAACCCTCCTCGGCTCAAAAATGGAAAAAAACCTCTACTCCCGCCCCCACTGCCCAGAAACAACCAACCTTTGAACAGAGTATGAGAGTACCTGTCAAACAACTGGATAATCTTAATAACCTCATTGGGGAGATGGTAATTCGTCGTAATCGCTTAGAAGAAGACCAGGAAAAACTACGACAGTTTTTAGAAAATCTCCTTTCCCATGCCCAAGACTTGAGCGAAGTGGGAGACAGAACCCAAGATATGTATGAAAAAAGTCTTTTACAAGGTTCTTTAATTAGTAGTCGTAAGCGCAATCAATCCACTGTTAGAGAACAATTAGAGCGAGGAAATATTGCCAGAAATAATCAAAATCAGCAGAACAACAACTCCAATAATACTCCTACTCCTAACAATGGCTCTAAGGGAAATGGTAATTCCTTTATGCCTGAAATAGAACTAGATGACCTCGAATTAGATCGCTTTAGTGAGTTTCACCTTTTAGCCCAAGAAATGATCGAGCTAGTGGTTAGGATTAGGGAATCAACCTCTGATATTCAATTTCTAGTGGATGAAACAGATCAACTAGGGAAAAATATACGAGATATTACAGATCAACTTCAAGAGCAAATTAATAAATCCCGCATGGTGCCTTTTGCTCAAAATGCCGATCGCCTTCCCCTGCCCATTCGTAAAATTGCCCAAGGTTATGATAAACAGGTGCAGTTAAAGGTAGAGGGTAGAGAAGTATTAATTGACAAGATGATTCTCGAACATTTATGGGATCCCCTATTACAAATCGCTAAAAACTCCGTAACTCACGGTATTGAGCAACCAGAAGAAAGAGTGGCTAACGGCAAAGATGCCATGGGTACCATTACCGTAAGAGCCTTTTTACAAGGGCCACAAACGGTTATTTCTGTGTCTGATGATGGGGGCGGTATTGATGCCCATAAAGTGAAGCAAAAAGCCATTCAAAAAAATCTCATCACCCCAGAGGAGGCGAATAGTCTTAAAGATCAAGAAATCTATGATTTTCTTTTTAATGCAGGATTTACCACGAAGGAAAAAGCGGATAGCCATGCAGGAAGGGGAGTTGGTTTGGATATTGTTCGTAATAAGTTAAATGAAATTCGCGGCTCTGTAAGCATTGATTCTATTCCTGGTAGGGGTACCACTTTTACTATGCGCTTACCCCTTACTCTTACCATCGGTAAAGCTCTTTGTTGTCTTAATAATAATGTTCGTATTGCTTTCCCCATTGATGGGATTGAAGACACCCAGACATTACCCCGTCAGGATATAGATCAAGACAGACATGGTAATTCTTACATTAACTGGAATAATACGAGAATTCCTCTGCGTCCTCTCAATCAGCTTTTACAATATAATCGTCAGATGAGCCGTAGTTTTATGTATAACTCGGTAAATAGTGATGAAAATAGCGTTTCAGTTATTATTCTTCGGGGTGGTAATGATATTTTGGCGGTGGAAGTTGACCAAATCTTACCAGAGGAGGAAATTGTAATTAAACAAATTTCTGGACCTTTACCCAAACCCAAGGGCATTGCTGGGGCTACGGTGCGCAGTGATGGCACCATTATGCCTGTGGCGGATGTTATTGAGTTAATTAAGATTGCCGAGGGTAGTTTGAGTAATCAAGTTAAGTCTCAAATGTTCCCCAGTGCCACCATGGCAGAAAGACAGGCTATGTCTGAATCTCAGGTAAATATTACTCCTTTGGTGCTGATTGTGGATGACTCTATTACGGTGAGGGAGATGTTATCTATTACTTTCTCGAAAGAGGGTTATCGAGTTGAACAAGCGAGGGATGGACAAGAGGCATGGCAGAAGTTGCGCTCTGGGTTGCCTTGTAATTTAATTTTCTGTGACATTGAAATGCCCCGTATGAATGGTTTGGAGTTGTTACAGCATTTACAAGAGGATGAGGATTTATCCCATATTCCCATGGCAATTTTATCTTCCCGTGGTTCACAAAAACATCAGAAGATTGCAGCGGAGTTAGGGGCTTGTGCATATTTGATTAAGCCTTGTGTGGATAAAGAGTTGATTGATTCTGCCCAAAGAATGATGAATGGGGAAGTTTTATTGGAGGGTAGCACAAGGGTTTCTACGGCAAGGATGACGGATATTCAGCCAGAGGATGATAAATCTACTTTTGGGGCATCGAAAAGAAAAACAAATTCTGCTCCTATGGTTTTGATTGTGGATGATTCTGTGGTAGTGAGGGAGATGTTGTCTTTGTCCTTCAAGAAGGCAGGTTATGAGGTTGAGGTGGCAAGGGATGGACAGGATGCCTGGGAAAAACTTTCGGGAGGTTTACCTTGTGAGATAGTTCTTTGTGACATCGAAATGCCCCGTATGAATGGCTTGGAGTTGTTGGCGAGAATGCAGCAGGATGATGTTTTATCTAAATTACCTGTGGCGATGGTGACATCTAGGGGCGCTGAAAAACACCGTAGTATTGCGGCTGATTTAGGGGCTAGGGCTTATTTTACTAAGCCCTACATTGAGGATGAATTATTAGATGTGGCTAAGCGTTTGACTAATGGGGAGGTGTTTTTAACTTCTGGTGCCACTAAGTCTTAGGCGGCATATTGATTTTGGTTTTTTTGTTTGACTATCTCGCAAGTACGGGATTTTTTAGGAGGTATTGGTAAATCGAAACAACTGTGGAAGTCTTTTTGTACTTTAAAACTTAGTCTGGGTGATACTTGTTTGACTATCTGTCCTAAAAGGCGATCGCCCGTACTTTGTATTATACTTGTAGGAACTTTATAAATAAATTTAGGAAAATTAACACTAACCCGTAAATCCAACTGCCAATTAATGCGAGTAATCTCATTGGGGAGGGAGTCAAAGTCACTAGACTTTTGATATATATCAATATCTTTCGGGAAAATAGTTTCTATGTCCATCACTGAGTAATAATCAACCTCATAACCATCGCTACTCAACTCAGGATTAGTAACAGAATACATGGTATAGTGTCCGGCCATGGGAGGCTCTAAAATAACACTCATCTGAGGCTCAACCTCATAACCAAAAGCCCCATAACGCCCCACTGTCAGAGTGTAACCATTATCACAAAAAGGCTCTACTTTCATGGGCGATGCACAACGGACAAACCACCCTTGATGATTGTTTAGATAATCTGTCACGGTTTTTTGATCGCCGTACAAATCCATTATCCCACGAAATTTGGTGCTAAAACCCATAGGTTGATTGAGGATGATTGTTTCCATATCTTTTGAATTTGGTGATTGATTATCTTTCATGAACAACACTGAAAAAATAGATAAGCCACATTGATTGCTAATAATTATTACATATCCATCACAACGGAAAATGTACCTTATTATTCAATAATCTCAATATTATTCTTTACCATTATTTATAATTTTGCCTTAATTCCAAGATGAATCTATCCCTAAAAATACTGAATTTTATGTTAATTAATATTAAAAATTGTTTTAACTTCAAAGTATTTTATCTAAGGGATGCTACACAAAATGACTAAAATATAATTTCAGTCTAATAAGAAAATAGATCATAGAAAATGAGCAATATTGATAATATTTTATATTTTAAATATTTATGATACTTTAGTAATACTTTATTCCATCATAATATAATACCCAACAGTTAATTGATTATTAAAAAAAATATCAAATTAGTATTACTTATTAAAGATAACAATTCCTTTGAGATAAAGTTTTTGTCTGCATAATAGTTCTTATTTTGAGGAGATAAATTTAGCCGCATAAATTCCACCTAAAAAGCCAAATAAATGACCTAACCATGACACACTAGGATTAGCTGGCAAAATGCCCCAAATCATACCACCATACAAAAATATTACTGTTAGAGAAAGAGCAATAGAAGGAGCATTTTTTTGAAAATAACCCCTAGCCAATAAAAATCCCAAATAACCAAAAATCACCCCACTAGCACCCATGGTAATGGAGTTAGGTTGAGCAAATAACCATACTCCCACCCCACTAAATAAACTCGCAATGAGAGTAACTACATAAAAATCTTTTGTATTTTGTAACATCACAAACCAACCCAATATGGCAAAAGGCACTGTGTTAGCTAGTAGGTGAGGAAAATCAACATGGAGAAAAGGGGCAAATATAATTCCTCTCAAACCCACCACACTCCTTGGTATGATGCCCAAATAATTAAGATTATTAGCGAAAAAGGATTGATTAATAATTTCCACCGCCCAAAAAATTACTAAAAATAATCCTATGATTTTAAACTGATTTTTTAATTCAGCAATAAACGCTTTCATCTCCTGATTACTGCTCATTTTTTTTCCTCGTAATTCTTTTCTCCATTTTATACCTTTCAAAAGAAACTACCCCATATTTAACCGTCTCCATTTCTAATACTTTGAAGCCGCAACGCTTAAATAGTGGTTGAGAAAAAAAACTAGCTTCACTATAAAATCGACTAATATTTTCTTGGATACCTCGATTTAAGGCATAATTTAATAAATTAGTGCCATATCCTTGACGAGTGTGGGCAGGATGAATATAAAGGGAAGCAATATGTCCATTTTTTTCTAGTCCACAAAAGCCTACTATTTCTTGATTATTTTCTAAGATATAGGTATCAGGCTTAAGGATAAATTGTGTAAATTTTACGGTATCATCAGGAAATGATGACCATGCAATTACTTGTTCTTTGGTATATAGGCTAGGGGCTAATTCTGTTACTGATTTTTGGTAGATACTTTTTAAGGCTTGAATATCTGAAGGTAGGGCAAAACGAAACATAGTAACTTTTTTTTGTGAGAAATAAAATTTATTTTAAATGTAACTTTGACCAGTGGTAAAACTTGCTTTATTTTTAGCTTTTATTCAATAATAGAAGGGTTATCATTTATCATGTCATAATTATTTATGAAATCTCGAATAAATTTGTCTTTGTTAGCTCTTAGTTGCGTTTTTATTTCTTCCTCTAGTTTTAGTCTTGAAAATGCTTTTGCCCATAGTAATCAAGAGCATAATCATCATAACAATCAAATGGATCATCATCATCAAGCCATTGATGTTTCTAGTCATAATTTTGTTCCCGCCGTTAATATTGAAGCTATAAAAGATAATAAAGAGGGATGGAATTTAAAAATTGTCACTGAAAATTTTGATTTTGCTCCCCAAGAGGTAAACCAAGAGAGTAGTATAAATCAAGGTCATGGACATTTATATATTAATGGGGAAAAAATTACCCGTATTTATGGCAATTGGTATCATATTTCTGATTTGCCAAAGGGTGAAAATGAGATTAAAATAACTCTCAATACTAATTTACATGAAGATTTAATTTATCAAGGTACAATTATAGGCGATCGCACCATAATTATTAATGAATAAAAAAGAATGAAAAAAGCAATAATTTGTGGCTATTATGGACAGGGAAACGCAGGGGATGAAGCATTATTATTGTCTTTAATAGAGAGATTACCTAAAGATATTGAACCTATTGTTTTATCAGGAAATCCAACTTTAACAACCAAAAATTATGGAATAAAAAGCTATTCTCGTCTTGATATTGCCAAACAAATTATTAGCTTAGGAAAACAAGATTATTTTATTTGGGGAGGCGGTAGTTTAATGCAGGATATCACCAGTATTAAAAGCCCTCTTTTTTATGCTAGTTTAATGAAATTAGCACAGCTAAAAGGCTTAACTACCATCGCCTATGCCCAAGGGATAGGGCCTCTTAATTTCCCTTTGACTCAATGGATTACCAAACAAGTATTAAAGGGTTGTGAGGGGATTAGTGTTAGGGATAAAGGTTCAGCAAAAATCCTTGATAACTGGAATTTATCTTATTTTATTGCCCCTGATCCTGTTTGGGCTTTATCTAGTGAAAAAAAAATTAACATTAGTCTTTTAAAAGCTCCTTTAATTGCTGTTAATGTTCGTCAACATTCTACATTAACTGATCAAAAATTACAATTATTAATAGATTCCATAAAACAACTACAAAAAGCAACTAAAGCTAACGTTATTTTAATTCCTTTTCAAATAAAACAAGACCTATCATTATGTCAAAAAATAGAAGAACAACTCAAAGATAATTGTCAGGTAATCATCATCGAAAATCCTCGACAATTAAAAGGTATTTTTAAACAAATAAAAATGCTCATCGGCATGAGACTACACAGTTTAATTATGGGTGCTTCTGAGGGTTGTAATTGTTTTGCTTTATCCTATGATCCTAAAGTATCTCAACTTATGCAAGAATTAGATATAAAGGGATATGAGTTAAAGTCTTTTCCTGATAACCCTGAACAAATTTTTAATGATTTATTGACCATTTATAATCATCCTCCTAGTCTATCCTTAGAAAAAAGAAAAGAGTTAGAAAAATTAGCCCTAACCCATGAAACACTTTTTGATGTTAAATAGTTTTTTGTTTTGATATTTAATTAAGGTGCGCTGTCATAAATAATATAACTAATATCTTTTTTAGAAAATTATCAATTTTTAAAATATACATAACCAAAAATATTTTTTGTTTAAACAAATACAAGTAATTGACTTATTTTTCCAATTTAAAAAATATTTATTTTTACTTATTTTTTATTAACTGTCATAATTACTCAATTATTAAAATAAGATTTAGTTTACCATAAAGCAGGATCTACTTGATAATATTGCCTCAATTGTTCATATAATAAAGGGTGATTCACTGCTATTAATTTTCCTTTAAGAAAAAAGGCTTCCGTAGCCACTGCAAAAAATTCTACGGGGTTAGTTGCACCGTATTTATCAATAAGAGTATATTCTTGTTTTTCGATGGATAAACATAATTTTTGATACTCTATTTTAAAGATATTTTGCCAAATTAAAGTAGCTTCTAAATTTTTTAGTTTTGGAGTACCTGTCGCATTGCCAAATTCTTGGTCTAATTGATGGCTAAATTCATGTAAAACTACATTACTTTCACTATTATAAGATTGTGATTCTAGTTTAACATCTAACCAAGAAAGAAGAATATTACCATCTTTTCCTGATTTATGACCTACTGATGATTGACCTAATAGTAAACTACTTTCGGGGACTTTTTTATTAAGTTTATTTTCTATTCTGTCAGGATAAATATAAATAAACTTTAAATAGGGAAAATAATTACTTTTGTTTGGATGTAAAAAGTTAGGATTATTATCAAGTAATAATAAACAGGCTTGGGAGGTAATCATTAGTTTCATTTGTTCAGTAACTTCGATGCCTTCTTTGCCTATAAATTCTTTTTCAGCAATAAATATTTTAATATAATTATGTAATTGTGGTTTATATTGTTCAGGAAGTTTTTTATATAAATAAACGTTATTTTCAAGGAAACTAATCCACTCTTGATTAATAGGTTATGAATAAATTAATTTTCTTTTTTTATTTACTTTAAAGGCCAAAATAAATGCACAAAAAAGAATAAGTATTAAGAATATTGTTATAAAATAAATATTGGACATTGTTGTTTGAATTTTTAGTTGTTGATGGGGTAACTAATAAAAAGTCATCTTCCATAACATTTATTTTATCCATCTACCTTTAAAATTAGTTTGTGATGAAATTATTCATCCTATGAAAATAACAGGATTAAATTATTATGACTACTGAAAATCTTAAAACAATTATTATTGGTGCAGGGGCATGGGGTACAAGTTTATGTTTTTTGCTTAACCGTGCGGGATTTGAATGTGAGGTGTGGAGTCGTCGGGCTGAAAAATCTTTAGAAGAAGTGGTAAAGGATGCGGATGTAATTATTTCTGCTATTTCCATGAAGGGGGTTGTGGCTGTTAGTCAACAACTTAAGGAAATCGGTTTAAAAGAGAAGGCTATTATTGTCACTGCCACTAAGGGTTTGGATTTTGAAACTACCCTTACCCCTTCTCAAATTTGGCAGGAAACTTTTCCTAACCATGCGGTAATAGTATTATCAGGGCCTAATCTTTCTAAGGAGATTAAAAAAGGTTTACCTGCAGCTACGGTATTGGCGAGTAATGATACGGAAGGGGCGGAGTTGGTACAAAGTATGTTTGCTTCGGATATTTTTAGGGTATATGTTAATAATGACCCTATTGGTACAGAATTGGGTGGTACATTGAAAAATGTAATGGCGATCGCATCGGGGGTGTGTGATGGGTTAAACTTAGGTACAAACGCAAAAGCTGCCCTTTTAACTAGAGCATTACCAGAAATGATTAGGGTAGGTACTCATCTAGGTGCATCGGTGGAAACATTTTTCGGTTTATCAGGGTTAGGAGATTTACTAGCTACCTGTGACAGCCCCTTATCTCGTAACTATCAAGTGGGCATGGGGTTATCTCAAGGGAAGGCTTTAGAAGACATTTTAGAGAATTTAGAAGGCACAGCAGAAGGAGTTAACACCGCCAATGTATTGATTAAATTAGCACACAAGGAAAAAATCCCCGTCCCGATTTCCTATCAGGTGTATTTACTCTTAAAAGGTAAAGTATCCCCCGTGGAAGCCGTTGAAAATCTCATGGAGAGGGAATTAAAAGAAGAATTTTGGTATTTGGAGTTTTAATCTACCTTGGGGGGAATACCCCCTTTTTTTTGAGCATATATCGAGATGACAGGATTTGAACCTGCGGCATCCTGCTCCCAAAGCAGGCGCGCTACCAAGCTGCGCTACATCTCGTCAGGCAAGTTTATGCCATCATACACAAGTTTAACTTAATTTAGAGGTTTTGACAAGGAAAGGAAACAATGGAGGCAGAAAGGTAAGCATTAAAGTTAATCTCCCTGTAACCCCTACTCCCTAACATTTAAAACTTTTGGTTATTTTTTACTCTGAATTAGTCCTTCTGTCATGGTAGCTAATTTTTCTAGTTCCCTTTGTAATTCATTAACTTTACTTTGATTTGTTTTCTTTCTAATCAAAGCCTCCCTTGCCAAATCTTCACGGTTATTTTGTAGCGCTTTATAGGCAACTTTTTGCCATACATCAACTTCTTTGAGAGCTTCTTTATATTCAGGTTGTATTCTATCCCAAGCCACTCTAATATCATTTAAAGCACTATCAATAATATTTTCGGTATTATTATTACTAACATCTTTAAAAGCTGTTTTAAGGGGATCAAAAAGATTAAAAGTATTTAGCTTATTAATAGTAGGAATAAAGTCTTGTACTTGTTGACTTTCATTAATTCCTGTTTTGCACCAAGTGGCAAAATGTTCACAATTATTAAACAATAAATTATATTTTTTTTCCCCAAGACGACTAAAAGCCCTTTCTATGACAATATCAGGAATGAAAGAAAAACCCCGAGGATATTGACGGATATAAACCCGATTACCTTTACTGAAGGTGTCAAAGGATGTTTTTTCTACTACCTCGCTAGGTTTACGATAATGGATAATATTGCCATTTCCTATGTCGATGCCATGGTGTTGATATACGCCATCAAGGTTAGCAAATTTACGCCACACATATAGTTGATCACCTTTTGCCATTTTCTTTAAAATCCTTTTTAGGATAGTATTAATCGTCTTTTATTTTATCCATAGTTAACGGAAACCATGGCACTATTATTTTTTAATGATGTATCTAGCGCTTCGAGGATTTGGATTAATTCGGTGGCAAATTCTCCCGTGGATATTCTCGGTTGATGATTGGTTTTGATGGCGGAGAGGAAGCGATCGCCCATTAGTTGTAAAGTATTAAAAGGGGTAA
This sequence comes from Cyanobacterium sp. HL-69, assembly GCA_002813895.1. NCBI lineage: Bacteria > Bacillati > Cyanobacteriota > Cyanophyceae > Chroococcales > Geminocystaceae > Cyanobacterium > Cyanobacterium sp. HL-69. The sequence continues at coordinate 2,861,945 of CP024912.1, read as the reverse complement.
AATCGATATTCTCTATGTCATAACCATCCACCATCATAGGCGACACATCTTGATGGATATTTGCCCGATGAAGGGTTAAAGGAGAAGAAGACATCATCTCATCAAAAACTAAACTACCCTTTTCTCCCACAATGGTTAATTTTCTTTGTTTATCGGCATTTAACCAACTAACATGAATCGTCGCCACAAAACCACTAGGATAAAATAACTTTAACCATGCCACATCTATCAAATTATGAGAGAGAAAATTTTGCCCTTCGGCCCTAACTTGGAAAGGTTTTTCCCCCAAAACATAGTTAAAAATGGAAATATCATGAATGGCTAAATCCCAAATAACATTAACATCCCCTCGGATAGCATCAGCATGGGTGCGAGAAGCATAGCCATATTTTAAATCTCCTATATCTCCCTTTTGAATTTTGTGATTTAATTCTTCAATTAAAGGGTTAAATAGATAAGTATGATCAACAAATAAAATTAGGTTATTCTTATTAGCTAAATCTGTTAATTCTTTAGCATTACTAGAGTTAATTGTAAGAGGTTTTTCTGCTAATGCATGATAGTTTTTGTCGAGAAAATACTTAATCAAGTTATAATGAGAAGTCGCTGGAGTGGTTATTATAACTGCATCTAACTCTTTTATATTACTTATCTCTTGCCAATTAGTTAATAACTTAACTGTTTGAGGAATTTGATATTTTTCTTGAAAAAAATTCAATCTTTCTTGGCTACTATCACAAACTGCTTTTAAATTAACATAGCTATGATTAAGAAAAATTTTAACAAAATGACTCCCCCAACGACCTGCTCCCAAAATAGCAATATTGATCATAAAATTTTCTTAGCCTTTTTTATCTCAATAACGAACTTTTATACCCTTGGGGGAAAAAACTCTTATTAACAAGGGGTTTCAACCCCTTGCCCCAACCGAACATATTCTGTAAAATCTAGTTTAAATACTAGTTAATTCCTTCTCTTTAACGACTAAAAGTTCATCAATTTTGGTAGTAAACAAATCCGTTACCTTTTGAATTTCATCCTGTAAATCACGGGATTCATCCTCAGAAATATCACTATTTTTTTCCTGTTTTCTCACCTTGTCAATGGCATCACGACGGTGATTGCGCACAGAAACTTTACCATCTTCCGCATATTTCCCCGCTAGTTTAACAAATTCTTGGCGGCGTTCTGCGGTAAGAGGGGGAATATTGAGACGAATTACTTGCCCATCGTTGTTGGGAGTTAAACCAATGTCGGAGAGGGAAATGGCTTTTTCAATTTGACTCATACTACCACGGTCAAAAGGTTGGATTAAGATAGTGGTAGAATCGGGGGTGCTAATACCTGCCAAAGTTTTTAGGGGAGTATCAGCGCCATAGTAATCGATCATGATTTTGTCGAGTAAACTGGCGTTTGCCCTACCTGTGCGAATGGTATTAAAGTCTTGTTGTGTCCTCTCGACACTTTTTTGCATATTAGCTTTTAGATCATCAATTAACGTCATAAGAACCTCCTATAATTGTACCTATGGGTTCACCTTTTATTGCTCGAATGATATTACCACGTTCGGCAAGGTTGAATACCACAATGGGGATATTATTTTCTTTGCAAAGAGCGATCGCAGTTCCGTCCATTACCCTCAAATCTTGGGTTAAAACATGGTTATAGTTTAAACTTTTATAAAGACGAGCATCAGGATTAGTAACAGGATCGCTATCATAAACACCATCTACTTTAGTGGCTTTAAAAATCACTTGAGCGTCAATTTCTGCTGCCCGTAATGCCGCCGTGGTATCGGTGGTAAAAAAGGGATTTCCTGAACCTGCACCGAATATAACAACTCTCCCTACTTCTAGGTGACGAATGGCACGTCTGCGAATATAAGGTTCGGCTACTTCTTGCATGGCGATCGCAGTTTGAACTCTAGTCGGAACATCCATTCTTTCTAAAGCATCTTGTAATGTCATAGCATTCATAACAGTGGCAATCATACCGACATAGTCAGCCGTAGCCCTATCCATTCCCGCGGCGGATGCTTTTACACCCCTAAAAATATTACCTCCACCAACGACTATGGCAACCTCTACATTTTCTTTTACAACCTGCGCAATGTCTTCAGCAATATCGGCAACTACTTTAGGATCAATTCCATAACCCAAATTACCCATTAATGCTTCACCGCTTAACTTCAGTAAAACCCGTTGGTAAATCATTGTTTAGTCGTGCCTTTTTTCTTTTTGATTATTTTCTTTCGTTAAGATAGCAGTTTTTGTGTCTTTAGAGCAATTAAGCAATGGATAATAAAGATTAATCACCCTATCTCCCTATCACCGTTGTTTCCCATTACTCATTCATTGCCCTAACGATGCCGTAGGCATGAACATCGAGATATTTTTGGGCAGCTTGTTGAATGTCATCCACCGTCAAAGAGCGTAAATTGTCAGTATAACTAAAAGCTAGATCTAAACTACCTAACTGAGAATAATAATAACCGTAAAGATTGGCGCGATCGCTCGGTTTTTCACTATGAAAAATAAACTGATTCGCCACCAGATTACAAACCCTTTTCAACTCAACCTCAGACACTCCATTATCCTGAATATCCTTGATATTATTAAGAATCTCTCCCTCCACCTCATCCAAATTATCCTTATCCAACTGACTCGCAATATAAAAAACCCCCTGCACCTGATGATTCATATTACTAGCACCAATACCCTTCACTAACCTTTTATCTTCCCTGAGACTACGGAATAAACGAGATAACTTACCCTGCCCCAAAATCATGGCCAAAACATCCAAAGCAAGGGTATCATGAAAACTCATTAACCCCGGCACACGCCACATCATAATCATCCTCGATTGTTGTAGGGCAGAATCTACATACTCCTCCCTCACAATGTCGGTAAAAGGCGACTCAGGGATAATCTGAGGTTTAAAAGTCTGTTGCCCCAGTGCAAAATCCCCCATAGCTTCCGCCACAATACCTGTTAAATCCTCCACAGGTAGATTACCCACCGCATTAACCGTCATGGACGCTGGTTGATACCAACAGCGGTGAAAATCATACATTTGTTGCCTTGTTAAAGGCTCAATAATTTCTTCTGTGCCTAAAATAGGGCGAGAATAAGGTAAATTAGGAAAACAAATCTTCATGGCCTTTTCAAAAGCCAAACGGCGAGGATTATCGTTTGCCCTGCGAATTTCCTCTAAAACAACTAACTTCTCTCTGGTAAACTCCGACTCAGGTAAACTACAATTTAAAACCAAATCTAGCTGTAAAGGGGCTAAATCTGCAAAATCTTGGGGAGAAGAAGTGACATAAAAATGGGTATATTCATGACTTGTGGCTGCATTTGTCACAGCGCCCCTAGCCTCCACCACTCTCTCAAACTCCCCACAAACCAACCTTTGACTTCCTTTAAAGATCATATGTTCTAAAAAGTGAGCCATTCCATTAATTTGATTACTTTCTACCGCTGAACCAACATTAAACCATACATTAAAATTAACGGCTTCTACGGGCATTTGTTCGGCAATAATGGTCAACCCATTAGATAATGTAGTGATGGTGGGTGTCTTAGTGAGGCTAGGTTTAACTGCGGTTAGGCTCATTGTGATGTCTTTTGTTTATATCTATTTTCTTATTCTAGTTCATTCTATAGAAACGGTAATCGGAGTCTCTTTTCCCTACAAAAAACCGCCCCTAATTCAGAGACGGCTTTTTTATTTCCAACAAGGGGATAAATCCTTTTGTATGGTAAATATTTATGGGCAAAAAAATTGAGAAGCAAATTACCCTAACTCACGGGAAGTAAATTTCTCAATGGTTGCCTGACTTTCATAGACAAAATTATGATTGTTATCTTTAATTTTATTCATACTGGGGAGAAGATTACGAGATTGAAGGCTCATGTGTAGCTGTAAATGAGCAACATAATCACTTACATCTTCTTTGGCAGAAGGATGGGGGATATTCGAGTTTAAGTTCATTGTTTCCTGCTTATAATATGGCTATGATTAGTAAACCTTATCATTTTTTCTTTGGTCAGTCAAGTTTCATGGATTAATCACTGCTAAGGTAAAATAAAATTTACAATTATTTATCCTTCTTAATTTGCTTCTTTATTACCTAACATTTAGTTATTATGAATACTCCTCAAAATTTACCCGAAAAACTCCGTAATCTGGATTGGTATGCCATCGCTTGTAAGGTAAGGGAAAAGTATGAGAAGTTGAAGGAAAAGGCGACTAATTTAGAAAAATCCTTGGTTGGTTATCAGAAGGAAATTAAGGCTAAAGATGTGATTATTAATGAACAAAATCAAGATTTGGATGCCCATAAAGAGACTGTTAATAAACTTTATCGTAAGCTAGAAGATGACACTGGCAAAATCAAAAATCAACAATTATTAATTGAAAAGTTAGCTCAAGATTTAAAGGATTCTCAAACCCAAAGGGGGCGCCTGGAAAGGGATTGTTCGTTTTTACAGGAAAATTACAATCAATTACAGTATCAAGTTAGGGAAAAAGAAAAGGAAAATCAGGAGTTGAATGCCAGATTGCAAAGGCAACAAAGGTCAACCCTAGAGTATAAGGCGGCTTTGGATAAGTATTTACAATCTTCTTCTACGGATAAGCCCCCAGTAACGAGTGCTGAAAAAACTACCATCAAATCTTGGTCCGAGGTTCGTAATCCCAAAGGTAATGCTGATAATCCTACCATAACTCAATTGTCTAACTTTGCGATCGCCCCTGTGCCTAATTTTGTCAATATTCCTCTGTTGGATAATGTTAAAAAATTAGTTAATAAATCATCTGACACCCCCGAAACTCAGGAAACAAAACCACAAAATCATGATGATACCGCCACTCATCACGGAGAAAAAGTAGGTGAGGAAAAGGTTGCTCAAAAACCAGAGGATAAAAAAATAGAAGACGAAAAACCATCCAAAGCCGATGTTTCTACTTCAAAACCTACTGAAATAAAACAGAGTCAACCCAAAAATATCCCCCAAGAATCTAAAGATAATCAGGATAATCTTGTAAAAAAGAATATAGATTTATTATCAGAAATAAAGCCCTCTAAAAAAGATAATAATAAAAATAGTGATAAAAGGGGAGTTATTGACATTCCATATTTTCTAAAAAATAATCGTCAGGATGATTAATTATTTTATCTTAGTAAAAAAAGATTAAATATATTCCAATTAAATATCTATTTCCGAAGATAATAAACTTAAAGAAGTAAGATATTTTTTGACAGCAAAAGTTGCCCGACAATCATCTTCATTATACATTAATATATAGTCTAAATAAGTGCGATCGCCCTCTAATAACCATTTGTCATACCATGCCACACACTGATCGCCACCCACACTTTTAAAATTATGATTAGGGGGAATACGCCACTGAAAATCTAACCATTTACCCAAAGACTTTAAAGAATAACTTTCCACAGGAAAAAGATAATTTTGAGTAACAAACTTATGAACATCAACCAATCTTTTTAATAAGGGCTGAATCAACTTATTAGGACTTTTATAAACATTTGCCAATCTCTTAATAGTTTCTACCTCATATCCCGAAAAATGATAAATAAAACTATCAGGATAACCATTAACAAACTCCAAAAAATCTAACCAAGCCTTCTTTTCTTCCTCTAAATTTTCAGCCAAAAAACCATAATATTTCTCCGTCTTATTTTTATTATCAACCAACAAAATACCCAACAAATAATCCACCTGTCGATCAGGTTCCGCTTCTATGTCAAAATAAAGCTCAATATCACTACTAGGAATAAAATTAACCGCATCCCTCTTAATAATAGGACGATTTAACCTTAAAGATTGAACCTGCCTAAAAAGAACTTCTGCCCCATCATAATTCAAAATCTGATTCAATTCTGGCAAAGACAAACTAACTAACCCCTCAAAATCCACCGCCCCCTTCTGCCTCAAAAGCTCATACTTACGAGGAGTAATCCCCGGTATTAAAGATAAATGATTCTCTTGCACCGCTATGCCATGACAATCACCATACCACTCGCACAAACCGCATTTTTGACGAGAAATAAACACTTCTGGGGCATCCTCCGCCCTAAACAACCGCTGACAATCCTCAATAGCTTCTTGCACCTTAGGTAACCAAATCCCTAGATTAATGGTATATCTGCGAAAATTCCTCACCACAAAATCTGCCGAATTAGGCATTAAACCTTGATTTTGAGCTAAGATAAACCCCTGAAATGCCGCAATTAACTTATACTCTGGTTTATGACTTTTGCCCAAATGAGTATTAACCGATAAATAACTCCAATCTCCCAAAGCCGAAGCAATATTTTGTTTTATCAATAAAGTAGGATTAGTTTCAAAAACAAGACTTCCATCTTCATTGGTATAATTCAGTTGCCCATCATAGATACAGTCAACCCCTCTCCTCATCAAATCTAAGGTTGACTCTTCCCCAGAAGATGACCCATGATAAACTCTCCAATTATAATGCTCTATAACCTGCTTTGTGTGGATAATTCTTTCCTGCTTTAGTTTCTTAACAAAATCCTTTACCCGTGGTTTTTCATCCCTTTGACAATGAAAATTAAGAAACGCTTTGCGCTTACATCTTTTATACTGAAGCAGAGTTTCATCGGTTATGAGCATCAATTATTAGTTATTCTCTGGGAATTAATTATTTATTAGTTACTTAATCATTCTAATATCTTCTTTAAAAATTAATGTAGTGTTAATAGTCTCAATAACATTATATTAAGGGTAACCTTCAAAAAATCTGTGACGTAAAGCCCACTCATCATTTAGCCTGAAGAGGGAATCTTTGAGGATTTTTGATAATATCTTTACTTAAATCTACATCTAAATCTGGCCAATAAAAATGATTGGGAAAAGGTTCTTGTATATTTAAAATTTGTTTAACAGGGACATCCTCAAACCAAGGAAAATCTTGGTAAGAAAGAAACATTTCCTCATTGTTTGCAAGAATCCATATTCCATGGGAAGAAATATTAGTCACTTCAGCCCGAGAAATGTTTTGTCCAAGCATTTCTAAGTTCATTTTGTCGTTCCTCAATAATCGTTTCTATTGCTTTAAGGTGTTTTCGAGATAAATTGTGATTACGGGCTAATTCAATTTGTGGTTCAAGCCAAAATTTAGCCTCTCCTTCCTTCTCCAGAGTAAACATGAACGTGCATTCTAGCTTCCTCACAGGAAAAGAAAAAGAAGCGATAGCCATCTTCTTTAAAAACAGTGGGACTCATCACAAATTTAATTAAATTGATTCATACTCATGCTCCGCCTTTATCGTAACCAATATTGAACTAAGATATATCAAAATTAAACTATAAAAATTTCCCCTCAACTTACTCAATAAAATCAAGGGGAAATTCACTCATATCTTTTTGTTAGCTTTGAGGACAAAAACTAAATTTCATCCCAGCCTGTCACCCCAGAAGACATCATATAACTGGTGACACTAGCTTCAAAAAAGTTTGCTTTGGTGCTACCTTCTTTTTTGGTATCAGAAAATTTCTCTAAATGAGTATACGGACTCTTCGCATACTTAGCATCGGTGTAAAGAGGCTCTAAACCGATCGCCCTTAACCTAATATTAGCAAGATATTTGGTATAACGTTCAGTGCTAGACTCAGTAATCCCTAAAATATTATTACCCACAATGTGATTAGTCCAACGACACTCATGTTTTACTGCCGTGTCAAACATTTCATAAATTTGATCAAAAGAATAATCAAAACTTTTCATCGCTTCGGGGATCAGTCTTTGGTATAATCGAACATGGCTCAACTCATCACGGTTGATCATTTTGAAAATATCCGCAGAACCGGGCATTAACATTCTAGCGGCTAAATTGTAGAAGAAAATAAAACCGTTATAGAAATATAAACCCTCTAATAAATAATCACTTAAAAGAGCAATAAAATAATTCTCTTTAGTGGGATTATCAATGTATTTTTGGTAATAACCAGCGATAAATTCACAACGGGCAGAAAGCACTTGGTCAGTGCGCCAAAAGTCATAAACTTGATCTCTTTTATCACTAGGAATAATAGTCTCAATCATGTATTGATAAGCATGATTATGCATTCCTTCCTGAGAAATTTGTTCTGCCATACAAAGGCTAATTTCTGGGGCTGTAATAGAACTTTTTAGGTGAGGAATATTACAAGTTTGTACAGAATCCAGGAAGGTTAAATAAGATAAAATACCTTCAAATGCACGTCTTTCTTCTGGGGTTAAATTCCAATAATCGGTAACGTCTTGGGTAATATCAAGTTTTTGGGGAATCCAAAAGTTTTCCCGCATCTGTTGATACAAGCCGATGGCCCAAGAATAGCGTACATCGTTGAGTTGCATTAGGTTGGTGGTGTTACCAAACCAGACGCTACGATTCTCAATTCTGTCGTCACCCCCCGGATTAAAAATCGGTGTTAGAGGCATTCTTTGATTATTAGTATTCGGTACGGTTGCTACCATAGATTGAAAATTTGTATTTTGATAATGGCGTATGTGGATCTGAATTATAACAAAATATTAAGGTGTTTTAAAACTTTTTTTGTTAGGTGTTTTGATCTTGATTTGCTTATAATTTACACTTAATAAGTAATTATTGTTCATTTATTATTAATTTTTATAAGCATTTTAAACTAGGTAATTATATTGTTTATTTATCACTTATTTTTAGTTTTATATAATTAGTAAATAATCCTTGGGAAGGACTAAATAAAAAAGATAAAAAGAAGAAAAAAGTTGCCACCAAAACGATGGCAGGTCCAGAGGGCAAATTGTAATAAAAACTAATATACATTCCGCTAATACTAGAAATTACGCCAAAAAATACCCCCACCAACATCACTTCATGGAGTCTTTTTACCAATAAATAAGCGGTGGCTGAAGGGGTAATAAGCAAAGATAAAACGAGGATAACTCCCACAGCTTTTAAACTGGCGACGATGGTTAAGCCTATAAGTATCATGAGGCTAAAATCAAGCCAATACACCGGTAAACCTACTGATTCTGCTCCCAGTTTGTCGAAGGTATAAAACAATAGTTCTTTATAGAACATAATTACTATAAAGAGGATAAAAAGGGCGATCGCAATGGTATCCCTAACTTCCACGAAACTAACACTTAAAATATTGCCAAAAAGAAAATGATTGAGGTCAATTTTATTATCCTTCTGCACAATGGTAATGAGGGTAATTCCCAAGGCAAAAAAGGCGGAAAAAACAATACCCATGGCTGCATCTTCCTTGATTTGAGAGTTATTTCTGATCACATTTATTAATATTGTGCTTAATAATCCTGCGATAAAAGCCCCTGTAAAAATATTCCAATCAAAAATAAAGGCGATCGCCAACCCTGGTAAAACAGAGTGACTAATGGCATCCCCTAACAGGGCTAACCGTTGCACCATCAAATAAGTACCCACCACGGCACAAATGATACCAACCACCACCGCCACGATTAACGAGCGTTGCATAAAACCGTATTGTAAAGGCTCAATTAAAAAATCCATTTTAAACTAGCTAGGGAATGGGCAATGGGCAATGGGCAATGGGCAATGGGCAATGGGGAATAGGCAATGGGCAATGGGCAATGGGGAATAGGCAATGGGCAATAGTAATGATAATAATAGTTCTAGGATTATATATTTGCTGTAGTTTAATGATGTTTTATCCCCAAAATAAGCAACACCCAATTATCAATTATTTAAGCTGCCTTATGTCCATAAAAAGAAACTCCACCACCGTAAGCAAAAGAAAGATTTTCTTCTCGTAATACCTGCTCTCTTGCCCCAAAAGCGATTAAACTTTTATTCAGTAAAACTAAATCGTCGAAATTATTAATAGATTCCCCCAAATCATGGTTAACCACCATCACGATTTTATTTTCATCAGCCAACTCACGGAAAATATCAAAAATAATTGCCTCAGTTTTTTGATCAACTCCTACAAAAGGCTCATCAAAGAAAAATATATCAGCTTCCTGCGCCAAAGAACGGGCTAAAAATACCCTTTGTTGTTGCCCCCCTGATAACTGCCCGATGGGGCGATCGCACAAATTCCCCATGCCCACTCTCTCAAGACAACTTTGAGCCTTAACCCGACTAATACGAGAAAAAGGACGAAACCACCCCGTTTTCTTTACCCTGCCCATCATCACCACATCCCACACCGTGGCAGGATACGTCCAATCAATTTGGCTTCTCTGAGGCACATAGGCGACCCTATCCCGTTGTTGTGCCAAGGATTTATCCCCCCATGACACCCAACCAAATTGGGCCGAAATTAACCCCAACATCCCCTTTATTAAGGTGCTTTTTCCTGCTCCGTTAGGCCCTATTATTCCTGTCACCCGGCCTGGAGCGATCGTCAAATTGATATTTCGTAGAGCTTCCACTTGACGATAACTAATGGTGAGATTTTCCACCGAAACAGGATTTAGGTTACTCATTATCTACATTACTTTAATTTATCTTTTGTGCCATTATAGCAAATAATGAAAAGATTATGAAAGATTTATTATAGAAAAATGAAAAAAATTCCCAAAAACTAAAATTAGGCAAAATTAACCTCAATTGTCAATGATCCCCATCGGAGTATAATAAACGTACTCGTTGAAAATCCAATTTTCAGACCTAAATTCATTAGATTAAAGCCTACAACTCAGGCATAGTAGAAAAAAAATTTAAAAAAGGAGCATAAGCCATGAGCGATAATTGGGAAAACCAAGACCATAACCAAGAAGAAAATCAAGAAACTTCGGCCCTAGAAGTAGCCAATAAAGCAACAGCTCTATTCCATTACAATAGACCGATAAAACCCAGTAGCCTAGAAGTGGTAAGCACTTATCAATCTGTCGGCTCTACACGTCCTATTACCAAATCCCATCTTAATGTTAGAAATACTCTAGTATTATCAGGTTCAAGACCAATTACCGCAGGGACTTTACAAATTAGCGAACAATATAACGTTATGGGTAATCGTCCTGTGGCCTCCAACGAAATTGATGATGTATTTCTTTTAATGGGCTATTTAGACTAAGAATAGCAAAAAAAACCCTCTCCTGTAGGAGAGGGCGAAAAAATTGACAATTAAAGTTGAGAAAAAGTTAATATAGCGTTTTTTATAATTATGAAATACATTTATTACTCTCAAGTCCCCCGAATTTGCGGGGGATTTAGGGGGATTAACTTGTACTCCGTAACCATGAGAATTGCTATATCTTCTTTCTACTAATTACTAGCTACCAAAGAAGCGGTAGGCTGAGGAATAGAATCGGAAGGCGCTTCAAATTCTCCAGAAAGGACATACTCTAAACGTAATTTAAGAAAAGTAATCCATTCTTTGTCCAAAGAAACCACGGCAGCGGAGGGTTGAGGACATTTAGCTTTCACCTGTGCTAATTCAGGGGCTTCTAAGAAAGCAGGTTGTTTGATAAACCAGAAGTCAATCTCTCTATTTTGTTCTTTATAAAATCTGTGTCTTTCGTCTAAAACTTCATGGAGGTTTTCGTTGTCACTGGTTAAAAATTTTTCACTAGCCGCAATGTAATAATAAGTTGTCATAAATTTCGTTTCGTTTAAATAAATTGTTTTACTAATATTTTCCAGTAGTTTACTAGAAGTCGTCAATAGATAGTTACTCTTAAAAGTTAGAGATTACCTTTTGTTCGGTTTTATCCTTGCACAGATTCTAGGATAGCTTGTTTTTGTTCATCATCATAACCCCAACGTAAAAGAAATTCTCGGTATTCTCCTTTGTTGTCGATGATGGTTTTTTGCATTTGGGAAATTTTATTTTTTACTTGTTCAAGTTGACAGAGTTCTACTATTTTTTTTGTTCTTTGGGTCACTTTTTGAGAACTTTCTGCCATTTCTAAATCATTATTACGCAGATGGGTAATCTTCATGGCTGTTGACATAGCAATGTTTTTTACTAATAATTCACTAACCGTTTCGGGGGCGGATTTTAGACCTTTAATAATACCGATGGAGGGGTTATCTACGATCGCACTTTCGTGGGTAAGATAAGTAACAAAAAAGCCCCTACTACCATTGGCAGATTGCACTAAGGAGGCAACTATTTCCTCTTGTTTATCTTCATCTAAGGTAGGCAGTTGATTGATAAATTCTTGGGTAAGGGCGATCGCACTTTCAAAACTAATATCTTTGGTGGCAATAAGATTCATAAATTATTAATTGTTTATTATTCAAAATAATTCCCTATCCTAAGCAATACAGCCTTGAAAACCCTTTCTTAATTTTTCCTCATCAAGATTACGCCCAATAAATACCAACTGACTACGGCGTTTTTCCTCTGGCTTCCAAGGGCGATCAATCGTACCATCAAAAATCATATGTACCCCCTGAAACACTAAACGCTCATCCATACCCTGACCATTTATAATACCCTTCATGCGAAATATATCAATCCCTTGGGTGCGTAAAACTTCCCCTATCCACTCTTGCAACTTGTTGGTGTCAATGGGCTTATCTTCCACAATGGCAATAGAATAAACCGAATCATCATGTTCGTGGGCTTCCTCTCCCAAAAATTCGGGATCAATTTCCAGAGCGTTTTTTAAATCAAAAGCCTTCACCCCTAAAATATTATCCATGGCGATCGCACTATTTTGGGTATGATAAATTTTAGCAATCCTATTCATGCCCTTAATTTTAGCCTCCAACTGCTCCAACTCTTCGGGGGAAACTAGATCAGTTTTATTAAGCAAAATTATATCAGCAAAAGCAATTTGCTCCTCCGCCTCATGGGCATCCCAATGTTGTTGGATATGTTTAGCATCAATTACCGTCACCACCGCATCCAGTAACAACTTATCCTGCATATCCTCATCCACAAAGAACGTTTGTATCACAGGAGCAGGATCCGCCAAACCCGTAGTTTCAATGACAATATGATCAAACTTGTGACGACGCTTCATCAAATTACCGATGATACGAATTAAATCTCCGCGCACCGTGCAACAAATGCAACCATTATTCATCTCAAAAATTTCCTCATCCGCATCAATCACCAACTGATTATCGATGCCCACCTCTCCATATTCATTGACAATTACTGCCACCTTTTTCCCATGCTCATGGGTGAGCATACGATTGAGTAAAGTAGTTTTTCCAGCCCCCAGATAACCCGTTAACACTGTGACGGGAATATTAGAATTATTTGTACTCGCAACCATCATTAAAAAAATATTTCATTAAACTAAATTCTATTATAGTCATTATCTTTTTTCTTCTCTTCAATAAAACCAATCTTCATAAGGGTTAGGTATGCAATGATAGGGAGTGGATGATAAAGTTTTCTCTTACCCTTTGCTTTGACTGCAACCGTACATTGTCCATGGAGAGGATATGCTATACTTGATTGATGAGTAAGGGTAAAATAATCTACAAAACAAGCTAGTTACCCTAGGAAAATTAGCCCTAGAAGCTGAAGTATCCGACAACACCTTTTAACCAATTTAAACAAAAAGAAAAAATTGGTTCACAATATAATAAATATGTAAACTTTTTTAATAAAATATTACTACCCATGAATAACGAAATATTATCTAGCTCCCGTAGTTCTGAAAAAATAGAACTTTCCCTTCATATTGACTCAGAATTAGTAGAAAAAATTAAACACTTAAGTAATAATCCTAGCAAAATAGTAGAAACTGCTCTCAAAGAGTGGTTAAAAGGAGAAAGAAGACAAGATGATGATCTAACCCGTAGTCTGAGACGTAATCCACCCGTCCCACCTAGGGGAGAATGGAATGATTAAGTTGTCTTAATTGCATCAAAAGAATAAATATAATCATCTAAATGATTTCTCTGATATGATGAAATGAATCTCTCTGATGTAAGTATATATACATTGATTGAATTAACTACTAAATCAATAAAGCTAAACTATGAACAATCATAAGTTACTGAGTTTTGCTCCGATTATTTACTAAAGAGAGAATCAATCATTTTTTATGTAAAATTGATGACATCACCGACGATGAGAGTGGAGAAAATTGAATATAATTGTCAAGACTTATCGACATTGGGGGCTGAATTAGTATTTACTCAAGATAGAGAAGGCAACTATATTTCTTTTCTTTGGCAACCAGATAGACAGCCATTGCTCAGTTATGAAAAGCTAGAAAATAATTCTTCTCTCGATTTTTTATCTCCTGTGCCTCTTGAACCCTACTTAGAAAGGATAAGAAGGGTAATGACAAGACGTATCCCCGAACATTGTCAGTATGTGTTGAGTTATAAAGGCAATATATTTCCTTTTGATTTAATCATCAGTCCTGTTATTAAACCAGACCAAGAAGTAGAGCAGGTATTAGTGATGGGGCATCATCTACAGTCCGAACAACTACCTCTCACCTCTCCTTCCTCTTTACCTCCAAATCCAGACCCTTTCCAGCGAGTTTTGACCCATATTGCCCGAAATATTCGTAGTACCCTTGATTTAGATACTATATGGAATCAAACCGTTGATAGCATAGGGGAATCTCTCCAAGTTTCTCGTTGTTTGTTACTTTTGCCCTCTACCCAAAAAGATAGTGTGGTGGCAAAGGCAGAATATTGTGTTTCTCCCTTTACTCCTCTGCTCGGTTATACCTTTGCCATTGATCAATACGGTTGTTTACAGGATGCTCTAACTTCTCAAAAACCCTGTGTTTATCATGACCTCAATTATGATTATTTCCAGTGTCAATCAACCCTTCTGGTTGGTACCTTTTATCAAAAAGAATTAAATAGTATTTTAGTATTACATCAGTGCGATCGCCCTAGGCATTGGAACAAAGGAGAATTAGAATTAATTCAAGAATTAGCAGAACAAGTGGGAACAGCGATCGCCCATGCCACCATATACAAAAAATTAGAACAAGCCAGTAAAGAAGCCAAAGAAGCATCAAGACTAAAAAGTGAATTTTTAGCCAGTACCAGCCACGAACTAAGAACCCCCCTCAATGGTATGTTAGGATTTTTACAATTAGTCCTCGACGACATGGCCGACGACAAAGAAGAAGAAAAAGAATTTATTACCCAAGCCTACAACTCAGCCCTTCACCTGCTCAACCTCATCAACGACATCCTCGACATTGCCAAAATAGAAGCCAATAAAATTGAATTCAAATTTGAACCCATCTCTCTAAATAGAATATGTCAAGAAGTAGCCAAATTTGCTCAACCCCAAGCCCTCAAAAAAAACCTCAACTTCAACATAAACCTTCCCCCAACTTACGATCCCATCCTCATCTACTCCGATGACCAAAGACTACTACAAATTTTGTTTAACCTAGTGGGAAACTCTCTCAAATTTACCCACCAAGGAGACATATCCATCAACGCCGAAATCATTTCCAAACCCATCCAATTTCGAGAGCAAAAACTACCCGGATTCGTTAAAATTACCGTAGAAGATACAGGCATAGGCGTATCCCTCGAAAAGCAAGACGACCTATTTGATAAATTTTACCAAGTAGATGGATCCAGGACAAAAGCCTACGGAGGTACAGGATTAGGACTAGCCATCTCCAAAAAACTCATCGAAACCATGGGAGGGAAAATATCATTCTATAGCATGGGAGAAGACCTAGGCTCCACCGTAACCCTCACCGTACCCCTTACCCAACTACCCATCATCAAAGAATAACCCCACCTCAAATCAGATAAAATCAATAATCAAACCCTCAAATATTTATATGGAAATAAACGAATTTATTGACCGCTTTTCATCAGGGGAAATAAACTTTTCCAACTGCCTTTTAGCCGGAATCGATCTAACAGGTGCCGACTTAATTGGCATCACCCTCGAAAACGCCAATCTACAAAAATCAAACTTCACCTTCAGCTATCTCAGCCGTGCTAACTTCCATAATGCCAACCTAGTGGAAACTAACTTTAGTGGGGCAAACCTCAACCAAGCCAACTTTGTAGGAGCAAACCTTCACCGTGCCGAATTCCATGGCGCCATCCTCCAAAAAGCAGACTTTAGAGATAGTCAACTAACCCTTGCCAACCTCCTCGATGCCAACCTCATCGAAGCAGACTTCAGAAACGCCGACTTAAATAACGCCAACCTCAAAGGGGCTTGTTTGCGAGGAGCTAATCTGCGACAAGAAAAAAGAAGTAATGGGGTAAATCTTATCGGTGCAAATCTAGATAAAGCAGACTTAAGAGGCTCAGACTTAAAAGGGGCGAACCTCAAAGGAGCAAGTTTAATCGGTGCTAATTTACGAGATGCCAACCTACGGGGCGCAGATTTAACAGGGGCAACCCTCACAGAAGCTAACCTTAACGGAGCTTTTTTAACCGATGCTCAATGTATTGGAGCGAAATTTATCGGCGCCAATTTATCCAATGCCAAAATGGAAAGGGCAAATATGACAGATGCCGAATTAACCATGGTTAACATGGATAGTGCCTCCATGCCAGAAGCCAAATTTATTCGTACTAATTTAGTTCAGGCAAACATGACTTTTGCAAGGATGAATCGGGCTGATTTTAGTCGCTCTAACCTTTATGGAGCAATTTTACGCAACGCCTCCCTAATGGAAGTATTTTTTGCCCGTACCAATTTAAGCTCGTCCGATATGACTAATGCCAATTTGATTGGGGCTGATTTGAGTAGTGCCAACATCCTTAATGTTAACTTTGAAGGGGCTATTATGCCCGACGGTCAAGTTTATCATTAAAAATGGAACTATTTATCCTCATACTGTCGTCATAGGACATAGTTTGTTACAGTAAAGATGATTTTTATTAATTAATGAGATTAAATAATTACACCATATATGAAACTTTTTAAATTAACTACTAAGCGTTTGATGGCCACCCTAGCAATATCTACCTCCTTTTTGCTAGGAATACCTTATCTAGTAATGGCTCAAGGACAGGGTTTAGTATTGTTTAGCGGCATCGAGAGAGAAAATCTCTTAAGACGTAATTTTGATTTTGGTAATAGAGCAGGAAATTGGGAAAGGTATCGTCTGACAATGCCAGGGGATAGATTAACCGATGGAGTTTCCAGATTATATGTCACCTACCCCGAATCCTTTACTGGTAAGTTTGATACGGATGCTATTGAAGTTCGTTTGAATAATCAAGCCCTTCCTTTACAAGAGGTTATTTGGGATAAAGAAAGTAGTTTTATCGAAATTGTCTTAGAAGAGCCTTTTTTGGAAACTAGAGATCTGGAAATTGTCATGTCCAATGTTTATAATCCCCGTTTTGGTGGTACTTTTTATTTTCATGGACAAACTCTATCAGCGGGGCAAGTGCCTATTCGCTTATATGTGGGTACTTGGATTGTGACGGTTAATTAGTATTTTGGCGATGGGAAAATTATCTGTGGGGTGTTACCCCAATTTTTTGTGCCGATCGCCCTATACTATACTTATTATTAACTGTAGCTATTTAACATAAATCCATGACAGAAGAAAATAAGGCAAATTCTACTCCAGAAAAAGCAAATACCGCTGAGAAAAAACCCCCTGCTAAAAAAAAGGAAAAACCCCCCGCCATTGAAGATAAACCTTTTACTGAGTTTATGGAACAACATTTCACTCCCTCTCTCAAGGATGCTTTTGCTAGTAAGGGTATTGATGAGATTGAGTTAGCCCTCAAAAAGGAAAAAATTCCTGTTTTGGGTTTAGAAAGTAATCCTGATTGTTGGCAGTTACAAGGAAAATGGTCTAATCGCACCTTTGCTATTTACTTTATTGATGAGGATATAAAGGGACAAAAAGCATTTACTTGTACCATTGATAGTAAACAGCCTAGTACCCTTGAATCATTCATGATTGACGAGCGCCGAGTAAATTTAGACCTTTTGGTTTTATACACTTTACAGCGTTTGAATGGTCAAAAGTGGCTCACCAGAAACTAATTAGGTGTTAGGTCTTAGGTGTTAGGTGTCAACAATTGACCATGGATAACTAATAACCAGTTGTTCACAACTTATCATATTTTTACTATGATTATAAAGCCTTTTTTTTAACTATTCAGTGGGTTTAAAAACTAATATTTGATAGCTAATTAGATTAAATAAACTAAAAACTTCTAATCCTTTTGCGGTTAACAGATCATTAAAATTATCAATGATAATTTTGTTAATTGCTGGATAAGTTGGTTGTACGTTTTTGTTAATATTAATTACTTTATCTAGGGTAAATCCTGTTTTTTTGGCAATTTTTCTATAGGTTTTTACATCAATAAAAGCGACTTCATTGGTTGCCTTTGAGCCATAGGTATCAGTAATTAAACGACTTAGGATATTTTTTTCAAACCAAGTCCAAGTTTGAATAATAGTGGGGTTAATAATGAAGTCCACCACAATTAATTGACCATCCTTTTTGATGTTTCTTTTTACCCCCCCAAAGAATTTTTCTCGACTCGGAAAGGCAAAAATACACTCAAGGGCGATCGCAACGTCAAACAAAGAGTTAAAATTAGGTAAATTACAAGCATTAGCTTCTATAAACTCAATGTCATTATTTCCCCTCGGCTGAATCATCTCCGAAGCCCTTTTCACCTGCACCCCATCAATATTTACCCCTCGCAACTGCAAATTATCAAAACTATCATTCAAAAGACTGATAGTGCCTCCAAAACCGCATCCAGCATCCAAAATTTTATATCCATCTTTAATCCCCGCAGTGTCAATCACCAACCGAGATAAATTATTTGCAGCCACCGCAAAATCTTCCAAACTACCATCCGCCGAGGAAGGATTTTCCCAATAACCCCAGTGGATATGTTTCCCAAAAGCCTTTTCTAACTCCTTATCCTCGGAAAAACGCTCAACCAAAGCATCAAAATAACCCATAAATATTCTTTTCTTTATCCAATCAAATTCACTTAATTATAGACAAGAACAAAAACTAAATAACAACTCCATTGATATTAGGCACAAACCGCCGACTTCATATCCTCCAACTGCTTTTGAAGAGTCAAAATTTTCTGCTGTTGTTTTCTAATGGTAATCTGGGTATTCACCCGACGCAACAACTCAGGCTTCCGAAAAGGCTTTGTCACATAGTCATCTGCCCCCAACTCAAAAGCCTCAATCAAATGATGTTCCTCTTGACTAGCGGTTAAAAATATAATGGGAATATCCCGATAATCAGGATTAGATTTCACCCTCTGGCAAACCTCCAAACCATTCAAATCAGGCATCATTAAATCTAACAGAATTAAATCAGGAGTCAAAACTGTTAATCTTTCCAAGGCATCCCTACCACTGATGGCAAAACTGGTTTGATAACCCTTTGCTTCTAAAATATAAGTCAATAACTTTAAATTTGCTTTCAAATCATCCACAATTAAGATAAGACTTTTTTCTTTACCCAAGTTTTCTGAATTATTCATCCCGACGACATCTCCAACATCACTACTTATATAATGAATCATTTTTGATCATAAGAAACCTAAACGTTGTAATAATTAACCTGTGGATATTGCTCAATTTAAAAATGACTTGTAGTTTAGGTGGGGAATTAGGAATGGACAATAGTAACAATGTTTGATAGTGTTTCTTAGCATCATTAAGCAACCCTACCTAGCAATCTAAAAATAGTTTGGTTAAATAACTACCTATCATCGTAATTCACAATATCTTTTGCCGATGCCTTTTCTACCCAAAGAATAATCAACCTCAGCTTTATCCAACACCCATGCCACATAAGTGTTACTATTAGGGCCTGGAAAATAGCGGTAAACATAACAATAGGGGTAATTATCTTTACTCTCTTCAATTACCCTAATTAATTTTTCAGCGGTTTTTCCATGCCACGTATATTCTCGACAACTCTCACCATTACCCACTCCATTATATGCCCCCATCAAATTTTGATGTAAATGTCCCCAGTTTTCACCACCTCTATTCCTATTTTGCCATACTTCCCAACGATCGCACTTAGTTGTATTATGAACTATCACAAACCAATAATGCACCGCCATAAAACCAATATAAGGAATTTTCGCCAGTCTTAACTCAACCTGTCTCATCTTCCCGTTTGCCTGTTAAACTACCTCAAAACTAAATACTCTCAAAATTTCTTCACAACCTTTTCAAGTTATACTGATATTGTTAAGCCATCCCCTCAGTACCTTTAAACCCCCTCTATTTTACTGTAATCATTACTAACTAATGAATTTATCCATAGAAAAAATTTTTAATAAATATAGTCAAGGAGAAAGAGATTTTTCCCACATCAATCTCATCGATGCAGAAATTATTAAGGCTAACCTTTCAGGAAGTAATTTTTCCCATGGTGATTTACGACAATCAAGACTAGGGCAAACAGACTTTAGCCAGAGTAACTTTAGCCATGCAAATTTGAGTGAAGCTATTTTGTGGGGGACAAATTTTAATCAGGGTAATTTAAAAGAAGCCCGTTTTCGGGATGCTGATTTGAGTAATGCCCATTTTATGGAAAGTAACCTAGAAGGGGCAAATTTTTTAAAAGCCATCGTTAGCGGCGTTGATTTTCAACGGGCAAATTTGAGTAATGTTATGGCTATATATGCGGATTTTCGCATTTCTTCTGATTATCGAACTAATTTAAGTAATGCAAATTTGAGTAATGCAGATTTAAGTTATAGTCTTTTATCCCAAGCCCTTTTATATGGTGCTAATTTGAACGGGGCAAAGTTATGTCGAGCGCACCTAGGCAAAAGAAATTATAACCACAGCAATTTAGTTACAGATTTGAGTAATGCCAGTTTACAAGGAGCAGACTTGAGTTATGCCGATTTGACAGGGGCTATTTTGGTGGGTGCAAATCTTCGAGGTGCTGATTTGACAGGGGCGATTTTAGATAGTGCAATCCTCACAGATGCTATTATGCCCCATGGCGAAGTTTTTTCGGATTAATGATTATTGCTTTTTTATTACAATTTGTTAAAAAAATCGCCTTTTTTATTGACTTTTATATTTTATTGGGCTATGATAGAAATGTGTTTTATATAATAGAAATCCAATCGTTTATATTTATTTTCTCAAAGGCTCCCATTGTCTAAATAATAACATATAATCCCGCTGCCGTCCACAAAAAAAGCTTGAAAATCGGCAATTTCTTAATTTTTTTTCTGTTGAGCTAGGGTAATATTACGGAATTTGAGGGCTTGTTTTTCCATTTTCTCGGCAAGGTGGTTACAAACAAGATGGGACAGTTCAAAAATAAGGGAATCTTCGATGTAATAATAAGCTGATGTGCCTTCGGGGCGACGATTGATAAT
The DNA here is from genome assembly GCA_002813895.1 of Cyanobacterium sp. HL-69. Taxonomy (NCBI): domain Bacteria; kingdom Bacillati; phylum Cyanobacteriota; class Cyanophyceae; order Chroococcales; family Geminocystaceae; genus Cyanobacterium; species Cyanobacterium sp. HL-69. The sequence continues at coordinate 2,840,665 of CP024912.1, read as the reverse complement.
ACCCCCTTGAAGCATAATTTTTAAATGTTTTGAAACGTTAGCTTGACTGGTTTTAGTGATTTCCACCAATTCTTGAACACATTTTTCTTCCTCTCCCAGTAGGTTTAGTATCTGCAAACGCATGGGATTACTTAATATATTAAAATATTCTGCAACTTGTTCTAAGACTTCTGGGGGAACTGAATTTGCGATCGCCATTAAATCAGCATGAGAGTACACCCTATATCTTACCACCGAGAGAGACTTCCGTGAAATTTGTGCAAAGAAATATCATGGAGATTATATCTGAGAAAAATAAATAAAACTTCATGATAATTAATGTTTTTTGACAAAATATTTTTTAAGAATCAGAGGTATTATAATTGTCATAATAAATAATAAAAAAGTTTAATTCTCTGACAAAAGTAACAAAAAAATTGATTTTAAGACAAATACAAAACCACAAAAAATATATCAACAAAAATAGATTACTAATCATTGTAAGATAGAATATTTTTCGTTACAACTTTTTTAAAAACTTAATTTTATTTGATAATAATTACTCCTTAACCATGGATAAAACAGGAGAAATACAAATAAAAGATTATATGTAAATCATAAAAAATGAATACAGATAAGAAAATTGAACACAAAAAAATCCTCGATTTACCGAAGTCATTAAAAATCAGGCTTTAAGGGAAATAACGGCATAAACTCCTGATATAATTTTCCAATTTGTCATGGATAAAGACGATAATTATTACTTTTCCTTTGTTAGTGATGTTAGTCAAGAAATATTAGGATTAAGCCCAGAAACAATTACGGATAATGCCCAAAATTTATTTAATCTAATAGACTCTCAACAACGGAATGATTTATGGCAAATTATTTACTTATCCCGTCAATATGTACGAGATTTAAACTATAGTTTTTCGATTATTACCCCCAAGGGTAAACAAAAATATCTCAAAATACATTGTATTCCTTCCGTAGTAAAATCCGATTATGTGGTGTGGAATGGGGTGATTTCGGATATTACCATTGATAAACAACGGGAAATTGCTCTGCGGGAAAATGCCTTGTTTCAAAAAGCGGTAAATTCCATTATGACTAAGATGCGAGATAGTCTTAATTTTGAGGTAATTTGTAATACTACCTGTGATGAAGTTAGAAACATTTTAAAGTGCGATCGAGTTTCTGTCTATGGTTTTAAAGAAGATTGGGGAGGGGAATTTATTGCAGAAAGTAAAAAAGATAATCTAATATCCTTAGTAGAGCAAAATAGTCTTCGTACATGGGATGACAGCTAGTTACAAGAAAACCATGGAGGGCGTTATCGTCAGGGAGAAACAACAACTATCCCTTTTTTGTCACTTTCCGAAAAGAGGAATAAAAATGTAGAATAATAATAAAAATTAAAGGTACTCACAGCAATGGATGTAGCTCAGCAAATTAGAAAACATTTACCTAGAAATCCCATGGACACGGTGCCGGTCATTGATGATTATTGTTCTGCCTACTCTACCTTGTTTTTTGATGTGCGTAACTACGAATATTTTAAATATTTACACTTAGGATTAATTTCTGATATTAAAAGAAAATCTCTTCCTGAAATTTCTCGCATCGTTAATGTTTCTTCTCAAAGTTTACATCATTTTCTCACTTGTGCTGATTGGAATTTATGGGAATTAGAAAAAACTCGTTTGCACTCAATCTTAAATGTTTTTATTAATATTCCTATTACAATTATTATTGATGAAACAGGAGACCGTAAAAAGCGGTGCGACCCCGCGTCGGCAAAAGACGCAAGGGAACGCGCACCAAGATAAGGAAATACTACGGATTATATATCTCGACAATATCATGGTCAAAGAAAAGAAATAACTTATTGGGAACTGACGACAGACCCAGAAACGATGCCAAAAAATAGTACAAGTTTTGTGATGACAAATATTAAAGGAAGTAGAAATGAACAAAAAAAAACTATAGGAAATTTATATGGTGAGCGTACATGGGTGGAGTATGGATTTCGCCAGTGTAAACAAGAACTAGGTTGGACAGATTATCGTTTAACGAAAGGAAAAGACATTTTAAAATGGTGGGAAATAATTAATAGTGTTTATTGGATGATTAGCGTAAAAACTAAGCCAGTTAAACAATTAATAAATCAGAAAAACAGAGAGGGGAACAAGGAAGAAAAAAGAATAAATAATCAAGACTGGCGTAATTTTAATAGTTGGAAAAATACATTAGTAAATTACAGAATCATGGTTCAACCAATATTAATATTTAGAGCAGTATTGCCATGGTTAAGAATGATGAAAAATGATGTCATTTGGATAGGTTTTAATAATTTGCTCGAGTATAGTAATAATTGTATGAATTATTTTTTGAGCGGATAAATTTATCCTTTTAAGATTCATTATCTCGGAAAGTGACAAAAGAGGGATATCAATAATATTTCTCAAGCAAATTTTTCCCGCTATCATCGAGAATTGTATCAAGAATTTGAAGCGGAGGCGATGTGTATAGTGCCGATTTTTTCCCGTTATAGAACTCATTTGGTATCTCAGGAAGCAGTGAGTCTTTTTAAAAGTAATAGAATAAAACATAAGTTAACTTTTTGGGTGGAGTTGAATAAGGTTCTTTCAAAGTTTTTGACCAAATTTTTACATCTTTCCATCCAACCATTAGATCTTTCAATGATCCATCTTGCTTTGACTACCACAAATCCTTTTTTTCCTTCTGATTTTTTTTGTTCAGAAGAGATTTTGCCTGATTTTTCCATACGAATTTTCTTTCCCATTTGTGGATAAACTTTTTCTAATTCCCTCATGATAAAATCAGGATGATAACCTGAATCCACGAGGATTGTAATTTTATGAACATTCATGGGTTTGGCACGAAAATAATCTATGTTCTCACTCAACATCATGATTAATCCTCGATCATCGAAAATACTTGCCTTTGTACAATAAGTGAAAAAGGGAAAGCCAAGACTGTCTACTGCTAAATGTCTTTTTATACCATTGGTGAGTTTATAACCACAGAATCCTCTACTCTCTACCCCCCCATTACAAGTATTTTTCACTGCTTGAGAATCGATGATAATTAATCGAGTCCAAGTGGATTTTTTTTACTTTTTCTCTTAATTGCTTGTGAAGTTCACACATCACTGTTTCAAAGACACCTTCTTTTTTCCAGTTTTTATAATGCCAATAAACGGTAGAATCAGGAGGTAAATCCTTTGGTAAATCAGACCCATTACAGCGATTTTTGAGTTGATAAAAGATACCATCCCAAATTTGTCTTTTAGACCACTTTGGTGGACAAGTTCTTTTTTTTCTTTGGTAATAGAGGTTTAATTATTTCCCATTCTTGATCACTTAGACTGCTAGAGTAAGCCATTATTCCATTTATCAATTTGTTCCTCTCAATATTCTACTAGATACCAAATGGGTTCTATATATTAAAATAAAATTATCAAAAATAATAAAGAATAAGTTAACTCAAAGCACCACCACAACTAGAACCACTCCCCGCCGTGCAACCATAACAATAAGATGCTGTTTGTACCTTTTCTATTACATCCAAACTATCCATCGCCAACAACTTCGTCACAGTCAAATTATCTCCATTAGGTATCTTTGCAGGTAAATTTTCCATCTGATTAAAGTCACAATCATAAACATTACCCAAATAGTCAATAGATAATTCATTACGACACATTAAACTATTAACTGTAATGGGATTAAAGTTGGACTCTAAAAAATATAAATAATCATCAATTAAGCCTTGTTTCTTCAAGAAAAATTTAGTCCTACCAATAGGTAAATTAGTAATAGTTAATAAGCTATTAAATTTAATCTCAAAATGTTCTTGTAAGAACATTTTATAAGCAGTTTCTAACTTAGATTGTTCCGCCGTTAAAGAAAAGTTTTTAGTAGTAGGTAAAGGAGGATTATAAACCAAATCCAAAATTAAATCTTCATCTGTTCCATACCCCAAATCATTAAGCCACCCAATCGCCCTGATGGATTGATCATAAACCCCTTTCCCCCTAACCTTATCCACATTATCTTCGAGATAACAAGGTAAAGAAGCCACAATCCTAACCTTATTATCGGCACAACATTGGGGAATATCCTCAAAACCTTGCTCAAAATAAATAGTTAAATTTGACCTAACAATAATCTCCTTATTATATTTTCTGGCGGTTTCTACTAAAGGCTTAAAACCATAATTTAATTCAGGGGCTCCCCCAGTCAAGTCAATGGTTTTTATCTGAGGAAATTTAGAAATTAACTGTTGTAATTGCTCACAAATTTCTGGAGTTAATTCTTCCGTACGTTTAGGACTAGCTTCTACATGACAATGACTACAAGCGAGGTTACATTTTTTACCTAAATTTATTTGTAAAACTGTGATTTTATCCTTTAGTAAAGGTTGTTTTATTTTTTCAGCAAAAGGGGTAATCTTAGTTATCGTATTAAAACTCATGTTATCTTTAATAAACTCTGTTAATTTTTAGGCAAATGTGATTGTATAGTAGTCTCAAATTATTGATAAAAACTTCAAAGGAATTTAATTTTCTATTAAGACACTAGCTAGGGATGATAATATTTTTATGACCTTGACCGGTTTACTTATTTATGGTTACGATACTTAAGCTCCTTAAAGAAGCAATTATCAAAAAAATCAATATTTTTAGCAACAGCCTCCGCCGTCATAATGCCAAGTAGAATCAGTTATAAAAACATCAGAAAATTTACTTAAATTATTGGCCGTTTTATCGCAAATAGAAGCAGGAACTCCTTTTGTTAGTATATGTCCAGCATTATCATCAAAATAATCTAAACTACCATGATAAATTGCTGTTTTTCCAGTAAAAATACAAGCCCCATCTTCAGGAATTGGCACTTTAAAAGAAACGGTATTTAAACTTTCTAATAATAAAGGTTTTTCCAATTTGTAACTATGGGTATCCAATAAACGATAGGGGCGACGAGTACGAATTTCTACCTGCCCAAAACCAGCATCAATTAATTGTTGGGTATATTCATCATAAGTTAGCGCCCCAGATAAACACATGGCTCGTAAATGCTCATCCTGTCTCAACTGTAAGGGGATAGACTCGGTGGTAATGGGATCACTCATTAGGAGTTTTCCCCCAGGCTTTAATACCCGATAAACTTCCTTAAGGGCTTTGTTTAGGTCTTCGGGTTCAAAAATATTAAATAGGCAATTTTGAGCAACTAAATCAACGGATTCATCTGCTACGGGTAAGTTAAAGGCATCACCATCTCTGATTTCGACAAATTCTTCTTTAAACCAATCGTTAAGGGTTGTGGCTTGTATTAAATTGTCTCTTGCCACGTTTCTCATGGCTTCCACGGGTTCAACGGCGATAACTCCCCCTTGCTGACGGCTAAAATAAGCAAATTGTAGGGCTTCTAATCCCCCTCCGACTCCGACATATAAAACCCGAGGATTTTTTCCTAGTTCGTTGGGGTGAACCGTTGTACCACAGCCGTAGTTCATCTCTTGCATTTTTTGGGGGATTTTTAGTCCTGGTAATTGTAAAGAGCTACTTTGAACGCAACATAAACCTACTTCGGGGGTTTGGGCGACTTCTGAATAAAATTTGGCTGTGGTTTCTAAATATGTCATAAAATTCTGGAATAAAATTTCAAGTTAAAATAAGTACGAGCTGGATAGCAAAAAGGTTTTAACTATATTGATGATATAGCAATCTTTAATAGGTTGTCACAAAGTTATTTTTTTGGTCTAAAGGTAAGGGAGGTTTAAAATTAGGGCATTGCAGGGGTTGTAGTATGAAATATAATTTAGTTACGCTCAACATTGAGATGTAAAAATATTATCATCATTGCCTAATTTTCTGCTCAAAGAGGAAATCATATGTATGAGTAACGCCCTAATCAGTATTTGAAATAAAAGGTCACGGTAATGGTTATTATCAACAATTAATCATAAATCTCGATTTTAAATTGATTGAAAAAAGTGCTGGGATGTTAAGAAGGTTGGCGGTGAACAGCACATCGTAAAATAAATTTGATACACTGAGAAAAAAGATGAGAGTTTAAAAATATTCATCCCCACACATTTATGAAAAAGTCAAATACCTTAACACCCGATAATCTCAGAAAAGTTTTTCTTGCCCTCGCTACGGGAACCCTAATACCTTTGTTTTATCCTATTCCTACTCAGGCTGAAATGGTTGAAAGCCCGAAGGCAATTGTGGATGAGGTATGGCAAATTGTCAATCGAGAGTTTGTGGATGGAGATTTTAATAAGGTTGACTGGCAAAGAAAAAGAAGTGAGCTACTCAGCAGAGATTATAGTAACCCCAGACAGGCATATCAGGCCATTGAGGGGGCTTTAAAAGATTTGGGTGATCCTTATACTCGTTTTTTGGTGCCTGATCAGTTTGAAGCCCTTACCAATCAGACTTCTGGACGGGTTTCTGGGGTGGGGATTCGTATGGCTGTAGATCAAAGAACTCAAGATTTATATGTAGTTGAGGCAATTCGCAATTCTCCAGCAGAAGAAATGGGATTGAAAAGGGGCGATCGCATTGTACGTATTGACGGAAAACCAACGGCTTTAATGGACTTACAACAGGCCTCAGAAGCCATGCAGGGGGATAATGGTAGTGATGTACGCTTACAAATTGCCCGTCAAGGAGAATCCAGTTTTGAGGTGGTAATTACCCGTGCAGAAATTCAAATACCTGCCCTCGATTACAGCCTCCGACAAGAAGGGGAATTAAATGTAGGTTACATAAGGCTAGAAGAATTTAGCTCTAATGCCACTGAGCAAATGCAAGAAGCCATTACCAGTTTACAAGATCAAGATGTTTCCGCCTTTGTATTGGACTTGAGAGGCAACCCCGGAGGACTCCTATTTGCCAGTGTAGATATTGCTAGAATGTGGATGGCAGAAGGAGAAATTGTCGATGTAGTGGATCGTCGGGGGGGGCATCGTCGCTTCCACGCTAACAACTCCGCCCTCACAGATCTTCCCCTTGTGGTATTGGTAGATGGTAATTCTGCCAGTGCTAGTGAGATTTTGGCTGGGGCATTAAAGGAAAATCAAAGGGCTACGGTAGTGGGCACAAATACCTTCGGTAAGGGTACGGTACAGTCAGTACATTCTCTTTCTGACGGCTCTGGATTGGCGGTAACTATTTCTCGTTATTATCCCCCTAGCGGACTAAATATTAGTAAAAATGGCATTGCTCCCAATGTGATCCAAAACATTAGCCGTCGGCAACAGTCACAGTTAAGGGATGATCCTTCTCTTATTGGTACGTCGTCTGATCCTCAATATTATAGAGCGGTAAGCGTCCTCCGAAATTTGGCTTTCTCCCCAGTAGAAAATAGCCCTGTTAGTAGAAATTAGAGCAGTGGTGAATTAAGATATGAAAATAAAAATTTGCAGTATCAAATACTGGATATTACTTACAATGCTTTAGTAATTGATACTCAACAAAAATCATATCTTGATTATCATCGTAAGTTTTAAATGATGATTAACCGTAGATTTTAGCTAATTGCTTTCTAACATCTAAGAAAATATCTCTTCTCAAATAGGGGTATTCTCCCACCCAAAGTTTATGACGGGGAATATAAATATCAGTAACTTTGCTAATACGCATAAAATCAGGGTCATTAGATAATAGTAATCCTTCTACCGCTTGACCACGATTAATTACCTTGTGAATTCTTTGTAAGGGACTAGAGATAGTAGTTCTAAAACCACTTTTATCTCCTATTTCTACGTTAATCTTTTTCTGCAAATTCTCAACAATTATCACTTTACCTAGCTTGTCGAGAGCTGAGGATTCGTTGACCACTTCTTCGCTAACATATACATCCAATACCCTACCACGCCAAAAGCCAACGTACTGATAACGTCTATATTTACCATTACGCACACTAGCCCAATATACTGGACCCCATAGCCAGTATAGCCCAACGGTCACAATCAAAATCAAAGATATTCCCTCAAAACCTTCACCAAAAACTGCCCCTAAAAGCAAAAAAATTAATACTCCTATTAAAGATATAAATAAATTTTTTAGTAATGTGGAAAGATTTGCCCAGTAATAAGCGTATTGCGTTCCTGTGGCGATCGCAGGTATCATATCATCAAGAGCTTCTTTTCTAAGGGGAATTAACATAGGTGAACAATGGATAGTTAATTATATTTCAGTCTAATGGATTGAGCCAAGAAAAAACGTCTTTTTCTTCCCAGTTGTGGTTATACTCTACTTTATTGCCTTCAAAAGTCTTAAAAATGTGACCATGGGCAACCAAAGAAAACTCATCATCTCCATGAGGATATTTTTTTATCCATGAAACCAACATCTCTAAATTAGCATTTTGTGCCTCTAAACTGTCATACTTGTGGCTTTCCCAAGGACGTTTACGGCAATTATCTAAACATACTTCTATGTCTGGATTGAGAAATATTAATTGATTAGCATATTCACTCATCGAGGCAATTAAATCCCCATAACACCCTTCAATAATCCAATGGGCATTACTTTCCATGAACTCAAAAATATCTGCATAGACATCATCAAAACTTCGTCTTTGGGGTGTTAATCCAGACTCCCAAGCGATGGTATCTAAATCGAGATAGGGAATTTGATACACTTCAGCAATTTTCTGAGCCAGAGAGGATTTTCCTGAACTAGAATTACCGAGAATGATAATTTTTTTTGCCATAAAAAAAGGGAGACAATGTGCCTCCCCATAGTTTAATTAAACAGCTTCAAAATCTAAAGCGTCAATGATGGTTTTGTTATAAATAATGCGTCCGGGAGTGGTGTGGACATATTGGGCAATTTTTTCACCCTCAGCGGTTTCGCGCACTTTGCGATCGCCATAATACTTCCAAACACTACCATCGGTAAGTTCTTCAATTTTTTCTGGGGTATCATCAGGGCGACTACCATCAACCTCCCCATCAAAACGCACCCATACATAGGCGTGTAAATCAATTAAACCTTGCTCATAGGCTTTAAAAGCATCCTCAAGGTTAGCATAATAACTATCAGCGCCCTTAGTGGCAGCAGGATTTTCTGCTGTTAGGTAATAACAACCCAATACCATATCCTGAGAAGGAGCGATAATAGGTTTACCCGTAGCAGGAGAAAGAATGTTGTGACAAGCCATCATCAACAAACGAGCCTCCGCTTGGGCTTCAATGGACAGGGGTACGTGTACCGCCATTTGGTCCCCGTCAAAGTCAGCGTTGAAAGGAGGACACACAAGAGGATGGAGTTGAATAGCTCTACCCTCTACCAACACAGGCTCAAAGGCTTGGATACCCAAACGGTGAAGAGTCGGCGCACGGTTTAGTAGTACAGGGTGTCCTGTGATAACTTCCTCTAATACTTTCCAGATACTAGGATCACCTTTGATAATCATTTTCTTAGCCGCCTTGATATTGCTAACAATACCGATACGGATGAGACGGTTAATGACAAAGGGTTGGAAAAGTTCGATCGCCATTTCCCTAGGCAAACCGCACTGATAAATCTGTAAACTAGGACCGACTACAATTACCGAACGTCCAGAGTAGTCCACCCGTTTACCCAAGAGGTTTTGACGGAAACGACCTTGCTTCCCTTCGATAATATCAGAAAGGGATTTGAGGGGACGATTATTACCACCTACCACAGTACGCCCTCTACGTCCGTTATCAATAAGAGCATCCACCGCTTCTTGTAACATCCGTTTTTCGTTACGGATAATAATTTCAGGGGCAAGAATTTCTTGAAGACGTTTTAAACGATTATTACGGTTAATTACACGACGGTATAAATCGTTAAGGTCAGAGGTAGCAAAACGACCACCATCTAATTGCACCATGGGGCGCAAATCAGGGGGAATGACAGGAATTACACTTAAAACCATCCATTCAGGTTTTGAACCTGTGGCAATAAAGTTATCAATTAAGCGTAATCTTTTGATTAATTTCGCTCTTTTTTGTCCTTTACTGTTGCTTATATCTTCCCTTAATTTATCTGCTTCTTCTTCTAGTTGAATTTCTTGTAATAAACGCTCTACCGCCTCGGCGCCAATACCTACTTCAATATCTTCTAATTCTGAATCCTCGGCATAAATTTGCTCCTCAATTTCCATCCATTGATCTTCACTGAGCAATTGACGGTTACTCAAGTTACTGGCATTACCGGGGTTTAGCACCACGTAGGAGTTGAAATATACTACTTGTTCTACGTCCCGAAGGGGCATATCAAGGAGAATACTTAGATAACTAGGAATTCCTTTTAAGTACCATACGTGGGTAACAGGGGCGGCTAGTTTGAGGTAGCCCATACGATGACGGCGCACCCTAGACTCTGTAACTTCAACCCCACAACGTTCGCACACAATGCCACGATGGCGTACTCTCTTATATTTTCCACAATGACATTCCCAATCCTTGGAAGGACCAAAAATTTTCTCACAAAATAAGCCGTCCATTTCGGGCTTGAGGGTACGATAGTTGATGGTTTCTGGGGTTGTTACTTCACCGACTACAATACCATTGGGTAAGGTGCGCTCGCCCCATTCTCTAATTCTTTCGGGGGAGGCGATGCCGATTTTAACGTAGTCAAACTGTCTTGTTTGTTGCTTTGTCATGCTATTGTAATGAGCTAAACCTTTTCTATATAATCAATCAATATGTAATCCGCAATTATCCGAGGCTTGTTATTTTTTTTACATTTAGCGATAATTGTCCAGAGAATATATTATACTATAATATTTAGCAAATATTTTTGGTAGTACCGCCCCAAGGTATTTTAAACAGAACGATTCCAATGGGAGTTAGCTAATACAGTGTAAACGATCGCAAACATCCCTAACACCGCAAGGGCAACGGAAAAACCAATCATCTGGCTATCCAGAATGTTTGTGGCTTGTTGGGTCAGTAAACTATAATTGGTGGTGAATTTAGCCGCTGCCATGCCTGTATAGTGCATCGATAACACCGCAACACCCATAATTAGAGACGCACTGGTTTTTTTGAAGTTATACAAAGCATCTTTTTTCCCTGTCCTTAATCCAATAACAATTTTAATGGCCGCAAAAGAAGCTGCGATCGCAATTACAACCGATAAAATAAACAAAGTAGGATCATAACTCACATCCGCAGCCACCCTCATGGCAGCCATACCAATGTAGTGCATTCCTGCAATGGCCGCCCCCATGGTGATAGCCCCCGCCACAATGGTTTTATTTGTCACCAAAGGCTGAGTGATAATGTATAAACCCTGAATACAACCCACCACAGCCGCAAACAAAGAAACTAACACAATCAAAAAATCATAACTAATCTTGGGCTCGATAGAAAAAGCCGTCATGGCAATAAAGTGCATACCCCAAATACCCATACCCATAGTTACAGCACTAATGAGCAACCAACTCCAACGCTCTAAACCCTTGTTTAAAGTTACTTCCTGAGACATTTCGATGGTGAAATAACCAGCCCCCACCGCAATAATAGCGGAAAGAATAACGAGGGGAATATCATAAGTTACATTCATGATTGTTTACTAATTTATATTTAAAGAATTGAAGATGAAAATATGTGAAAATTTATTTGCTTAACGCAGAATAGTTAGGTTGTAAATGCTTATTAACAATATTTAATAACTGCATTTGAGAAAAAGGTTTAGGTAAGAAATCCTTAGCACCAATACTCTCCATTTTTTCAGCATCCAACATTTTATGATTCCCACTAACAATGATAATAGGAACATTTTTAAACATAGAACTACTCTTAAGAATCTGAGAAAGACGATTACCGTTGATCTTCGGCATCGACAAATCCATCAAAATCAAATCAGGTTTACTTTCAAATAGATAAGAAAGAGATTCTATGGGATTTTCCACCGTCACCACCTCAAAATAATCTCCCTGCAAATAATCCTTGATAGTTGCCAACATTGTTTCACTATCATCAATACAAATAATTTTATACTTGTTTTGCTCAGAGAAAGAATCAACGGCAGAAGACAATCCACCATTACTATCAGCTTTCACAGACTTAGCAATCACATTTGCCCTTTGTGGTTGCACAGATGGTGTAGCACTTTGCATAACTTCCTCCTCCATAGAAGGTAAACTGGGCAAATTATTGTAAGGATATTTTGCAGTTTGTAAACGAATTACACCCCGCTGAATATACGGAGCGAGTAAACTGATGATTTTTAACTCATCCTGTTTCAAAAAAGTAGCCATATCTCGGATAGTAGTATCAGTATTGACCAATTTGGCTAGTTGTGCCAACACCCTCGGAGACAACTTCCCTTGGGGTACTGTTTTTTGAGCGTTAACAATATTAACAAACAAAGGTCTTTGATAGGGAGATTTTACCAGTTTGGAAACTTTTTGCCATAGTTGATGACGAAGACGCAAAGACTTAACCATGGAGGGAATTTGCACAACATTATCCCCAACCATGTTTTTTATCTTCAATATTTCTGCTTTTTCCAATTTTTCCCAACGATACTCCCCTTCTTGTAGCCAGAGGAATGATTCTAGGGTATCTTGAGTTAACTCATTGATAAGAAGATTTTTTTCTTGGTTGTCAATTACTTCTTTTTGACATAAGAAATAGACTAACTCTATATTCTCTAATTTATTTATATTTCTTTTTGATTTGAGAGAAGGAATAATTTTGCCCACTAGATGAGGAGCTAAACGGCTTAAATAATATTCTAATGTGTCTAATGATTGCAAGGAATGATTAGCATATTGTAATGCACCATCAATGTAATAAAGATTCCATGTTACAAAGTTTGATACTAGCTGTAAATGAACTGTTAATTGATTTTTATAAAAATATTGAAGAATATTAATGGGATTAAATTTTGAAGTTGTTTGCTTGGCTTGACTATTCATTTTATATTTCACCTCATAGAAATATCATGGAATTAATATATTAGGATTAGACTAAATTCAATCTACTCAATGGATGAGAGACGACTACTTAATCAATAAATAGCGATAATTTTATACACATCTCAAATTAAATAAAAGGGTTAAACTCTCTTATCAAGTATTAGACAGAGATTATCTTTATAGGTTTAAATATCTTAGGAATAAAATTATGTAAGTGCTGTTTTTAGTTATAGTCATTTTAGACTATTTTTCAAAAGTTATTTAGCTATTATACGATGTAATTTGTTTGTGTATGTTTAAAATAATATGTAGTTTTATTAATAAGTTTATAAAAGCCATTTGTTATGTACTTTTTATTCTCTTTAATATTTTTTAATCATAAACCTAGAGATAATTTACTTTTACTAATTTCTCGATGGTTTTCAGTAATTCCTCCTCATTATAGGGTTTTGAAAAGTAACCATTAGCCCCCAAATTAAAAGCTAATTTTTTATGTTTTTCATTGCTTCGGGAGGTAAGCATAATTATAGGCAAAGAGTTAAATTGAGATTTGCCTTTAATTTCTTCTAACACTCCGTATCCATCAAGGCGGGGCATTTCGATGTCACAGATAACCCCTTGAACGGAAATTCCTGCCAATAGTTTATCTACCGCTTCTTGTCCATCCTTGGCTTGTTCTACTTGATACCCTGCTTTTTCTAGGGTAGAGGCAAGGTAGCGACGGACATTGATAGAGTCATCCACAATGAGAAGGGTATTATGGCGATCGCCCCTAAAGCCTTTATAATAATCATTACCAAACATTTGAGTGCGTGGTTCAAAATCATTTTGTTGCTCAATGCCTTCTTGAAGCATCACCGCAGGATCAATTAAAGGCAATACCCGTCCATCCCCTAAAACCAGAGAGCTAATGAAGCCATGAGGCAAAGGCAGATGGGTTTCAATGGGGCGAATAGTCACCTCCTGCTCACCCCAATAACGCTCTAGATAAATAGCTCCACAATTATTTCCTTCCCCCACAATCAACAATGTAGGTTTCTCAATAACAGGATAACCCGCCATTTCAAACGGTTTAGAAGGACGATTAAAAATCAAAAAGTCTTCCATACGAACCACAGGAATAATTTGATTTTGCCATGAAACCCGCTTTTGCTCAACGGATTCAGGACATTTAATAATTTCCCTCACACTGTTGACAGGCACCGCAAACACCATCTGTTGAGTTTCCACCAACATCACCTGAAGAATGGATAAATTAAAGGGAAGAGAAAGGGTAAAAGTGGTACCCTCTCCTGGGGTACTGTAGGCATGGATTTCCCCCTGCAACTCATGAATATTCGATCGCACTATATCCATGCCCACACCCCTTCCCGACAACTCCGTCACCTCGGAAGCGGTACTAAAACCAGGCTCAAAAATATAGTCCATAATTTGAGAAGGCTTCATTTTGGCAATTTCTGCCCCACTAATACCCATTTTCAGGAGTCGTTGACTAATTTTTTCTAAAGGAATTCCAGCCCCATCATCTTGGATAGTAACCATAATTTTTGTACCACGGTTAAAGGCGCTCAGGGTGATAGTTCCTTGGGCTGGTTTTCCTGCTAAAACACGAGCTTGAGAATCTTCGATACCATGGTCAAAAGCATTGCGTAACAGGTGAGTAAGGGGAGCATTGAGAGCCTCAATAAAAGTGCGATCGAGTAAAGTAGTTTCCCCCTCAATTTTTAGATTTACCTTTTTGCCAAACTGTATTCCTAAATCTCGGATAAAGCGAGGAAAACCCCTCACCAAATCAGCAAAAGGACGCATCTGGATGCGAGTGGCATTTTTCTGCAAAGATTCCATGGTGTGATTCAACTCTTGCAGGGCTTGGTTAATATCACCGATACTAAAATTAATATCCGTGCTAACCTCTTTTAACTGCACAATAGTTTCGATTTGCTCCTGAGAAATGACGTGTAAATCGCTATAGCGATCCATTTCTAGGGTGTCAAAGTCTTCTAGGGTCGCCTTGGTAACTAAAGATTGTTCATTCAAAGATGAAACCACCGTGGAATCCTGTTCATCAATCCAACCTTCCGAGGAGGCTCGATCATACCAATCCCTTAACTCCTTGTTCGAGCGCTCTAATTGATTCATCCGCCGTTGCATCAACTCCCCAAAAGCTCTGATTTGTTCTAGGCGTAAATTGAGACGGTTTCGTTCTAAAATTAATTTACCAAAAAGAGCATTAAATTGTGATAATTGCTCCACGGGAACTTTGACCATTTTCCCCGTTTGGGGTGCTACCTTGATGATTTGAGGTTCGGGAGTAGAAATTAGCTCTTCTTGGGGGCTAGAGGTATCCTCAAACACTTCTGCAAAAGCATCTTCCATGGCTTCTTCTATGTCTTTGCCAAGGCTTTCTAGGGCAAGAAAATCTTCGGAAAATTGTGCTACAGAATTATCGTTTTCTAAGGGTAAATCAAAATCTACCACTTCATCCATGGCGTTACTCAGGGAGAGTAAATCATCGTTTTCTAAGGGTAAATCGAAATCTACCACTTCGTCTAGGGCATTACTCAGGGAGAGTAAATCATCGTTTTCTAAAGGTAAATCAAAATCTACCACTTCATCCAGGGCGTTACTCAGGGAGAATAAATCATCATCCCCCAATTCAAAATCAACGTCTGGGGTAATAGAATTATTTTCTATGGGTAAACTTTCCAAATCCCATGGTAATTTATCTAAATTTCCCCGCATCACTAGCCCGTGCGATCGCCTCCAAACCTTTAACGCCTCTTGAGCTAAATCAACGATATGATCTTGACTAGTGGCGATCGCCCTTTGTTTCACCGATTCTGATAAATTAATAACTGGCTCTAAATCCGCCATACGCGCATACATCAAGATTTTTTCCGCCGTCATCACCACCCCAGAAGCCAACTTATCTACGGGTAAATCATTTATTTGAGTTTCAAAATCATCGAGGATAGTATCAACCCCCTCCTCAAACATCTGTAACTCCCCACTACTTTCCTCATCCTGTTGTTTGAATAATAAATCCTCATCCTCATCCCGTAACTCCCCTAAATGTTCTTTTAACCCCTCAAAAATAGGGTTAATTTCCCTCTCTAACCAACCTTGAGAAACTTCTTCCCCCCTCAAATAACTATCCTTAATTATCACCATGGCATCCACAGCCCTAAGCAATAAATTTTCCACCTCCAAATCAATGTGCTTAGAATGATGATGTACCCGCAACACCTTCAAAAAGTCTTCTAAACGGTGGGCTACCTGATTGAGTGCCATAAAACCCATCATCCCTGCACCACCTTTGACAGAGTGAACTTCTCGCAAAATCAGATCTAATTTTTCTGCCTCGGCTATGGTTGCGCTAATGTCTAATATGTTGCTTTCGACTGTGTTAAAACAATCTTGGGCTTCTTCTAAAAAGTTGAGCTTTATTTGATCTCGATTCATTGTTTTAGGGGTTAGGGGTGAGGTTTAATAGGCAATGGTTTTTGATTACCAATCACTCTTCATTCTTAATTACTCATTAACTTTAAATTGTTCCACCGCTGATTCTAGTTGTTTGGCAATGGTGGCGGTATCTTTGATAGATTGAGCGATTTTTTCCGAGGAAAATGATCTTTGTTCTGATTGTTCGGCAATTTTTTCCATTAATTCTGTCACCAAACGGGAGGTTTGTGCCTGAGATACGGTAGATGTAGAGATATTTTGCATTAGTTCGTTGATACGTTGCGATCGCTCTAATACCCTCTCTAGGCGTTGCTTAGTTGATTCCACCAAACGGGTAGTATTAACTACCTGAGAAGTCCCCGACTCCATCGCCATGGTGACATCTTGGGTTTCCCTCTGAATTTCCGATACCAGTTGCGTAATTTGTTTAGTGGCAGCCGCTGATTGCTCTGCCAATGCCCCTACCTGCTCGGCAACCACGGTAAAACCTTGTCCTTGCTCCCCTGCACGACTGGCTTCCACACTAGCATTAATGGCGAGGAGGTTAGTTTTGAGGGCGATTTCTTCGATCAACGATACCACCTGAGAAATGTTCTGGGATGATTCCCCTAAACGTTTCATTTTCTTGGCGGTTTCTCCCACATTGGTACGAAGGCTGACAATACTTTCTACGGTTTTGTCCATGGCATCAGAACCTTTTTTGGTCACCTCATAGGCATCATCGGCAAGGGTAGCGGCTTGACTAGCGTTGGCTGCCACTTCTTCGATGGAGTAGGACATTTTTTGCACGGATGCCAGGGTTTGGTTGGTTTGCTCTGTTTCTTTGATGCTTTGGAATGCCAACTCTTGAATAGAGTATTCGTTTTCCCCTAGGGATGTAACCACCTGAGTGCTAGATTCTTTTACCTGCAAAGCAATGTCTTGTAAACTGTCGAGGATGGCGTTACACAAATCGGCTACGGTACTCATTTCCATGGAGTCTAAACTGGCTCTTACGGTTAAGTCTCCTTCTACGGCGTATTGCAATTCGTCTAAGAGGTTAAAAATCCCTAACTCTAGCTTTTCCTTTTCCTGTCGTTGCTCAAGGGCGATCGCCTCTTGCTCCCGAATCAACTCTTTTACCCGACTCACCAGAGCATTAAAATTCTGCGCCAACGTACGACTTTCCACCGTCCCTTCAGGAATCGCCCGAACATCCAAATCCCCCTCTGTCACCTGTTGGGCATTATCAATCAAATTTGCCAAAGGCGCAGAAAAAGTCTGAGCCAACAAAATAATATTACCCACCGCCAAAGCACCCAAAAAAATAGCAATGGTAGCAAACACAATAATTAACTGTCCCCCCAACTGTGTCACATCTGCATTATCCACCGATGCGATCGCCAAATAATTACTATCAGGAATTAAAGTAAAATTAAAATATCGATTTTGATACTCCAAAGTCAAAACCCCTATATCCCCGCCATCAGGGCTAACCAAATTAGCATTATTAACCCCATCGAAAACACTCACAGAAGACAAAATACTTTCCAAATCATTAGTCGATATTCCCTCCGCAAAAATCCTTCCCACATCAGCAATGGTATTTCCTCCCACCACCTGCTCCAAATTTACTCCCTCCGTACCACTCAAACCATTGACCACATCCCCCGTATTTGTGTCGACAATCTGCACCACCTGAGAGCCAGTCACCTGAAATTGTAAAGAAGTTTGCAGGGTACTATTAATCGCCTCCAAGACAGGATCTCGATCCTCAGTAAATTCTAAATTATCCAAAAAACTCCGACTCGTTTCCCTAGTCACCAAAGCAATTTGCTCTATTTCCCCCTGCTGTTTTTGTTGCTCCTGATAACGGGTAAAATTGATCCCAATAGCACTTACTACCACCAAAGGAATCAAAGTCGTTGGCACTACCGTAAAAAGTAAACGCTCTCGCAGAGTGCCTCCCCCCTGTTTCGCTTCTTGTTTTGGCTCAGGGATGGGTTGCCCTGTCACCCCATCAAGAGAAGAAGACACTAATTCCGCAGAAACATTGAGGGAAGGTTGTTGAGAGGTCATAATATTAAAAGATGATTAATGATTAATAATAGAATGTGAAAGCAATAATTTGCAATTTCTTGTTAAATAATAAGTTAGATTATTTCCCCATGTAAACATTGAGTCCGTCGAATAATAAAGCTATACCATAATTATTTACTTACTTTAAATAAGCCATGTTTGATGTTTTTTATATGTTTAAAAAATAACTTTATTGGGTAGCCTGAACAATAGACTTAAGATTTAATAGGGCAAGGGGTTTTTCATTTTCCCTTTCTACCCATCCCTGTAAATAAGGAGTCAGACTAAACCAATGACCAATTCTGTCCATCTCCAACAAATTTTGCACCTCGCCCAAGCTAGAAACTTTTTCTGTACTCATTCTGGTAATACCCTCAATTTGATTCACCGCCAATCCCAAAAATATCTCCTCATCTTGGGAGTATTTAGGTAAAAAAGGAGAGACAGAAATCACCACCACATGATATTGTCTCGAGTAAGTAGGCAAAGGAGAAAACCCCATCAACTGAGGTAAATCCACCACCGAAAAAACCCTTTCCCTTGAAGTCATTAAACCCATTACAAAAGATGACATCTGAGGAAGAGGAGTAATATGATTTCCTTCTAAAAGCAAAGATTCTCTTACATATTCCATGGGAATCAAAAAAGTATCACTCACCCCCAAGCGACAACGGAGGTACAAATTACCCGTTAAGGCACTACGTTGAAACAGTTGGGGTAATAAATCCTGTAGCTTAGTAAACGAAGAAGTATTAGAAGACATAAGTTTTATTAAACGAGCGCTTGTTTAACCGCATCCACAATTTGATCTTTAGTGCAAGGCTTTACCACATAGGCTTTTACCCCTTGTTTTTCTGCCCACATCCGATCCACTGCGGCATTTTTTGCCGTACAAGCAACCACAGGAATAGTCGCTGTATCAGGATTTTTTTTAAGTTGTCGACACAAGTCTAATCCTCCCATGTTGGGCATCATCCAATCGGTAACAATAGCATCTGGCTTAATTTCAATTACTTTTGAAAGAGCTTCTTTACCATCACTAGCTGTAGTCACCTGATAACCAGCCGATGTGAGGTAGTCGTTAAGTAAATCTAGTTCTGACTTTAGGTCATCTACCAGTAAAATGCTTGTCATAGGATATATATGTTCATTAATTAGTATAATTTGTTACTTAATTTTAATAAACTTTTAGCAAAAAGGGCAATCTGTGTTGTAAAACTTTGATAAAGAGTAAAAGAACTACTTAAGTATTAATTAGTTGACCTTAAAATTTGTTTTTTTTATTAATTTTGTTCACTAAAATCTTATCATTTTTTTATTTGTATTGACGTTTTTGCAGTCAAATTATGCAACCGTAATATTCAGTTATTACATAAAAAGATTAAGTTATTTCAAAAAGAATATATACTTTATCTTCGCCTATTCGTAAGGAAACTATAATTTACATTGATTTTATTTTGTTATTTTGCAATCTACATTTTTTTAAAATTAACCACTTATTATACCAAGTTTCAGCAATTTAAATGTGTTTGTAAAAATTATAATATTATTGCTATTTGTTTATATATACTTCTAACATATTTGAACGTAGTCATCCTATTTTGTCGGTAAAATGTCTAAAAACAGCAAAGAATGTTCTTATTACCTGACAACAGTTTAAAACCTCTTTTCTTTGATAATGTATGGAAGGATTTTCTCACAAATTATTTAAGGATGGTATATTTTTAGGTAAACACAGATTAAGGAGTATAAAAAATGAGTTTAATAGGAAATATTATTTGGTTAATTTTCGGTGGCTTTCTGAGTGGATTAGCTTATGTTATTGGTGGTTTGACTACTTGCCTTACCATTATCGGGATCCCTTTTGGGGTTCAAGCTATTAAGCTAGGAGTAGCAACCATGACTCCCTTTGGCAGACGTGACTATGTTTCCCCAGACTATTCCAATACTTTAAACACTATTTTTAATGTGATTTGGTTATTGTTATTTGGTTGGGAAATCGCCATTTCTCACCTTGTCCATGGTCTAATTTTAGCCATTACGATTATTGGTTTACCCTTTGCAAAACAACATTTTAAGCTCATACCCATCGCCCTATTTCCCTTTGGTAGAGAGTTAAGGTAATACTTTCTGATCACCATTGCCTATTCCCTATTCCCCACCTCATGAAGTTAAGATATAATCAGAGGTTTGCACTGTAAATTATAGTTAAGAATTATTAAATTATGTTTTGGGCGGATAAAATAGCAGAAAGTTCCCACCAAGAAGAATTAGTAAATGACTCCAAAACCCCTTCAGGTAGGGTACACGTAGGCTCGGTGCGCGGTGTTATTATTCATGATGTCATGTATCGGGCTTTAAGAAGAGCTGGTAAACCCGTTAAATTTACCTATGGGGTAGATGATTATGATGCTTTAGATACTGTACCCCATTACTTAGATCAAGAAAAGTTTGCTCCCTATTTGGGTTTTCCCCTTTGCAATGTGCCTTCTCCTGATGAAAAAAGCAGTGATTATGCGAAGTATTTTATGGAGGAGTTTTTAGAGGTTTTCGATTATTTGGGAGTTAAGGCGGAAATTTATTATTTAAGGGATTTATACCGCTCTGGAAAAATGAACCCTTATATCGATACTTTTTTGAAAAATGCTCAGGGAATTAAGGATGTATATCTAAGTGTGAGTAAGTCCGATCGCCCTGAAAACTGGTATCCTTTTCAAGTAGTGTGCGAAAAATGTGGTAAGATTGCCACCACGGTGACCACAGACTACAATGGCTCAGAAGTTTTTTACACCTGTAAGGAAGACGCTACGGATTGGGTAAAAGGGTGTGGGCATTCTGGCTGGGTATCTCCTTTTGATGGTAATGGTAAGTTGCCTTGGAAGGTGGAATGGGTTGCTAAGTGGAATTTGATTGGTGTCACCATGGAGATGGCTGGAAAAGACCATTCCCAAAAGGGTGGATCGAGGGATGTGGCGAATGCTATTTCTCGTAAGGTTTTGGGTAAACAGCCTCCTTTTCATTCTCCCTATGAGTTTATTTTGGTCAATGGTACCAAAATGAGTTCGTCTAAGGGAGTTGGCTCTAGTGCGAAGGATATGGCGGATTTATTACCTCCAGAAATTTTGCGGTTTTTAATGTTAAAAACTCAGCCAAAAACGGTTATTAATTTTTCTCCTAATTATGATAATATTACTCGCTTATTTAGGGATTATGATAATCTTTTAAATACCTATGCAAAACTAAAAGAAGATAATGAAAATGTAGAGTTAGATAAAACTTTATTACCTTTATTTTATTCTCAATTAGATGAGGAAATTAAGCCTTTTTATACTTTTGATATTAGTACCCTTATTTCTTTATTACAAGTTCCCCATTTAGATATTGTGGAGGAGGTTAAGAAACGGGCTGAGGTGGAGTTGACTGACTATGACTGGGTTAAGATTAATGAACGCATTGCGATCGCCCGTAAATGGTTGGCTGATTATGCTGATGAGGAAGAAAAGTTAGTTATTTATTTTGACTCTATTCCTGAAATTGTCTCGGAATTAACGGATGATCAAATCACTTATTTAGGACAATTAAAGGAAACTTTAACAACCCTTGAAAAATGGGAAGGAGAGGAGTTACAAACGGCTTTATTTACAGCAATGAAACAATTAGGATTTAAACCTAATGTGGCTTTTCCTGCGGTTTATTATAGCTTTTTAGGGAAAGAAAAAGGACCAAAGGCTGGTTATTTACTATCCTATTTAGATAAGGATTTTGTATTAAAAAGACTAGAAGAAGTTATTAATAAGTAATCGGTTTTATTTTTTATAGCAATTATCATGGTTACGGGGTACAAAATGATCCCCCTAAATCCCCCGCAAATTCGGGGGACTTGAAAATCATAAATGTATCTCATAATTATAAAAAACGCTATATCTGTTTTTCCCCCTTACAAAGAAAGGGGGGTTTGTTTTCTAACTTTTGCCATGGCAGTAACATAGAATAGAGACAGCAGTAATTTTAAGAGGGAGACTATATCATGGCCGATAAAATATTGATTCTCGGTGGTGGATTTGGGGGGCTTTATACCGCCCTACGATTACAAGAATTAGACTGGGAAGGGGATTTTCCTGAGATTACTTTGGTGGATAAGGGCGATCGCTTCTTATTCTCTCCCTTACTATATGAATTAATTACTGAAGAAATGCAAAGTTGGGAAGTAGCCCCCTACTATACCGAATTATTAGAAGATAGCAAAATCAACTTTATCCAAGACACCGTCACAGGAATAAACCTGGAAAACAAAACCGTCAGCCTAGAATCTAACTCTACCCTAGAATATGATCGTTTGGTGGTGGCTTTTGGTGGCACTACTCCCTCCCAAACCGTTGCTGGTGCAAAAGAGTATGCCATTCCCTTCCGTACCCTCAATGATGCTTATACCCTCAAAGAAAGATTAAGACAATTAGAAAATTCTGACCAAGAAAAAATCCGAGTTGCCATCGTTGGTGGTGGTTACAGTGGCGTAGAATTGGCTGTAAAAATAGGCGATCGCCTCCAAGAACGTGGTAAAATTAGAATTATTGATAGGGGCGATCAAATTCTCAAAAAATCCCCCGAATTTAACCGTAAAACCGCCGAAAAAGCCCTTAGAGATAGAAAAATATGGCTAGATTTAGACACAGAAATAACTAGCATAGAAGAAAATCAAATTTCCCTCCAATATAAAAATATCGTTGATACCATTCCCGTTGACTTAGTATTGTGGACAGTCGGCACAAAACCAGTAAAAATATTAGATGGTCTTAGCTTACCCCAAAACGAACAGGGAAAACTAACCATCAACCAAGAATTGCAAGTGGAAAACTATCCCGAAATATTTGCCCTCGGTGACTTAGTAGAATCCCTTGATAAAGACGGAAATATTTTACCCTCCACCGCCCAAGTTGCCTTCCAACAATCAGACTATTGTGCTTGGAATATTTGGGCATCTCTACAAGAAAAACCCCTCTTACCCTTCCGTTATCAACCCCTTGGGGAAATGATTGCCCTAGGAATAGATAACGCTACCCTCAGCGGTTTAGGAGTATCCCTCGACGGTGGTTTGGCTTATCTTGCCCGTCGATTTGTGTATCTATATCGTCTTCCTACCCCAAAACATCAGTTAAAAGTGGGTTTAAGTTGGTTAAGTACACCTTTTATTAATTTACTTTCTTCATAGAAATACTAAACTATTACTATTCATTAAATTAGCTTAATTCTTACTTTTACAATCCCCAAAGTACTAGGGGATATTTTTTCTCAAAATTCTATTTTATGAAAATATTTAGTAATTTAATTATCACTCTTATTATTTCTTTTTGGATTATTATCCTACCAATTTTTGCCATCCAAAATGTAGCCCCCATTAGTTTACAATTCTTTGGACTTCAATCAATTTCTATTCCTTTAGGTATTTTAGTTTCATTTTCTGTGGCCTCTGGTTGCATTGGTGGGGCTTTATTGCCATTGTTTTTTAACCCAATGAATAAAAAGAAAAAATTGAGAAAAAATAATAAGAGAAAATCTCAAAATTTTGTTAGAGATTGGGAATTAGAAGACGAAGAAGATCCCATTTTTGATTGGTAATAATTACCATTGTTTATAAATAAAAACTTATTTAGTCTCACAAATGTAAATCCATGAATATTGACTTAGAAAAAACCATTGAAAATTTAACCATTACAGCTGATTGGGTAGGCTTGAGATATGTGAGTGAAAAAAGTCAAACCCATCGATTTCGAGATGGTTTACCGCAATATCATGGTAAAAAAATAAATCGAGGAGTAATGGCGGAGGTGTTGGTTAATGGACAGATGGGGTATTGTGCCACTAATCGCCTTGATTTTGCCAGTATTCAAAGGGCTGTCAATAACGCCAGACAACAGGCCATATCTGCTCAGGAATGGGGAATTTTTAGTTTTGATAGTAGCATTCGTCCTCCTAGTCGGGGAGGTTATCAGTCTTCGGTACAAAACCCCCTTGACACTCTCAGTATTAGGGATATAAATGATTTACTAATTCAGGTATGTGAGAGTTTAAAAGTATCGTCTCTGGTGGTTAAAACTACTGCTTTGGCCATAATGAATGAAGTAGAGCATCATTTTGTTAGTAGTAATGGTGCTAATATTTTTCAACATTTTTCCATGGTATCCACGGATTATGGTGCTGTTGCTCAAGATGGTAATATTATCCAAAAACGTAGTGATAATGGAATGTTGGCGCGGTGTTATCAAGGGGGTGCAGAAATTATTAATCCCTCTCTCATTTTACAACGGGCTAAACAAATAGGGGAAAGTGCGATCGCCCTTATCCATGCCCAAGAATGTCCCAATACTAGAACAAACCTAGTACTCGCCCCTGACCAAATGATGTTACAAATTCACGAAAGCGTAGGACATCCCCTCGAATTAGATCGAATATTAGGAGACGAGAGAAACTATGCAGGCAGTAGCTTTGTCAAACTAGAAGACTTCGGCAACCTTGCCTATGGTTCATCAAAAATGAATATAACCTTCGATCCCACTTTTGAAGGAGAATTGGCCAGTTATGGCTTTGATGATACAGGTATAGAAGCCCAACGACAACATTTAATCAAAGACGGAATCCTATTGAGAGGCTTAGGAAGTCTTGAAAGCCAAGCCAGAGCAAAAGTTGAAGGAGTTGCTAACAGTCGGGCTAGTTCTTGGAATCGTCCTCCCATTGACCGCATGGCTAATTTAAACTTAGAATCAGGGGAAAATAGTTTTGATGACTTGATTAGCAATATCGAACATGGGGTTTATATGGAATCCAACCGCTCATGGTCTATCGATGACTATCGTAACAAATTTCAGTTTGGTTGTGAATATGCCCGTCTCATCGAAAATGGTCAACTCACCAAAACCCTCCGCAACCCTAACTATAGAGGAGTAACCCAGCATTTTTGGCACAACCTCTCGGCAGTGGGAGACGAATCAACCAAAGATGTTTTTGGCACTCCTATATGTGGTAAAGGTGAACCAAATCAAATGATTCGAGTAGGACACGCTTCCCCCGTCTGTGTTTTTAGTGATATTGAAGTCTTTGGTAGTGAATAAAGCCTTATTTTAAAGTGTTTTTCTGTCCCCAAAAACCATCATATTTAGTAACAGAAATATCTCCTAAAACTTTTGTTTGACAAGCTAACCTCAAATCTCTATCAGGGGAGTGAGGAGGAAAAGAGCGCCTTGCCTTATCTTTCCAATTAGGAGCATTAACACTTCCCTTTATTTGCACAGCACAAGTACCACAGCTACCGATACCCATACAATTAATATATTTTGCTTTACCATTGTATAATTCAGCATCATTTTTGAGCAAAACTTTGCGGAGATTTTCTCCTACTTCACAACTAATATTTTTTTCTTGAAATTGAACGATGGGCATAATTGTTTCTGTGAGTATTAATTAATTTAATTTAACCAATTTAAATCTACGTAATTTATTTTCGCATAAGGTTCGAGCGCCTCTAACACCCTATTACCATAACTGCGAAAACTAACTCGATTGTCTAACAAAGCCAAAACCCCCTGATTTTTGCGCACAGACACGGTTAATTGTTGTAGGGTTTTTATACCATGGGGCAACAGATATAAGCGAAACCAGTCTTTTTTTTGACTTTTATAATAATTTACTTGGGAGGCAACTAGAGGATTTTCTAAGGAGGGAATGGGTAAAGTTGCCATAATCAGCAGTTGCGGTGAAGGGAATCTTTCTTGATGTTGATACCAAAAATTAATACCACATACCAATACAGTATTATTACTACAATCAAGGTCATTAAGTTTTACTCTCGAACCAAATTGGGAAGCCAAAATGGAGGTAATTTGAGCCTGTAAAGGTACATCTTCAATGATGACAATAATGGGTTGATGGTTAACTTTGGCACTAGAAACAAGGGCTGTAATCTCTCTGGTGACGGAGTTTTGAAATTCGGGGCTATTGGGGAAGGGAAATTTTTCAGGGAAATATAGTTTTAGGATGGCATTGGGGGCATGGGGAGAAAATTTGAGACAGGTATAGTTACTGTTATCAATGCCTAGTTGTTTACTATAATCGATGGCTTCTTTTTCGGGGCTAAGATAGTTAGCGATAAGAGTAACCGATTTTTGTTGCCAAATTTCTTTGATATTGTCATGAAAATTAAGAGGGGAAGATTTAATTATAAATTGTCCTTTTGAGCGATTTACTTCAACGTAGTTAATATGGTTCTTTTCGTCTAAGAAATGCTCGTTTAGTTTAATTAGTTTATTGTATAAATCTAATTTTGTTGGTTTTATTTTAAAAATTATTTCTTGAATAATTTGCTTTTCTTTAGTTTCTAATAAGTAACTGTTATAGGGATTTATTGGGTGACTAAATACTGATTGAGTTAGTTTTGCTAGTTGAGTTTGAATATAACTTTTATATTGCTCATTATCTTTTTGTAATTTAAACCAATCATAAACATCTACGGAGATGGTGAGATATTCATTAATAAATTGGGGTAATTTTTCGGCTTCTTCTATAAGAATATGGGAGTTATTGACTAAATTGCTATTAATGGTTTTTGTTAACCAATTCTGAGGAGTTAATAAAATAAGAGAATTATTACTTTTTGTATGGGTAGATAACTGATTAAAAACTAATTTGTTAGTACCTAGCTTTTGTTGTAAAAAGGGAATTTTTTGTTCTATTAGTTGCCGTTGATTTTTGTGTATGGCAACAATAATAACGGTTTTATCACACAGAAGGGCAGGGGTTAAATAACTTAAATTATAGGTATCGTGACTAACTCCTGTTTGGATTATAGCCGATCGCCCCAGGCGCAGACCACGGGCCACCATTCTCGCCATGGTAAGATGATGTACCCAATCAGAAGGGCTATAGGTGCGCAAAAAGTTGCGTAATTCTGAATGTACTTGGGCTTCTAGCATCTTGTGAGGGGAATTTCTTTTGAAAATTTTTGTAATTACCCCTTAAATTTTAACGTTGATCGCCCTTGACTGTGAGATGATAAGTAAGGTTATAGTAATAAAAAATATAAAGGTAAAATTTTAATATGGCTCAAATAGAATTTACTAAAGGCATTATCGAGGAATCAATTCCTGATGTAAAAATGACTCGCTCTCGTGATGGTAGCAATGGCACCGCCACTTTTCGTTTTGAAGAGTCTCCTATTTTAGAAAGCGGTAATACTCAAGCTGTTACGGGGATGTATTTAACTGATGAGGAAGGAGAGTTAAACACCAGAGAAGTTAAATGTAAGTTTGTAAATGGTGAGCCTGTGGCCATCGAAGCCATTTATATAATCAAGTCTGTGGAAGAATGGGAAAGATTCATGCGTTTTATGGAACGTTACGCCGAAGAACATGGGTTAGGATTTAGCAAGTCTTAATTATTATGGTGGGTTTTAAGGGTTAGGTTTACTATCGATAATTTTTCACATATTCCTCACTTAATTTTATGGTTATTCCCCATAAAGATAAAGAATTTATAGTTGTTAATTGTGCTGTAATTACTATTAGTGATACTCGAACTGTTGATACTGATAAAAGTGGTCAGATTATTAAAAATAAACTAACTAAGAATAGTCACAATATTAGTTATTACGACATTATAAAAGATAATTCAGACCAGATAAAACTATCAATAAATGATTTATCTAAAAGAGAAACTATAGATATATTGATTTTAAGCGGTGGTACAGGAATAAGTCCAAGGGATAATACTTTTGATGTTGTTGATGGTTTATTAGATAAAGAAATACCGGGGTTTGGTGAAATTTTTCGTTATCTTTCCTATCAAGAAATTGGCTCTAGGGCTATGATTTCAAGGGCGATCGCAGGTATATATAACAACAAAATAATATTTTCTTTACCAGGCTCTAGTAACGCTGTAACATTGGCCATGGAAAAGTTGATTCTGCCAGAATTGAACCATTTAATTACTCAATTAGGAATAAAAAAATAAGAGGAATTGTTACTATATCAACATTAACCCTTTTTTGTTAGTCTCCGATTACTGTTGAAATTGTCAGACTTCGAAAGATTTTAGTTATGTGCGATCTCCCTCATAACCCATAGCTAAGTTTTGGACTTTTGGAGCAAAATCTAGTTAACCCCTAACCATCAATGATCGATCTAGTAAGTACTTAGCCATGATTTTATTGTATTCTTTAACACATCAGCTATATAGAAAGGAAAAATTAGTGATAAATTGGATTTTAAGCAAAAAAATCATATTTAATGATCTTTTGAGTACCAATAATTGGTAAATTAACCTAAATATTGATATTAAAGTACAAATAGTAAGATGAAAGCATTAGTAATAGGTGGAGATGGTTACTGTGGATGGGCGACAGCCCTGCACCTCTCCAATAAAGGATATGAAGTAGCAATTCTCGATAGTTTAGCCCGTCGTCACTGGGATGACAAATTAGGCTCACAAACCCTAACCCCCATCGCTCCCATTCAGAAGCGTATTCAACGATGGTATGAGTTAACTGGTAAAAAAATTGAGTTATTCATCGGCGATATTACTAACTACGATTTTTTGATTAAAGCGTTTCGTCAGTTTGAGCCTGAATCTGTGGTGCATTTTGGGGAACAACGCAGCGCCCCTTATTCTATGATTGATAGGGAACACGCTGTATTTACCCAAGTTAATAACGTGGTGGGTACTCTTAATATTCTCTATGCTCTCAAAGAGGAGTTTCCTGATACTCACTTAGTTAAATTGGGTACTATGGGCGAATATGGTACTCCTAATATTGATATTGAAGAAGGTTATATCGAAATTGAACATAATGGTCGTAAGGATGTATTACCTTATCCTAAACAGCCTGGTAGCTTCTATCACTTAAGTAAGGTACATGATAGTCATAATATCCACTTTGCTTGTAAAGTATGGGGTATTCGTGCCACTGATTTAAACCAAGGTATTGTTTATGGTGTCTTGACTGAGGAAACTGGCATGGATGAGATGTTGGTTAACCGTCTTGACTATGATGGCGTATTTGGTACTGCTCTCAACCGTTTTTGTATTCAGGCCGCTTTAGGACATCCTTTGACGGTATATGGTAGCGGACAACAAACCAGAGCTTTATTAGATATTCGTGATACCGTAAGATGTATGGAATTAGCGATCGCCAATCCTGCGGAAGCTGGAAAATTCAGAGTATTTAACCAATTTACTGAAAGATTTAGTATCAATGACTTGGCTACCATGGTTCAAAAAGCAGGACAAACCATCGGTTTAAAAGTGGAAGTTAACAATATTGATAACCCGAGAGTTGAATTAGAGGAACATTATTTCAACGCCAAAAATACCAAATTATTAGATTTAGGTTTACAACCCCATTATCTCTCTGATTCTTTACTCGATTCTTTACTTAACTTTGCTACTAAGTACAAAGATAGAGCTAATTTAGAACAAATCTTACCCAAGGTATCTTGGCGCAGATAAAAAACAACACCATGGGATTATGACCATAATCCCTTCTCCATCTATTTGTTTGCCCTCACTTTAAACCTCTCACCCACTGGGTGGGGGGCTTTTTTTTGCGTAGCATTTTTCCCCATAAAAAAAGGTGGGCAATGCCCACCCACAAAACCTATTTAATGATTAATGGTTTTGATTATTTAGCCAATGCTAATTCGCGCTCTTTAGCTTCCTTAATTACATCCTCAGCAATATTTCTAGGACAAGGAGCATAATGAGAGAATTCCATAGAGAATTGACCACGTCCAGAAGTCATGGTACGTAAATCACCGATATAACCAAACATTTCACTCAAAGGAGCTTCAGCTTTGATTCTGACACCCATGGGGGTAGTGTTTTGGGATTTGATCATGCCACGACGACGGTTAATGTCACCAATTACGTCTCCGATGTGATCTTCAGGGGTAAATACATCTACATTCATAATAGGCTCAAGAATTTGAGGCCCTGCTTTAGGAATGGATTGACGATAACCTGCTCTGGCAGCAATTTCAAAGGCGATCGCACTAGAATCCACAGGGTGGAAAGCACCATCAGTCAAAGTAACCTTGAGATCTACACAGGGATAACCAGCCAACACACCTTTATCGATACTAGATTCAAAACCTTTATTAACCGCAGGCCAAAATTCACGGGGAACATTACCACCAGTCACCTTAGACTCAAACAAGAATCCACTACCAGTTTCACCAGGTTCGATGGTGTAGTCGATACGTCCAAACTGTCCAGAACCACCAGACTGTTTCTTGTGGGTATAACTGTCATTAATTACCTTGGTGATAGACTCACGGTAAGCCACTTGAGGTTTACCAACTTCTACTTCTACACCGTGGGTACGTTTGAGGATGTCCACTTTAATATCAAGGTGCAATTCACCCATCCCTTTAATGATGGTTTCACCGCTTTCTTGGTCAGTTTCCACATAGAAAGAAGGATCTTCTTGAACCATTTTACTAAGAGCCATACCCATTTTTTCGTTACCACCTTTTTGGGTAGGTTTGATAGCAATGGAAATTACAGGCTCAGGGAATACCATAGGCTCAAGGGTAGCAGGGTGATTAGGATCACAGATAGTGTGACCAGTTTGGATGTTTTTCATCCCTACAATAGCCACAATGTCTCCCGCTTGGGCAGAGTCCACCTCAATACGATCATTAGCGTGCATTTCTACGATTCTACCCACACGCTCAGTTTTACCAGTGGCGGTGTTTAATACGCTCATTCCTTTTTCTAATTTACCAGAGTAAACACGGGTAAAGGTTAGGGCGCCGTAGCGATCGTCCATAATCTTAAATGCCAAAGCTCTGAAAGGTTCTTCAGGGTCAACTTTTGCAAAAGTTCCAGTTTCGTTACCTTCTAAATCCACAATAGGCTGAGGATTAACTTCATCAGGCGCAGGTAAATAGTCAACTACCGCATCTAAAACTAACTGAACCCCTTTATTTTTGAAAGAAGAACCGCAATAGGTAGGGAAGAAAGCCAAATCACGAGTACCTTTACGGATACAACGCTTAATATCATCAACAGAAATTTCCTCTCCTTCGAGGTATTTTTCCATCAACACTTCATCCTGTTCTACCGCAGTCTCGATTAATTGCTCACGGTAAATTTCCACATCATCCACCATGTCCGCAGGAACTTCTTCGATGGTGTAGTTTAAAGGATCTCCAGACTCATCCCAAACCCAAGCCTTACGGGTTAATAAATCCACAACTCCTTTAAATTCGGTTTCAATACCTATAGGTAATACCATTACCAAAGGAGTAGCAGCCAAAATTTCTTTTACTTGTTTAACAACGCTGTAAAAATCAGCACCAGTACGATCTAATTTGTTAACGTAAATTACACGAGCAACCTTAGAATCGTTAGCATAACGCCAGTTGGTTTCAGATTGAGGTTCAACCCCACCAGAAGCACAAAATACCCCAATACCACCATCAAGAACTTTTAAAGAACGATATACTTCGATGGTGAAGTCAACGTGTCCAGGGGTATCAATGATATTGAATTGATGATCTTTCCAAAAACAGCTTGTAGCGGCGGATTGAATGGTAATTCCTCGCTCCTGCTCTTGTTCCATAAAGTCGGTAGTAGCGGCACCGTCATGTACTTCGCCAAGTTTATGAATTTTACCAGTTAATTTTAGGATTCTTTCTGTAGTGGTTGTTTTTCCAGCGTCAACGTGGGCAAAAATCCCAATATTTCTATATCGAGCGAGATCTTTCATAATTTATCTATATATATACAGTTTCTGTGTTGTAACCTAATTTTATTTTCTTTTTTAGGTAGTTGAGTTAAAATTTTGTTGCTGACTAAGCTAGTAGCAACATTATTCATAGTCTTGATTTTAGATGATCCTAGACATTAGTTTTTAGCCTTGGCGAGACCATTACTTTACATCTATATCTAGTTTTCAAGGTTTTGAAATATTACAATTGATTATATCATAGCGTTACGTTATATAAACAAGTTACCCCACTGACCGAAGAGATAGGAGATAATAAAAAGTTATTCTTTTTTGTACGGCAATTTTTGCTAATTGTTAACTAGGTCTTTCTATAAGAAATAAAGCCTAGGCTTGTCTTTTTGTCAAGTAAAGGTAGATTTTTTTAATCTTATTGGTGATGTTATAATGGTCTGATTATTTTAGTTTACTTACTATTAAATAACCACAGATCTTGAATGAAATGTCTTAGGGTTTTTTTTGCGGTTAATATTTTTTTATCATCAAATTCAAATTCAGGCAATTGACCACAAAAAGTTATATATTCGGTATCAAAAACAGGTCGGAAACAGTTTGTACTCCATAATAAATCTGAAGTGTGGCGCAAATCATCAATATTTTTTACAGCTTTTTCATACTGGTCTTGCTGTATAAAATTAACCAACATCAGAGGGCGAACCCAGCATTTATTTTGTTGCGTTATAACGTCGATAATTTCACAGTATAATGACCGATTTTGATTGTCTAAACAAACTATTTCACTAGGTTTAAAAAAACTCACTTTTGCTATTTTTTAATCACTAATTATTTAGATTGGGCTGAAAACTTTTTGTAATGAAAGTGGGTAGTGAAAAAAGTCATTGATAATTAACTTTTTTTATTATTTGTTACTAATTATCCACTCAGCAAGTTATCCCCCCATAAGACTGAGGGGACGACCATTGATAGTAATTAAATTACTGCATAGGCGGAATTTAGCGCCCAGATAATTAATGCTGTAATAGCACCGAGAATAACAAAGGCAGAAATACCTACAATAATAGGTTTGTCAGCACCTTCAAATTTCATGATGCCACGATTTAGATCAGACATACGACTCCGAAATTAATTTAAAGAAAAAGGACTGTTTATTATCAGGTTAACTCAAAAGGATCTCCTTCTGATGGAAGGTTCACATTTGTTGATATTTCTAGTTTTTGACGGAGGAGATTTCGGGAAAACAAACTTTAGTACCTCCTAAGCCACAATAGCCGTTGGGATTTTTGGCGAGGTATTGTTGGTGGTAGCCTTCGGCGAAGTAAAATTCTGGCGCGTCAAGGATTTCGGTGGTAATTTCCCCATGTCCTGCTTTGTTTAATTCTTGTTGGTAAAGCTGTTTTGATTTTTGGGCTAGTTCTTTTTGTTGGGTAGAATAGGTATAAATCCCTGAGCGATATTGAGTGCCTCTATCATTACCTTGGCGCATTCCTTGGGTGGGGTTATGGTTTTCCCAAAATACTTTTAAGAGGGTTTCGTAACTAATAATTTGGGGGTCATAAACTACTAGGACAACTTCGTTATGACCTGTTAAACCGCTACAGACTTCTTCGTAGGTGGGGTTGGGGGTATAACCTGCGGCATAACCCACGGCGGTGAGGTAGATTCCTGTTTCTAGCTGCCAAAATTTTCTTTCTGCGCCCCAGAAACAACCCATACCGAATACTGCTTTTTCCATGTGGGCTGGATATTCGGTTTTGAAGGGGTTACCGTTTACGTAATGCTTGGAGGGTAGGGGCATTTTTTTGTCTCTACCTTTGAGGGCTTCTTCGGGTTTGGGTAGGGTTAGTTTTTTGTCTCCGAGTCCAAATAAAAACATAGTTTTTTTAATGATGGTAAAGAATTATTACGGTCTTATTTCATCTTATCGTCTATGGTTCTGTTTCTGCTTGTCTGGAGCAACGGAGACTTTTATTTTTTTTAAGATATGGGAGGGTTGGTGGATGCGTAAAAGGCGATCGCAATTCCCCCAGCCACAAGGATGGTAGAAACGATAACTAAAATTAGATTGTTTCTTTTTTCGTTTTCTGTGGGGGCTTGAGCTTTATAAATTTTTGGCTCGTTGGCGAAATTATTAACTTTACCGCCGTCTTCTGTGGTGTATGGCATATATTTATTAACCTTTATCAATAAAATTTACACAATAGTATTAGATTATGGGCAAGGCTTGATTTTAGGGCGATGGGGGTAATAAATCTTGATATTACTTTACATTTTTTGTGACCAAAATTAATGTTTCGTTGTAATGGTGTGTCAAAATGAATGGTAATTTTTCTGCCTAAATATAATCTTATGCTCAATTACGTTTGGTTTGGATTGATTGCTATTTCCGTCATTGTCGGAGCGATAAATGGCAATATTGATGCTGTCACCGAAGCCGCCATTGATAGTGCGGAAGCGGCTGTTACCTTGGCCATTGGTTTAATCGGTATTATGGCTCTTTGGTTAGGAATTATGAAAATTGCGGAGGAAGCGGGTTTGGTAAATGCGATCGCCCGTATCGTCCGTCCTATCACAGTTTGGCTATTTCCAGAAGTTCCCCCAGATCATCCCGCCATGAGTGCCATGGTACTAAATATGTCCGCTAATATGTTGGGTTTGGGTAATGCCGCCACCCCCTTGGGTTTAAAAGCTATGCAAGAACTAGAAAAACTTAATCCCCACCCCGAAACTGCCACCAATGCCATGTGTACCTTTTTGACTATCAACACATCCAGTGTGCAATTAATTCTCCCCGCCACCGTAGTAGCCCTTATGGGAGTTGAATCTAGTAGCTTATTCATTCCCACCATTCTCGCCACATCCTGCTCCACCATTGCAGGAGTCACCGCCGTCAAATTCCTTTCAAAACTCCCCAAATTTGCCATTCCCGAACCTGAAAAAGAAATAGAAGAATCAGACTTCCATGAGTAATTAATCTGAATTGGAGATAAAATTTCTCAATACTTTGAAAACTAGATAATGGGCAATGGGCTTAAGCCCATTGTTGACAATAAACCAAATTAAAATCAATTTAACAACACCAAAATAATGATTGAATCCATTGCCGACATATTTAACACCACCGCCAAATATATAATTCCCCTTCTTTTAATGGGCATTCCCTTCTATGCCCTCGTGTTTAAAAAAGTCAAAGTTTATGAAGTATTCACCGAAGGCGCCAAAGATGGCTTCACCATCGCCATTCAAATCATTCCCTACCTGGTAGCCATTCTCGTTGCCATCGGTATGTTTCGAGCTAGTGGGGCATTAGACATCATGCTTAATATTCTATCCCCCGTGTTGTCCGTGCTAGGTTTTCCCCCCGAAAATTTACTCCTCGCTATTATGCGCCCTCTTTCTGGGGGAGGCTCATTTGGGTTACTCAGTGACTTGGTAGAAACCTACGGACCAGATTCTCTCATTAGTAAAATTGCCGCCACCATGTATGGCTCGACAGAAACAACTTTTTACATCTTAGCAGTGTATTTTGGCTCCGTGGGCATCAAGAGAGTACGCCATGCCCTCTTTGCTGGGTTAATCGCTGATGTGGTTGGCATTTTTAGTGCTGTTTATATTTGCCGTCTGTTTTTTGTTTAAAAACATATTTAGTTTGTAAAAAAAGGGTAAATAATTGATAATTTATTGATATTTTATAACCTTAATTGCAATTATTTATTCTCTATTGTTTTCTCAATTTCCTATCCTAAAAGACAATATAAGCATCGAACAGGGGTAAGGTAGTGTTAAAATTTGTTTGTTATTCTATTGTTAATGTAAAAAGAGTATATAAATATGGCACAAGGAAAAGGATTTGGACTAGGCTTAGGTAAAATGAAGGAACTTGCGGAAGCCTTCAAAAAAGCCCAACAAGTGCAAGAGGGAGCAAAACAGCTTCAACAAGAACTAGAAACCATGGAAATTCAGGGACAAAGCGAAGATGGTTTAGTGATTGTCACCATGAGCGGAAATCAAGAGCCTTTGAAAGTAGAAATTAAGGATGAGGCTTTGGCTAATGGTTCAGAGGCTTTATCTGCAAATGTTACCGCTGCTTATAAAGATGCCTATCAAAAATCCACTGAGACTATGCGCGAGAGAATGGAAGAGTTAACTGGTAGTTTTGGACTTCCTGGAATGTAGGTAAATAGTCGATGATGGGGGCTGAACATTTTTCAGCCCTTGATTTTGATGAGATTATTAAAATTTTTGTTTTATTATGGTTAAGTTATTATTCGTCTGTTTAGGTAATATTTGCCGATCGCCCTCAGCGGAAAATATTATGATTCATCTCATAGAAAAAGAAGGTTTACAAGATAAAATAACCTGCGATTCGGCGGGAACATCTCGTTATCATATTGGTTCTCCTCCTGATGCTCGTATGAGAGAAGCTGCGAAAAAAAGAGACATTAAATTAGTAGGAAAAGCAAGACAAATTGAAGATTTTGACCTAGAATATTTTGATTTAATTTTAGCTATGGATAAGGCTAATTATCATGATATTTTATCTTTGGATTTGAAGGGTAAATATCGAGACAAAATTAAGTTAATGTGTGATTTTGCTTCCCATCATACTGATACAGAAGTACCAGATCCCTATTATGGTGGAGAATCGGGTTTTGATTATGTGATTGATTTGTTACTTGATTCCTGTGAAGGTTTATTAGACTATGTGAAAAGAGAATATAGTATCAACTGATTAAGGCAAAAATAATAATCTTTAAATCTTTGTTTTATTCTCAATTATCCATTATCAATTAACAAAATGACTGCTAAAGAATCTATTTCTATTTATCTCGATATTGCCCTATTAGCCGCAAGGGCTGGGGGGGCTGTACTCAGTCACTATTGGGGGAAACAATTGGCGATCGCCCAAAAAGGTAGATCAGGTGATCTTGTCACCCAAGTAGATAAGGAATCCGAAGCGCAAGTAATAAAAGTCATACAAAGACACTGCCCCAATCACGCTATTTTTGCTGAAGAATCAGGAAAAAGTGGCAATCAAAACCACAAATATCAATGGGTAATTGATCCCCTAGACGGCACCACCAACTATGCCCATGGCTACCCTCAAGCAGCTGTTTCCATCGGTCTAAATATTGACGGCATCCCCTCCGTGGGAGTGGTTTATAACCCTATGAAAGAAGAATTATGGTGTGCTGGTAAAGGATTAGGGGCAACCCTCAACGGCAAACCCGTCAGGGTGTCCAACACAGAGGAATTAAAAGATAGTTTACTAGTGACAGGATTTGCCTACGATAGACGGGAAACTGACGATAATAATTACGCCGAATTTTGCTATCTTACCCACCTAACTCAAGGGGTAAGAAGGGCTGGAAGTGCTTCCCTCGATTTGTGTGAGATGGCAGGGGGAAGATTAGACGGTTATTGGGAAAGGGGGTTAAGCCCCTGGGATTTACTCGCGGGGGTGGTAATCGTGAGAGAAGCGGGGGGGTATATTACCGCCTATGATGGTACAGATTTCGACATTCAAACAGGGCGCATTTTAGCTACCAATGGAAAAATCCATGATGCTTTGATGGTGGCGTTGAAGAATACTCCCCATAGCCCTGCTTTTTCTTTTCCTGATGTGGTGGGTTAATTTTTGTTTGTCAATAATATTTTGTTTATTGTAAGGGTTTTATTCTTGCTAAATCTAAAATTTCGGGAATTAATTCTTCTTTTTTAACCGCCATTAAATGGACTCCTTGACATATATCTTGAGCCATTTTTACTTGTTCTGAAGCAATTTTTATTCCTTCTTGGAGAGGATTTTTGGCTTTTTCTAAGCGTTTAATTATGTGGTCTGGAATTTCTACCCCTGGGACATATTTATTAATAAATAAAGCGTTTTTAGCACTTTTTAAGAGGAATATTCCTGCTAAAATAGGGCGATCGCCCTTAACAGCAATTTGGGTCATAAATTTATCTAGCTTTTCAAAATCAGTGATTAATTGACTTTGGAAAAACTGAGCCCCTGCTTCTAATTTTTTTTCAAAACGTCTTTGTAAACCAGACCAACTTTTGGATTGAGGATCCACCGCAGCCCCTGCAAATAAGTCTAAATTACCATCTACTAACG
The DNA here is from genome assembly GCA_002813895.1 of Cyanobacterium sp. HL-69. Taxonomy (NCBI): domain Bacteria; kingdom Bacillati; phylum Cyanobacteriota; class Cyanophyceae; order Chroococcales; family Geminocystaceae; genus Cyanobacterium; species Cyanobacterium sp. HL-69. The sequence goes on along the minus strand of CP024912.1, from coordinate 2,802,378 downwards.
GTTTATTATTAATATCAAAACCTAGATTTAATTTATCAATTAACTTTAATAATTTGATAGACTCTAATTCAAAAACAGCCCTAGCTTGGGTATGATCCCCTGCTTTTATGGGATCTCCTGTGAGTGCTAAAATATTTCTAATGCCTAGGGCATAAGCCCCCATTAAATCTGCCTGTAAACCGATGGAGTTGCGATCGCGCCCTGTCACTTGACAAATAGGTTCAATGCCTTCTTTTAATAATAAAGCCGATGCGGCTACCGATGACATCCTCAACACAGCACGACTTCCATCGGTAATGTTGACCCCATGGACTCTATTTTTTAATACCTTTGCCACTGTTAACATTCTTTCTGGATTTCCCCCTTTTGGAGGAGTAATTTCTGCGGTGATTAGAAACTCTTTAAGGGCGATCGCACCTTGTAGTTTTGACAAATTATTTCCCATTTTTATATTTTTTTAATAATGTAGATAAATAAGTTTTTCATAATATTTGAAAATATGTAAAGTGCAAAAAATAATGGGATATTTAACATTCAAAGTTCACTAATTTAGAGGAGGTTGAGAAAGTTTTTTTGATGATCGAATTTCTAAATAATTTATAGAAAATTTTAAATAATATCCCTCCCCTTATTAAGTAGGGGAGATCAACTTTATAAAAATAGGATAAAGTTTCTATAGCACAAGGTTAAAAATATCTATTAACCAATCAAAAAACCAAGAGCCTCTTTTACCCTTTTGAGGGTAGCCCCTGCCACTTCCCCAGCCTTATCCTTACCATCCTTTAATACAGAATCAAGATAACCCTTTTCCGCCACAATTTCCGCATACTTAGTCTGAATAGGAGTCAAGGCTTCAATCGTCGCCTCAGTCAACAAAGGCTTAAACTTACCCCACCCCATATCAGCACATTCAACCGCTACTTCCTCCTTTGTCTTACCAGAGAAAATAGTATATAAACCCAGTAAATTATTACACTCAGGACGAGCCGGATCAAACGCCAAACCCATGGTAGGATCAGTTTTACACTTCTTAATCTTTTTCTTGATCATATCAGCAGAATCTAAAAGACTAATACGACTCAAATCAGAAGGATCAGACTTAGACATCTTTTTCGTACCATCCGCCAAACTCATTACCCTCGCCCCTTCCTTACGAATCAAAGGCTCAGGAACTTTTAAAACAGGAGATTCTTCTGTTGCAAAACGATCATTAAAACGTATCGCAATGTCACGGGTTAACTCTAAATGTTGTTTTTGGTCTTCTCCCACGGGTACTTGATCCGCATCATACAACAAAATATCCGATGCCATCAAAATAGGATAATCTAATAAACCAACGCTGACATTTTCCCCTTGTTTAATGGCTTTTTCCTTAAACTGAATCATCCTCTCCAACCAATTTAGAGGAGTAACACAATTTAGTAACCATGCCAACTCACTATGGGCAGTCACATGGGATTGGACAAAAATAGTAGAGTAACTTAAATCAATACCACAGGCTAAATACAACGCCGCAATGTTGTAAGTATCTTGGGCTAAAACCGTGGGATCATGGGGTACAGTAATGGCATGGAGATCCACCACACAAAAAAAGTTATCATACTGGGGTTGCATCTCTACCCAGTTACGAATTGCCCCTAAATAATTACCGATGTGTAAATTTCCTGTAGGTTGTACCCCTGATAAAATACGCTTTTTGCTCATTATACTTAGAATTTATGTAACTACCCAGTGGCAAATTATAGCATTTATTAAGACTTTTTAAGATTTTTGACCACCGTTTAAGGTTGTTGCCCTATGATTTAATGATTACCCCTCCTTTTTCCACAAAGCTAAACCTCCCCCCCTACCTCTGGCAGCAATAAAATTTTCTGTTACTAAAAAATAGCTAAAAAAGGCTTGTTTACTAATACTATTTGTATAAAATTCAGGTTCACTTTTAACTCCACCTCTTACCTCTTGTTCGTATAATTTATTGCCTAAAATGGACATGGATAAATGATTGAAATCAAAAGCCATAATATTTCTTTTCTCTACATATTTAATGGGGCCAGAGATAATAAAAGTAACTAAACCAACATTTACTTTATTTGCCACCCTACCTTGTAAAGATTCTGGATTATCGGAGTTTGCACTATAGGATATGGTTATTTTTGCCAGTGAAGGAAGATAAAAGCCTTTGCCTAGTAATCCTCCCATCTTTTTTTGACTGTTTTTTGTACCTGTGATGAAAGTTAGGCACCATTCTCCCCAGAGTTGTTCAAAATTATATTTAATACTTTCTTTCCGATTTTCTTTTTCAGCACTTAATAATGCCTCATACACTAATTCACCATTTGGCTTTTTATTTTTGCTTATAACAGCAGATTCTAATATATTTAAATAATCCATATTTTTATTTTTTTTGATAATTGTTAATTAAATTTTGTTCGAGGAGTAAAATATATTTTTATAAAATGAATATAGAGTTTGCTAACTAAAAAATAAAGTTAATAAAAAATTAAACTGCTTTTAACTATTTCTTAATTTATATTATCTCATCTTCTTCTAATATATACCTAGTCTATGGCTACAAAAAAGCTATACGCCACAATAAATTGAAAAATAACTAGATTTTATTTAGATGAATAATTTTAGATTAGGACGCAGAAGTTTTATTGGTGCTTTAACAGGTTTTTGTGGCAGTTTTCTGGGTAGTCAGTCTCGGGGTTTTTATTCTCAATTACCATCCACACACATTTATGGCATGGGGGAAAACTTTTCAGATACTCTTATCAATCAATGGTTTGGTGAATACGAACAGATAAGTCCTGATTTGCATATAAAATATAATTCTATTTATAGTAGTGATATTCTTCTTGATAAATTAAAAAAAGGCTCTATTGATTTTGCTATTACTGATATTAGTTTTAATGAACAAGAGTTGAAATTATTTAATAATAATATTTTATCATTTCATCTGGGGTTAAGTGCGGTCGCCCTTATTTATAATCATCAACAAATCGATAATTTACAACTAACAAAAGAACAATTAGCTAATATTTTTACTGGTAAAATAACTGATTGGCAAGAATTAGGAGCCACGGAAAGCAAAAAAATAAAAGTAATTTTTCATGGCAATAATAGCGGGACAAATTTATATTTTAGTAAATATTTAAGCTCCATTAGCGATGAATGGAAACAAAACATAGGAGAAACAAAAACTATCCCGTGGGAAATGGGAATCAGTGCAAGGGGCAGTGAGGCTATAGTTTCTACCCTAAAACAAGTAGATGGGGCAATTAGCTATGTAGAATATCCCATTGCAAGGGAAAATGAACTAAATATTGCTAAATTAGAAAATGATTTTGGTAACTTTATTACTCCTAATGTCTCTCATTTTGTTGGTAATACTAACCGCTTAAATAAAGAAAATATAAATTATAGTAATTCCGATAATTTTACCTATCCTTTGCTTACTTCTTACTGGTTTTTAATTAATAAAAATAGCTTAAATCAGGGACAAATAAACAATTTAAAATACTTCGCAAACTGGATAAATAACTAAGGTTTCAGAGTTAGAATTAAACAGAAATAAGATTAATAAATTAAAGACTTTAGTAAGCTGAAACATCTAATTTTTATTGTCAATTATCCATCATCAATTCTCAATTGTTATTACCACCAATCATCCTTTTTAAGATTACCATTTCCCCAGCCATCATCATCAAAATAAACATCATTACTTTGCTCAGGATAATCACTATTATCAAAATTTTCTTCTAGAGTATCCTTAATGGGTTCAATTACTCGTGCGATCGCATCTTGGACAAAAGCCTTAATAAACTCGTCCTTGCGACTAAGTTTAAACTGTCTTTGCACTACTTCTGTAATACCACCGTCACCCCAATCTTGATCATGGCTAAAATATTCTACAAAACTCTTACCAGCAATGCGAGTCAGATAAGCCGCACTCACCCCCTGAATAGCTTTTCCCACCACATAAGTCGCGAGAGTTAATTGTAGCGCCCTCGCCACCAACTCCACAGCGCCCTTTACCACCCCCAAACTAACTAAAGTTTTACCTAAGGATACCGCTAAATCCCGGCCGCGATCGCTATTAATTTCACAACCATAAACCTGTCCTATTTCTACCACCATCTGAGCATTTACCGCCGCTGCTGCCAACATATCCACCACAGGCACAGGAGTACAAGCCACCACCCCCGCCCCAATCCACTGATAACGAGTGATAATCTTATCCGCTTCCCGGCTACGTTGTTGGGCAATCAACTTTCTCGCCTCCTCCCCCAACCTTTGCGACTGCAACAAAATATTATCCGCCAACAAATCATCCCCCTCCGCCCGACAGATAGCCGCCAAACGTTTAATGACATTATCCACCTCCACATCAGGCTGAATCATTTCATCCGCCGAAAACTGCACAGGCTGAGGATTAGCGCAGGCTTGGATGACATCATTACTAGGAATAAACCTCGCCACCCTCTGCTGAAGACTACTTAAAATAATTCCTTGTTCTTCTTCTGAATATAAATCAATTTTATTGAAAACTAATAATGACCTTTTGCCGATGGTTGCCAAAGCCTCCAAAGGTTTAAACTCCGAAGCCCTCAAGTCATTGTCACACACAAACAGTAACAAATCCGCCTCCGTGGCTAATTGCCTCGCTAATTGCTCTCGAATTTCCCCCGGGGCGCCCATTTCCAAAATACCGGGGGTATCAGTAATCAATATTTCTCGGTTAGCAGAAGGCAACTTGAGAGAATGGGTTACTCCTTCGGTGGTAGTGCCAATACTGGCTTGAATTTCCCCCACCATTTCCCCGATTAAAGCATTTACAAGGGATGTTTTTCCAGCACTACCCGTGCCAAATACAGCTACTTTTAATTTTCCTGTGGTAAAGTCTGCCTCAATTTGTTGCGATTTTTCTAATAAAGCCTTTTGGCTGACTTCATCTTGAATTTGGGCGACTTGTTTTTTTACTGCCCTAATAGTTTCTGAGGCAATCTCGTTTTTTTGGGCAGGAAGAGCGGGTAAGGGGCGCTGTCTTTTTCGTTTTCCTCTGGAAGTTCGACTGGTTTTGTCGCTGGGGATAATGCCAAAATAATAAAGAAAGATACCAATAAAAAATATTAACAATAAAATCAGAACAAACACTAAAAAGTTTGCGAGTAGTGGACTTGTCCAAGAAATTTCGCTATACAATCGAGATAACGCACTAACTAACCACAGCATTAAGCCGAAAATTATACTTAAGCCGATAACAATGGTTACAAGACGAGACAGGCGCATAGCTTTGGGAAGGTAGTAGTTTTTAGGGGTTATGTTAGAATTTTTATGTTTGAAAAGTTATAGTGTAGTGTTTATTTTGAATAGATTATTATTAACATCACTTTTGTTTTATCAATACTACTTAGGAAAAATTATTGGTAAGTTAAATTATAGGTGATTAAATTAATTTATGTAATAGTTAGCTATTTTTGTAGTTGACATTATGCTGATATTTGATACGCTATATATCACCATTATTTTTTGATATGTTTAGAAATATTTTTACTGGTTTTGGATTTATTGATGGCTTATTATACCCTTTTAAAGCCTTGCAATTAATTATTAAAAATAAAAAATTGTTGCAGTATTTAGTAGTTCCTATTTTTATTAATATAGTAGTTGGGATAGGTGTTTATCTTCTGTTGTTACAACCTAGTTTATTATTTTTTGACATTCTGGAGAATAATATAAGTGTGATCGCCCTTAGCTATGTTAATAGACTACCTGAAGCCCTTGGGTTTTTATTGCCCATAACTTCAATTTTTGTTGTAATAATCAGGACTGTATTAACTGTTCTATTATTTATAATAGTTGGTTTTATTATCGTTCAATTTGGTAGCATTTTAGGCTCTCCATGGTATGGAAAACTATCAGAAAATATAGAAATAATCAAACTAGGAAATCTTGAATTAGTAGAAGTTAATATCTTCCAAGATATATTGAGAGCCTTGTTATTTGAGCTTAAAAAAATCATCTTAATTATCTTAGGAACTATTCCCTTATTTTTACTCAACTTTATCCCCGCTTTTGGTAATTTAATCTCAGGTATCGGAGGATTATCCCTAACCGTTTTAATCATCTGCTTAGATTTTTTTGATGCCCCCCTCGAAAGAAGAAGACTAAAATTTAGACATAAAATACAGTTTGTATTTGCCCGTTTTCCCAGTAGTGCAGGATTTGGTTTAATTTGTTTGAGTCTTATTAGTATTCCCCTCCTAAACTTAGTTGTTGTACCCCTCTGTGTGTCTGGAGGTACATTACTATTTTGTGATTATCGCCTTAGACAAAGAAATATGTAGGCTGTGCCAAAAAAAATGGAATCATGAGGGAGGGCTAGTTTATGATTCGATAAACTAATCCGTCAAACCATGGGTGAGGGCAAAACGTACCAATTCTGTGCGACTGTTAGTGCCTGTTTTACTAAACAAACGACTAACGTATTTTTCCACATTTCTAACGCTAGTTTGTAGCGTCTTGGCTATCTCCTTATTCATCAAACCCTTTGCCACTAAGTCTAATACACTTTGTTCTCGAGGGGTTAAATCAATCTTGATAGGAGACTCTGTTACATTCAACTTATTAGGGTTGTCTAATTTATCTTTAATGTCCTTAACATCTTTTACCAACTCATCCAACTGAGTGCTTTGCGGGTTACTTTCCTGTCTAACCTTACTTTTTTCCAGTAAATTTTTAATAATAGCTTCTAGCTCATCAGGATCAAAAGGTTTTGGTAAATAAGCATCACAACCAGCAGTATATCCCTCGATGCGATCGGTTGTCATTCCTTTGGCTGTCAAAAATACTACAGGAATACTCTGGAAACGAATATCCTCTTTTAGTTGAGCCAAAAATTGCAGTCCATTAACTTCGGGCATCATAATATCCGAAATGATAATGTCAGGAACTTCGTTTTGTAACATTGTCCATGCTTCTCTGGCATTACTAGCAACATCTACTTGCCAGTCTTCATTATCTCCTAAATATGCTTGTAAAGACTCCCTAATACCAGGCTCATCATCTACTAATAAAATATGTTCTGTCATAAACGTTGTAAGTATAAAAATATTGTTTTAAATAACATCAAAAACTATAACCCTTTTTACCGCCAAAATGAAAGTCTCACCTAAGACTTTTACACCCATAAGGTGTTTAACTTTAGCAACAAGTTTTATTTTAATCAGAGATATAATATCCTCTTTTTTTAAAAAAAATATTATAAGTTAGACCTTAAATAATTTTAACAAAAAAGTAATTTATATTTTTCAATTTTTTAAATAATTTTAGTTAATGATAATCCACTCAAAACAAGCTGAGTTACATTAAAAAAATACTTAAAATTAAAGGTTTAAGGATGTATCATTAATTGTATTGTACATTGTTAATTTTTTCACTATTTCCGGCTCTAACGGATCAAATATTCTAGGAACTGAAACAAAATAAGGTAAAATATTGATGGCTCGACAAGTTCATAAGAAAAAGTAAAAAGGGTATATATGAAAATTGCCCTTGGGAAGTGCCAATATTCGTTATCCACTAATAAAAATCGATGCAATTTATAGATCAGGTAGAAATAGAAGTAATAGCAGGAAATGGCGGAGATGGCTTAGTTGCTTTCCGTCGAGAAAAATATGTCCCTGCGGGAGGGCCTTCGGGGGGTAATGGAGGTAGAGGAGGCTCGGTAATTTTAAAGGCTGTTACTAATTTACAAACCCTTTTGGATTTCCGCTATGCTCGTCAATTTAAGGCAGAAGATGGTAAAAGAGGAGGCCCGAACAATCGTACGGGTGCAGGGGGCAACGATCGCATTTTAGAGGTCCCCTGTGGCACGATGGTTTATGACATAGAGACGGAGCAGTTAATTTATGATTTGGTCAAAGAAAATGAGACTTTTGTGGTGGCAAAAGGAGGTAAGGGAGGTTTAGGAAATCAACATTTTTTGAGTAATAGTAACCGCGCCCCTGAGTATGCTTTACCTGGTTTGGAGGGGGAAATAAAACAAGTTCGTTTAGAGTTGAAACTGTTAGCAGAGGTGGGTATTATTGGCTTACCCAATGCAGGAAAATCGACTTTTATTTCGGCGGTGTCTTCTGCTAAACCAAAAATTGCTGATTATCCTTTTACTACTCTTGTGCCTAATTTGGGGGTGGTAAGAAAGCCGACGGGAGATGGTACTGTTTTTGCGGATATTCCGGGGTTAATTGAAGGGGCTTCTGATGGTATTGGTTTAGGGCATGATTTTTTACGACACATCGAGCGCACTCGGTTACTATTACATTTAGTGGATGTTAATGCCGAAGATCCTCTCGAAGATTATAAAATTATTCAGGAGGAGTTAAATGCTTATGGCCGTGGTTTGCCTGAGCGTGTCCAGATTTTGGCTCTTAATAAGATTGATTCTATCGATGAGGAAACCCAACAGTATTTGATAGAGCAGTTTCGAGCCGTTACGAATGATCAAATTTTCTTGATTTCGGCAGTGACAGGGGCAGGGTGCGATCGCCTTTTACAAACCATTTGGCAAGAGTTAGATCAATTGATAATGGATAATGGATAATGGATAATGGATAATGGATAATAATATCTCCCCTATTGCCCGTTGCCCATTCCCTATTCCCCTTTTTATCAATGTTAATTAACGATAATCAAGAACAAATTGCGATCGCCACTTACGGATTAACCAAAATCTATGACAAAAACATCGCCGTTAATGAAGTAGATTTACAAATCAAACAAGGGGAAGTTTATGGTTTAATTGGCCCCAATGGGGCAGGAAAAACTAGCCTCATCCGTATGTTAGCCACCGCCGAAGAGCCTACCAAAGGAGAAATCTATCTAAATGGCGATCGCCTTTTGCGGGATAATACCAACCCCCACCTAAAACAGTACCTAGGCTACCTTCCCGACGACTATCCCCTTTATGATGACCTTAACGTCATTGACTACCTCGATTACTTCGCCAGACTTTACAAACTATCAAAACCCCTCAGAAAACAAAGACTACAAGAAGTATTAGAAACCGTTAACCTCGAAAACAAAAGAAATAGCCCCATTGCCACCCTTTCCAGGGGCATGAAACAACGCCTTAGCCTTGCCCGGACCATTATCCATCAACCCATTATCCTTCTGCTCGATGAACCCGTATCAGGACTAGATCCTATCGCCAGACTAGAATTTCGTCAAGCCATTAAGCTACTGCAACAAGCGGGAATGACCATTTTAATATCATCCCATGTCCTCAGTGATTTAGCAGAACTATGTACATCCATCGGCATCATGGAATTGGGCTGTTTAGTCGAAAATTCATCCCTAGAAAATCTATACCAAAAATTTAGTAAACAACAAATATTTATTTCCTCCCTCGCAAAAAACGACCAACTAGAGCAAGAATTAAACAACTGTCTTTTAGTAGAATATTGGGAAAAATTACCCGATAAAAATCAATATCTTACCCATTTTACAGGGGACTTAGAACAAGCCTCTCAACTTTTAAAGGAACTCATAAAAGCAGATATTCCTATACATAATTTCCATTGCGAAAAAGAAAGCCTAGAAACCATTTTCCTCAAGCTAGGTCATGAACAAACATCCTAATCTTAACTTGTGATTGTAAAAAACAAACAAAGTTTGCTTCTATTTTAAAAGAAGATATTTACCAAAAAAACAGGACAAAAAATATTTGATTAAATGAAAATTGCCTAAAAACATATCATAATTAACACCATAGCACTCTTATTTCATGAGTTTTACATCTTAAAACATAAAAAACTATCACTCCACAAAGACCACAAGAACTATTTCATCCAAATTATTGATAATTACTTTATTCCTAATCATTTCAAACTGCTGCAAAAGCTAAAAACCTCATTTATCCTATTATATAGACATATACTTAAGCAGTAAAATTAGGAACATAACAAAAACTTAGAAGATGATTCTTCAAGAAAATAATTAATGGTTAAGGTTTGTAAAAAATCATATATTTTTGTAGCAAAATATAGATTAATATACTACTCTAGTCTTACCCAATATACAAAGTATAAAAACTTCAACATTATGCGCTCAATGCACAGAACTTCTACAACTCAAATGGAGGTAACCAGTATTCGTCTGGAAAAGAGCCTCAAAGATAGTTTAAAGTCTCTTTCCGGAAGTCAGGGTTATCAAACATTAATCCGTGATATTTTGTGGAATTATGTACAACAAAAATCAGGAGAATATCGACCAAACTTCGCAAAAACAGATATTCGAGCAACCATAGAAGGCATCGCCAGAAAAGATGAAAGTTGTGTTTTAAGTGGAAAATTAATTTCTCAAGGGGAACCTTTATTTTTAGCCTTAACTATTTATGGTGATTTTGTTCCCGTATCCCTTGATGGATGGGAAAGTGAGTAGTCAGATCATTATTGTATAGGTCAATTAGTTCTGATGGAATTCAAGATATTGTGATTCTATCATCGGAAAAAAGTGACCGATAGGACCGCATCCTGAGCCTATTTCCAAGGAATATTCTAACGCTGTGGTGACATATTCCTTAGCAGAGGCGATCGCCCTTGGGAGGGATTTTCCGAGGGCTAGATGGGCAGTAATAGCCGCCCCTAAACTGCATCCTGTACCGTGATTATTAAGAGTGTCAACCGCTTTTATTTGAACAACGGTATAATTTTGTCCATCAAAAAAAACATCAATTCCTTTATTTTGTCCTTGCGCGGCACCACCTTTAATTAAAACCGTCTTCACCCCCAAATCGTAAATTTTAGCCGCCGCTTGTTTCATATCATCAATGGATGTAATAGATATACCACTCAACAACTGAGCCTCGTATAGATTAGGCGTGAGCATGAGGGCTTGGGGAAAAAGCAAACTTTTCATCGCTTCCACCGCTTCATTATCAATTAACTGTGCTCCTGTGCGAGAAACCATTACAGGATCTATAAGAATATTTTTGCCACCCCATGCTTTGATACAATCAGCTACCGTGGAGATAATTTCTTCATTAAAAAGCATTCCCGTTTTCAGGGCATCCACCTTAATATCGCTGATTACCGCCTCAAATTGAGCCTTTACCATGTCAGAAGATACCGCCATTACCTCCGTTACGGTTTTAGTATTTTGTGCCGTGAGGCAAGTAATTACACTGGCACCATGAACATAATTAAAGGCAAAAGTTTTTAAATCCGCCTGAATTCCTGCACCACCACCACTATCAGAACCAGCAATGGTTAACGCTACCGCCGTTTTCATAATCTTTTTACTAAACCAATCAATTATTACATAACCTTAACTTATCCCATCTTATATTAAGTCTTGATAAATTTTTACAATGGGAAGTCCCCCAGAATTCGGAGATTTAGGGCGAAACAATGATCCTTTTCATAACTGATTACTCGAACTTGATCTTAATTATTTTTATCACCTTATTACCTTATTTTATAACCATTGACCATTGCCCATTCCCTATTACCCAGAATAAAACTTGACATAAAAAATTTAAACTGCGATAATAATAGTTTGTGTGAAGTTTAGCACTAAAAAACTCTTGGCTAACGTTATTATAATAGGCGCCCAATGGGGCGATGAAGGAAAAGGAAAAATCACGGATTTACTCAGTAAATCAGCGGATGTCGTGGTGCGTTCCCAAGGGGGCGTAAATGCAGGACATACTGTGGTCGTAGATGGTCAAACCTTTAAGTTACATTTAATCCCTTCAGGGATATTATACCCTGATACAGAATGTATTATCGGTTCTGGTACTGTGATAGATCCGCAGGAATTGTTAGAGGAAATTGATCAATTAGTTGATCTCAATGTTTCCACTGACAATTTATTTATCTCTCAAACTGCCCATGTGACGATGCCTTATCATCGCATCTTGGATCAAGCGGCAGAAGATAGAAGAGGTAAATTTAAAATTGGTACAACAGGCAGAGGCATCGGGCCTACCTATTCTGATAAAGCGGAAAGAATCGGCATTAGAATGCTTGATTTGATTAATGGCGATCGCCATCCCGACAAGTTAGAATGGACTATCAACTACAAAAACGCAGTCCTCGAAAAACTCTACGGTTTACCCCCCCTAGACCCTCAAAAAGTCATCAAGGAATACCTAGGTTACGCCGAAAGACTACGTCCTTTTGTTATTGATAGTTCCCTAAAAATCAACCAAGCCGTAAGAAGTAAGAAAAATATCTTATTTGAGGGGGCTCAAGGTACATTACTTGACCTCGATCATGGGACGTATCCCTATGTAACATCCTCAAATCCCATTGCTGGGGGAGCTTGTGTTGGTGCTGGAGTAGGACCTACTATTATTGACCGCATCATTGGTGTAGCAAAAGCGTATACCACCCGTGTAGGAGAAGGACCTTTCCCCACCGAACTAGAAGACGAAATCGGTATTTTATTGGGCGATCGTGGTTCTGAATTTGGTACTACCACGGGGCGCCGTCGTCGTTGCGGTTGGTTTGATGCTGTGATTGGTAGATATGCCGCCAGAATTAACGGTTTAGACTGCTTGGCAGTAACTAAATTAGACATCTTGGACGAATTACCAGAGATAAAAGTATGTGTGGCCTATGAAGTAGATGGCGAAACCATTACCGAATTACCTACCCATGCCAATAAATTTGCTCGTTGTAAGCCTGTCTATGAGACTCTACCCGGTTGGCAAGCATCCACCACGGAATGCCGTACCCTCGAAGAATTACCTGAAAATGCCTTAAATTATCTTAAATTTTTGGCAGATTTAATGGAATTACCCATTGCGATTGTTTCCCTTGGGGCAGGTAGAGAACAAACCATTATCGTTGAAGATCCTATCCATGGACCAAAAAGAGCTTTACTTAATGCCAATGTAAATCCTCTCCAACAGTCCTAAATTAAAAGTATATTTTGGTTATTATTAAAATTGTTCCAAAATTAACCCCAAATTGCTTGGGTAAATTATCAAAATATAAAATTTATAATTAAATTCGGTAAAAAAAATGCAAGTCACATTAGAATGTAACACCAGACCTGAAGGCTCTAAACCAAGAGCTTTACGTCGTGAAGGTAAGCTCCCCGCTAACCTATACGGCCATAGTGGTTCTGAAGCTATTTCCTTAGTTTTAGGTCATAAAGAGGCGATCGCCCTTCTCAAAAGTGCTTCTATCAACAACACTTTAGTAGAGATGACTATTCCCGAACTTTCTTGGAATGGTAAAGTATTAATCAGAGAAGTTCAATCTCACCCTTGGAAAAGAACCCTCCACCACATTAGCTTCTTCTGTCCTTCTGGGGATAATCAAGTAGAAGTCGTTGTTCCTGTAAAAATCGTTGGTACTTCTATCGGTATCAAAAAAGGCGGTATCATGGAGCAGATGGTAACGGAAGTTAAAGTTCGTTGCTACCCTGATAATATTCCTCAATTCCTAGAGATGGATATTAGTAAAGTTGACATTGGTAAAACCTTCCAAGTTGCTGATCTCGTTTTATCAGAAGGAATCAACGTTTTAGATGATCCTAATAAAAACATCATCGGTATTGTTGCGCCTCGTAAGAAAGGTTAATTTTTTTTCGACCGTGACGGACATTATTGAGCCTCTCGAAGTCTTTTCGAGGGGTTTTTGTTTTGTGGGTCAAAATGGTAGGGTATATATATTTGTGGTTTTTATTTAATCAAAAGTTGGTAATGAAAAGTATTTTACTCTGTACAGATGGTTCTAGTTATGGTGAAAATGCCTATAAATATGCTGCCTGGATGGCCAAAAGATTAGATGCAGAGGTGAATATTTTATCAGTGACAGACAATCGAGCTCAAAGTAAATCTTCTCAGGGAAATTGGAGTGGAAGTCTTGGTTTAGGTGCATCGGATGAATTGCTAGAAAAGTTAGTGGAATTGGACCATGAAAGGGCAAAATTAAATCATGTACGAGCTAAGGTGATTTTGGATCATGGCAAAGAGATTTTAAAACAGGAAGGGGTAGAAAAGGTTAATGGTATTCATAAGACTGGTTTTGTCGCTGATACGGTTAAAAATTTAGAGGAAAAAACGGATTTAATTGTATTAGGTAAAAGGGGAGAAAATGCGGATTATAATTCCGTTCACCTAGGGGCAAATTTAGAGAGAATTGTTCGTGTTAGTAATAAACCTTGTTTTGTTACCCCCCATGATTATGTTCCCATTGATAAAGTTTTAATTGCTTATGATGGTAGTGCCACAGGTCATCGAATTTTAGACTTTTTAGTAAATGTTCCTTTCGTTAAGGATTTGGATATTCATTTGGTGATGGTGAGCAAAGGTGATGATGGTAACAGTAAATTATCACAGGCTTTGGATTTATTAGAAAATGCAGGTTTTAGTGTTCAATCTTCTTTGTTAAAAGGTGATGAAGAAAGTGAGATTACTTCTTATATTGAGCAGAATAATATTAATTTGCTCATTATGGGGGCTTATGGTCATAGTCGCATCAGAAATTTAATTATTGGTAGCACTACTATTCAATTATTGAGAAGTACCAGAATTCCAGCCTTGTTATTCCGTTAAGTTAATCCGACTCACCCCATTTTTTTCGGGGTAGGTTACAATTATTTATCGTATTTATAAATTTGGTGAGGAGTAATGTTTAAGCTGACATTACCTAAAGGTAAAATGTTTAAGTTAGCACTAAAAAAGTGGCTTGTCATCGGTGTTTCTTTATTTTTGGTGACATTTTCTCTTATTGTTACCTTTCATTACACCACTGTACCAGTGCGATCGCAAACTGTGGCTTCTGCTAATTTATGGGGTAAAGCATCCTTTCCTGTGGAAAACTTCCAAAGATATACATCCCCATTTGGTTATCGCATTCACCCCGTTACGGGGCGAAGACAATTTCATAGCGGTTTAGATATTGCCGCTCCCTTGGGTAGTTACATTCGTAATTGGTGGGGGGGCGAAGTAGTAGGACTCTCGGATAATACCGCCTGTGGTACGATGATTACTATTCGGTCAGGGGCATGGAACCATACTTATTGTCACATGATGGGGGCGATCGAAAATACAAATCGAGGTAGAGCCTTGGTAGATAGACAAGGGGGAATTTTTATTCCTCAAGGGCTAACGGTTCCTACGGGCGCTCGTATTGGCAGAATCGGCATGACAGGAAGGACTACAGGCCCCCATCTCCACTGGGAATTTAGACTAAATGGAGAAAGAGTTGACCCGGGAGAAATATTACGGCGGATGTACGCCCAAAGGGGATAATTTAGAGGTCTTTTTTTAGTTCTATAATTCCTTTCTCTGTGCAAATATAATCAAGGGGTTGATCCCATTCTTCGGTGGGTAATTCGTCCACATAGGCAAAGTCGAAAATGATGCCCATGGTGGGAATATCTTGCCATGGTTTTTGGCATAGGAGGCGATCGTAAAATCCTCCCCCATAACCTAATCGATACCCTTTTTGGTCACAGGCCACCGCAGGTACTAAAATTAGTTCTACTTCTTCTGGAATAATTTTGAGACTATCTTTATAAGGTTCAAAGATACCATAAGCCCCTTTTCTGAGTTTTTCGCCCCAATGCCATTGATGCCAAATTAAGTCTTTATCTTGACAGCGAGGAATGCCCCATGTAATAGGGTGATGGCGATATAAAAAACTTAAATCCGGTTCTTGTCTATGGCTGATATAGCCTAAAATTACCCTTGATTTTTCGATAAGAGGATGGTTAAATAAATTACGGCTAATACGATCGCTCTTTTTTTGCCATTGGAAATGATCAAGGTGCGTGCTGCGTAGCAGATCTCCTTGGGATCGCTCCTTAATATATTTTTTTCGTAACTGTCTTTTTTGTTCAGCTATATTCATTACTTTTTCCCGGGGCGAGACATACTAAAAATTCGTTGTTTGTTGAGATGACGTAACCAAAAACCGCCGATTACTGCCATCACGAGGCAAAACCAACCCACTCCCGATTGTAAAAGTAAAAAGCCACCGATGGATAACATTGAACCAAATAGAATCATTACCCCAGCCACCACTTTGAGAGCATCTAAGCCCAAATTTTGTAAAGGTTTAACTCCTGTAGCATCCTGTTGTTTTTTCCAACCAAGTCCAGCGGGGCGCACCCGTAGATAAAAACGGGTTAGGGTTTCTTCGGACTCAGGAGGGGTAAGATACATTACCGAAATCCATACTACCGCCGTAGCACCAGATATAACCATTAACCTTAAACCGAAATCCGCAGGGAAGACATTGAGGTTAGGAATCATACTCAGCACACCGATGGCAAAACCCACCAGCATGGCTGTTAATTCTGCTGCACTGTTAATGCGCCACCAATACCATCTTAAAATTAATACTAATCCAGGCCCTGTACCGATGGCAATTACTAATCGGAATACCGTGGCAATGTCTTGGGCAAAAAAAGCGGCGATCGCACCTATAACCGTCACCAACGCAGAAGCAACCCTTCCTGCGAAAACCAACTGGGCTTGGGAAGCATCAGGGGCAAAGAAACGACGATATAAATCATTGGTAAGGTAAGAAGCCCCCCAATTAATAGAAGTAGATACCGTACTCATGAACGCTGCTATCAAAGAAGCTACCACCAAACCGAGGACGATAGAAGGTAAAAACTCCAACATCATTAAAGGATAAGCCAATTCAGGATCTTCTAATTCAGGAAAAATAACCAATCCAGCCAAAGCGACCAAAATCCAAGGCCAAGTACGGAAGATATAATTGAGGATATTAAAAAACCATGCCGCCTTTTCCGCTTCCGCTTCATCCTTTGCCGCCACTAACCTTTGGATAAACTCCCCTCCCCCATCACTACGGCGAAAACTCCACCACTGCACAAAAAGATATGCCGAAAAAGTAGTTAGGGTAATTCCTGCAAAATCGCTCCATTGCCAACCCAAAAAGCCATCCCCCCGCACCAAAGGGATAAAAGCTAATACATCGATGTCTGTAACTGCCTGTACTTGGGTAACTAACTGCCTAATACCCCCCACATCATTGACCGCAAACACCGCCACTAATAAAGCTCCAAACAGGGCGAGGAAGAATTGGAAAAAGTCCGTTACTACCACTCCCCATAACCCTGAAAATCCTGAATAGATGAGGACGAAAAAACTAACAAAAATAACGCTCCATAACTTGCCATTGTCGCCCACATTCAACCCCAAACTTTCCCACAACTGCAAAGCGTCCACCACCTTCACCATGGCTAACATGGCGTAACCAATACCGATACAGTTGATAGGTACGGCAAATAAAAAGGCTTTGGTTGCCCGTAAAATTGCCGCCATTCTTCCCCCATAACGAATCTCCGTTAACTCCGCATCGGTGACAATCTCCGCCCTACGCCACAATCGGGCGAATATATAAATTAATACCACGTGGGCAAAGCCAAAACTCCACCATTCCCAGTTACCTGCGATACCCCTAGTGGCAACAACTCCGCAAATGTAGAGGGGGGTATCAATGGAAAAGGTGGTGGCGGCCATACTTGTACCTGCTAACCACCAAGGCAACGAGCGCCCTGAGACGAAGAAGTCTTCTAAACTTTTGGAGGCTTTTTTTGAGAGATATATTCCCACTGCCATGGTGGCAATGAGGTATAACAAGACTACTATCCAATCGATTGTTTGCATTTTTTATTAGGGAATGGGTAATACGCAATGGGGCAATATGAGATTTAAAGTTTAGCCCTCACCCTCAGCCCCTCTCCCTAGGGAGAGGAGGGAATGAAATGTTATAGAAATTCGCTGATTTGGGAGGAGATAAAGGGTAAAATCTCTCTATTTTGACTATTTTCTATGCCTTCGGTGAACACTGTTAAATGGTACGCCTTACCGTTACTTTTTTCAATGTAGGCGCTATCAAGTCTTACTTTTGATGTCCATCCTGCTTTTGACCAAAGAAGATCGCCTGTACTCAATGCCTCCCCCAAAAAGCCACTCACCTGATTTTCTTCTTCATGGGGGGCGAGGGTTTTTTGGTTTACATCTCTTTGTAATAAACTCATCATTTCTTGAGATATTTCCGAGGATACTGCCACACCTCCTACTATACTGTGAAATAATCGGGCGATCGCATTGGTGGTTAAACGATTACGATTTTCAAAATTTTCCCCTAAATACATTCTTTCTCTGCCGTAGGGACCATCTCCCCAAGTTTTTTGATTAACATTGATGGTTTTTAACTCCTCCCACCCCAAAGATTGATAATAACGGTTGACAATATTACGCTGATATGCCCATGTTTGAAAAGGTGCGATCGTTAATTCAGGGCCTGATGTCGTACCCGTCAACACATCCAAAACCAAGCCCGTAGCATCATTACTCGAATCCACAATCATATCCCGAATAGCCCTTTCCAACTCTGGGCTAGTTTCTAGCATCCCCGTCTTAATCCAATCCTTAACAGCCACCAAATAAAAAAGTTTCACCACACTGGCAGGATAAAGATTTTCATCCCCCCGATAGCTATAACCCCGAATAGGATGCTTCCAAAACTCATCCACCGACAAAGCACCCCCAGTATTCACAATTATTGGCTCATCATACACAAGCCAAGTCAAGGCAATTTGATTTTTTGCCAAAGAAGGAAACCTTTGCCATGTAGCGTTTAAAACTTCTTCGGCGGTTTTTTGGAGGGACTCATCAGGGATAAAAAAAGCCATAAATCAATTATCATTAAGATTTGCTAGTTATTTTATCGTATAATGTGTGGTGCTAAACCTAGCCCTATCAATGTGAAACGAATCTTTGTCCTTCCTATGCTGATGGTGTTAACCATTACTGGTTGTAGCAACTATCCTCGCACTCTCAATTTTCCCTTCGATAATGGTGGAAGGGGTTTAAATAGTCGTAACTCCGAATTAAATCCCTACATAGCAGGAAATTTTATCACATTTACCTCAGACCGTAACGGCTCTCAAGATATTTATTTATTCGATGCCAGAAATAGAAGATTGATTGATTTACCTAATTTAAATGCCTTTGATGAAATTGCTACTAATCCCACCATTTCTGAGGATGGACGTTATCTAGTGTTTATGGTGGTAAAACAAGGACAATCAGGACTATATTTATATGATCGCACCACTCAACAAAAAAGGACTTTAATCCCCCAAACTACTAAGGAAATTAGAAACCCCATGATAAGTAGTAACGGAGAAAAAATTGTTTTTGAAACAGCCAATAATGGGCAATGGGATATTGTGGTGACAGATATTCGTGGCAACCCCATCAACAATTGACAATGGACAATTAAACTTTAGAATTTTGAGTATGTTAGGTTTAAGTATGAAATCCGACAATCAAGAATTATAAAACCGCTATACTTTCCCGTGATTTAAAATAAACTCCGCAATAGTTAAATCCATGGGAGTAGTTACTTTCAAATTAGTTTCTTCCCCTTCTACTATCTGCACCGAATAACCACATCTTTCCAACAGCGCCGCATCATCTGTCACCTCCCACCCCAACTCTAGCCCTTGATTGTGACATTGTTTTAATAACTTCACATCAAATCCTTGGGGGGTTTGGGCTGCCCATAAGTAATCACGGTTAGGGCTATCTATGACAGTTTTGTTTTCATCTACTATTTTGATAGTATCTTTAACAGGGATAGCTGCAATTAAACCCTGACAATTATCTAAGGCTTTGGCACAACGATCAAATAATTTTGGGGTTGCCAAACATCTTGCCCCATCATGGATTAATACCTTCTGGGCATGGCTAGGTAAGGCTTGTAAACCGTTATAAACTGATTGTTGTCTCGTGTCTCCCCCTTTTATCAAGGTGACGGGTTTGGTGAGGGATAATTGTTCAATAATTTGGGTAAATTCTTCAAAGTCGTAGGGTTGCCCCATAATTCCTATCCATTCAATTTCCTGAGATTTTTCGGCGTTGATTAATGTCCATGCCAAGAGGGGCTTATTTTCTAATTTTAATAGTAGTTTGTTGCCTTTTGCACCCATTCTTTTGCCCACACCTGCGGCTGGAATTAATAAAAACATAGCCAAAATTTTGATAAAATTACTGATTAATTGAGGAATAAAAACTGATTTTTAACTTCATTTATTGTGGATTGTCCATGGTCAATTGTCAATTTACTTTCACTGTTTAAAAGTTTTCATGAATGATTCTCTAGGACAACATTTACAAAAATCCCTCTCTACTATCAAAAAGGCTAATTGGTATCGACAGGAGCAAAAAATAACTGATTTGTCGGGATATACTATCACCATTGATGGTGAGCGGTTAATTAATTTTGCTAGTAATGATTATTTAGGGTTAGCCACAGATATTCGTCTTAAACAAGCAGTAATAGAAGCTATAGAGCGTTATGGTAATGGTAGCACTGGATCTCGTCTATTAAGCGGTCATAGAACCCTTCATGATGATTTAGAAAGGGCGATCGCCTCTTTAAAACAAACCCCCAAAGCCCTTGTTTTTAGTTCGGGATATTTAGCTAATTTAGGTACTATTTCGGCTTTAATGGGCAAAAAAGACCTCATTTTAGGGGATGAATATAACCATTCTAGTCTTAAAAATGGGGCAAAATTGAGCCAAGCCCACACGGTGGAATATCAACATATTAACTGTGAAGATTTGGTAGATAGACTAACTAAAGTGCGATCGCACTTTCGCCATTGTCTGATTATCACCGACAGCGTTTTTAGTATGGATGGAGATATTGCCCCTTTGCCTCTGTTGTTAGATATTGCACAAAAATTTGACTGTTGGTTAATGGTGGACGAAGCCCACGGTACAGGGGTAATAGGCAAGCATGGGGCTGGATGCGTAGAACATTTTGAACTTAAAAGTGAACGTATTATTCAAATTGGTACCCTGAGTAAGGCTGTCGGTAGTTTGGGGGGTTATGTAGCAGGGAGCGAGGTATTAATTGATTTTTTGCGTAATCGTTGCCCAACTTGGATTTATACGACAGCCCTCTCCATAGCGGATACAGCAGCAGCTTTAACGGGGGTTAATATCATTCGCACCGAGGCTCATCGTCGTCATAATCTATGGACTAATATTAATTTTCTTAAAAAACTATGTAGTGAAGCTAACCTAACTATTTTACCCTCAGATTCGGCAATTTTATGTTTACCCCTCAAAGATGCTCCCGAAGCCCTAAGTATGTCGTCTAAATTGCGATCGCATGGTTTCTATGTACCAGCTATTCGCCCCCCCACAGTACCCATTAGCCGACTACGTTTTTCCTTCATGGCAACCCACGAGATTAGAGATTTACAACAATTAGTTAAAGTCTTAGCAGATTAGAATTAGAGAGGAGGTTAAAATGCTCTTAATATTCATTATTCATTCTCAATTCTTTATGATATGATGCTTAGAAGGTTGTTGAGAAAAGTTTAACCCTAGACTCAATGAACGTTTTAAAAACTACAAACATCTAACTCTAGCCACACGGGCATGGTTTGGTTGCAAAAATTATTTACAAAAACAAACAACAACGATAGCTCTAACGCTAACAATGATAATAGAGATTGGGTATCGCTAAATCCTGATAAATTTGGTAACAGCCAAATATACTTTAGCACCCATGAAGAAATCGATTTGTATGAATTAGAAGAACTTTGTGACTCTGTTGGCTGGGCTAGGCGCCCCCTGCGCAAGGTAAGAAAAGCCCTTGAACATAGTTATCTCGTCGTCTCTGCTTGGGAGGTTAGAGGCAATAAAAAAATCATGATTGGTTTTGCCCGTGCGACTTCTGACCATGCTTTTAATGCCACTATTTGGGATGTGGTCATTCACCCCCGTTTTCAGAATAAGGGATTAGGTAAGGTTTTAATGCAATATATGATTCGCAAGTTACGTAGTGATGATATTAGTAATGTTACTCTATTTGCAGATCCTCAAGTGGTAGAGTTTTATCGTCGTTTAGGTTTTATCCTAGATCCTGAAGGCATTAAGGGAATGTTTTGGTATCCTGATTAACCTTTTTCTGCACTCTTTATATTATTTTGAGGTTTGAACACCCTGTGGATATGTTATTACTATATAATGGGAATGTTTGCATTTTTTGGTATAAACACACAGATTTCCATTATGCTGTAAACCTCTTTATTATCTCAGTATAAGGGAAAAAAGTCAATAAAAAAGTAAATTTTGTAATGATTATTTACATTTATTGTGGAGTGTTTTACTTTCCTTTCATATCCTTTAATTCTTGGTCAACTTCCCATTGTTGGAATTTCTCTTCGAGGGGATCTAAAGTGTCGTTGTAAGTAGAATATTGAGAGGAGGAATTATAATATTTAGGAGTATTATAGGTACTTTGAGCTTGTTTCATTTTCAGTTGAATTTCTTTTTGTTTATCTTCAATGGATGCAAGAATTTCTCTTGACTGGGCAATTTTTTTCTTAGTGTCTTCCATTTTTTCCCAAGCTATTTTTCCCTGTTGAAGAAGACTAATTTCTCTCATTTCAGCTTGTTGAGCTAAATCATAACGACCTGATTGTCTTGCTTTTTCGATGCGAGGATGCCATTTTTGAATGTCTTTGCCTAATTGTGTAATTTCTTGCTCTAATTTTTGAAGTTCAGCTTTTAGCTTTAAAATAAGTTTAATAGTTTCTTTTTCTTGAGCTATTAATTCTTCTGATAAAACTTCTAGTTTAAGTTTTGGATTACTATTTAAAAATTCTTCTAATCGAGATTCTAAAAAATTACTAAAATCTTCAAAAATTCCCATAGTCTTAGTTAATAATCAGTTCACATTACCAATTACGATAACACATGGAGAGAGAGCTATTCCTTCGGTTTTGCTCAGTATATTATTTAATGTCCCAGTCCATATTTGTTGATTGTTTCTCCCTGCATTTTTTATGATTATAATAGAACGATTTGAAGGGCGATCGCCCTTAATTAAAAAATCAATGATGCGTGGAAGATTTTTAGCCCCCATCAAAATAACGAGGGTGTCGATTTGGGAGAGAATATGCCAGTCAAGGGATTCAGGATTATGTCCACTAATCACCACAAAATTTTGACTGTTATTTTTTTCTGTCAGGCTTACCCCCGCCCATAAAGGAGCGGCTAAAATAGATGATATACCAGGTACTAGCTCATAATCAATATTATAAGGGGCGATCGCCCTTAATTCTGGACTAAGACGACCGAAAATGCCAGGATCTCCACTTTTCAGACGAATTACATTATTATACGATTGACCATAATTAATCAACATTTGATTGATTTTATCTTGAGGAGTGCTAATTTGTCCCCCTCTTTTGCCCACATTAATTTGTAAACAATGGGGTGGTGTAATTTTGAGAATGTTATCATCAGCCAACGCATCATAAATGACTACATCAGCCTTACAAATTAAACCATGGGCTTTTACCGTTAAATAGTCGATACCCCCTACCCCCGCACCGACGAAATAAATGGTCATGATTATTTTGAATTTTAACTATTAATGAAGATTGATTATGACTGATGGTAATTAATATTTAACCTCTAGTTCAGACTAAAATAGAGCAATTTAATTGTCAATATTACTACGATTCGCATTATTTCCCACTTTAAACAAATTGATACCATGGAATCATCGTAATTATTATCAAAAAAATAGTACATTTTATGAAAATTTTAGTGGCAGGGGCTACGGGGCAAACAGGAAGAAGAATTGTTCAAGAGTTGGTAGAAAAAGGGATGGAAGTTAGGGCTTTGGTGAGGGATGAAGCTAAGGCTAAGGAGATTTTACCCCCTTCGGTGGAGGTTGTTATGGGGGATGTTTTAAAACCTACAACTTTAGAAAATGCTTTAAAAGATTGTGATGTGGTAATTTGTGCCACGGGAGCAACCCCTAGTTGGGATATTACGGCGTTTTATAAGGTGGATTTTGAGGGCAGTAAAAATTTAATTGATTGTGCGAAAAAAGCAGAGATAAATAAATTTATTTTTGTTACTTCCCTTTGTGTATCGAAGTTTTTCCATCCTCTCAATTTATTTGGGTTGGTGTTGTTTTGGAAAAAACAGGCAGAAAAGTATTTAATAGATAGTGGCTTAAATTATACTATCGTCAGGCCTGGGGGGTTAAAAAATGAAGACAATTTATATCCCTTGGTGGTAAGGGGCGCTGATACCCTAGAGGAAGGCTCTATTCCCCGTAGAAAAGTGGCGCAGGTATGTGTTGAGGTGATTTCTCGCCCAGAAACTGATGGCAAAATTTTGGAAATTGTCGCCCAAGAGGATGCCCCTAGCCAAGATTGGGATCAATTATTGGCGGTTTAGTAGTTTTTAATTTGGCTTTTAATTCCCATTTGATACGGTTTAAAATTGAGGTTTCATCAAGGGAATTGATGATGTTTTCTACCACTGCTAGGGGACCATTTTCGCCCCATGAAGCGCCGTTGGCGAGATAAACTTTTGTTACTTGCCCAATGGCGTAGGTGGAGACTCCTGCCACTCCTGCTTGGGTAATGGCGATGGAGAGATAAGGGGCAAGGCTTAATCCTCCTGTGATGGGGGTGGTTAAGCCTAATACTCCTTTGAGGGAACTTAAACCAAATGTAATAAGGATGTCACTGGCGGTAATACCTCCCATGCTGAAAGCTATTTTTTTTAGTAGCCCTAAGGCTCCTTTTTGGGTCATGGGGATGTTATATAGGTGGGAAAGGCTTAAAATCATCGCCACATCAACGATCGCCCCTGTGAACAAATCTAGGGCGGTTACGGGGTTAAGGGCGATCGCACTGGCTTTAGTCATCACGGCTTTTTGGATAATTTTTTCGGCGTTATCATCCCTAACTGATAATTTTCTTTGTACCAATCGTTCGTTAATATTACCTGTAAATAACATGGTATTGAGGGCAACGAGAGATTTTCCCTCTCGATGGAGAATTTCAAGGATTTTTAGCTGTAAATCTTCGATTTGAGGCTCTGCCCGACGACGACTAACCTTTAATTTACCTTCTTTATTCCTCAGCGCCACAGAAATAAAAGGAGATGCCGCCACCATGACAATTTCATCGGGGGACAATAACTCTTTTACCCTCTTATCTCTAATTGTCTCATAGATTTCGGTGCGATCGGCATCGGGATATTGATCAATTTTATTAAACACCAAAATCATCGGTTTACCCACTTCCCGCAACTGAGAAAGCGCTTGATACTCCACCCTTGTAATATCTCCCGACACCACAAATAAAATTAAATCCACCTGACTAGCCAAATCATGGGCTAAAGCCTCCCTCGTTTCCCCGTCAATTTCATCAATGCCGGGGGTATCAATCAACTGAATTTGAGCATTAGCACTAGAATTAATCAACCGTTGCACATTACCCAATCCATTACCAATACTTTCTTGGTTGAGTTGCCAGTGGGTTTGACTTATATCTTGGGTTACTCCATGCAAAGGGCCAGTGATAAATATTTCTTGCCCCACTAAGGCGTTTAAAACGCTAGATTTTCCCCTGCCTACCATGCCAAAGGCGGCAATTTGAATCACAGAGTTTTCTAGTTTTTCTAACATTGCTGTTAGTTGTCCAATATCAGTTTCTAATCCTATTTTTTCTTCTTTTTTAAGGTCAAGATTATCTAGTAAATTTTGTAAAGATTTTTGAGCTTGTTTATAGTTAATTTCTCCTTGTAAATTGGCAAAGTTTAGGATAGTGTTTTCCCATTCTTCTTGACTCCATTGGTTAAATTCTTCTTCTGCCATAATTCTTTTATAAGTTCCATTAGTATTTTTTGTTTTCTACAATTTCTTTAACAAGGGGCTTAAGCCCCTTGCCTCATATCCCTTAGCCCCTTGCCTCCCTATTAGTTTACAGAGCATAACTCTACTTAGTTATTTATTATTATTAATTATCAATTATTATTTTTTGCTTACTTACTTTCGATTTAAAACTACTTTTTAATAAGTTATATTGGCTTCGTAAATAATCAATGTTGTAGTCTTGTTTACCATAATACCAAGCCACAAAATTATCTGAAATTAAATCAATAATTTCTAGTTGTTCAGTAGCTAAAAATTCCCGTAATCTTTGGGCATATTCCCTCGGAGTTTGGGCTTTATGTTTGGGATAACCTTTTTCTATTAGGAAATCAATCATTTCGAGGTATAGTTTCTCCATGGGATCTAACTTTGCTAAACGAAGACGATACAATTGTTTTTGAAGTAAGTTAAACCCTAACCAGCCGATAAACCCAAGGAATATTAACACCATTGAGCCTAGCAAAATACCCGTAAAACTACCCGTAAAAAATGCCCACAGACGAGTTAGCCAGGGAGAAGAAAGGAAATCGGAAATGGTATCAATAATGTCGGTAAATACTATGGTGACAAAATCGACAATGGGGGAAGGCAACCAACTAGCAACCCAATCCCACAGTTGTCCTAATACTCCGAAGGTGTTGTCGTCATCCACGGATGGAGGGATGATTTCGTTACCTGGAAGGGGATCAAAATAAAACCAGCCATAGTCGGGAAAATAGACTTCTGTGAGGGCGTAGGCATCGGTATTACGTACGACATAGTATCCTGTGAAGGGGTTGAAGTTGCCGGGGGCAAAGCCCACTACTAAACGAGCAGGGATATTGAGCGATCGCAACATAAGGGTATATACGGTGGCAAAATGATCAGGATAACCCCCTTGATAGGTTTCCAGAAAGGCTTGGGTTAAGTCTTCGCCCTCCTCTAGGGGTGGAATATCGGGATCGATGCGATAATTTTGTTTGATAGCCTGAGCAAGATATAACGCTTTGGCATAATTGGAGGTTAATTGACTAGGAGATTTTACCAACAACTCCTCGGCTTTTTCCCTCACCAAATCTCGAATATTTTGGGGTACATCCAAATAATAATCAGAGATAGATTCAGGATAATTATTCCCTGCTTGGGATAACTGAGTTTGATTGCGGTTTCGTACTTTTGATACCGCCGTGTAGGTTAAACCTTCAATCAAGCCTGTTGGCGATCGCAAACTACCCTCCGTATCAATGGCTATTTGTTCTGTGGGAAAATAAAGGCGATCTGGAGAAGATAAAAGAGGAATAATATTAGGTAAATCAGAAACCACCGTAAAAGTTTGAATTACCCTCTCCGTTTCCCCCAACACATTGGGCAAAGAAAAATTGAATTGGAAATTCCAACGATTGCGATCGACATCCATGGTTTGATCATCCCTCGAAATATCCCAACCCTGCCCAGTGTAATGATCAAAAGCCAAAGCTCTCCAAAATCCAGGTGATTGCGATCGCACCCTTAAAACCACCTTCGGATTACTAATACTACCCCGCAAATTTTGGTCCATGGTAGTATTAAAACCATAATAAAAAGTATCATCCACCTGCCCTCTACCCGCACCATCTTCCCCAGAAGTACCACCACCCCCAGCACCACTACCATCAGGATTATAACCCGGGCTAACAATGCCCCGATCAGCCTGAGAAAAATCAAGATCTTCCAACCCTTCAGGCGCACTCACAGGAAAAGTTTGTAACTGATACCCCGGATAACGAGGCATAATCGTAAAAATTAACAACCCAATAGCAAGAGTAACCGTCAAAAAAGAAGTAATCTTTTTCGGAGACAAAGGAGAATTTTTTAACCACTGTTTAGTTTTCTCCGACTGCTTCTGATGTTTATTATCCGTATTAGCCTTATACTCACTCTCATAAGTCGGTAAACCCATACGAGAACGATAATCCAAAATCATCGTCGGAATAGTAACCAAAAGAAACAATAATAACCAAGGTGCAAAAGCCACCGTCTGAGAAAGAGTACCAGCCACCCCGATTAAAATAAAACCAATCACCATAGAATAACCCAAATCCTTACGGCGAGGTAAATCGAAACTATGTAAAACTTGCAACTGTACCAAAAACTCCGCCAACACTAAACGATTATCAAACAAACTGCGTATTAGATTACCCAAAAAGAAAAACAAAGTGGCAACCATAGCAATGGCAAGGATAAATTTTAAAGTAACGTTTTTTTCCTTACGACGATGCCAACTTACCACCCCCCCCAAAATACTCAAAGGAATAGCCCAAACACTCATCGGAAATTGACTCACCGCCGCCACATCCGTCGCCACGATACCCACAATCACCATCAACTGTACCAATACACGAAATAAAATAGACTCCTCAGTTTTGAGAGGGGGCAAAGACTCTATTTGCTGGATAATTCTTTCAATGGTAGGAAAACGCTTTAATTGTTCAATCATCGATTATTCATAGGCTTTAGCAGTAGATTCATTGTAGCAATGAACCATTAACCATTGATTGACAATTATAAAAAGTTAAGTTAGAAAGCTAAAAAATAAGCTCAGACAAAAATAATGGGATAAAATCAAGCTGTAGGAAAAAGATGATAATTAATTCCCATGAGAACAGATAAAGCCCATGATATCATGCGCACTTATTACAATCCCCTCAAGTTTATGTTTGCACCCAAATCGGTAGCATTAATTGGGGCAACGGAAAAAGAAGGTAGTGTTGGGCGTACCCTACTTTGGAATTTAATTAGTCATCCTTTTGGGGGTACGGTTTTTCCTGTTAACCCCAAACGTAAAAGTATTTTGGGTATTAGGGCTTATCCTAGTCTCAAGGAGTTACCAGAATCGGTAGATTTAGCCATTATTGCCACCCCAGCGCCCACGGTACCTGCTTTGATTCGTGAGTGTGTGGAAACGGGGGTCAAAGGAGCGATTATTATTTCTGCGGGGTTTAAGGAAATTGGGGCTGAGGGGATAAAGTTGGAGCAGGAAATATTAAGGGAAGCAAAAAAAGGTAATTTACGAATAATAGGTCCCAATTGTTTGGGCTTAATCTGTCCTTCTTCTGGATTAAATGCTAGTTTTGCTAGTACTAGCCCTGGCCTTGGCAATGTGGGCTTTATCAGTCAGAGTGGGGCTTTTTGTACTTCGATTTTGGATTGGAGTTTGCAGGAAAATTTGGGTTTTAGTGCTTTTGTGTCCATCGGTTCGATGTTGGATGTTAATTGGGGGGATTTAATTTATTATTTGGGGGATGATCCTCAAACTGAGAGTATCGTTATTTATATGGAGTCCATCGGTAATGCGAGGGATTTTATTTCGGCGGCGCGGGAGGTGGCTTTAACTAAGCCGATAATTGTCATTAAGGGGGGACGTACGGAGGAGGCGGCTAAGGCGGCAGCTTCCCATACAGGGGCGTTGACTAGCAGTGATGAGGTGTTGGCTTCTGCTTTTCGGCGGTGCGGAGTTGTACAGGTAGATACTATCAGCGAGATTTTTAATATGGCGGAGTTGTTGGCGAAGCAGCCACGCCCGAAGGGTAAGAATTTGACTATTTTAACTAATGCTGGAGGCCCGGGGGTATTGGCGACGGATGCGCTGACTTGGGGGAGGGGTAAGTTAACCCATTTGAGTGAGGAAACTATTAAAAAATTGGATGCTATTTTACCTCTCCATTGGAGTCGTAGTAATCCTATTGATATTTTGGGTGATGCTACCCCCCAAAGGTATGCCGAGGCTTTGGAAATTGCATCGCAGGATGATAATAGTGATGGGTTATTGGTTATTTTAACTCCTCAGGATATGACTGATCCTACTACGACGGCGGAGGCTTTGTTGGAGGTGGCAAAAAAAATTAAACATAAGCCTATTTTGGCGAGTTGGATGGGGGGTAGCACGGTGGCGACGGGGAGAGAAATACTGAATCATGCTAATGTTTACACCCAGAGTTATCCTGATGATGCTGCACGGTTGTTTAATTTGATGTGGCGTTATAGTAATAATCTTAATGCTCTCTATGAGACTCCTAGTTTTGCTGATTCTCAGGAGTTGATCGATCGCCCTTTAGCCTCTAAAATAATTGGTCATGCTCAAGCTACGGGGCGCATTTTGCTAACGGAATATGAGTCGAAACAGTTACTCAAAGCCTATGGCATCCCCACGGTGGAAACTCGTATCGCTCTTAATACTGAGGAAGCAGGGGCGATCGCCTCTAAAATCGGTTATCCTGTGGTGCTTAAATTGCATTCTGAGACTATTACCCATAAAACTGATGTGGGGGGTGTTAAGTTAAATTTGGGGGATGAAGAAGCCGTTATAAGAGCCTTCGAGACCATAAAAAATGGGGTCAGTGAAAACGACTTTTTGGGGGTGACGGTGCAACCCATGGTTGACCTCACGGGTTATGAATTAATTTTGGGTAGTAGTGATGATCCTCAATTTGGCTCGGTGTTATTATTTGGCACAGGGGGCGAATTGGTGGAGGTATTTA
This sequence comes from Cyanobacterium sp. HL-69, assembly GCA_002813895.1. Taxonomy (NCBI): domain Bacteria; kingdom Bacillati; phylum Cyanobacteriota; class Cyanophyceae; order Chroococcales; family Geminocystaceae; genus Cyanobacterium; species Cyanobacterium sp. HL-69. Next base: position 2,772,116 of record CP024912.1, on the reverse strand, counting down.
AGGATCAAGCCCTTGGTTTACCGCCCCTAAATACGACTCTGGCACGGCGTTTAATCGAGCGTACTAATATATTTACTGCCCTACAGGGGATAAGGGGTAGAAAACCTGTAAATATTGCCCAATTAGAGCAAATTTTGGTGTTGTTTAGTCAATTAGTAATCGAACAACCTTTTATCAAGGAAATCGATATAAATCCTCTCCTTGCCAATGAAGATGAGTTGATAAGTTTGGATGCAAGGGTGTTGTTATATCCCCCCGAGACGAAACTAGAAGATATACCCAGCCCTGCCATTCGTCCTTATCCCATTCAATATATCAGTCATCATACCTTGAATAATGGCGATCGCTTTACCATCCGCCCCATCCGCCCAGAAGATGAACCAAAGATAGTTAATTTTTGTACCGCATTGTCTGAGCAATCGGTATATTTTCGCTTTTTCCACTCCATCAGTCGTCAATCTTTGATTTCCCATGAGCGTTTAGCCCGTATTTGTTTTATTGACTATGATCGAGAGATTGCTTTAGTAGCTTGTGATAATATGGGTGAAATAAGGGCGATCGCACGGTTAAGCAGACTTCATGGAGACTTAGAATCCGCTGAAATTGGTTTATTAATCAAAGATAACTATCAACATCAGGGCTTAGGTACCTTACTAACCCAAAGCATGATTAATATTGCCCACCAAGAAGGCATTAAATATCTCAGGGCTGATATGCTAATGGACAACCACGCCATGCAAAATCTTTGTCGTAAACTCGGTTTTGAATTGCATAGTCAAGATCATTTAGTTCGAGCAATTTTGACCATGGAAAATTAAAAAAATATTAGTTTTATTATTTACCTTAATTCCCATTCAGAAGATCTAATTTTGTACAAAAAAGTGGATAAAATAATATAAAATAAAAAAGTTTTAAAAAATCACAAAAAGTTATGGCTTGGTTTGTAAAAATAGAAAGAGGAATAGTTCCTAAACATATTTTCGATAAGTATGTTCCCGCCCACTTAGAATATGTAAAAGAGCTAAATAAATTAGGACATGAAGCCAAAACAGGCTACTGGAATGATGATGAGGGAGGTATGTTAATTTTTAAAGCTGACTGTATAGAGGAAGCAAAAACCATTGTAGAAAAAGATCCTTTAATACAAAATAAATGTGTTGAATATGTCTTACATCAATGGTGTATCGTGAATTAAAAGATAATTTATTTAGCCCAAATATTCCCCTAATTCCAAACGAGTGCCATTAATAAAATTCCAAGCAGATTGTAACTTTTTACCTGCTAATTGTACCTCTAATATTAATAGCAAACCTGAGCCTGTTTGAACTACAAAACCAAAATTTTTGATAGTTTTTACCACTTTTCCCACTCCTCCTTTTACTGAATTTATATCAGATAGGTAAGATTTTATTTTGGTAAATTCTGGGGGAAATTCAATATTTTCTATGTCTGTGAGGGGAAAACTAGCGCTAACTTTTAATTTTTGTTGCCTAAAAGTAGTAAAACAGTTGGGATAAAAAGCCCTAATTTGATTATGAATTTGTGAGGCAGATTTTGTCCAATCAATGGGATAATCTTCCTTATCAATTAATCTGGCATAGGTGGCAAGGTTATCATCTTGGGCAATGGGATTGATTTCTGGAAGTTTGGCAAGGGTTTCTAACAGTAAATCAGCACCTTGGGTGGCTAGTTTTTGGGCGAGGGTATCACTATTGTCAAACAAAGAAATGGGAGTAGTGGCAGTGAGTAACATTGCCCCTGTGTCCATACCCTCATCCATTAACATGGTAGTGATGCCTGTTTCTTTTTTGCCATCATAGATACTCCACTGAATAGGGGCAGCACCTCGATATTGAGGTAAAATTGAGCCGTGAACATTGATACATCCATGTTTAGGCATCTGGAGTATTTGGGATGATAAAATTTGCCCATAGGCAACGACTACAAAAACATCTGCCTGGGTAGCTTCTAATAATTCTAGGGTATCTTGATCTTTTTTAATGCGATTTGGTTGCCAAACGGGGAGATTATGTTGCAGTGCTATTTTTTTGATGGGGGAGGGAATCATTTTACTTCCTCTGCCCCGACGTTTATCTGGTTGGGTGACGACAGCAATTACTTGATGATTTTCGTTGGATAATAGTTTGGAAAGGGTGGCAACGGCAAAATCTGGTGTACCAAAAAAGACGACGCGCATTATTTTTGTTGATTAACTTAAGCAAGTTTATATGGTACCACAAGGGGTAATGAGTGGTTTCATTATTCATTTTCTATTACTTTTGTGAGTGCTTTTTGAAGGGCTTCTATGCGTAGGGGTTTGGAGATGTAATCATTCATTCCTGCATTGAGACAAATTTGGCTATCACCGTCGAGGGCGTTGGCGGTAAGGGCGATGATGTGCGGTTGGGGTAGGTTGGGGCGACTGCGTATCATTCTGGTGGCGGTTAAACCATCCATTTCTGGCATTTGTACATCCATTAGAATAACATCATAGAAATTATGTTCTATTTTTTCTAATACTTCTACTCCGTTTTTGGCGGTGTCTGCTTGATAACCCATTTTTTTGAGGGTGAGTAGGGCTACTTTCTGATTAACGAGGTTGTCTTCTGCTAATAAAATTTTGAGGTGGGTTGATAGTTGTAAGTCTTGGGGGTTATTGTTGTTTTCGTTTTCTAACTGAGAGGGCATCAATGGAATGGTGGGAATTTCGGCAAAGATAGTAAAGTAAAAGGTTGTACCATGAAATTCACAAGTTTGGTTTTGGGGTTGCCATTGGAGGGGGGGGTTGCCACCGATTTTACCGCTACTTTCTGCCCAGATGGTGCCTCCCATTAATTCTACTAGGCTTTTACTGATGGTTAATCCTAATCCTGTGCCTCCGTAACGGCGGCTGATGGAGTTGTCGGCTTGGGTGAAGGGTTGGAATAGGTGATAAATGCGATCGCCCTTAATACCGATTCCTGTATCCTTGATGGTAATAAGGATTTCCTGATGATTGTCGGTAATCTTTTGACTGATAATCGATAAAAAAACTTGTCCTTTTTCGGTAAACTTAACGGCATTACCCACTAAATTGAGCAAAATCTGTCGTAAACGGGAAGAATCACCATAGATAAAGGTAGGCAAATCTTGGTGGAGATGATAAATCAAATCAATACGTTTTTCCCGCACCTGTTGCTTAAACAATTTGACAACGGATTCAATGATATTAGGTAAATTTACGATGTGTTTCTCAAGGTTGAAATTACCCGACTCAATTTTAGAAAAATCAAGAATGTCATTAATAATGGTTAGCAAAGTTTCGCCACTATCACGGATGGTTTGCACAAAGTCTAATTGTTGCTCTGATAGGGGAGTATCTTCTAATAACTTTATCATACCAATTACTCCATTCATGGGAGTACGAATTTCATGACTCATGTTCGCTAAAAATTCACTTTTTACTTGAGTGGCTTTTTCTGCTTTTTCTTTGGCATTGGTAATGGCAATTTCTGCTTTTTTACGAGTAGTAATATCAGTTAAAAATCCTTCCCATAATATATCTCCATTAACTTGTTTTTCTGGCACCGAACAGGCTTCAAACCATGACCATTCTTGATTATTGTCGCCTTTTTTCAGACGAAATTCTGCATAAAAAGCACTTAAGGAACTCAGAGATTTTGCAATTTTTTTTCGAATAGTAATAATATCATCAGGAAGCACTTTTTCCCAAAGAAACAGACTAGATTTTAAAAGTTTTGAGGGCTCAATACCACAAACTTCTTTGCATTTTGGACTAACATAAATAAACTTCTCCTTACCTTCAGGAGTAACTACATATTGATAAATTACTCCTGGCACATTTTCGCTCAAACGGCGAAATCTTCTTTCACTTTCTTGTAACTTCTGTTGCCCTATTTTTTGCTCACTTATATCTCTAATCAACCCATCCCAAATTATGTCACCATTGGGCTGTTTTTCGGGGGCAGCAGTGGCTTCAACCCATTTTATGACATGATTTGCTAAAATTATACGATGCCTTGATGTAAAGGGTTCTAGGTTGGTGGCAGAGGTGTCAACGGCATTGATAAGGGAAGCTACATCATCAGGGTGAACTTTTTGCCATAATACACTACTATCTTGGATGATTTCTTCGGGGCTGAGGTTATATATCTCTTGTGATTTAGGGCTAATATAGGTAAAGCGATCATTACCGTCCTTATCGATGATATATTGATAGACTATGCCAGGGACATTTTGGGTAAGACGGCGAAATCGGGTGTTGCTTTCTTTTAGAGCCTTTTCAGCTTCTTTGCGATCGCTTATATCAAAAGCCATAGAACATATATGATTATATTGTCCTTGGTCATCGGGAATTAAAAAGTTACTAACCAAGAAGGCTTTTAGCTTACCATCAATGAGAAATTCTTGCTCAAAAATTATGGGTTGCCCAGTTTCAATCAAGACTTGATCATGTTTCCGAATCATCTTCGTTTCAGTCTCGGAAAAAATGTCTTCGTAGTTTTTACCGATAACTTCATCAGGAGTTTTACCTAAAGTTTGGGCAAAAGAATCATTAACAATCAACATACGCCCATCCAAATCATTAACACACATTTCTAGGGGGGCATTATTTAAAATTGATTCGAGTCTTTTTTGGGAAGCCTGTAACTCTAATTCCTTTTGTTTTAAAACTGTAATATCTCTACCTACAGATTGTATCTCAATTAAATTTCCTTGATCATCAAAAATCCCTTGATTAATCCATTGTGTCCAACCATAACCACCATTTTCCTGATAATTATGCTTTTCGGTGACAAAAGTAGGATTATGGGGGGTTAAATTAGCAATCTGAATAATGGTTTCTTTTAAGTCTTCTGGATCAGCAAAATCTCCCCAAGACTTACCTTGTATATCTTCTAGGGTACATCCTAGGGCTTCACATAGGGCTGGATTAGCAAAAATGATAGTAGTATCAACCTCCGAGCGTAACACAAAATCCGTTTGAGTTTGAACGACTTGCTCATACATTTTTTGATATTCATTAAGAGCTTTTTCCTTTTCGATAAAAGAGGCTTGTAATTGCTGGGCCATTTCACTGAAGGAAAAGAATAGAATGTCAAGCTCTTTGATGGTGCTTGGTTTATAATCAATGATGCCCCCTTGCCAGTTGCCTTGAGCAATTTCTACGGTTGATTTACTTAACTGCTGAATGGGTTTACCTATTTTTTTTGCCACTAACCAACCCACGGAGGCAGAAAACACCAAGCTAAGGGCGGTAAAAAGAAGGGTAGTTTCAACATTATTCCTGATTTCATCCATAAACAACGACTCAGGTAATATGGTAATGACAAGCCAATCAATTCCTATGTCATTTTGATAGGGAGTAACTTTTATATAGGGTTTACCACTGCTGCTAGGGGATTTAATGGTGGTTTCTCTGGTAATATTATCAAAGTTTTGATAATTGTCTGTGAGGATTTGTGTTACTTCTTTTACCAGTGGATATTCGCAGTTAGGGGCGGATATTCTTTGGCTACGACTATCCACAATACTCCCTAAAAAGTCTTGGTTACAACTACCAATCATTAGTCCTTCTTTGTCAATGACAAAGGTAACGCTACCTTCTTGAAGGTTTAGCTGTTGTAAAAATTGGTTAATTTGCTCTAGTTGCAAGTCTATGGATAAAATACCGATTAAAGTATTGTCGCTATTATAAACAGGGGTTGAGTGGGAAATGCCGAGAATGGGGGGAAAAGCGTTTTCACTATTCCAAGGATAAATAGGACTCCATTGAGGGGCTTGTTGATACCAAGGTTTTAATGGGGGGGGATTTTCTTCTATGTCGGCAATGCCAAGAAGATTGCCTCGATGATCCACGTGGTAGTATATTTTTTGGTTAGGATTATCACTGTTGATAATTGCCACTTCTACGTTGGTATTTTGATGATAGCCGTAACCGACACCAACATAATTTCCTACTAAGTCAGTAAAGTTGAGATAACCTAAATTAAACTCTCGGATTTTGCCATAAAAGTATTGGGGTAGGTTGTCTTGATCATTTTCTAGGTTGATGATTCCTGTACGAAAAGCATTAGCATTAATTTGGTTTACTTGTTCTGCTTTTCCTAAATAGTTATCTAAATATTCTAAGGTGCGATCGCTCGTTTCTGTTAATAATTGATCAGCTAAATTTTCTATGGTTTTTTGCCCTGTGCGATATGACAAATAACCAACTATACCTACCGTGGTAATGATTTGTACTAAAAAAGGAACAATTAAAACCCAACGAAGGGTAAAGCGGGGGGATTTTCGCTGCAAAGATGAGGCTTTAGGAGTCATAGCCACCTAGGGGGAAGGTATGGGGTAATGGGAATCGCTAGTTAATTCATCTTAGCTAATCTTGTGGCAACTAAGATGCCAATTTGAGTCCTTCGAGGTACAAAGAATAAGCAAAACCGATTTTAAAGGCGTTGAGGGTGGTACGCCAAAGGGGTTTGTTGGGGTTACGATTTTTGTAAATGATAATATTTGAGCCTTCGGTGAAGAGTAGGAAAAAAAAGGCAAAGGTGACATCCCATCTCGCTGCTTGCCCAGCAATGGAGGAGATGGTGTTAGCAAGAAAGAAACCTAGTAAGAAAGCAATTACATTAAGGGATAGTCGGCGCCAAGGGTTACTAAAAAAGTCGATGATTTGGTTGCCGATGCCTGTGAGTAAGATATTTAGTCTTGTTTCTTGCATAATAGTTTACTAATTTTCAAGATGGGCTAAAAGGGCGATCGCCCTTACCATGATAAGATGTTCTTGGATTTGAATCCGTTTATGTAGGGTTTCGGGGGTATCACCTTCCTGGATAGGCACCGCCGACTGAATTAAAACCGGGCCACTATCCACCGCCAAATCTACTAAATGGACAGTACATCCTGTAATTTTAACCTTTGCTTCCAAGGCTTGTTCAACGGCATTTATTCCTTTAAAACTAGGTAATAAACTAGGGTGAATATTAATCACTTTTCGGGGGAAGGCATTTAATAATACGTTGGTAATAATGCGCATCCATCCTGCCATCACTACCCACTCTACCCCATGGTTTTTGAATACTTCGACGATGGCTTGATCTAATTCTTCACGGCTTTGGAAATCTCGATGGTTAAGTAAAACTGCCTTGATGCCTAGTTTTTCAGCCTTTTCTCTCACCGTAGCATTAGGATTATTGTAAATTAGGACTTCAATTTTAGCATTTAATTCTCCATTAATAATACCATGGGCGATCGCCTCGAAGTTACTACCACTACCCGAAGCCATTACCCCTAACCTAACAGGAGTGGCAGATTTTAACTGTTCAAGACTAACATCGGGAGAAATAATTGCGTTCATTTACCAGCCATGGATTACTAAAGTTTAACCAAGATTATCTCAAACTTTGGCAAGATAAACAATGGGCAATGGGCAATGGGCAAAAGATAATAATTGTTAATTGTCTATCCGCAGAGTTTGCTTACTCTTATAAGACTCAAGGGCTGCATTAGCCACCTTCAAAGTATAAACACTATGCTGATTAGCGGTATAAATAGGGGCATCATTTAATAAATGCTCTAAAACTGCCTCTGTATCTTGGGTAAACAAACCCCGACGACTGCCCACTTCCAAATCCATTACCTTATCCCCCTGAATTAACCTACCCTTTTCCCCTTCAAACAATAAAACCCCTTCATCCCCATGGATAGTTAACACCCTACCACTACGGGCAAATTTATCCCCCTTACCATAGGTAATATTCACCCCCATCTGATTTTTAAACATCAACTGTGCCTGACACCAACAGGATGAAAAATAACCACTCTCAGGAGTATCCCAAAAACGAGCATTACAACTGACGGTTTCCACCTCCCCAAACAAATCCGTAAAGCGATTGATGCGAGAAAGGGCGGCAATCAGAGGAAAGCCATAATGATGGTAATTGTAAGTCCAATGATTACCTACCTTGGGTTTAGACAAAATAGTTTCGTAACTAGCAAGGAAAGGATTACCTATCTTAGAAATATATTGTTTAATAGCTTGATGCACTCCCCCCAAAAGTTCGATATGCTCGATATGAAGTAGTTTTCTTTTTGCCTTGGCTAAATTTAATAATTCTGGGGCTTCTTTACTGTCGATGGTGAGGGGATATTCAACAATAACGTGTTTGTCTGCCAAAAGGGCTTCACGAATAATTTGCCCATGGAGATAATTTACATTAGAAACACAAATTAAATCGATTTCTTTATCACTTATCAAATCTTGCCAAGAAGATAGGGTTTTTAGATGATGAGTTTGGGCAAAGGTAGCTGTTTTTTCTGGGGTGTTACCACTTACCGCCACTAATTCCGTATGGGGTGAATCGTTAAAGGCTTCTGCCCTTCTAGCGGCGGCGTATCCTGTGCCGACAATGCCTACTTTGACGGGAGTTTTGACAATATTATACTGACTCATCACGGCTTAAGATTAAAATTAATTTATAAACGATTGACTAAATCTCTAGTTTTTTTTATGGTATCAGGTAATACCCCCACCAACAGAGCAAATACTTCGTCGGGTAATTTTTCGGCTGTTTGACAATCAAACCAATGTTCAAATTGATTAAGAATAACTTGCGCCCTTTCACGGGAAATGGGGTTACTGGTAATTTGTTGAATTAATTTTACCCATTGTCTCCTGAGTAGGTATGCCCTCTGTTTTTCGGAGCTATTTTGGGGTACAAATAAAGACAGTTTACCCACAGGGATAACATCTACTAAATCTTGGTCAAAAAATCCTCCCACTATAGCCCCAGGGCCTGCAAATTCGGCATAATATTTTTTAATTAGAATTAGACCATTTTTCTTTTTTGGATTGACTATTAAAAGGGGTTTTTCTTGAACGAATTTATCTAAATCAGTGTAGATATTATTTTGGGCGTTTTGATTCATGGGGGATGAATGGGAGTTACTCTGGGTTATTACTAAAGGATTTTTCTAATAACAGGCGACGTTTGTTTTTGATGAATAAACTATAGAGGTTGGTTTCTTCTTGTTTGATGGTGTAGCCATTTTGAAGATAGACTGTTTGCCCTGTTTTGTTTTCGGCTAATACATGGAGAGAAAGATTATCATAGCCCCAATTTCGGGCAATTTCTTCGCATTTTTTGAGCAGTTGGGTGGCGATGCCTTGGCGACGAAATTCTTTTTTTACGGCAAGGTTAGATATGTAAGGAAATTTTTGTTTTTGAGTCCAACCATATAGTCTTCTTTGGGATACTTCTACGGTGCCGACTATTTTTTCTGCTTCTGTGGTGGTGGCAGGGATAACGGCTACGATACAGCAATAGTCAGAATTATGGGCATAAATGCGATCGCGCAAATCCTCGGCAATACCCATCTTCATCAGGGGATAAAGCCACTCCATTAGTTTACCAAAGTCATGGAAACCATAGGTGAGTATATCGGCAATTTGACGAATATCCTCGGAGGTTGCAAAGCGAATGATAGGGCAACGGGAGGAGGAATGGTTGTGATGGAAAAAGGATAATGATGATGTCACCAGTTTTTAATCAATCAATGAGGGTGGAAAGTAATTGATAATGGATAATTGAGAGTTAGGGCGAACGTTTGTTCGCCCAGTGTATAAATTTTATCCTTATCCTCCAAAGGCAATGGGGAAGGTTAGTTTTAGGGCGGCGGTAAGCAATAGATTAACTAAAGCTACGGGTAATAAAAATTTCCAGCCTAAGTCGAGTAATTGGTCAATTCTGACCCTAGGTACTGTCCAACGTAATAATACAGCAATAAAGACTAAAAAGTATGCTTTTAATACTGTCATGGAAATACCAAGGGCAGCGGTAAGTACCTGTAACCAAGGGGTAGTTTCGCTTACTCCTAACCAACTAGCTAGGTTTTGGATAGGAATAGGAAAGTCCCAACCTCCTAAATAAAGCACGGCTACAATGAGGGCTGATAACACGAGGTTAACATAGGACCCCACGTAAAAGAGGGCAAATTTCATCCCTGTATATTCGGTTTGATACCCTGCTACTAATTCTTCTTCTGCTTCGGGTAAGTCGAAGGGTAAACGCTCACATTCAGCCAAGGCTGCTACCCAAAAGATAAGGAAGCCCACGGGTTGGCGCCAGATATTCCATCCCAAGATACCATACCCTGACTGTTGTTCGACAATGTCGATGGTACTAAGACTATTAGACATCATTACCACGGCAAGGACGGCAAGAGCAAGAGGAATTTCGTAGCTGATGGATTGGGCGGCTGCCCTTAAACCTCCTAATAGGGAGTATTTGTTGTTGGAGGAGTAACCTGCCATTAGTAAACCGATAGGGGCAATACTGGAAAGGGAAATCCAGATAAAGATACCAACGTTTAAGTCGGTGATGACGAGGTTTTGTCCGAAGGGTACAATTAAATATGATAAAAATACTGGAATTACTACCACTGCAGGCCCTAAGGTAAATAATAATGGATCTGCTTTGGCTGGGGTAATATCTTCTTTAAAAACTAATTTAATACCGTCGGCGACAGGTTGTAATACGCCCAAAGGGCCTGCGTATTCCGGACCAATTCTTTGTTGGGCTGCGGCGGAGATTTTTCTTTCTAACCATACGGTTACTAATACTCCCACGGTTGCACCGATAATCATCAAGACTAGGGGGAGTGGTATCCAGAGGGTTTTGGCTAACTCTGGGGACAATCCTAAGTCGATGAGGGAGGTTATAAAACTTCCTTGTAAATCGATTCCTGAGTTCATTTTATTTGTTTTATTTATTTGCTTCTGGACTTCATTTTATATTAAAGTTACTTACTGAACCAAAGTTTGCTCTTTTTTTGCCTAAAAAAAAGGTTTTGATGATGATGGATTAGTGCTAGGATTATTATTCTGAAGGGAGGCTGGTTGTTGCCACTGTTTTTGATGTTATGGTGAAGGCTAAAAGGTCTAATTTTTATTTTTCTCGAAGATTATTTACTCAAGTTTCTCATGGTTTGAGTGCTACATACACCCCAAAAACTTATCGTCGTCTATGTTGGTTTTTGGTTGGTTTAATGATGGTGGTGGGTGATAAGGGTTTAATTTTTTCTAGTTTAGGGGCGATCGCCCTGTTGTTTTTTATCTATAATTATCAGGGAGTTTCTTTTTCTGCTCTTCAGGTATTTTCCCGTTTTTTTCCTTCCCATAATCGTCGTTTTACCTTGGCGGTGGCAGGAAGTGGTTTAGGGGCGATCGCTCTTTATCTTAGTGCTAAACTTTGGTTAGAAATAGATAGTCATTGGTTAGCTACAGCCATTATCTTCCAAGGATTAATCAGTAGTGGCACTTTTGCCCTTTTGGGTTGGTACTTTTATCAACAAAAAAACAACCAAAAAGAAACCTTTGAACAAAATATTAACCATCTAATTGCCGAATCTCCCCTCAAAAGATTATATGGACTCAATCAACTAATTAATCGATGGGAAACAGGTAAACTAAATATTTCTCAGACTCAATACATGATTGACTATTTATTAATCATGAAAAATAACGAAACTGATTCTATCATCCAAGAAAAACTAAACTACTTTCTAAATCAAATTAGCCCAACAATTAATAATCATTCAGTAGAAAAAGCAGAGAAAAAACCTCTCAACATTCCTAAAAAATATAAAACAAAAATTACCATTAACAACTAAGGTGCGCTAGATTATTTTATAAATATTAGGGATTAAGTTAAAATGCTTTAATTAAAAATAATAGCTAAATGAAATAAAAAAGCCTAATCCTTCTGTTTCAACTCCTCAACCTTCAAAATAATAAAATATTCGTAAAAACTCTGCAAAACACACCAAGCAAAACCAGCTTTTCCATCCAAAAAACCCCTAAGAATAAAATACATATAAAACCAACGAAAAAAAGGTCTAAAAGGAATCCTAAAAGATAAATCCTTCAAAGCCCGACGGCGGATTACCTCCGTTTCCCCAAAAAACAAATCTTTCCATCTAATTTTATTTACTCCCCTTTGTTTAATACTTTCTATAGCCTCATCCGTAGAATAACGGTTATGTTTTTCTAACCAACGACTCAATCCCTTACTGCAAGTATAATGAGGATAAATATTTTTCAAATATCCTGCTTCTCCCTCACAAACCTCCCTTTCTGCGTGTCCAAAATCAATAAAAGAAACCTTTCCTTTTTTAAACAAACGCATTTGATGACGAGGATACTGGCTACTATACTTTATCCAACTACCCAAAAACATCATCTTTTCAGCCACATAATAGCCTACATATTCGCTACTTTTAACAGCTTCTAAACATTCATTAAATAACTCAGGGGTAAATCTTTCATCCGCTTCCAATAGATATACCCAATTATATTTAGTTTCAATGTTTTCTAACATCCAATTTCTTTGTTTGCCATGGGATTCAAAAGCGTGTTGAAAAATCTTGACAGGGAATTGTGAAGCGATTTCCATAGTTTTATCATTACTAAAAGAATCAACTACAATAATGTCATCACATTCAGAAGCTGATTTTATACAATCAGCAATATCAATTTCCTCGTTATAGGTAAGGATAAAAATAGAAAACATTTAAAATATATAGTAAAAACATTACGAATAAAGAGTCATAAAGAATTATTATTCTTAAAAATTTCAGACAAATAATTAACCGTCATTTTCCATCACAAGACATAAGACAACAGTTAATAACGAAGAGGTAAGAAAACCAACACTTTTAAATGAGATTATAATGGTTATAGCTTTAGAAGATAACAAAAATTAGAACATATTTCCATGGAATGGCAAGAAAGAAATGGTAACTGGGTGTTAACCCCATCACAACCCATCGGTATTATACATTTTCTTGGGGGTGCTTTTGTGGCCACAGCACCTCATATTACCTATCGTTGGCTATTAGAAAAACTTGCATCTCAAGGATATTTGATTATTGCGACTCCTTTTATAAACACATTAGACCATAAAAGTATAGCTCTTTATGTGTTGAACAAATTTGAAAATCTTTTACAAAGATTAGACAATAACACGGGACTAGATTTAAAATATTTACCTATCTACGGTATGGGCCATAGTATGGGATGTAAATTACATCTTTTAATTAGTAGTTTATTTGAAGTAGAAAGAGCGGGAAATATTCTTATTTCATTTAATAATTACCCCCTCCAAAAAGCAATTCCTTTTATGGATCAAATTATTCCATCTATCACTGATAATATAAAAACTAATTGGAAAATTGACCCTAATGTACAATTTGAGTTTACCCCTTCTCCAGAAGAAACCCAAACTATCGTAAAAGATAACTATTCAACCCGTCGTAATTTGTTGGTGAAATTTAGTAACGATAACATTGACCAAACTTTAACACTACAACCCATTTTAAGCCAACTTTTTCCTAACATGGTTTCTACCCTAACGTTACAGGGAAATCATCTTACTCCCCTCGGACAAGATATTGATTGGGAAGTAGGAGAAGTTTTCACTCCTTTTGATGCTATCGGGCAATGGGTAAAACAGAATTTTTCTCGTGATATTTATGAATTAGAAAAAGAGGTTTCACGGTGGTTAAATCCAGCCCAATATTCTTTGTATTAATTATCTCAATGTCTCAATTTTATTTTAATGTAATAGATTGAGGTAGGCAATAGGAAATGGTTATTAGTTATTAGTTACAAATAAGTTTTGAGTATTTTATTTTCCTTTTTAGGTGGTATTTTAATGGGGTTAACGGTAGCCCCTACAAATTATTGGTTTTTTGCTTGGGTGGCGATGATACCTCTTTGGCTGGGTATCAAAAAAGAGTCTTTACCAAAAACTCTGATGTCTTGCTTGGCTTGGGGATGTGGCTATCATGGTTTAGCATTGTTTTGGATTACGGGCATTCATCCCATGACTTGGATGGGAATAAGTTGGCTAAATAGTATTTTAATTGCTTCTTTTGCTTGGATTTTTATTACTTTTTGGGGGGCTGGATTCGTCGTTGCTTGGGGGGCTAGTTTTTATTTTTTGCTTAGGTATATAGATGATTCTAAGAAAGTTGTTAATGATCTTTTTTTCAAAATTTTATTAGGGGCTATTTTGTGGGTACTTTTTGAGAGATTATGGAGTTTTTCTCCTCTTTGGTGGTCGTCTATTTCTTATAGTCAAAGCCCTTATAATTTGTATATTTTACAGTTATTAAAGTTCTCTGGAATTAGTACTTTAACAGCTATAATCACTACAATAAATGCTTTATGGGCTGAAGGAATTAAAAGTTTTTATGACTATTTTAATGATAAAAATAGCCTTTTTACGTATCAGTTAAAAGGTTTATTACTACCTGTTTATAGTTTAGTTGTTTTAATGTTTTTTCACGGTTTGGGTTATTTATTTTACACTCAACCCATAACTGATAATCCAGAAGAAGTTATCACAGTAGGCATAATTCAGGGCAATATACCTAATACTATCAAATTGTACGAGTCTGGGGTCGGAAGGGCGATCGCCCGTTACACCGAAAGTTACGAAAAACTGAGTCAAGCAGGAGTAGACTTAGTTATCACCCCAGAAACTGCCATTCCCCTATATTTTGACGACATCAAAACCAAAACAAAACTATACCCCGCCATCATCAAGGAAAAAACTCCTATTGTTTTAGGGGCATTTGGCAGCAAAGAAAATAACTTTAGTAATAGCCTCTTTAGTATCGATGCCCAAGGCAAAGTAATCAAACAATATGATAAAGTCCACCTTGTACCCCTCGGCGAATATATACCCTTTGCCAACATTTTAGGTAACTTTATCAACCGCCTTTCCCCCCTCGATGCCCATTTGATTGCAGGGGAAAAAAATCAAATTTTTATAACTCCTCAAGGTAAAGCCATTGTCGGTATTTGTTACGAATCCGCCTATGGAGAGCATTTTAGACAACAAACTAAACAAGGGGGCAAATTTATCATCACATCCTCCAATAATGCTCACTACAGCGAAGCGATGCCCTCTCAGCACCATGCCCAAGACGTAATGAGAGCCATTGAAAATGACCGTTGGATGGCTAGAGCTACTAATACAGGCTACTCTGGTATTGTTGACCCCCATGGTAACACTATCTGGCTTTCTGACATAGACCAATATCAAACCTATCAGGGGGAAATATATCGCCGTCAAACTAAAACTCTCTATGTAAAATGGGGAGACTGGTTGAGTAATTTATTTGCGATAATACTTTTAGGATTATTTATTTACACTTTCTTGGGATTTTCTAGCATACAAAAAGATTGATATTGTTATGGCGAAACAAATCTATTACTCGGTAACTTACCCATAGCATAAAACCTATTAAAAATAAGCAAAAAATAAAATGATACAGTCTTTATTAAAAGATAACCATTTAGACTTTGAAGAATTTATTGAATGGTATCCTGCATCCACTGAATATCAGTATGAGTTACACAACGGAAGTATTATTCAAATGCCAAAATCAAAAGGGAAACATTCACAAATAGCAGGATTTTTAATTACAGAATTAACTTTTGAAATAAGACGATTAAACTTACCTTATTTTGCTCCCAAAGAATGTTTAATTAAAGGAGATAGGTTTTCAGGATATGAACCAGATGGAATTATTTTAGATAAAAAAATGTTGGAAAATGAACCATTATGGGAAAACCAATCAACTTTATTATCTGGAAATGCTGTTAAATTAATTATAGAAGTAGTTAGTGGAAATTGGAGTGATGACTATGCTTTAAAGTTAGATGCTTACGAAAGTTTGGGCATCAGAGAATATTGGATTATTGATTATTTAGGTTTAGGAGAACGCAAATTTATTGGTTATCCAAAACAACCTACTTTAACTATTTATACCCTTGAAAAAGGAGAATATCAAGGTCAACAATTTAGGGCAAATGAAATAATTAGGTCAACTATTTTTTCTCGGTTAAATCTAAGTGCAGAGCAAATTTTCAAAGGTGATTTATAAATCAAATCAAACTATTCTATATCCCACAAAAAACGTATGACAATATGGTAATATAGTATTGTATAGATGCTAGTATTTCATTACTTCGTGATAAAAGTAGTTTGAAAACCCTAAAATAAAAGTCTAGTTCCTAATATATTTAAAGATAAAAATATGAGTAATTTAGTTGACGAAAAAAACTCTACCATCCCTTCAGAGTGTTTGATGGCGAAAATGTCCCCTTCTGCGTTAAATTTAGTAGCGGATTTTTTTAAAGTGTTATCAGAAGGTAGTCGTTTAAATATCGTTTGTGCCTTACGTAGCGGAGCAAAAAATGTATCAGAAATCATCGAAATTACTGAGTTAGGACAAGCAAATGTATCCAAACATTTAAAAATTTTAGCTGGGGCTGGGGTAGTAAATCGTACTCAGAAAGGTATTAATGTTTATTATCAAATATCCAATCCTTTTGTGTTTGAATTATGTGATTTAGTTTGTAATTCTTTGTCTATTCAAATTGAGCAACAAAATAAACATTTACAACTTTTACGGGCAATGCAACAAACCATTGAGAATTAAAGCAATCATAGAAAATTGAATTTTATGTTAATTTTCTTAAAAATTATTTTCTTTCTGGGGTTCAAGAGTAAGGTTAAAATTAGATACATAACACCGAATTATAATAACCTAAATACTTTTTAATTTATACATAACAATGATTACCTGTCCTAATTGCCAATATGAAAACCCTGACGGGGCAACTGTTTGTGAACTTTGTTTTACTCCTTTAGGGGATGGGGCTACGGTGACAAAATGCCCTAACTGCGAAGCTGATGTACCTCCCAATGCCACTTTTTGTGGTGAGTGTGGTTTTAGTTTAACCTATGGGGGTGGAGGTGATACCATGGATAATATGGACGTAGGAGCGACTGATGAGGCTAAGGCTTCCCCTACTAGGGCGGAAAATCCTGTGGTGCAAGAAACTCTATTGCAAACCCCTTCGGCTAATCTTCTCCATGTACAAACTAATACCACCATTGAGTTAGCTTCTGATTTGCCTGTAATTCATATTGGTAAGGTAAATGAAACGGTACCTCCTGATATTGATGTGTCGGGTTTCCCTAATTCTCAGATTGTTTCCCGCATTCATGCGGATATTTGTCAGGAAAATGGATCTTACTTTCTGGAGGATACGGGTAGTGCCAATGGTACTTATGTTAATCATGTTCCTCTCGGGAAGGGTAATCGTCATCGTTTGAGTAATGGCGATCGCATTGCTCTCGGTAAAGAAGATAAAGTAACCTTTATTTTTCAAATGGGTTAAGAAAACAGAGAGTTGGACGTAAGCCGGATTCTGTTCCCTCATCGGGGGTAGTTATCTATCTAGGGTGCCTGTTACCAAACACCTCAAGCGGTACACCAGAAGCGGAATAGGAAAAAGATCAACCTTCATTCCTCCGACCTTGCTTCCAACCGGGGTTTACCGAGCCAGTACCTCTCGATACTGCTGGTGCGCTCTTACCGCACCTTTGCACCCTTACCTTTATCCAAAGGCGGTATATTTCTGTGGCACTATCCTCACGCTCGCACGCACTGGGCATTACCCAGCAAGTCTGATCTTTTGGAAGTCCGGACTTTCCTCAAGCTAAATTCACAGGAAAACTTTAACTTGCAACTACCTCACCAACTCTCTGTGATATATATCTTATCACTGCGAACCAACTAATTGGTATTTATTTGATGGTGAATCTGGAAGTATAAATATTTTATGATAGTTCAAACGAACTGAGTATTTTCCTGTTTAAGTGGGAAAAATAGTTATAGGTATAAAAGAGAACCGAAAATTAACGTTCGGTAATTACTCAAGAAAAAGACTTTAATACTAACTCAGAATAAGTCATCATATAAAGTAGTAGTTAACAAATTGTTATATTTTTGTAAACATTTCTTGAGCCTCAGTACCCGTAAACGAGATTTTAAAGAAAAAAATTTACAATAGTGAACTTTTTTTTACAAACCAGAGTCTATAAAAACAGTAATATAAAAAATAGACGCTCTTTGGAGATTCCTCGGAAAATCCAAAAATAATAAAAGGATCTGTTTTACTTTAACAATCCTATCACAAAAAAATTGCGCTTGAAGTTAGGAGAAGAGAAGCCCTATGCCCACTGCCAAATTAAACGGAATGGACAAGAAAAAAATTAACACTGTAGATATGGTGCGTACCTATTTACAAGAAATCGGAAAAGTCCCCCTTCTGAGTCATGAGCAAGAAATTGTTTTTGGGAAGCAAGTGCAAGAGATGATGTCTTTGTATGCCCAAAAAGAAGAATTAGCAGAAAAACTTGACCATGAGCCAACTTTAGAGGAGTGGGCAGAGGCTACTGAAAAAAGCCCTGCAGAGTTGAAAAAGCTTATTCATCAGGGTAAACGCGCTAAACAAAAAATGATTGAGGCGAATTTACGTTTGGTAGTGGCGATCGCCAAAAAGTACCAAAAGAGAAATATGGAATTCTTGGACTTAATCCAAGAAGGTAGTCTCGGTTTAGAAAGAGGTGTAGAAAAATTTGACCCCACCAAAGGTTTTAAATTCTCTACCTATGCTTACTGGTGGATTCGTCAAGCTATTACAAGGGCGATCGCACAACAAGCTAGAACTATCCGTTTACCCATCCATATTACTGAAAAATTAAATAAGATCAAGAAAACTCAGCGGGAATTATCTCAGAAATTAGGCAGAAGCCCTAATCAAAGTGAAATTGCCAACGCCCTGGATTTAGAACCATCCCAAATCCGAGAATACTTCAGTATAGCCCGTCAACCCATCTCCCTCGATGTCAAAGTAGGAGACAACCAAGACACGGAATTATCTGAACTTTTAGAAGACGAAGGACTATCCCCTGACAAGTACATCACCCAAGAATTGATGCGTCAAGACTTGCACAAACTTCTAGGGGAATTAACCCCCCAACAACAGCAAGTAGTCAGACTACGCTTTGGCTTAGAAGACGGCAAAGAATTATCCCTCGCCAAAATTGGTCAGAGAATGGGAATCAGTCGAGAAAGAGTGCGTCAACTAGAACAACAAGCTCTTGCCCATCTTCGTAAAAAACGAGGTAGCGTCAGAGAATATATTGTCACAAGTTAACAATTAGCATTAGCAAATTTTCTCCTCAAAGACAACAAACCAGATTATGGAACAAAATGCAAACCATAGTCTGGTTTTTTGTTTTAGATACAATTAGTTACAACTATCGTAATTAATAAAAATATTTAGTTACCATGAAACTATAAAACAACGAGGAGCAAGAAAATGAACAAGACATTATTATATTTGGTCTCTTGTGCTAGTTTACTTTCAATCGCTATGCCCGGGACTGCTTCAGAAAACACCTTCCCTGATAATGATAATAATCTTGAATCAAGTGTTTTCCTGTCCACCGAAGAATTTTATACCGTTTCCACCTCTTCCACAGTCCTTCAAAGTTTTGAAATTGATTCTTCCAATACCACCATTTTTAATAATACCCCTGAAGAATCAAAAATTGCCCAAAATAGTGATGAAAATTCTATTTCCTTCGATAACTGGTACGCAGGAGCAAGTTTAGGAGTATTTTTTCCTAGCGATGGACTTTTAGATACTGGTTTTGGGCCTGCTGGTTATATCGGTTATCAATTTACCCCCAACATAGGAGGAGAATTAGGATTATTATACGCAGGTTCAGATTTAGATGGCCGTGTGGGCGATGCCAATATTCTTTCCGTAATCGCCAGCGCCCGTTATAGCGCACCATTTGAAGGTAGTAATAATTGGAACTATTTTGGTACCGCAGGAGTTGGATTTACTCGCTCATCTGTCACAGCCCCCGCCACTTTTGACTTAAATAATAACTTAGTTCAACCAGCCATCGACAGTGAAGATACCTCATTTAGTTTTGAGGTGAAAGGAGGGGTAGGGTATGAATTTAATACGAATACTTCTGCTTTTGCCCAGCTAAGATACCTAAACGTTTCTGGGGGCAACTCCAATTACTTATCCACTGAATTAGGGGTTCATTATAAATTTTAAGGGGCGGGGTTTAGGTGCGATTCTCTCCGCACCATAGGATGCCCTGTCATTCCCCTTATTATCTAAGCTAGAGTTTTCATAAAAATCTTTATATGGGTTTTCTACCATAGAGATATGTTAAATACTGAAGATATTGCCCCACATCCTCTGTTAAGTCATGCTCATGGTAGCGCCAACTCCAATTGTCGTCCACTGTGCCTGGGGTATTCATCTTAGAATTGGTACCTAAGCCCAATAAATCCTGTACGGGGAAAATAGCCATATCAGCCACGGAAGCTAGAGCAAGACGAATTAAGCTCCAATGGATACCTTCATCACAAATGCCTCCTATGTAGTCTACCACTTGCTTACGAGCGTCAAAAGAACGTTTTTCAAACCAACCTACGGTAGTATCATTATCATGGGTACCTGTGTAAACGACGCAGTTGCGGTTATTATAATTAAACGGTAAAAAGCCATTTGCCCGATCAGAATCAAAGGCAAAATGAAGTATTTTCATACCTGGAAATTTAAACTTATCCCGTAGGGCTTCTACTTCTGGAGTAATTACCCCTAAGTCTTCTGCCACAATGGGCAATGTACCCAATTCCTTTTTAAGGATGGTAAAAAATTCCTCTCCTTTGGCTTTTACCCACTCTCCATTCATAGCGGTGGTTTCCCCTTCTGGCACAGCCCAAAAGGATTCAAAGCCACGGAAATGATCGATACGCATAATATCTACATACTCTAACATTCCCTTAATTCTCTGTACCCACCAAGCAAAATTAGTCTTTTCTAAGGCCTCCCAATTATAGACAGGATTTCCCCATAGTTGCCCTGTTTCACTAAAATAATCGGGTGGTACCCCTGCCATGGATGCGGCGGCTCCTGTTTTTTCATCTAGGCAAAAAATACTTTGATTTGCCCATACATCCACACTATCATGGGCTACATAAATAGGAATATCTCCAAATATTTGGATACCTCTTTCATTGGCATAATTTTTTAGGCTGCACCATTGGCGGAAGAAGCTAAACTGTAAGAATTTATGATAAAACATTTCATCCCCTAGCTTTAGTTGCCATCTTTTAATGGCTTCTGGCTCTCTTTTGGCGATGTCTTTTTCCCACTGAAACCAAGCGGCACCGTTATGAAATTCTTTTAGGGCCATAAATAAGGAGTAGTTTTCTAACCAGTAACTATAGTCATGGCAAAACTGATCAAATTCTTGTTTATATTCATCTTCTTCTCTTTCCCCGAAGGTATCAAAGGCTTTTCTGAGGAGAGGGAATTTTGTCTCTGTTACTAGATGATAATCAATTCTAGAGGGGTTGATGTGCTTAAATTTTGCTTGGACTTGGCTTATATCTTCTTCTGTTAATAAACCATCTCCATAGAGAATATCAAAGCTGATGAGGAGAGGATTACCCGCTAATGCGGAGTAGGATAGATAGGGGGAATTACCGCTTCCTGTGGGGCCTAAGGGTAATATCTGCCATACTTGTTGATCACTGCTATGAAGAAAATCGATAAAACCATAAGCTCCCCCTCCAAGATCTCCGATACCGTAAGGACTAGGTAATGAGGTAGGATGGAGTAAAATTCCACTGGAGCGACGATCAAACATGAGTTCTAGTTAGTTGTTTTGTACGATTTTATCTTAGCAAAGGGGATAAGTTTATTCAGCCATCAGCACGATTACTGAAAGCTGAATGGCAGTATTTTTTTTATAAGTCTCCTCTTAGGGCATAGAGAATAAAAACAATTACAGGTCCTGCGATGAGAATTAAACCAACGGAGGTTAGCTGTAAGATTACTTCAAAGTCAACGTTACTAAAAAAGTTTGTGATAAAGTCCATATTTGCTCCTAAGTAGTTAAATTATTATTTATGATACTGATTGTGCCTTTTTGGTATTAAACCATAATCTCTTGATATAAAATGGAGTTATGAATGAATGTCTTTGGATCTGACGTTTTAATACTCTTTTGAGGGTCAAATCAGCTTTTTTTATTTTTTATACTGACAAAATATATCATACTAGGAAAGGTTGCCCTCGATGGTGGTAATTCCAAGAAAATCTATTAAGTTTTGTTACGAGGTTTTGTTATGGGCAAATGGCGTTGTATGGAAGGTTGTGGTGCTTGTTGTAATTTAGATCCTAGGGAGCGTCCTGATTTGGATTCTTATTTGAGTCCTGAAAATTTGGAGCTATATATGAGTATGGTGGGGGAAAATGGTTGGTGTATCAATTACGATCATGATATGAGAAAGTGTACGATTTATGAGGATAGACCTAGTTTTTGTCGGGTTAAGCCTGAAACTTTTTTAGAAATGTTTGGCATTGAGGAAGAGGAGTTTAATGATTTTGCCATTGATTGTTGTGTTCAACAAATTGAGGGGGTTTATGGCAATCCTAGTGAGGAATTAGAGACTTATATGGCTGGATAGTTGAGATACAAAGATGATTGATGAGGTATCTGTTTGGTTCACGTTTCGGGATAAAATGCTACTTTAATCATTAATTAACTATCAAGGCTCCCTGACTATGGAATTAAATATCGGTTGGTTATATCCTAATCTTATGAGTACCTATGGCGATCGCGGCAATGTGATTTGTATTCAGAGACGTTGTCAATGGCGTAATTTGGATGTAAATATTTTACCCCTTGATCAAGGGGCTGATATAACTAGCTTTGAAAAGTTTGATTTGGTGGTAGGGGGAGGGGCGCAGGATAGACAACAGGAAATTGTCATGCGTGATTTACAGGGGAAAAAGGCAGAAATAATTAAGGAAAAGTTACATTCTGGTATCCCTGGAGTGTTTACTTGCGGTTCACCTCAATTGTTGGGTAAATATTATGAACCTGCTTTGGGGGAAAGGATTGAGGGTTTAGGTATTTTGGATTTGGTGACAAAACACCCTGGGCAAAATGTCCAACGTTGCATTGGTAATGTGGCTTTTGAGTTGGTGGGTAATCCTTTGGCAGATGATATTAAAAAGATGATGGGGGGGGAATCTCCTATGGTAGTAGGTTTTGAGAACCATGGTGGTAGGACTTATTTGGGGGATGTGTCGCCCTTGGGGAAGGTGTTGAGTGGTTATGGTAATAATGGGGAGGATGGTTTTGAGGGGGCTTTTTACAAAAGTGCGATCGCCACTTATGCCCATGGTCCTTTATTGCCTAAAAATCCTTTTTTAGCAGACTGGTTAATTATAAGGGCGATCGAGCAAAAATATCAAGAAACCATTACCCTAACTACCCTTGATGATACCCTCGCTCACCAAGGTAGAAAAGCTATCCTCAAAAAATTAGGTATCAAAAGTTAAAAAATACAGCGGTTTCTCACCTTTACATCAAAGGAAATAATCAGCATTATCCCCTGCACTTCATCATCAGCACATCTTGACAGTTTAGTTGTCAATCGTAACAAAACTTCATATAATAGGGGGTGTAATAAGTATAAATTACTATTGATCATGTTTACCTATGATTTTCCGTACCTTACAGCAATTATAGCCTTACCATTAATAGGGGCGATCGCCATTCCCTTCATTCCCGACAAATACGGCAAAAATACCAGAAACTATGCCTTAGTCATTGCCTTACTAAACCTTGCCTTGATTGTTTACAGCATTTCCCAAAGCTACACCATTGGTGCTAGTGAATTTCAAATGCAAGAAATCTATGAATGGCTACCTCAAATTGGTTTAAATTGGTCTTTAGCGATCGATGGTATATCCATGCCCCTCATTGTATTATCAGGTTTAATCTCCACTTTATCCATCCTTGCATCATGGAAAGTTGACAACAAACCAAAACTATATTATTTCTTATTATTACTTCTCTACAGCGCCCAGATTGGCGTATTTGCAGCCCAAGACTTGCTATTATTCTTCATTATGTGGGAATTAGAATTAGTTCCCGTCTATATCTTAATTTCCATCTGGGGAGGTAAAAAACGCCTCTACGCCGCCACCAAATTTATTCTATACACCGCCTTGGCTTCTATTTTCATCCTCGTTTCAGGACTAGCCCTTGCGTTTTATGGCGACACCTTCACCCTCAACATTGCCGAATTAGGTTTAAAAAATTACCCTCTAACCCTAGAAGTTTTAGCCTATACAGGTTTCCTCATCGCCTTCGGCGTAAAACTACCTATCTTTCCATTCCATACATGGTTGCCCGATGCCCATAGCGAGGCTTCTGCACCCGTATCCATGGTTTTAGCAGGGGTTTTATTAAAAATGGGTGGTTATGGTCTAATTCGCTTCAATATGGAGATTTTGCCCGATGCCCACATCAAATTTGCCCCTCTTTTAATCATTCTTGGGGTGGTAAATATCGTTTACGGTGCATTTACTGCCTTTGGGCAAACCAACCTTAAGCGTCGCCTTGCTTCCTCCTCCATCTCTCACATGGGCTTTGTCTTAGTGGGAATCGCCTCCTTTACTGATTTGGGTATGAATGGAGCAATGTTACAAATGCTTTCCCATGGTTTAATCGCCGCCGCCTTATTCTATCTCTCAGGGGTAGCCTACGAGCGCACCCATACCCTGATGATGGACGAAATGGGTGGTATGGCAAAACTTATGCCCAAAACCTTTGCCCTTTTCACCACCGCTTCTATGGCATCTTTGGCGTTACCCGGCATGAGTGGTTTTGTTAGTGAATTGTCCATCTTCCTCGGTATTGCCCAGAGTGATGCCTATAGCTCTACTTTTAAAGTAGTTGTTACCGTTTTAGCAGGGGTAGGCTTAATTTTAACTCCCATCTACCTACTTTCCATGTTAAGAGTAGTATTCTATGGCAAAAAAGAAAATGCCCTGCAATTGCTCCGTTTTGGAGTAGATGCCAATGCCCGTGAGGTATTTATCACCGTTTGCTTGATTCTGCCCATCATCGGTATTGGTTTATATCCCAAATTAATTACTACCACCTATGATGTGGATACCGTGCAAGTAGCATCCAAGGTAAGGGCTTCTTTACCTGTCATTGTGGAAAATCATGTAACTGCCATCAAAGTTGCAGAAGTTGATTTGTCTGCCATGCCTCAAATTGAACGTTAATTGATATTGAATCTGCTTTCTTTCCCCTTTCTGTAACAGAGAGGGGATTTTTTTATGAGTAAAAATTGAACTCGATGATTACAAGGACTGGATTACCCTGCCATAACTCCATAATTCTTGATAGTAATTGCGACTAACTTGATCAAGATCATTGCTTAATTCATTAATACCTATGCCATTATTACCCATATCTTTACCCGAGCTATGGATATAGCGATTATCCCCTAAATAAAGAGCCACATGGGTAACTTTTTTTACACCAAAGAAAATTAAATCTCCCTTTTCTAACTTCTCCCTAGTAATTTTTTGACAAAAATCTTCCTGTTGATAAGAATCCCTCGGCAACCATATCCCCTCACTAGCAAAAGCTGACTGCATTAAACCCGAGCAATCATAATTAGGTGCCACGGTGCCACCCCATAGATAATAATTAGACACTTGATGGGCTTGTAAACAAAAATCAATAATGGCAGAGATTTTCTGGGAAATATATTCACGAAAAACGGTTTCCTTTTGATAGTTTTCATCAGCAGGTTGCAAAAACTTAAGAGATGACAATGGCAACCATCCCTGATAATTATCTTCACATAAGCAGACTTTTACAGCTTCACTATCTGGAGTATCAGAAACCAATTTTATATATCTTCCCTTTGCCCCTTGGGTGGACAATTCCTGACAATCAGGGTTAACAAATAAATTTATATCTTGTAAACAAACATATTCCCCTGTGTTAGATGGAGGCAGAAACATAGTAATTAATCATTAATAATTGAGAATTATATTTTAATGAATTAATCTTTTCTTCAACCGAAATTTGAAAAATAGGTGTTGCTTAACCATGATATGAAATATGATGACTATTCCCCATTACCCATACGCCACCTAAACTAAAAATCACATTTAAAATTCAGCAATGTTAATAATCTTAGTTTAAGAATTGTTAAGATTTCGTTAATATGTAATAAGTAACTCAAACGTAAATCACCCTACCATCAACCATGCTCGATTTAGACAATTTCGGTAATAGTCATTCTGAATCTATGGAGAATGACACCTTGAGTCACGTTAAATCTTCCCTTAGTTTAAGACAAAATAATCAATTCAAAGCTCGTCACCTCGGCATCAATGAACCTAGTGCGAAGATAATGTTGGATGCTCTAGGCTATGATAGTTTAGACCAACTAATTGATCAGGCTGTTCCCCCATCTATTCGGCTCAATCAATCTTTAAAGTTACCCTCTGCTAGTTCAGAAAGTCAAGCCCTTGCCCAGTTAAAGGAAATTGCCCAAGAGAATGAGGTATTCACAAACTATATCGGCATGGGTTACAGTAATTGCATTACTCCCCCAGTTATTCAGCGCAACATTTTAGAAAATCCTAACTGGTACACTGCTTATACTCCCTATCAGCCAGAAATTGCTCAGGGAAGGTTAGAAGCACTTTTGAATTATCAAACCATGATCATTGATTTGACGGGTTTAGAGATTGCTAACGCTTCTTTGTTGGATGAAGGCACAGCAGCAGCGGAAGCTATGACCATGAGTTATGGTGTATGTAAAAATAAGTCTAACAGATTTTTTGTCGATCGCACTTGTCATCCCCAAACCATTGCGGTAATTGAAACTAGAGCTAGATATTTGGATATTGAGTTAATTATCGCTGATTTTGCTGATTTTGATTTTAATACTCCCATTTTCGGCGCTTTACTACAATATCCTACTACCCACGGCACAATCTACGATTATCAAGAAATAATTGATCAAGTCCACCAACAAAAAGGCTTAGTTACTCTCGCCTGTGATTTGATGGCTTTAGCCCTGTTAAAATCCCCCGGGGAATTAAATGCTGATATTGCAGTGGGAAATACTCAACGTTTTGGAGTACCATTGGGTTATGGTGGGCCTCACGCTGCTTATTTTGCGACCAAGGATCAATATAAAAGACAAGTACCGGGGCGTATTGTAGGGGTTTCTAAGGATGTCCATGGAAAACCAGCTTTAAGGCTAGCACTACAAACCAGAGAGCAACATATTCGCCGTGATAAGGCTACCAGTAATATTTGCACCGCGCAGGTATTGTTGGCGGTGATTGCTTCTACCTATGCTCTCTACCATGGGCAAGAAGGTATTAAAAACATTGCTACGACTATCCATGATTTAACCAAGGTGTTAGGTGCAGGGCTAGAAAGGCTCAATTATCGGTTAAGGAGTCATTCTATTTTTGACACCATTACCATTGATTTTGTTGACACTGAGTTGGTTGGTACTATTCGTGAAACTGCTGAAGCTAGGCAAGTCAATTTCCGCTACGATGAGAGTGCGATCGGTATTAGTCTTGATGAAACTACTACCCTAGAAGATGTGCAGAAAATATGGTCAATTTTCGCTCCCAATGGGGAGGTTAATTTCACCGTTGAACAATTAAATACTTCTAAGTTTGATTTACCTCACAACTTTTTGCGTAAAACTCCTTATCTCACCGAAGCCGTATTTAATCAATACCATTCCGAAACCGAGTTACTAAGGTATTTACACCGCTTGGAAAGCAAGGATTTATCCCTTACCACTTCCATGATTGCCCTCGGTTCTTGTACCATGAAGCTAAACGCTACAGCGGAAATGTTACCCATAACCTGGGCAGAATTTAACCAAATCCATCCCTTTGCCCCTGTTTCTCAAACGAAGGGGTATCAAGTCCTTTTTGCTCAATTGGAGGCATGGTTGGGCGAAATAACAGGGTTTGCTGGAATATCTCTCCAGCCCAATGCGGGTTCTCAAGGGGAATATGCAGGGTTACAGGTGATTCGCAGATACCATGATAGTTTGGGGGAAAGCCATCGTAATATTTGTCTGATTCCCGAGTCTGCCCATGGTACAAACCCCGCTAGTGCGGTGATGTGTGGTTTAAAGGTTGTGCCTGTGAAGTGTGACAGTCAGGGGGATATTGATATTGAGGATTTGAACACCAAGGCGGAAAAATATCGAGATAATCTCTCAGCGTTGATGATTACTTATCCTTCTACCCATGGGGTATTTGAGCAGGGTATTAAGGATATATGCGGTATTATCCACAGTTATGGGGGACAGGTATATCTGGATGGGGCGAATATGAATGCGCAGGTGGGTTTGTGTCGCCCAGCGGATTTTGGGGCGGATGTGTGTCATCTCAATTTACATAAAACTTTCTGTATTCCCCATGGTGGCGGTGGCCCAGGGGTTGGTCCTATTGGGGTGATGCCTCATTTGGTGCCTTTTTTACCTGCTACGGATGGATCCCCTCTAGCCCCCCTTAATAAGGATGAAGGATCCCCCCTAGCCCCCCTTAATAAGGGGGGAATGGAGTCGATTGGGATGGTTTCGGCGGCGCCTTGGGGTAGTGCCAGTATTTTACCTATTTCTTGGATGTACATTGCCATGATGGGGGCTGAGGGTTTGATGGAGGCGACTAAGATTGCGATTTTGAATGCAAATTATATTGCCCATCGTTTGGCACCTCATTATCCGATTTTGTTTACTGGTAAAACGGGTTTGGTTGCCCATGAGTGTATTATTGATTTACGTCCGTTGCGTAAAACTGCTTCTATTGAGGTGCAGGATGTGGCAAAACGTCTTATTGATTATGGTTTCCATGCGCCTACTATGTCTTGGCCTGTGAATGGTACGATGATGATTGAACCGACAGAAAGTGAGTCTTTGGCGGAGTTAGATCGTTTTTGTGAGGCGATGATCTCTATTCGTCAGGAAATAAGGGCGATCGAGGATGGTAAGATGAACATGGAGGATAATCTACTCAAAAATTCTCCCCATACTGCGGTGAGTTTGATTGCTTCTGATTGGAGTCATCCTTATACCCGTGAGGAGGCTGCTTATCCTGATAGTTGGACGAAAGAGCATAAATTTTGGAGTGCTGTAGGGCGTATTGATAATGCTTGGGGCGATCGCAATTTAGTATGTTCTTGTGTCGGTATGGAAAATTATCAGTAAAATTTGAAATATCCCCTTTCTTTTATGGAAGGGGTTTTTGGCTAGTAGAAATAGTGAAAAAATCCAAGCATTTTGTCAGTAATTTAGCTTAAATTTACTTTTATAGTATCCCTCTTTTGTCACTTTCCGAAATAACTAATCGGAAAAAATGAATTTATCCACTGAGAAAATGAATCATACAATTATTGCTGTGGTTCAGTAAATGATTAAACCCTATCCATAATAAATCGCTCTCCATTATTCTTAACCAAGGTAACATTGTGCAAAAGATGAGCATTGGTTTAACCATAATTCGATAGTTAATCAATGTATTTTTCCAACTACTAAAATCACGCCAATCTTCTGTGATGAAGATTTTCTTATCTTGAGTCTCTACTATTTTTTTTTGATTAATTAAGT
This sequence comes from Cyanobacterium sp. HL-69, assembly GCA_002813895.1. Lineage (NCBI taxonomy): Bacteria > Bacillati > Cyanobacteriota > Cyanophyceae > Chroococcales > Geminocystaceae > Cyanobacterium > Cyanobacterium sp. HL-69. Next base: position 2,742,683 of record CP024912.1, on the reverse strand, counting down.
CTGTAATAGGTTTAGTTTTTAAGCTAGTCATCCAGTAAACACTATTAATAATTTCCCACCATTTTTCTATATCTTCTCCCTTGGTTAAACGATAATCTGTCCAGCCTAATTCTTGTTTACACTGCCGAAATCCATACTCTACCCATGTACGTTGACCATATAAATTTCCCATGGTTTTTTTCTGTTGAGTTCTCGTTTTTTGGATGTTAGTCATTACAAAACTAGTGCTGTTTTCTGGCATAGTTTCTGTGTTAGTAGTAATTTGCCAATAAGTTATTTCTCTTCTGAGACCATAAATAATTTCTCTAATGTATCTATCTTCTTTTTTACCATCACTAAAGGGAAAGTAATATTTCTATAAAGACCATAAACATTTACTGATACTATACCTTGATCTATTTTCCCTAAGCTTCCCAAATATTGTCGAGAAGTATAATCTGTGTTATTTCCTTATCTTGGTGCGCGTTCCCTTGCGTCTTTCGCCGACGCGGGGTCGCACCGCTTTTTACGATCTCCTGTTTCATCAATGATTACTGTAATCGGTGTATCAATCAGTATACTTAAAATATATTTTAAACGTACTTTTTCCAAGTCTGATGAATTCCAATTAGATTTTGTCAAAAAATGATGTAAACCTTGAGAGGAAACATTAACAATTTTACTTATTTCTGGCAAAGATTTTCTTTTGAGTGTTGAAATTAATCCTAGGGCGTGTCATCAATTAAGCCATATAACGACTGCGGCTAGATAAATAGCACCAAGAAAATTTATTTTTCGTTTATCATACCTAGTGGCTATGGCTCTATATTGTTTTAATCGGGCAAAAAAGTTCTCAATCAAATGTCTTGCTTGATATAAATACTTATCATATTCTCGTTGTTCTTTTCTATTTCTTTTTGGTGGAATAACCGCTATTTTATCCTGCTTCTTTAGCTTTTCCAGAACTCTTTCATCCGCATCATAACCTTTGTCCCCTAACAAAATATCTGCCTTTATTTCTTTTAGTAAAACATCTGCACCGTCCAAATCACATTTTTGTCCTCCGGTGAGGAAAAAACCTGTAGGATTACCTAATGCGTCAACCGTAGTATGAATTTTTGTACTTAAACCTCCTTTACTTCGACCTATTGCTTCCTCGTTTTTATCCCCCCTTTTGCACCAGCACTATGCTGGTGTGCTCTTACTATGGTTGAATCAATCATGGCATATTCATCGTTACTATCTCCTGCCAAAATTTGAAAAACCTTTTCCCAGACACCTTTTTTATTCCAACGACTAAAACGAGTATGAACCACTCGAAAATCACCAAATCGACTAGGTAAATCTCGCCAAGGAATACCAGCTCGATACCTGTACAATACCGCTTCGACAAAAAGTCGATTATCTTTGGCGGTGACTCCCACTGTACCAAATCGACCCGGTAATAAATCTTTAATTTTTTCCCATTGATCGTCTCTCAAACCATACCTGCGCATCTCTACCATATCCTCACTTTTGTCACAATTACTATCATCCTTATTTTATCTGTTATTCTCTTCTATTTGATGACACGCCCTAAAACTATTATTACTATTGCCCATTGCCTATTCCCCAACTAAACTAATAAATCATAACTTTGACAATTTATTGGCTAAGGTAAAAATTAGTCATTTTAACTTATTTATTTTACTATCATGAGCAACAAAACAGCCCTAATTACAGGGGCATCATCGGGAATCGGTAAGGCATTCGCTGAAGAATTAGCCCAAAAAAGTTATGATTTAATTATTATTGCTAGAACTACAGAAGCATTAAATAATATAAAAAACGACTTAGAAACTAAGCATAAAATAAGCGTAAAAGTTATCACTCAAGATTTAACTTTGCCTAATGCTTGTGAAGATATTTATGAGCAACTAAAACAAGAAAATATAATCGTTGACTTGTTGATAAATAATGCAGGTTTTGGTGATTATGGGTTATTTTGCGATCGCCCCTTAGATAAGCAATTGAAAATGATCCAATTAAATATTAGCGCCTTGGTTACCCTAACTCATTTATTTTTACAGGATATGAGAGAGAGAAAAGAAGGAGACATTATCAATGTGGGTTCTATTGCAGGTTATCAACCCTTACCCTACTTATCTGTATATGCTGCCACTAAAGCCTTTGTATTGTCCTTTTCCGAGGCACTATGGGCAGAAAACAAAGAATATGGGGTCAATATATTAGCCCTTTGCCCAGGCCCCACAGAATCCAATTTTGGCGAGGTAGCAGAGTTTGAACTTAACCAAAACAGTGACGATATGTCCTTAGCCAAAGCCGAAGATGTTGTCAAAGATGCCCTTGATGCCCTTAGTCAGAAAAAATCTAACAGTGTCACGGGGGGATTAGTCAATCAAATCATTGTTAATTTACCCCGCTTTTTGCCCAGAGAATTACTTTTAAAAGCCGTAGAAAAACAGTTTAAAAAGAATAAATAATGAACAAAACTATTTACTATTAGTAGTAAGGGCATTTTCTGCAGTCCACGCAGGATGAGCAAACAAAGCATCTATTTCCCTAACTCCTCTCAACTGATTAGATAGGGGTAGATGTCCGAGAGGCGCACTCAAATCCCAGACAAATTCTTGGGGGTATTTTGTCCACCGATTACCATCTTTCCATTTTAATTTTGCCCATAATTCGATATAGTCTTTTCTTTGGGAAAGCCAAATTTTTCTTTGGATACTATAACCAAATTTTCCTTCGGAATAAACATTCCATAATAAATCAATGGTAAGTAAATCTTTAATAGGAAATTTAGCAATTTCAGTAAAATAAAGCCATTTTCTTTGGACTGCTTTTTGTCCTGCTATTTCGCAAAGTTTAACTCTAGTTAGTACGTCAGCTTTTTGATATTCTTTGACTATTAAAAGTTCTTGTAATTCTGAGTAATCTATATTGGATGATGACTCTGGTTGGACTATTCCTTGGGGTATTTTATCAGCGATAAAACTATTATTTTCTTGATTATCACTATTCTTTAAGGCTTGATATATTTTACCTAAAACTGGATTGGGAACTTGTTCTTGAGATGAAGATAAAAACTCTCTTAAAAACTGGTATCCTTCTTCCCCTTTTGCAATAATGTCATCAATAAGTTTTAGTTGATTTTTGTTAGATGCCTGATTAAATTTTTCGGTGAGAGTCCCTAATTCATTCATGTTCACTAAAGTTTAATTACCTATCTGCACTAATGCTATATTTTATTTATTAATATCTAAAATTTTATTGATAATTTTAGTGGTTGAAGTTGGTATTTCAATGTCAACCAGTTTAATTTTACCACCATAGGCGAATACCGCAGGGGATTCGGGCAAAGTTTCAACTTGATAGTCTCCCCCTTTGACATATATATCTGGTTGTAGGGTTTCGATGATTTTGGTGGCGGTGGTTTCATAAAACATAACTGCTCCGTCCACGCTACTCAGGGCGGTTAAAAGCTCTGCCCTTTGGGCTTCGGGAATGATGGGGCGCTCTGGTTTGCCTTGGGTGGGGGGTTTAATTTGTTGTACGCTGCGATCGCCATTTACTCCCACAATCAAAGTTTTACCCTGATTTTTAGCCTCTTGGAGATAACGAATATGTCCAACATGGAGTAAATCAAAACAACCATTGGTAAATACAAGGGGGCGCCATTGCTGGGGATTTTGGTCAATAATAGATTTTAACTGCTCTAAGGAATATATTTTACTCATAAATTGTCATTAATTGATAATTTGACTATTGGCGATTAACCAACGATTATTAACCCTCACAAGGTCATATCTAACCAATAAATTAGAATCATAGGATTGTTGATTGTTTAATTGTCCATTGTTGAAATACTGAGAATTTTCTCTCACCCGTGCGGTGATATTTGCCTCCATATTATTTTGGGGGTTAATGTTTACTTCCTCAATGGTGACATCATGTTCATAGCGACGATAAGCACTTTGATTGCGCAGAGTGTTGATATTACCACGCCAAATGGACAAAAAGGGATCTGCTAAAACGTTGTCCAAAGCCCCTAGGTTGTAATCTGGCCCTGTTGCCAAAGCTTTTGCCTCCAACCACCCATTGATAATTTCTGAAGCCATTTCTGGGGATAAAGGCTGGGAAGATGAGTCTGTACCGGCTAATTCTTCGGGCAACTCAATCAGAGATTGACTTAACGATATTTCGAGGTTAGCATCTCCCGATTGATTAAATACCCGATAAAACAGGGCAGAAAAAATACCTAATAAAATCAGCAATACGAATAATATTATCATCGGTGATGATGAAAAATTCTGGGAGGACGACATTTCCTTTTCATCTTCTGGGGTGTCTGATATTAAATTATCGTTTTTAGGCTCTTCTGGCTCATCATTATCATCAATTTCCGCCTCGAGGAAGGATGAGAAACCCACGAGGGAGGAATCTTCTTCCGTTTTTTCTATCTCTGGGGTAGAAATATTTGGAGGGGGAATTTCTGAAGCCTGAAGGGGTGTTTCTTCTTGGTCAAATTCCGAGGGATAGTCTTTTAATAAGGATAAGGGATCTTCCTCATCTATGGCATTAATTTCAGGGGGTGCTATGTTTTCGAGGGCGCGTTGCAGTCTGCCATCGTCAAAATATTCTTGAACAGATGAAGATTCCCTCTCAAGATTTTTAAATTGGGGAAAAAGCTCTTCTTTAAGCCAATTTTCGGCATAGATAATTAACCCTGGTACTAAATCAGGTGCGCCTTGGGAAAGTTTTTTGATAGACTTAACTTTTTCTGTTTCATAACTATGGTTAAGTAGTTTTTCGGCTTGGTTAATATTTCCTAGTAATAATGAGCAGATGGATTGTTCAAGATATACGTCTTGATATTGGTTAAGATGATCAAGGATATTTTGGGCTTGAATAATTAGCTCTGGTTTTCTTTCCACAAAACCCCTGACGATGAGGGCGTTAACGGTAAGATAAGTAGCAGCGATGGAGGGGCGTGATGATTCTTGTTTAAATAATTCTTCTTGTTCGAGGGGGGTTAGGTAGGTTCTAACTTCTTGTAAAAATCTTAGAAAATCGTCGGTGTTTAACCCTGATTGATCTTGTTTTTTTCCTTCTATACCTTCCCTTGAGTCTAGCATTTTCTGGAGCAGGGCGATCGCCTTTTGTCTATCCACCAGTTGAGAATCTGATTTAGATAATAACTCGATAACTTCGTAAGGACGAACTTTTTGTAAGTCGCTATCAATTTCTTGGCGAATGGGCATAAATACATTTTGTTGCTCTAAGATAGCATCCGCTGCCCATAGATAAAGACTAGCGTTTTCATACTCCCGTTGATGCCATTTTTCTTTGGCAAGGTCTAAATAGGCACTTATTACCGTTAAAATTAAATCTTGCCACCATGACTGTAGTTGATTGGTGTCGGTGCTAATTTCTTCGAGAGGCTCTTTTCCTTCCAAGAAAGACTGAGCAATATTGAGTAATAATTCGTACTCTCCCAACTCCTGCAACATCATCAAAGCCCCAAGGAGTAAATCTCCATCTACTTCGATGGTGGGGTTGGCAATGGATGTTTCTGAAAGACTGAGGGCATCATCAATGCTCATGTCCATATTACCGTCACCGTTAATGATGGCAGAGCCATGGGAAGGGAAAATTTCATCGTCATACTGTTGACGAATTTCCTCATCCTTTAACACTGAATGAGCCAATTTTATTAGGTTTTGGCGAGAGGCGATCGCAGATTGACTATATTCACTACGGGGTAATTGTAGCATACGATCTTCGTACGCCTGATTGATCAAATCATCCTCTGCCTGTAGAGGCACACCAAGGATGCGGTAATAGTCTAGGGGTATTTGCACGGTTTACCTAACTTAAGATGATGATGGTTTGCTCACTTACCATAATAAATAACCATAAAGGTAACTAAGTGACAACAAAATTTTACCTTAGTTGGATGAAAAATTGTGGATTTAGAGGAGGAATAGAAAATAATTAATTATTTATTTCTCAATTACCCAAATAGCATAGAAACAGGATCTAGGTTAATATTGATTAGTTATTGCTGTTGTGATGAAATAAAAACCTAGGTTCAGATATGGCGCTAATTGTCCAAAAATATGGTGGTAGTTCTGTAGGCTCTACGGAGAGAATAAAAGAAGTTAGTAAGCGGATTTGTGCAACCGTCAAGGAAGGAAATCAGGTTGTTGTGGTAGTTTCCGCTATGGGTAAGACTACAGATAGTTTGGTCAAGTTAGCGCAAGATATTTCGAGTAACCCTTGTCGTCGGGAGATGGATATGTTGCTCTCGACGGGGGAGCAGGTGTCAATCTCTTTACTTAGTATGGCACTACAGGAAATGGGGCAACCCGCTATTTCTTTGACGGGGGCGCAGGTGGGTATTGTTACAGAAGCCCATCACAGCAAGGCTCGGATTTTAGAAATTAAAACCGAAAGGGTAAATAAGCACCTTGGGGAAGGTAAAGTAATTGTTGTTGCGGGTTTCCAAGGTATTAGTAATCTTCAAGAGTTGGAAATTACTACCCTCGGGAGGGGTGGCTCTGATACCTCTGCGGTGGCTTTGGCGGTGGCCATTGGGGCGGATTGTTGCGAGATTTATACGGATGTACCAGGAATTTTAACCACTGACCCTAGAATTGTCCCTGAAGCTCAGTTATTATCAGAGATTACCAGCGATGAAATGTTGGAGTTGGCAAGTTTGGGCGCGAAGGTGTTACACCCTCGGGCGGTGGAAATTGCCCGTAATTTTGGGATGCCTTTGGTGGTCAAGTCTAGCTGGACGGATGATGTGGGTACTAGGGTAATTTCTCCTCCTAATCAGGGGCGCTCGTTAATCGGTTTGGAGATTACTAAGGCGGTGGATGCGGTGCAATTTGACTCAGATCAAGCTAAAATAGCCCTTCTCAGGGTTGCCGATCGCCCCGGGGTAGCCGCCAAGTTGTTCGGGGAAATAGCCCGTCAGGATGTGGATGTGGACCTAATTATTCAGTCTATCCATGAGGGGAATAGTAATGATATTGCCTTTACGGTGGTTAAGGGGATGTTACCCCACGCTGAAGCGGTGGCAAATGCGATCGCCCCTATCCTTGATGAAAACAGTACCACCGATATTTTAGTGGAACAAAAAATTGCCAAAATCGCCATCGCAGGGGCAGGGATGATTGGCAGACCTGGTATTGCGGCTCAAATGTTTCGGGCTTTGGCGGAGGCAGGGGTAAATATTCAAATGATTTCCACCTCCGAGGTGAAGGTTAGTTGTATTGTTAATCAGGATGAGTGCGATCGGGCGATCGCCTCTTTGTGTAATACTTTTAATATTGATAGTTCCAATATTACCCACAACCAAGAAAACGAAAACCAAAGTAATCTTGTCCCCGTGAGAGGAGTTGCCCTAGACAAAAATCAAGCCCAAATTGCTATCCTCTATGTACCAGATATGCCGGGTATGGCTGCCAAAATTTTTACTACCCTCGCCGATGAAAATATCAGTGTTGATATGATTATCCAATCTCAACGGTGTCGCCTAGTGGATGGAATACCCATGCGTGATATTGCCTTTACCGTCGCTTCCTCCGATGCCCCCCAAGCCATGGAAGTTATCAATAAATTACAAGATACTCTCAAATTTAGACAAGTTGCGATCGATGACAACATCGCCAAAGTAAGCATTGTCGGCTCAGGCATGGTAGGGCATCCCGGTATCGCTGCTCAATTTTTCAGCGCCCTTGCCCACGAAAAAATTAATATCTCCATGATTACCACCTCAGAAATTAAAATCAGTTGTGTGGTATCCCAAGAGCAAGGCATTCAAGCCCTCAAAGCCGTCCATAAGGCATTTAACCTCGGCGGAGAAGTACAAGCGGATATTCCTGCCGTAAGCTGGAAATAAAAAAGTTATCTTGCTCAAGTAATTAATTTTCGGCGTTACTTAATACTGAGATGAAGTAATGCCTAATTTTCTAAGGCTTTAAGGTAATCCATAGCAGCTTTTAGTTTTGAATCATAGGACATGGCAAACTGAGAAAACCAGAATCCCTCATCGGAATTAATATCTAGGTTTTTTAACCAAACTTCAGCTTTTTTGGTTAACTGCTCTATCTTTTCAGCTTCTGCCCTTGCTAACTCTTCCTTCCTTCTTGCCTCTGCCTTGGCTTTCCTCTGGGCTTCTAATTCCTTCTTTTTAATTTCCTCAAAATCATTACTGGAAATTTGATCACGGGGCTTAATTTTTTCTTGTAAATTCTGAGTTAAAGAAATTAAAGCATCATCTACCGCAGAAAATTTCTGAGAGTTATTTTTTATGGGCTTTTTTTGTTGAAACTTAGCCTCTATATCTGCGAGTAAATCATCAGATGGCTGATTCTTTTGGGGAACAGATGAAGATTTTTGTTGATACTGATCGGTTAAACTTGCTAAAACAGAATCAATAGGATCATTTTCTGCTGGATGAGTCATGATTGAATTAGCTTAACTTAATTTTGCCTTTGCTTTATTATATGCTCTTTAACCACCGTAAGCATAGTGCTAGTACTGTTATTCATTTTTATTATAATTTTTTTAGCCTAAAATTTACTGGTTAAATAATCTACAATTATTGTCTAATTTCTCTAAAATAAAATTATCAATGACTATATATAACAAACTTATTCGAGATAAAATTCCTGAAATTATTAAAAATAATAATAAACAGTGTGAAATAAAAAAACTTTCCGTTAGGGAATATAAACAATCATTAAAAAATAAATTGTTAGAGGAAGTTTACGAAGTTTTAGAAGCAAATAATACTAAAGATTTAATAGATGAAATAGCAGATGTTTATGAAGTTTTATCTGCAATAATACAAGTGTATGAATTGAGTGAAGAAGAAATAAAAGAAGTACAGAAGGAAAAAGGGGAAAAAAGAGGAATTTTTGATAAAAAAATACAATTAATTTCAGTTTATGAGAATAATATAATTGAACAAGATTTAAATAAAAATATCAACATTGAAAAGGATTTACATAATTATTTATACAAAAATATTGATCAAAAAATAGCTAATAATTTAGATCACAATTCAGATTTATTAAAACAAGCTTTTTCTGCCATAGCAAATGAGAATCCTTTATGGTTAAGTTTAAAGTTACCCGTCGAGTGGGGCGGTTTACAGGTTAGTAAAAGAGACTTTTTCACATCTAAAATGATGATGGCAAAATATTCAGGGGCTTTAGCTTTTTTACAAGCACAACATCAAACAGCGGTAGGAATATTATCTTCATCTGAAAACGAAATTATTAAACAAAGATATTTACCAAAAATTGCTAAAGGATTAAGTTTTTGTGGGGTCGCTTTTTCCCATTTGCGTCGTTTAAAAAATCCTCCTTTACGGGCAGTAGTTGATGAAAAAGGTTATCGATTGACAGGAAACATTTTTTGGATTACAGGATTTAATATTTTTGAGCATTTTGTGGTGGGAGCCATTTTAGAGGATGGTAGAGAATTATATGCGATCGCACCTTTTGCTAGTACCAACAAAAATGGAGGCAAAATAACCATTAATAAAACCATGAGATTAGGGGCAATGGCATCAACTAATACCGTCAGTGCAAGCATGGAAAAATGGTATATTCATCCTGATGATATTATTAAAATAAATCCTTCCCAAACTATTGTTAAAGATAGTGAAAAACAAGTATTAAATAATAGTGCTTTTGCCCTTGGTTGTGCCATGGGAAGCCTTGATTTAATAAAAGAAAATGCCGATAAACTAGAACTTGAATCAGTATTTTTTAACTACGAAAAATTAACCACAGAATTAAATAATTTGAAAGAAAATATCTTGACAGAAATCGAAAATCCATCAAAAACTCCTCAGCATAAACTAACTTTAAGAGCAAAAGCCATCAACTTAGCTTTTCGTTGCACCCAAGGGGCAGTAATCACTAGCAAAGGTTCAGCTAATTTACAAGATAATACCGCCCAAAGATTGTATAAAGAGGCTTTAGTTTATAGTGTTTCCGGGCAAACCATTCCTATTTTAGAAAAAAGTTTTGAGATGTTAATAAGGAAATAGTCTAAAGTGCGATCGCCACATACTTGTAGCTTTTCTTGTATTTGCTTCATCGCATGATTATCATGTTATCTATCTGTTATGTAATTGAATAACATTTTAAATAAGTATATTCACGAATTCATCAATATTGCTATTATTTTTGAGCTTCATTAATATATCATTTACATCAAGATTAACGGCTTTTGCTTGTCTATAGAGTATATCTTTAACTTTCAGAGAGCCATAAAGATTGACTAGAGTAACAAGGAAATCATCAGGGGAAATTGCCTTTATACCATAGAATTCAGTCGTATCAGGAGGAAAGTCTTTGAGATTGGCGGTAATGATGAGACTTGCTTTTGCTTCTATGGCAGCGGCAAGTACATGACGATCTTTTGGTTCATTCGTCAGTGTATTAATGATTTTCTGTTTCGGTTCAACTAAAGACTCAGGAAAAGCTAACTTTATCTGTTCAACTCTTTTTTTAGCTTTTAACAAGGCTTTTTCTATGGTTATATTCTGCCTTTTTGCTAAAATTTTAGCTAGATTTCTGGTGCTTTCTTCTAATATTTGTTCAGAAATATGAAATCTAAATAAATTTGCTTCAATCATTCTTAGCAAAGTATCACAAAGGGGCATGGGAATGATGACACAAGCATCTAAAACTACTACTAACTTCGTCACGAATTATTTTCTAATTTCAGGCTCTAGTCATATAATCCATCTTCTTTTAGCCCCTGTGAAAAACTGTTTAATAAGCGATTACGCTTTTTGTTTCTGATTTGCTGATACTGTACTACATCTTTGGTTTTAATTTTACTTCTATTACCGATTTTTATATAAGATAGTTCTCGATTTTTTAACATTTTATTGAGATAAGCAGGTGAAACGTTAAGAAAATCTGCTGTCTCCTCTATAGTCATATATTCATCACGACAGATAACAATCACTGATTTAGCATCTCTTTGTAATTCCAAAGTTAGCTCATTAATGTTATGTTTTTCCTTTTTAACACGTTTCTTTTTTCCTTGCTCTGCTCTTTTTATAAATTGCATAGGACTATTCTTGACTCATTCTTTTCCCATCATATCATTAGTCATAATATCGAGTTTGGGTAATCGATTTTTATATTGCATAATGATTAATTTTCACCACTAAAGGCGATCGCATGGGAGACTGCTTCGCAGAGCTGCATTTTAAATTGTGTTCAATAAAATCACTTAAGACTGCTTTAACAACTGGAACTGACACGCCATTACCCATTTGTTTATAAACAGCATTATCATTATCTAATAATTTGTAAGTATCCGGGTATCCTTGCAATCGAGCGCACTCCCTTGGTGTAATTCTCCTCGGCATATTATTTTGAACAACTCCAAGTCTATTTGCGTCAGATGCTGTTAGTGTTATTGAAATACCTTCTGGATCTAGAAATTTAAAAACTTCAAAAGACATATTTCCACATACAGGATTGTATCTTCCGTCATGAGAACTCAAATAACCTTTTTCTAAAAGTGATTTTGTGACTTGATCAAAGTTGTTTTCATGGTAAAAGGTTAATATCTGTTCTTTTGTTAAACTTTTTCCATCTTGGTGTGTCCCGAAGATTTTTTTTCTTCGATTTGCAATGAGCAAATTCATGAACTCAATTTCTTGAGAAGTACAATCACCTTTAAGACCAAGCTCCCAAGAGTGTATGGATTTTCCTCCTCTATGATCTATGAGCCTATAACCATGTAATCGAGAAAGATTATCTCCTACAACTCTTTGAAGCTTATTGATAAAGTCTTGTGTGCAAATATATTTTTTATCGGGATTAGGCTCTAAAATATTTTTAACCGTAACAGCTTTAAAATTTTCTTCACCAAAGAGAGAGGTTTGAATATATGTAGATTTTCTTTTAAATTTATGAGTATCGGCGGCACCAACATCACTATTGAGGGTCAATTTAATTTGTTTATCTAATACACCCAAAATATATATTCTTACCCTGTTCTGTGGCACGTCAAAATTACTCGAATTCAGCAATAAGTAATCCACTGAGTAACCCAAACTCTCTAAACTATCCTTTATTGTTTTAAAAGTTCTACCCTTATCATGAGTTACTAACCCCCTGACGTTTTCTAACAAAAAGTAAGAAGGCATTTTTTTCTTTAATATTCTTTCTATATGAAAGAAAAGCGTTCCTCTAGTATCACCAAAACCTTTTTGTTTGCCTGCGTATGAAAATGCCTGACAAGGAAACCCTGCTAATAAAAAATCGAAATCAGGCAATTCATCAACTTTTGTAATATCAGAATATGGGTTGCTTCCAAAATTTAACTCATATGATTGACAGGAATTTTTATCAATTTCCGAACTAAAAACACATTCGAAATCAAGACCAAAATCCTTACACGCCTGCTCAAAAGCTAAGCGAATTCCACCTGTCCCGGCAAATAAATCGATAAATTTAACCAAGTTCTTTACCTATCCATTCCGATAATACAGAGAATTCTTCTTCAGAGTATGCAACAGTACAATCACTATTTGAGCAAATAGTAGACACTGCTGACCTTCTTTGGAAATTGCCTGCTCCATCAAGGATATAGGCTATCTTATAACCTTTTTTATGCATCAATTTTTTTCTGTCTGCTGCTTGTCCTGATTTGCGCTCTATCGTGCTGTTAGTCGTTACTTGAAAGCTAATTTCTATTCCAATGAACTTGTTATCTTTTTTCACAACGACATCAAAAGGCATCCCTCCTTTTTTATCATATCCATCTAATTCTATCTTGCCATTACTCATAACATTATAGTTTTTACCAAGGGATTTTTTGAGGTATTTAACTACTTCTTTTTGTGCTAACTGCCCCAACGAGTTTGCTGTGGCTCCTCCAGTTATTCTGCTTACATTTATATATCGCTCTCTAACATATTTTTCTAGTATCTTTGGTTTACCTAATAATGTACCAATTTCACAAGCTGATAGAGCAGCTTCATCACTAACTTTAGAGGTAGAGCCAAACATCAGCAGAACTATCATATCCTTATAGATGTCTGAAAGTGGTTTTTCAACAACTAAACCACATCCATCAATTAGCAGTTTGTTATTTTTGAGTCCAAGAATAGGTAATGCGTTAAAGTTATATTGATAGTTTTTTAGATTCCAGATAAATTGAATGTAATGTCCTTTCTCATTAGTTGGAAATATTGATTTAAATGACTTGCCTAGCCTTTGTATTGGCTCGCCGCCATAGTCTGCCAAGACACACAAATGTTTCAAAAATAAATTTGCAGGAAAACAGGACGCATTTATTAAATCAAAGACTTGAAAAGGCGATTTCTTAGATAACGATAGTATGCCCAAAAAATCATCTTGTGTTTGAATCAACTTTGGTATGATGCTGATTGAGGCATTTCTATCACTTAGATGTTTAGGCCACCACAAAATCGCATTTTTTTCTAAGTCATCAATACTTCTATCGTACTTCATATTTACTTATTATCCCTGTTTTATTTTCTAAGCAGCTAACGGTTGATTATGCTAAAAGTTTCTTAATAATCATCTCATAGACGATGATGAAACAAATTCCTCCATATATTCTCTAAATCAATACCAGAAAGTTTTTGAACCAAGCATAAAAACGTATTTAAATAGTATTAATGAAAAACTCACGAATTTGTTAGTTTTGCTTTTTAAAAGTAGCACATAGGCTATCCATGAACAAGTAAGCTATTACTGATTCGATCGCCCCTTATTCCTAACTCAAAGCCTGATAAATAGCCCAAATCGCCATCGCCCGTAAATAGTGACTAGCGCGGAAAGTATTAACAGCTGTGATAGCTTCGGGGGTACGGAATTGTAAACCGTTGCTATAGACTTGGTTAACCACCGTTTCGGCTACCTGTAAACCCTCCTCTTTCATGCCATTAAGAATCATAAAAGCAACGATACCATAGTTAATCCCTGTCCAAATTTCGAGGGGGTGGGTATCATTTTCCTTTTCTGGGCTTCCGTCAGGTTTAACCCCGTTGGCGATGCCGAGAGTGCCGTTATGGAACTTGAGATAACAAGCATCATAAATTTTTTGCAGGGTGGCGGTGACATATTCTTTTTCCACCACATCGGGTAACTTCAATAGTTGGGCGTAATATTGTCCGCACAGTTGATCCGCCATAACAACATCTGAACCGCTCTTACTGTCTAGGTTATAGTATTCCCCATTCCAGAGGGTATCGTGGTAAATTGCCCTTGATTGGTGTAACCATTGACGGAAGAGGACGATCGCACCTTCAATATTTTCCCTAGCGTTTTCCTTTTCCAAGGCAGGATTTACGGGGGGATTATCTAATAAGATATTACCAATGGCGATCGCACTTTCTAGCGCACATATCCATAAACCACCACAATAGGCACTAATACCCTGTAGGCGCCAATCATCAAAAGTTTGGTCAGGCGCTCCTGAATTTTCGGGAATACCGTCATTATCAAGGTCAAACCCTTTGACATAGTGCAAAGTCTCCACCACACTATCCCAACATTCCCAGAGGAAATCCTGATCATTTTTGCCCGTATAAAGATAATCTCGATATACCAAGAGAACAAAATCCGAACCTAAATCCTTCCATAAGTTGCAATCTTGATAACTGGTATAGTTGCTTTTTTGCCAAGGATGCTCATTGGGTGCACCTAAATCGTGGGGAGTTGCTCCCTTCGCTTTGCGGATAGCTGATGCCCCATTGTACCCAATGATGCGGGGGGTGTCATCCGCCGTGGGAATAGCACGGGCAAAGGCTTCCATAATCGATTTTTCGAGACGGGGAAAAAGTTGTAAAAGTCCAAAAGAGCCATATAAACGGACATCTAAACTCTCATACCAACGGTAATCAATACATTCTAACACCCCAAATTGACCCACAGGATCATCCTCCGTGGCGGCTGTCCACAGTGTACCCCCTTGAGTAAGCAAATATAATTCATTAAACAAAGCCATTTTTAGCCAATCAGGTAGATTAGAGCGACTCAAAATTGGCTCTTGCCACATTTTTATCTTATTTTGCCACATATCATGGTGTTTTAGCCCCGTGCGAATCATTGACCACACATTACGCCCGTTGCGTCCAAAAAAGTCGGTATAACGGCGAAAATAGTTAACTCCTTGGGCAAACTCAGTTACAGGAAAATCCCACCCTAAAATAAAAGGAATTTTCTTGGTTTTACCCGGACGAATAGTAAATCTGATCGCCATTGCCCCCGCAATTTGTTCCCCCGGTTCGGCGGGGGTTTCGTCTTGAAAGTCTGGTAGAGAGCCATTCATAGCAAATCTATCCCAAATTTCGCTCCCATCTCCCTTGGGGTTCCAACGGGTATGATAAAATACCTCTAAACTAGGATTTGTTGTCGTTGCGATCGCCCATTGTCCTTCCCCTTCCATAGGCTCATCCTCAAGCCTAATGCGGTCAAATAAACAACCAACCCTAAATCCATCCTGTATCCATTGATTCAGATTACCCGTACTATTACCCAAACATGGTTGATAATCATACTCAGGGCTACCATCATCCCTCACCTTTACCGTCGGCGATTTAATAGCATTGGTAAACCAACCCACCGTATTTTGCCAAGAAACCATAATACTAATCGTTATAGGCTTATCCGTGGGATTATGAATACTCCACTCAAACACCCCCACAGGATAACTTGACTCTTGATAATTCCCTGCCCATACGGGGGAAAATTGCTCACACACCAACTGGGATTTAAAAACCCCTTCATAACTAAACCAACTACGGGGATATAACGCCGAGTATGTACCCTTCCCTTGAGGATACCATGACCAACTCGATAAACTACCATCTTCAGGGGCATTGGTACTCAGCGCATAAACTTGGGCATCTTCCCCCTCGGAATGTTCAAATACCGCAAACTGACAAGCAGGAATACTCTGAAAAGTGTGATTTCCTCCATCAATGTGCCACAAATTAAAATCACCACTAGGCGCCCTACCAACACAACCAGCCCCAAAACCCCCCAAAGGCATCCCATGGTTTGGCCCATCATCCAAATTACTTTCGTATCGCACAGTATAAGGATTGTCCCATTTTTTGCCGATTTCACATTGCCAAGATTGACGAGGGATTGTTGGTAGTTCGATTTTGAACATAGTTAGTGATTGATAGTTTACCGTTTTATCATTTTAAGGTTAGGGGTTGAACTTTTCACAACAATTTTGCCGTTTAAGTCTGTTTTTTGGGGCAAGATACCCTAACAACATAAAAATGACCCAGAAAATATTATGATTAAAGGTTGACTGTGTAAAGTAAAGATTTTATGAGTAATAAAAAGATTAGAATAGGTTTATTAGGTTTTGGTGGTTTAGGACAAGCTGCTGGAAGAATTTTACAGCCTAAATCCGAGATGCAATTAGTAGCGGTTGCCGATCGCCACGGATACGCTTACAATAACTCAGGGTTAGATATTGATCAATTAATTCACACCTACCACGAAAAAGGCTCTACGGGATACGCAGAAGGTGGGGTAATTAGTGATAACAGCATCGAAGAATTGATTAATAAAGCCGATGTAGATGGTTATTTCCTCGCTTTGCCCAACTTGCCCAATACCTTCATGGCAGACGTTACCCGTCAATTTATTAAATCTGGTTGGCAAGGAGTATTGGTAGATGCCCTCAAACGTACCAGTGCCGTAGAACAGTTATTAACCCTAAAAGACGACCTGCAAAAAGCTGGTATTACCTATCTTACTGGCTGTGGTGCCACCCCCGGATTATTAACCGCCGCCGCCGCCGTTGCTGCCCAAAGTTTTGCCGAAATTCATAATGTTAAAATTACCTTTGGAGTGGGCATTGCTAATTGGGAGGCCTACCGTGCCACTATCCGTGAAGATATTGCCCATATGCCAGGGTTTGACGTAGATAAAGCCAACGCCATGACTGATGCGGAGGTAGAAGCATTTTTGGATAAAACCAACGGTATTTTAACCCTCGAAAACATGGAACACGCCGATGATATTATGTTAGAACTAGCGGGTATATGCGATCGCACCCAGGTATCTGTAGGGGGTGTTGTCGATACCCGTAACCCCAAAAAACCCATCAGCACCAATGTAAAAATTACAGGGCGCACCTTCGAGGGCAAAATCTCCGCCCATACCTTCACCCTTGGGGATGAAACTAGCATGGCAGCCAACGTCTGTGGCCCAGCCTTCGGCTATCTCAAAGCAGGAGCAAAACTGAGAGAAAAAGGCATCAATGGCTTACTTACCGCTGCCGAAGTAATGCCTTTGTTTGTTAAGTAAATGTAGGGTGGGCATTGCCCACCTAAATCTAAGAATCTTGATTAAGATTGCTCATCTTGATTTTTGCGCTATTTCTTTCTTCTCCGATCAATCCGATCTTTTATCTCCGTTCCACGTTTAAAATGTTCTTCACTTTTAATAAAATTTTCCTCACTTTTATCCTGTTCACTTTTTTTTTTGGCATATACATTGCTTAAGAAAAAATGCGCTTGATAACTTTCATATAGCTTCATAGCCTCTAATCCACACTGTTCAGCCATTGATAAATTGCCTAAATCAAGAAATGCTCCCCCTCTTGTCGTTAAAATAGCACTTTTTACCCGTGCATCAGCATAGACTTTTTTCTTTAAGAACTCATCAGTTAATTTAAGAACTTCTTCAGGATTTCCGAGCTTTCGCAAACATCCACATATTTGTGTGATAATCCAAGTCTTTTTGGTCTTTTCATATAGCTTTTCGTAATAAATCACTAAAGTTTCATATAACCTATGATCCTCTAGCCATTGAATCTCATCAATTGCCTCAACATCAGTAGTATTTTGATGATGATTTTTTCTCGTGAGTTTTTCGTCTGAATCAATTTTTATAAGAATGGGATACAGAGGGCTAGATAGTGACTCACTTTTATGGGCTTGTGCCTTATACTTCTTTTTCAGTTTAATAAAATGCTTAATTTCTGAATCTTTAAAATTTTCTTTCATATCAATATATTTTATTGCTATTAAATTTTATATATAATAACTTTTGATTTTCAAATTGTGTAGGGCAATCTACACCCAAACAAACCCCCAAATCTCTTAATATTGAATGTAAAGAGATATTAAGAGAAATTAAAATATGACCACAACAGCGGTAAAAAATCCCCTCCTAATTGGCAAAGGATTACCCCCCTTTGCAGACATCAAACCTGAGCATATCGTGTCAGGCATAGAAGAATTACTAACAGAGTTAGAGACTGAATTAACTAAGCTAGAAGAAAATATAACCCCTACATGGGAAGCATTAGTAAACCCCCTTAACGACATAGAAGAAAGACTGCGCTGGAGTTGGGGTATTATCGGGCATTTGATGGGAGTAAAAAACAGCCCTGAGTTGCGCACCGCTTACGAAACGGTACAACCAAAATTAGTACAGTTTGCCAGTAGATTAAGTCAGAGTAAGCCTATCTATGAAGGTTTTATCAAAATCCAAGCCAGTGATGATTGGGATAAATTAGAATCTGCCCAAAAGAGAATTATTGAGTCTGCTATCAAAGAAGCGGAATTGTCTGGGGTTGCCCTTGAGGGTGAAAAAAAAGAGCGTTTCAATGAAATTCAGTTACAACTAGCAGAGTTATCCACAAAATTCTCCAATAATGTCTTAGATTCCACCAAGGCTTTTCAGTTAAAATTAACAACCCCCGAAGACGTAGACGGTTTACCCGCTAGTTTATTGAGTTTAGGTGCCCAAACCGCAAGAATGGAAGGAGAAGAAGAAGCCACTGCTGAAAAAGGCCCTTGGATCATAACTTTAGATTATCCTAGTTTTGCTCCTTTCCTTAAATTTAGTACCCGCAGAGATTTAAGGGAAAAGGTTTACCGTGCTTTTGTTACCCGTGCTAGTGAGGGAGATACGGATAATAATCCTTTGATTAACAAGATTTTAACCCTCAGACAAGAACAAGCAGATATTTTAGGTTACGATAACTACGCAGAAGTTAGTCTCGCCCGTAAGATGGCTGACAGTGTGGAAGCAGTGGAGAAACTCTTAGAGGAGTTGAGGGTGGTTAGTTATGATGTGGCAAAAGAGGAGTTGCAGGAGTTAAAGGCTTTTGCGAAAACTGAGGATTTGAAGCCTTGGGATGTGAGTTTCTGGGCTGAAAAACAAAGGGAGTTTAAGTTTAATTTTACTGAGGAAGAGTTACGCCCTTATTTTTCCCTTGAGAGGGTGTTGGATGGTTTGTTTGGTTTAGCCAAAAAGATTTTTGGGGTGACAATTACCCCTGCGGATGGTGTGGCACCTGTGTGGCATGAAGATGTGAAATATTTTCAGGTGGCGGATGAGAGTAACGAAACCATGGCTTATTTTTACCTTGATGCCTATTCGCGCCCTGCGGAAAAAAGAGGGGGTGCCTGGATGGATGATTGTGTTGGTAGGACAAGAATTGAGGAAAATGGGGTGGTAACTACCCGTTTACCTGTGGCTTATCTTACTTGTAATCAGTCTCCCCCTGTGGATGGTAAGCCTAGTTTGATGACTTTTGGGGAGGTGGAAACTCTTTTCCATGAGTTTGGGCATGGTTTACAGCATATGTTAACTAAAATTGACTATATCGGGGCTTCGGGCATCAATAATGTGGAATGGGATGCGGTGGAGTTACCTAGTCAGTTTATGGAAAATTGGTGTTTGGAAAAAAGCACTTTGTTTGGCATGGCGAAACACTATGAGACTGGGGAGACTTTACCGACTCATTATTATGAGAAGTTGGTGGCTTCTAAGAATTATATGAGCGCCACGGGGATGTTAAGACAGTTACATTTTAGTTTGTTGGACTTGGAGTTACACGCCCGTTATACTCCTAGGGATGAGGTTTCACCCCATGATGTGTCACGGAAGTTAGCTCAAAAAACCATGGTGATGTCTCCTTTACCCGAAGATAAATTTTTATGTGCTTTTGGACATATTTTTGCAGGGGGTTATGCTGCTGGTTATTACAGTTATAAGTGGGCTGAGGTGCTTAGTGCTGATGCTTTTTCGGCTTTTGAGGAGGTTGATTTAGAGAATGAAAGTGCGATCGCCCTTATCGGTAAACGTTTCCGTGATACTGTACTAGGATTAGGCGGTAGTTTATCTCCCATGGAAGTATTTAAACAATTCCGAGGAAGAGAACCCCAAACCGAAGCATTATTAAGACATAGTGGACTACTAGCAACAGCTAATTAATAAATTATGGGGGTGGGCATTGCTCACCCTTACCACTTTATAAGGCATTGCTTAATCATGGTATGAAATATAATTGAATGACATTAAAAATTGAGACGTCAAAATATTATTACCGTTGCCTGTTCCCTGCCGAAATGAGAAATCATATCTAAAATCAGCTTATAATCGATAAAAGAGACAAGGGAGAATATAAGTATGGTTGCCCAACTCACCAAACAGCAATACACCATCGAGGAATATTTAGAATTAGAAAGCCAAGCCGAAATTAGGCATGAATATATAGATGGAGAAATACTAGAAATGGCAGGAGGCACGACAAATCATAATGAAATTATCACAAATCTGTGTGTCATACTCAAACCATCGTTACGGAAACTGAAAGGAAAAATATATACAGAAAATGTACGTTTATGGATAGCCCAACACAAAATGTTTACCTATCCTGATGTGATGGTGATAGCCGAAAACCCAGAATACCATGGAGAAAATAAAACCACTGTAACCAATCCCATTATTATCATCGAGGTTTTATCTAAATCCACCAGAGACTATGATTTAGGTCGTAAATTTGAATATTATCGTAGTTTAAATTCTCTTCAAGAATATATTTTAATTGATCCAGAAAAACCCTTGGTAATGAGTTATAGCAAAAATAATAATCAACAATGGTCACTAACAATCCTTGAAAATATTGATGATAAATTAAACTTAAACTCAGTGCCTGTAGAGCTTATTTTGAAAGATATTTATGATGGTATTGTTTAAATTTTTGTTACTACAAAATGGATTATATTTGAGAAATTAAGTCAAACGAAAAAAAGAGTTTCCCACCTAATAGAAAACTCTTTTATCAACTAATTAAACCTTAGAAAAAATTAACGAATTAAATTTAATAACTCTTTAGGAGAAGCGAGTAAATCGATCGCAACGAAGAATATTTTGCCATCAGGATTGAGAAGGAAACGCCAAGCGATGTTCATTCCCACGTTACCACCAAACCAAGGAGTTTGTACCTTACCAGTAACCTTAATTTGAGTATATCCATCGTCTGCAGGTTCAGTAATACCTCTTTCAGGAATTAGCTTGAGGTTTTGACACTCTTCTTTGAAGAAACGGAAAATATTGTCTTTACCTACGATAGGACGTTTAAAAGGAGGTTGAAGCGCTCCGTCAGCAGTAAATAATGTAATTAAAGTCTCAAAATCATTGGCATTGAGATTATCCATGTAATCAAGGACTGTTTTGTTAGTAACACCCTCAATGGATACGTTTGTTCTTTGGTTCATATCCTTGGGAGGGGCAACAGGCTCAGATACAGGAGTATAGTTTTCGAGCTTACTGACATCATAACCCATATCAACCACGGCATTACGTAAAACAGTAATCTGTTGACCAGATTCTAAACCTTTAATAGTATTTAAAACCGAATTAGCATTAGCAGATAACTTATAACCTTCAGGAATAGGTGCAACGATACCTTCTTCCATAAATTTACCTAACTGATACCAAAAACCTAATTTAATATTAGCAGACCATCCTCCATAGGTACGACACAAAGGAGTATCCGCACGGTTGGCTAAGTCACACATTGCCTGAGATTGTTCTTGAAAACTCATTTTTTTGATTTCTTCAAGGGTGGACTCTGCCAACACCATACTAGCGGCTCCAGGCGCAGCAATGGTAATGGTTTTCCCCATTTCTAAATATGCAAACCAAATCAAAGCAAGTTGATCTTCTGCATTTAATTGGGTAAATCTGGCCACAGTTGCAGGAACTGCATCGGCGGAAAGGGTGTTGGGAAAAATGTTTCTGGCTGAATCAATGGTAAAAGGCATAAATTGCTCCATTTCACTAACTATATAGTCTCAATTTAACACAGGGTCATTAAGATAAATTTAAAGTTAAGGTGTGGATTTTGCACCAAGTCTTTTAGATAAATGTGTGATATTGCTGCCAGATTTTATCCATAAAGAAAATATTTGCCTAATGAATGGTTGATCCCTGATAATTGAGCATTGACTATTAAAATAAAACAGAAATTAAGAAATAATTATGACAACAGATCCAGCTACTTTAATGAAACAAGAAGTGGGTAAAGCCGCCGCTGCTCGGGTAAAATCTGATTCTATTGTGGGTTTGGGTACCGGTTCTACCACTGCTTTTGCTATTCAATATATTGGTGAAAGGTTAGCTAGTGGAGATTTAAAAAATATTGTGGGAGTTCCTACTTCTTTTCAGGCAGAAGTATTGGCGAAAAAATATGGTATTCCTTTAACTACCCTAGATGCGATCGCCCATATCGATATCGCCATTGATGGGGCTGATGAAGTTGATCCTCAAAAAAACCTGATTAAAGGTGGTGGTGCCGCCCATACCCGTGAGAAAGTAGTTGATAGTCTTGCCAAAGAGTTTATTGTGGTGGTAGATAGCGGTAAATTAGTTGATAAACTAGGCTCTACCTTCCTTTTACCCGTAGAGGTTATTCCCATGGCCGTTACCCCTGTCATGCGTAAATTAGAAGAATTAGGAGGTAAACCTGACCTAAGAATGGGAGTTAGAAAAGCAGGTCCTGTGGTGACGGATCAAGGTAACTTGGTTATTGATGTTAAGTTTGATGATATATCAGATCCTGCAACCCTTGAGGCCACCATTAATAATATTCCTGGAGTGTTGGAAAATGGATTATTTGTGGGTGTAGCGAATATCATTTTGGTAGGTGAAATTATTGACGGGAAACCTAGTATCCGAGAATTTTAAAATCTGATCTAACTTTTCTCCCCCATTTATTTACTGATGTTAATATTAAGGGGGGAAAAGTTTAGACTTTTTCCCCTTGCCTTGTTAGTGAAAGAATAGTTAATAAAATGTTTTCTTTTCGTCCAAAATTTCCCAAAAAAAAGAGTCCTCCTCCTACTCCCACGATAAAAGAACGACCTAAAAGATTAGTTAAAATACCGTATCATTTTCAGAAAAACGATATTATTACTTATTCTGACAAGGATATTAAAAGAGAGTTGTATAAATACCCCGGGCTGTTAAAAACTTTGGGTCATGCCTATGATTATCAAATTATTTATACTAGCCCAAACAGTAGAACTGATTACTGGTTTTGCCGGGATTTACCTACTACTACGAAGTTATTAAAATACCTCAATGAGCAAGGATGGACTGTTGATTGGCAAGAAAAGCCTTTTATCTTGTAGCTGCCATTTAGCATCACAGAAAAAAAGATTTACGAATACTATGGGCAGAATTCTTGTCGGGTATTAGATTATAAAGATTTTATTTGACTGTGTTAGCATAACGACCATAGAGAGCAATGTGCAACCTAACATACTCTGCTACAAGATAAAATAATCACTTTGCATCAGGAGATTTAATGTTCTTTAACACGTGGCAGGGATTAGGGCGAGTCATTATCGTTGGAGTTTTGGCTTATACAACCCTAGTAATTTTTCTTCAATTTTCGGGGAAACGTACACTCTCGAAGATGAATGCTTTTGACTTAGTGGTAACAGTTGCTCTTGGTTCAACACTGGCAACAATTCTCTTATCAAAAGATGTCGCTCTTGCTGAGGGTTTACTTGCTTTATTTTTATTGATTGCATTTCAATTTTCCCTAACGTGGCTATCTGTGCGTTTTCCTACCATAAAAGAGCTAGTCAAGTCAGAGCCAACGCTTTTATTTCATCAAGGACAAATGTGACAGAGTACATTGCGATCGCAACGAGTAACCAATGAAGAAGTACGGGCAGCCATTCGTAGCCAAGGCATCAGTCAGATGAGTGAAATTGAAGCTGTAATCTTAGAAACAGATGGTAGTCTTAGTATTCTTCGTGCTACGAAACAACCCGTAACTACGGCTCTTGATGATGTGAATAATTATCCATCCCCTTCTGGTTAATATTAAACAATAAGGGTTACAGTATTAAAAAGTAGGAGGTTTGATAGAAATTGACAAACAAATCATACAAATCCTCCCATAAATAAAAGTAACTTATCCAATGACAGAACTAGAAATATCTATAGTTAAGCTGCCAAAAGTCCTTTATCAGAAGAAGATAGCACCCCTTGATAATAGTTTTCTAATTGACGAGTAGCAGCCGCCCAGCCCCATTTTTCTGCTTCTAAACGAGCATTTTGTCTCAATGCTTCTCTTTCGTCTTTTTGGGCTAATAATCTTTGGGTAGCGGCGATCGCCCCTTGAGGATCATCAGGTTCAAACATATAACCATTTACCCCATCGGTGACAATGTCAGGAATGCCACCCCTTCTGGCCGCCACCACAGGACAACCTGCCGCCATGGCTTCAAGTAATACCAAACCGAGGGTTTCCGTGGAAGAAGGAAAAATAAAAGCATCTGCTGAGGCATAGGCTTCCCCTAACTCTTTACCATGGAGATAACCCACAAAATTGGTATTTGTACCCGCAAAAAACTGTTCTAACTCTGCCCTCGCTGGCCCATTACCCACAATAGCCAACCTTGCATTGGGGATGCTTTCTAACACTGGTTTAATTTTATCAATTTGTTTTTCGGCTGATACTCTGCCCACATATAAAAGTAACGGTGCGTCAGGATTACCCTGCGAGAGGCGATCGCGCATATCTTTAGACACTAAACTAGGGTTAAACGATTCTGTATCCACCCCCCTCTGCCACAAATCTACCCTTTCGATGCCGTGATTTACCAACTCATCCACCATGGCTGTAGAGGTACATAAATTCAATTTTGCTTGGTTATGGGCTAATTTTAATAATTCCCACAATAAACCTTCCAAAGCACCTACATTGTAGTGGTGCAAATATTGCGGTAAATGGGTATGATATGAAGCAACCAAAGGAATATTTAATTTTTTTGCGTAATATATACCCCCTACTCCTAACACCGCAGGATTTACCACATGGACTAAATCAGGTTTAAATCTTTGTAAGGCAAAACGAATAGAAGGGTTAGGAATAGCCAACTTCAACTCAGGGTATAAAGGTAAAGGAATCCCTTTTATACCATTAATTTTTGCTCCTTTATATTCTTTTAAACCACCTTCTGGGGAGAAGATTAAAACTTGATTTCCCTGTTTTTGTAGATGCTCAACGGTATGTTTTAAACGAGTTACAATACCGTCAACCTTGGGCAAAAATGTTTCGGTGAATAAGGCTATACGCATAAAAAAAAGGATTAATTCATAGATCGTTAATTTAACTCATTACTATATCGTAGATTTTGCATAAATCAATAAAATTATTAATTATCTATTTTTCCCTTTTTATAGATCATTCAAGGGAAAGAAGAGAAGAATTGCCCACAATGGGACTTAAAAGGGAATTTAATTCCCCCCCCTGCAAAAAATGTCTTTCTATCGTTAGTCAATAGCTGTTGAATGCTTTGGGGATGATTGATAAAAACCAATGGTTGACGAAATCCTGCTGGTTTACTCATAAAAATGTCGGGGGATTTTATCACTGCCTGACGCATATATTCAATAGGATTTACAATCCATAAAACTTTTTTTCCTAAACCTGTGAAGATGGTTTTTATGTCTTTCATGTTCTCTTTAAAGTGAATCCCAATCCCATTGTAATGTACTGCAATTATTCATTATCAATTCTCCATTCCCTATTATTTATGTAGGGTATTCCGTCCTCTATTAGTTTATTCGTGCCAGTAAAATTAAATTAAGGATTTATTTATATTTAATTTTTTATAGAGAAAATGCAACCAAATAACCCCCAACAATTTACGGAGAAGGCTTGGAGTGCGATCGCCCGTACCCCAGATATAGCCAAGGAAAACAACCATCAACAGATTGAAACCGAACATTTATTAAAAGCATTATTAGAACAAAAAGGACTAGCCGTAAGCATCTTTAACAAAACTGATGCTAATGTTAATCGTTTGTTAGAAAAAACAGAGCAATTTATTGCCAATCAACCTAAAGTAAAAAATATTGGAGAATCAGTCTATTTAGGTAAAGGATTAGATCGTCTTTTAGACCAAGCCGAAAACTATCGCAAAGAATTTAAAGATGATTTTATCTCCATAGAACATATTATCCTTTCCTATGCAAAAGATGACCGTTTTGGGAAGAATTTATTAAAAGAATTTGACCTCAATGAAAACAAACTAAAAACTATTATTAAAGAAATAAGAGGAACTCAACAAGTGACAGATCAAAACCCCGAAGGAAAATATGAATCTTTGCAAAAATATGGTAGAGATTTAACCGAATTAGCCAGAAAAGGAAAGCTCGATCCCGTCATTGGTCGTGATGATGAAGTACGCCGTACTATTCAAATACTCTCCCGCCGTACCAAAAATAATCCCGTGTTAATCGGTGAACCGGGGGTGGGTAAAACTGCCATTGTGGAAGGACTTGCCCAACGTATCATTAACCGTGATGTCCCAGAATCATTATTAGACCGTACCCTCATCGGCTTGGATATGGGGGCGCTCATTGCGGGGGCAAAATATCGGGGGGAATTTGAAGAAAGACTCAAAGCCGTCTTAAAAGAAGTCACTGAGTCCGAGGGTAATATTATCCTCTTTATCGACGAAATCCATACCGTTGTCGGTGCGGGGGCAACCCAAGGCGCCATGGATGCAGGAAACCTCCTCAAACCCATGTTAGCGAGGGGAGAATTGCGTTGTATTGGGGCCACTACCCTCGATGAATACCGCAAGTATATCGAAAAGGATGCGGCGCTAGAAAGACGTTTTCAATCGGTATTTGTGGGCGAACCTAATGTTATTGATACTGTATCTATTTTACGGGGTTTAAAAGAGCGTTACGAAGTCCATCACGGGGTAAAAATTGCCGATGGTGCTTTGGTGGCGGCGGCGATGCTTTCGGATAGGTATATTAGCGATCGCTTTTTACCTGACAAAGCTATTGATTTAGTGGATGAATCGGCGGCTAAATTAAAGATGGAAATTACCTCAAAACCAGACGAATTAGATGAAATTGATCGCAAAATTTTACAGCTAGAAATGGAGCGTTTATCCCTGAAAAAGGAGGAGGATTTAGCATCTATTGAAAGGAGGGAAAAATTAGAGCAAGAATTGGCAAATTTAAAAGAAAAACAAAGCACTTTTAATGCCCAGTGGCAGAGTGAAAAAGAAATCATTGATAAAATTCGTACCCTGCGCGAATCCCTTGAAAAAATTAACGTGGAAATTCAACAGGCTGAAAGAAATTATGACTATAATAAAGCGGCGGAATTACGTTATGGGAAGTTAGCGGATGTACAAAAAGAGGTAAAAGAAAAAGAAGCTCTCTTGGCAGAAAAGCAAACCAGCGGTAAATCCTTGTTACGGGAGGAGGTGCAAGAGTCGGACATTGCGGAAATTATCTCGAAATGGTCGGGTATTCCTATTAGTAAATTAGTAGAATCGGAGAAGGCAAAATTATTGCATCTTGAAGATCAACTCCATGAAAGGGTAGTGGGTCAAGAAGAGGCTGTAACCGCTGTCTCTGATGCCATACAGCGTTCTCGAGCAGGGTTAGCAGATCCCAATCGTCCCACCGCTAGTTTTATCTTTCTCGGCCCCACAGGGGTGGGTAAAACAGAGTTAGCAAAAGCCCTTGCCCAGATTTTGTTTGACACCGAAGATGCCATCGTACGTATTGATATGTCAGAATATATGGAAAAACACACGGTATCCCGTCTCATGGGGGCGCCTCCAGGGTATGTAGGTTATGAGCAAGGGGGGCAACTCACGGAAGCCATTCGCCGTCGTCCTTATTCTGTGGTACTTTTTGATGAGATTGAAAAAGCCCATCCCGATGTGTTTAATGTGATGTTACAGATTTTGGATGATGGACGCTTAACGGATTCCCAAGGGCGTACGGTGGATTTTAAAAATACTATCATCATCATGACCAGTAATATCGGTTCTCAGTATATTCTTGATTTGGCTGGGGA
Organism: Cyanobacterium sp. HL-69; assembly: GCA_002813895.1. Taxonomy (NCBI): domain Bacteria; kingdom Bacillati; phylum Cyanobacteriota; class Cyanophyceae; order Chroococcales; family Geminocystaceae; genus Cyanobacterium; species Cyanobacterium sp. HL-69. The sequence goes on along the minus strand of CP024912.1, from coordinate 2,714,507 downwards.
TGATGCCCAATACGAAACCATGCGCACAAGGGTTATGGATACTATGCGAGATAGCTTCCGTCCTGAGTTTCTCAACCGTATTGATGAGATTATTATTTTCCACAGTCTCCAAAAATCCCAGTTACGCTATATCGTCAAGTTACAGGTTAACCGCCTTGAGGAGCGATTGGCGGAGCAAAAGTTGTCTTTAAATATCACTGATGAGGCTCTCGATTTCCTTGCTGACATTGGTTATGATCCTGTATATGGTGCTCGTCCCCTTAAAAGGGCAGTACAAAGATACCTTGAAACTGCGATCGCCAAGGCCATCTTAAAAGGAGAATTTAAGGACGGAAACACCATCAATGTCACAGTAGAGGATGAAAGATTAGCCCTTACATCATAATTTTTAACCACTGAGGACTAATTATTCATTATTCGGCAAAAGAGTAAGAAGGGGTTTAAACCCCTTGCCTAAAATGATTGGTGGAAACGTTCTAACTAGAAATATTTAACTATTCTCTTTTCTTTGCCCTAATTACTCCACTTTTTCACCTAATATTATCAATTTCTTTCAGCATCATCAAAACGAATAATATCATCATCTCCTAAATATTCTCCATTTTGAATCTCAATCATCACCAGAGGAATCACCCCCGGATTTTCCACTCGGTGACGGATATTCATGGGTACATAGGTTGACTGCTTCGGTAACAATAGTCTTTGCTCCCCATTAAAAATAACCTTGGCAGTACCCGCCACCACCACCCAATGCTCACTGCGATGATAGTGCATTTGGGTACTGATATGATGACCTGGTTTGACTATAATACGATTGATACGGTAATAAGGGCCTTCTTCCAAGAGAGTAACAGTACCCCAAGGAGGGTTACGGGTATATTCTGATTCTTGGGCTTCTTGATCTCGATTAGTGGTTTCTGTCATGGCTGATTATCAAAAATTAAGCAGATCAATTATTAATTTTGATCATACAACTGATTCACGTCTAGGACATAAAAATTGTTGAAAACTCCAATGGTTCTGAATTTATAAAGATAAAGATTTGTTTCGTAAATGCTTAACACCATATAATCTCTTTTCTGGGTAGTTTCTCTTACCACCCTCGGAATTTGACCTTTACCCGCTTCTACCATCATATGGCATACTTGGCTTTTGACCACTTGGTCTAATCCAGAAGCCCCTGCCTGACAAAGATTTTCCTTGGCATAGAGAGATAGTTTTTCTTCAGCGAATTCTTCATATTGTTTCTGATTGGGGTTTGTAAACATTAAGATACCCCCAAATATCGCCAACGTTGTGCCGCTGACAATGGCAATGGTGGACAACGAGAGACTTTTTGATGGTGCAAAAGGGTTCATAAAAAAAATCCGCAGATTACCTAGACTATTTTAATACTTTTATGTTATAATTAATAATCGTAATGACGTGGCGAGCGTAGCCAAGTGGTTAAGGCAGTGGATTGTGGTTCCGCCATTCGTGGGTTCGAGTCCCATCGTTCGCCCTTTCAAGTATGATGTTGTCTTTGACAATTATTATATCATTTTTATTATTTGGTGGTTAAATATTTTTATTAACAAGATATTTAACCGAGTGTTTTATCCATGGGTTAGGTGCTGAGGCTTTTGAGAATCCAGCCGATAATGATTCCGAAACCCCCAAATCTCACTATTTGCCAAAAGGGTTCGTTTAGACTACTCCATTTGAACAACTGACTTTCTAGTCTTACTTCTATTTCTTCTAGTTGTTGGTTGATTAGGTTTATTTCGGTTTTAATGGAATCTTGGGAATTTCTTTTAAGTTGTTTCTCCAGTTCTTTTTTTTCTTCTTCTAATACTTTTTGACGGATTTGATCTTTTTCTACCTGATTGTAACGCTGTTTTAGCTGGGCGATCGCACTTTCAAGCTCAAAAATAGCACCACCTAAATCAAAATCATCATTATCGGGGGAAGAGTTTTCACGCTCAGACATTCTAAAATAAAAAGTAAACGATCCATTAAATTGTACAACATGACTATCTCATCAGAAACAAAAACTATTTCGGAACTAACTACCCTCGAATTAGCCCAACTATTAGCTGAAAAAATGACCATTAGCTCTTATGATTGGCATAAACAAAAAAATAATCGTAAAGCCCAAGCAGGGCAACAACTAGCCTCTAGTCTTGTCTTTTTGTTGAATAATCAACCAGAAGAAGCCCTCGCAAGAGTTAATCAAGCCCAAGGATGGTTAAATAAAACCATCAACCCCCTACCTTGCCCAACCCATGGCAATCATAAGCAATCTTAAGGCTCAAAAAAAATCCCCTAAAAAGCTGTAACGGCTTTACGGGGAAAAAAGTGGTGATGGACTTGTTTACACAGTTTCACTTGAGTACCCTGTTTATTCCATAAAACTCGATCAAAAATGTGGTGTAACATACACAACCCTCGACCATTTTCTGATTCTTCGGGGGGAAATTTATCACTTTTGCTATAACATTCACACTTGCAAAAACCCGTACCTTGATTGCAAATTAACCATGAATACTCGCCCTTTTTATAAGCAAATTTTACCACCACAGGCTTACTAGGATCCAAACCATTGCCATGTTTTGCCGCATTAACTAGGGCTTCTTGTAAACCTAATCTAATTTCTGGGTGTAATTCTTTAGGTATTTTTGTTAATAATAAATCTAAAACAGGACAAAGATAGAGGGTTGAAGGAAAACTTACGGTTTGCCATTTCCCGGTGTGAAGGGGTATTGTCATGGAAATCATGTCTTTATATCTCCCGATAATTGATTGAGCAGTGGAAGGTAGAAGTTTTTGGTTGTCTCAGGGACACTCGAGGCTATCACTTCTTAGAATGGGTTTTAAAGGATGAAGAGGGTGAGATGTTTTTGGTAACATGATAATCTTTTAGGATGCTCAAAGCAATTGCTTATATAGAAAAAGTTAATTTTCGCTTTTTCCTTAATGGTATTGTATAGCTTTTTTTGTCTATTGTTTTGCTTTTTATGTAATTTTACTTAAACTCACACAATTATCATATCACAGTTTAGAGTCTGGATAATTGATAATAAATTCATAAATAATAATACATAATAAATAATTGATGAAATTTCGACCAATAAAACGTATCGCCCATAAAACCGTTAACCTATTCCGTGTAGATGAAACTCAGGTGGCGGAAATTTTAGAGTCAGTGCGATCGCAACTTCCCACCACTGAAGCCCTTTTAATTGGCAAACCCCAAGCAGGAAAAAGCTCCATTGTCAGGGGATTAACGGGGGTAGGGGCAGAAATTGTTGGGCAAGGTTTTCGCCCCCATACTCAATATACGGAAAGGTATGCTTATCCTTCGGAAGATTTACCCCTCCTGATTTTTACGGATACTGTGGGTTTGGGGGATGTGGAAAAAAATACTGAGGCAATTATTGAGGAATTAAGCCAAGAATTAGATAAGGAAACAGGCAAGGCGAGGATTATTATTTTAACGGTAAAAATTAATGATTTTGCCACCGATAGTCTTAAAGAAGTGGCGGTAAATTTACGAAAAAAATACCCTCAAATTCCTTGCTTATTGACAGTAACTTCAACCCATGAATTGTACCCCATGGCCATGGAAAATCATCCCTCTTATCCTCCGAATTTACCTGATATTGTAAGGGCTTTTAATGAGATTAAGAATAGTTTTTTAGGTTTATATGATCGAGGAGTTTTAATTGATTTTACCCTAGAGGAGGATGGTTATAATCCTGTTTTTTATGGTTTAGATGCCATGGTAGATAACCTTGCTCAACTATTGCCAGAGGCGGAATCCAAGACTATTTATCAACTGTTGGATGAAAAAGCAGGTTCACAGTTAGGGAACATTTATAAGGAAGTGGCAAGGCGTTATATTCTCTCTTTTTCTATCATTGCTGGTACTGTGGCAGCGGTGCCTTTACCTTTTGCGACAATGCCTGTATTGACTGCCCTAGAGGTTTCTATGGTGGGGCTTCTAGGTAAATTATATGGTCAAAATATTAGCGTTTCTCAGGCGGGAGGAATAGTAAGTGCGATCGCAGGGGGATTTTTAGCCCAAGCTATAGGTAGAGAATTAATCAAGTTTATACCAGGTTTTGGTAGTGTCATCGCTGCCTCATGGGCAGCCGCCTATACTTGGGGATTGGGGGAGGGGGCTTGTGCTTATTTTGGAGATGTTGTGGGGGGCAAAAAACCTGATCCCGATAAGATTAAAAAAGTAATGCAAAATGCTTTTCAAGAAGCAAAAGAAAGATTTAAAAAAGCCTCAGAAAAAACATAAAATTAAATGGGGCATAGCAATTTTGCTAATAAAGAAAAATTGGATAATGAAAAGGTAAATATTATTTAACCAGGGGGCCATTTTAAGGGGCGATCGCCTAGTATATGTAAATGTAGATGATCGACAGTTTGCCCTCCATCATTACCATTGTTAATTACTACCCTATAACCGTTGATTAAATTTTCTTGGGCGGCTACCTTTTTTACAGTAAGAAGTAAATGTCCTAATAAAGATTCATCCTCAAATTGAGCATCATCTATCCTGATAATGGGTTTTTTGGGTATAACAAGAATGTGAGTGGGGGCCTGGGGGGCCACATCCCGAAAAGCTAAACATAAGTCATCTTCATACACTATATCAGCTGGTATTTCACGGCGAATTATCTTACTAAAAATGGTTTCGCTCATAATTCTTTTAGCTATCAATTTTATGGGTTGGTTAACTAACCTTTGATTATATCTCGCAAAGACCCAAGGAAGACAAAGGAATATTTCTTGATTAAATTGATGTGTTATTATCTGAGCAAAAAGGGTAACTATGGATAGCGGAGAGTTAGCAAAGTATATTGAACAAACAGAAAGTATTTCTAAGCCTTGGTTATTGGTGCAACTACGATTGAAAAAGTTGCAAGAAAATAGACAGAATATATCGGCTGAAGATTATGACCAAAAATTAGCAGAAATTTATGATGATTTAATGAACCTCGGAGAATGGTGGCAAGGAATAGAAGATCAAGTTTTTTAAGAAATGATACTGAAAAAAATGTCAAGAAAAAATCAAATTGATTATAATCAAAACACGATAAATCTAACTACAAATTAACTATGGTAGAATTCATTATTACCCTATCCATCACAGCGGTGTCTATGTACATAGCATCCGTGATTATACCAGGCATCATCATGGAAAGTGCAGGGGCGGCATTTATTGGAGCTTTTGTACTAGGCTTGGTAAATGGGATCATTAAACCTATTTTAGTCTTTTTTACTTTCCCCATAACCATCGTTACTCTGGGTTTATTTCTGTTAGTAGTAAATGCCATTTGTTTTTCTTTGGTGGGCTACTTTACCCCAGGCTTCAGAGTAGGAGGATTTCTAAATGCTTTATTTGGTTCCGTAATTGTCTCAATTGTATCGGCTACAATTAGCCAACTCGTCTTTTAGAATCAATATTAGGTATTTTTTTGATAATTAATCCACAGTAACACAGACATATTTAAACTCTAATTCTTAATTATTTTGCCCCTAATTCCTCCCCTAGAGGAGAGGGGATATTTTTTGTCTTAAAATTCAGCATTCATGGGGGTACGGGGGAAAGGAATTACATCTCGGATGTTGTCGATGCCTGTCATGAATTGTACTAATCTTTCAAATCCTAAGCCAAATCCTGCATGGGGTACAGTACCGTACCTTCTTAAGTCTAAGTACCACCATAAATCTTGGGGATTGATGTCCATTTCCTTAATTCTAGCTTCTAAAAGATCATATCTTTCTTCCCTTTGGGAGCCTCCGATAATTTCACCGATATTGGGTGCTAAAATGTCCATGGCGGCGACGGTTTTTTGATCCTCATTCATGCGCATATAAAACGCTTTGATGTCTTTGGGATAGTCCGTGACGATGACGGGTTTTTTAAAGTATTCCTCGGCCAAATATCTTTCATGTTCTGATTGTAGATCTATACCCCATTCTACAGGAAATTGAAAAGTGCGATCGCACTTTAACAACAAACTAACCGCTTCGGTATAAGTAACCCGTGCAAATTCATTATTAATAATAATATCGGCATTAGCTAAAACTGTATCATTAATGCGCAGATTAAAAAACTCCATATCTTCAGGACAATTATCCAACACATATTTGAAAACATATTTTAAAAACTCCTCCGCCAAATTTTGATCCCCTTCCAAATCACAAAACGCCATTTCAGGCTCAACCATCCAAAATTCAGCTAGATGACGGGAAGTATTAGAATTTTCCGCCCGAAAAGTTGGGCCAAAGGTATAGACATTTTCAAAAGACATGGCCATAATTTCGGCCTCAAGTTGCCCACTAACCGTTAAATAGGCTTTCTTACCAAAAAAGTCTTCCTTATAGTCAGTTTTACCATTATCGTTACGGGGAATATTATCAAGGTTAAAATTAGTCACCGTAAATAATTCCCCTGCCCCTTCGCAGTCACTGGCGGTAATAATAGGTGTATGTATCCATAGAAAACTCTTCTCTTGAAAAAATTGATGGATGGCATTAGCACAAGCATTACGCACCCGCATCACCGCCCCAAGGGTATTAGTACGCCCCCGAAGATGGGCAATGGTACGCAAAAATTCAAGGGAGTGACGTTTTTTTTGTAGAGGATAGTCTTTTCCGTCACACTCTCCATAAACGGTTACTATGTCAGCGTGTAACTCTATGCTTTGCCCCTTAGCGGGGGATTCTACCAAGACTCCTTCCACTGACAAAGATGCCCCTGTGCTTAGTCTTTTAACAATGTTATTATAATCGTCTAAGTCTTGGTTTAAAACTACCTGCAAATTAGCAAGAGATGAGCCGTCACTGACTTCTATAAAGGTAAATTCTTTTAATTCTCTTTTGGTGCGTACCCACCCTTGAATTTTTACTTTTTCTTGGGGTTGTCCCTGGCGTAAAATATTAATTATACGGTTACTCATCTTGGTATGAAAAGAAAATTTTTCAATTATTTATTACTTATTTATCTTAACATAAGCTACCTAATATAATCTTTATTATACTCTAATTATTTAATTAATTAATTAGTTATATAATATAAATAATTGTCTATTTTGAGCATTTTGAATCATTAACTTTTTCTATTCTCAAATTAGTGTTGTTTAATTTCTATTTTCTTCTCCTTAATGTAATGTATCATCTTTAGATCTTCTCCTTTAATATGATGAATAAGCCAGTCAGTTAAAAATCTTGATACTTTTGCTGTAATAAATTGCTGATGTTCCAAAAGTTCTTTTTGTAAAGTAATTACATCATTTTTTAGCATTTCATGTTTTTCTTTATGAATAGCATAATCAGGATAATTATAATCAATCATAAATTTTTCTTCCGCATCAAAATGTTTGATAGTATATTCTACTAATCTTGCTAGTGTATTGTTAATGACTTCTTTCCCGTGACCTTCCATCATCGCATTATGCAATTGATTAATCAATTTAAACAGGTATTGATGCTGTTGATCAATTACATTTTCTCCCGTTATATATTCTTCTCTCCAAAAGGCAATGGACATAATTGATTACCCCTCAAGCTCTGTATATCATCAATTATAAACTAGGCTTTTTTTTTGTTAAATGCTTTATTGCTTTTTATGGTTAATATTAACAATAATTTATAAAAGTTAACTCTTTTTCCAGTCTCTATAAAATTGAGCTAATTTATCAGGATTTATTTTTAGATAGTAACCAAGAATCATAATTTGATTAATCATAGTAGTTTTAAATATTCCTAGTTTTTGCCATCTACGGGCAGAGGTTGTGACGGAGGAATGGGCAATTTTTATTTTGCCCATTTTTTGTAACTTCTTAATGAAGGCAAAGTCTTCCATAATGGCAATTTCAGGAAAACCTCCGACGGTTTCAAAAGTTTCTTTTTTTAAAAAAAATCCCTGATCTCCATAGGGTAAAGAAAATAAATGCGATCGCAATTTAACCAAAACAGAAATCAAATATAAAGATAAAGAATCATGATTAATTTTAAGATTAAAAGCTCCGGCTATCACTCTATTTTGACTTAAAATAAAATTAATATCTTCAAAATAATTATTAGGTAAAAGACTATCCCCATGGAGAAATAATAAAATGTTTCCTGTGGCTAATCTTGCTCCCAAATTCATCTGATAACTACGACTAGCAACAGGAGATAAAATAATTTTTAGCCCATGATTTTCAAGAATTTGTCTGGTACTATCACCACTACCACCATCGACAAAAATAATTTCTATATTTTGTAAAGACGTAAAAGAAGATATATTTTCTTTCAAAAAAACCTCCTCATTAAAAACAGGAATGATAAGACTTAGCTTATTAAGATGTGTTTGCTCTGACATTTCAAAATAAATTAGTAATGGAAATTGACTATTTTTTTCATCATAATCAATTTATAAAAATAACTATGATGACCGGAATTATAGCACCCAAAGCATTATAAACAAAGACTATTTACCCTCCTGTTAATAGTTAAAAACATCAAAAAAAAGAGCCCAAAATAATTTCGTTTCACATTTTTTGATGTTTAATTTTCCTCTTATTCACTAAAGTGTAAAGCTCTATTTTTAATCTAATTCCAACTTTAGATCAGAATTCTTGGTGGTTTTTTAACAAAATTAGGGTTTAGTTAATCGGTTAGGGTGGATACTAAAAATCAGTTGTCCATGGTTTGATTTATTTATCAAATTGCAAAGGTAAAGGGCGCTTGGCAATATATAACCAAAATAAACCAAAAAGTCCAAGGGCGATCGCACTTATACTAATAATTTGAGCCACCCGCCAATCCCCCACCATGAGACTATCAGTGCGAAAACCCTCAATCCATACCCTACCCAAACTGTAAGAGATTAGATAAACAAAAGCCAAAGTACCCGTTTTCAAATTATTTTTACGACGTAAACCCCAGAAAAAAAGAGCCATTAACAACACAAAAACCATCACATTCCACACAGACTCGTATAAAAAAGTAGGATGGAAATATTCAGATTGTAAAAACTCAGAAGGACGACGATTAGGAGGAATATATAAACCCCAAGGCAAATTCGTTGGCACCCCAAAGGCTTCGGAATTAAAAAAGTTACCCCATCTACCAATGGCCTGACCTAAAATAACAGAAGGCATTATCACATCTATCAACGCCCAAAAAGACTGCTTTTTAACCTTAGCAAATAGTATCGTTGCGATGGTACCACCGATAATTGCCCCATGGATAGCGATGCCCCCCTGCCAAATAGCAATCATATCCCCCGGCCGCCCCGCATACCTTTCCCACTCAAACAACACATAGTAAATTCTGGCAAAAGGTAGCGCCCCTATCACCAACCATAATATTAGATCACCGATCATTTCAGGGTCAACATTTTTTCTCTTAGCCAAATTTTGGGCTATAAATAAGCCAATTATCACCGCCATGGCAATCAAGAAACCATACCAACGCACAGCTACAGGCCCTAATTCAAATAAAATCGGACCAGGAGATTGGAAACGGAAAGCAAATAAATTCATAAAAATTTTGTATTAATAGTATTTTTCTTTTCTATGGAGGATTAGGGAAACTTAGGTAAAATTAATGGTATGATTAACACAGGATTATTGCAAATCTTGATCTTCATATAGTTACAGAAATTTAACAGTTTCTCAAATATTTTAAATGAGAAAAAAGCATATTAGCCCAGATAGCGCCCTTGGTTTAGTTTCAACCCTCAGTTTTCCTGCCATCGTTGGCACAGCAGACATGATGTTAAAGTCAGCGGAGGTAATTTTAGTGGGTTATGAAAAAATCGGTAGTGGCCATTGTACTGCTATTGTTCGGGGTAATATTGCGGATGTACGCCTTGCGGTGGAGGAAGGGGCAAGAATGGCCGAACAAATAGGACAATTACACACTAAGCTAGTGATAGCCCGTCCTATGCCCAATTTAGAGGCTGTTTTTCCCATTGGTAGTCGTTTGATAGAATTAGCCCAACAGGAAAGGGGTTACAGTCGTTTGAGTAATCGCTCTATTGGTTTAATTGAAACTAGGGGTTTCCCTGCCATGGTAGGGGCTGCGGATATGATGTTAAAATCTGCGGATGTACAATTGGCTTCCTACGAAACCATTGGTAGTGGTTTGTGTACTGCCATTATACGGGGTACTGTGGCTAATGTGGCGGTAGCCATCGAGGCGGGAATGGCAGAGGCGGAAAGGATTGGGGAGTTAAATTCGGTGATGATTATTCCTCGTCTATTGGAAGATTTAGAGCATACTTTACCTGTGGCGAATTATTGGTTAGATGAAGAGGATAAACAACAGCCCCTACCTAATTTTGCTAAGAAGAAACGCCCTCTATCCCGTCGCAAGTTAGTTGCTTTACCTGAGTTGGAAAAAGTACCTGTTAATTTTAATAATTCTTCTAAGGTGGAATTAAAGGCAGAGTTGGAAAATAGAAAGCATCAGAAAAAGCCTTTATCCATGGAAATTATTGAGCCTCAAACCGAAGACGATTAATGAATAATTGATAATTGAAAATGGATAATTGATAATAACAATTTAATTATACTGTTGAGAACAGGAGATAAACGGCAAGGAGAAATCATTACACTATTCCCCACCTCAAACAAAACCATTTTTCATGACAACCTAATCAATACATTATGTGGAAAGAAATTGCGATCGCCATTAGTAACCATACTAAAAAAGAATTTATGCTAAAAAACTCCCGTAGTGTGGGAGGAGGTTGTATAAACCAAGCCTATCAACTGATAGGGGAAAATAATAGCTACTTTGTGAAATTAAATTCTCCTCACCAATGGGAAATGTTTCGGGTAGAGGCGATCGCCCTTAGACAAATGTATGATACTAATACTATTAGAGTACCCAAACCCATCTGCACAGGTTACACCGATAACCATAGCTATATCGTCTTAGAATGGCTCGAATTTGGTAGGGCCAACAATCAATCATGGCAAACCATGGGTAAACACCTCGCCCAACTCCATCAACAAGGTAAAGCCGATAAATTTGGTTGGGATTATAATAATACCATAGGTTCAACCCCTCAAATCAATGACTGGGTAGAAAACTGGGCAGACTTTTTCGCCGAAAAAAGAATCGGTTATCAATTAAAACTAGCCAGTAGAAAAGGGGCAACTTTCGGTAATCAAAATAACATCATAGAAGCCATTAAAATAAAATTATCTCACCATCACCCCCAACCATCCTTGGTCCACGGAGACTTGTGGGGTGGTAATGCTAGTTTTTTGGCAGGAGGAATTCCCATAATTTTTGATCCTGCTACCTATTACGGAGATAGGGAAGTAGATATAGCTATGACAGAACTTTTTGGCGGTTTTCCTTCGGCTTTTTATGAAGGCTATAACCAAGAATGGCCCTTAGATTCTGGTTATGCACAAAGAAAAACTATCTATAATCTTTATCATATTCTTAACCATTACAACCTTTTTGGGGGCGGATATGCCAGTCAAGCCCAAGGGATGATTAATCAAATTTTATAGAGGAATGGTGTGATTCATTGGGTTATAATCAGTTATTCATTCTCAATTATCAATAGTTATCGTGAATTACTGGTTAATGAAATCTGAGCCCAGCGCTTATGGTATTGATGACTTACAAAGGGAAAAAACGACTATCTGGGATGGGGTGAGGAATTATCAAGCCCGTAATATCCTTGGGGAAATGGAAAAAGGGGATTTAGCTTTTTTTTATCATTCCAATTGTAAACCCCCTGCCATTGTGGGATTAATGGAGGTAATAGAAACCAATATAGTTGATCCGACTCAATTGGATCGCACTTCACCCTATTTTGATGCCAAAGCAACCCCTGAAAAACCCCGTTGGCATACGGTGAAAGTAAAATTTACAGAAAAATTTGCTCAGCCATTATCCCTCGAAACCCTTAAACAAACCTTTAATCCTGATGATTTCTTGGTGGTAAAAAAAGGTAATCGATTATCGGTAATGCCTGTAAATAATACCGTTGCCCAAGAGATATTGCTATTAATTCGAGCTTGATGAAAAAGTACGTTTTGCCTCCTAAATCCCCCAATTTTGAAGAACTTTAATCATATTGTTAACAATGGGCTTAAGCCCATTGCCCATAACCTAATTATTCACTATTCCCCGTAAGCTAAACTATTTCAACATCAAAGCCACTTGTTTAGCAAAGTAAGTTAGAATCAAGTCTGCCCCTGCCCTTTTCATGCTGGTAAGGGTTTCAAGGACAATTTTTTTCTCATCAATCCATCCTTTTTCCGCTGCCGCTTTAATCATGGCATATTCACCACTGACGTTATAAGCAACTACGGGAATATTGGTATAGTCTCTTACTTGACGGATAATATCAAGGTAAGCAAGGGCTGGTTTAACCATCACCATATCTGCACCTTCAGCAATGTCTAACTCAACTTCGGTAATGGCTTCACGGGAGTTGGCAATGTCCATTTGATAGGTTTTTTTATCACCGAATTTGGGTGCAGATTCTAGGGCATCACGGAAGGGACCATAATAGGCGGAGGCGTATTTGGCAGAATAAGCGATGATACCAACATGGGTAAATCCTGCTTCGTCAAGGGCTTCACGAATTACCCCAATTCTACCGTCCATCATGTCGGAGGGGGCAACCATATCAGCCCCCGCCTGGGCTTGGGATACGGACATTTTGGCTAATACTGCCACGGTTTCATCGTTGAGGATTTCCCCATCTACTACGATACCATCATGACCGAAGGGGGAATAAGGATCAAGGGCGACATCCGTGATAATGGTAATTTCGGGTACTTCTGCTTTAATGGCTTTGATGGTGCGTTGTACTAAGCCATCGGGGTTATAGCTTTCGGTGCCTTCGTTGTCTTTTTTGTCGTCGGTGACGAGGGGAAAAAGTGCGATCGCCTTTATACCTAATTCATAGCATTCTTTTACTTCTTCGATCAACAAATCAAGACTATAACGATAACAATCTGGCATGGAAACAATCTCTTGTTTAAGGTTTTCCCCTTCCATCACAAACACGGGATAAATCAAATCATTAACAGTTAACTGGGTTTCTTGTACCATCGCCCGTAGTGCTGAAGTGCGACGCAAACGGCGAGGACGGTTTGTTAAATTATATAAGGGCATTTTTTATAAAAGTTTTTCATCAAAACATTGGCAACATATTATTATAAGGGAGTCTCGGCTTTTCTCCCTCTCTTGTTAAATAAATTAATATTTCTTTGAGGGAACAGGGAATAGGAAACGGGGAACAGTTTTCAATGGTTTATGATTATGAGTGAATCTTCTTTTTCCCTAACTATTCATTATCCATTCTCAACTATCAATTATCCCTCACGTTTACTTGCCCAAGGATAAACTTAAGACTGTCGTAGTCATTTTTTAACAAAACACTCAATACCCTTCCTGCTTTTACTAACCAAGGGCGATCGCACCCTCGAATATTATATACTTCTCTAAGGGTAGCCGCCGTAAGGGATTCAATGGGAGTATTATTCACCTGAAGTAAAACCCGCAAAAAATCAGGATTTTCAGTGAATCTCGTTATTTCATCGGTGGTACAGCTAAATACCCCCTGATGGATTTGGGGAGGGCGAGGGGGTAAATACTGAAAAACTCGCCCATGGGGAGGATTAACGCCATTATTTCCTTGGGCAGGGGTTTCAAAACCGATTATTACTGCCCGAAACTCGGTTTTTAACATAGCAAAAATCTGCGGTTGTTGCTCTTTTAATTCTTCTAAAGATAACCCCAAAGCCCTTGCCCTATGGATAGAATCGATGGGGGCAGTGGTGACATTGGTAACGATGGCATAAATTTTATTTCCCGCCTGATTATCAACGGCTTTTACCCAACTACCAAAGGGAGGCATCATGGGAAAGGCTAATTCTTCAGGCTCTAAGCATTGAGCTAAAAATTCTGTGGTAGAGGTTTCAATCACTTCCCCTATATGGGTTATGGTACCATGTTGATTATCAGTTATCTGCATATGTCATCCCAATTTTATCCATCTACGATCAAAAATCATAAACTGTTCCCCGTTCCCCATTCCCTATTCTGAAATTGTTAACATTCTTGTACATTTTGGGAAGAAAACCAAATCAGGTTAAAATGTAGTTGGGGTAAACAAACAAACCATGTACGGAGGTTTCGTTATGACAACATTAACATATACCGACAAAGATTTCGCAGCTATGACCATGGAAGATGTTGCGCAAATTGCGTCAAGGTTAGAAAATGATGATTATAAGACTCCCTTTGAAGGTTTACAGGATTGGCATAAACTAAGGGCGATCGCATTTCACCGTGAAGATTTAATTGAACCTTACTTTTATCTCCTCGACATTGAAGCCTATGACGAATCATAAAGGATTTTTAGAATCTTTTAAAGACAAAAAAATTTTAATCTGTATTGGGGGAGGCATCGCTGCATATAAGGTATGCACTGTTATCTCCCAATTGTTTCAACAGGGAGCGCAAGTTGAAGTTATCCTCACCGACTCCGCCCAACAGTTTATTACTCCCCTCACAGTTTCCACCCTCGCCCGAAAACAGGCTTACACCGATGCCGATTTTTGGCAACCTATTCACCCTCGCCCCCTACACATTAGCTTAGGAGAATGGGCCGATTTAATTTTGATTGCCCCCCTCACTGCCAATACCCTTGCTAAGTTAGTCCATGGCATGGCAGATAACCTTTTAACGAATACGGTTCTTGCTTCAAATTGCCCCATAGCAGTCGCCCCCGCTATGAATACGGAAATGTGGCTACAATCGACGGTACAAGCAAACTGGGAACTTTTAGGGCAAAATGATCGTTTTTTTCCTCTCCACACCAATACGGGCTTGTTGGCGTGCGATCGCACTGGACAGGGAAGAATGGCAGAGTCGGAAGAAATTATTTCCGCCCTCGAATCGGTGATACATACTGGGGGAAAACAAGATTTAAAGGATAAAAATATCTTAATTAGCACGGGAGGCACAAGGGAATTTTTTGATCCCGTACGCTTTATCGGTAACCCTTCCACAGGTAAGATGGGCATAGCCTTGGCTATGGCTTGTCATCATCGGGGGGCAAAGGTTACTTTGGTGGGTGCAAATGTTGCCCCTGAGTTGTTAAAAAATCTTCCCCCTCTACAATTTATTGATGTGACTACCGCTGAAGAAATGGAAAAAGCCATGGTGAATAATTTTCCCCATCATCATTGGGCAATTATGGCGGCAGCAGTGGCGGATGTAAAACCAAGGGAGTGTTATAAAACGAAGCTGAGTAAGGGCAATTTGCCTCCCTATATAGAATTGGATATGGTGACGGACATTGTGGCGAAGTTGGGCAAAATGAAGCAACCTGAACAACTTTTGATTGGTTTTGCTGCCCAAACGGGGGATATTGTTACCCCTGCACTGGATAAATTAAATCGTAAACGGTTAAGTGCGATCGTTGCGAATCCTATTGATAAAATAAATGTAGGATTTGGCACTGATACCAATGAGGCGATATTTATTACTGCGGATGGGCAAAAAACAACCTTACAACCATCTTCAAAGTTTTACCTTAGTCATCAAATTATTGATTTGATTTTGGGGCAAGTGGCTTAAATTTTGAGATGTCTAGCAAAGGCAAAAGATGTAAAAAATTCGCATTTTGTTATTAACCCATTTCTTTGATGTCTTCTAAGGTTTTCCAGCCTGGTAGCCATAAATCTCTATCTTTTAATTGTTTAGCATTTATCCAAAAACGCACATTATCATCGCAGGATGCTGTCATTTCGGCAAACACCCATTTATCTTTATTTTTACGGTTAATTACTTGAAAGTGTCTCCAGCCCCAAGTTTGTTGGGTGGATGTCCATTTTGAGCCTAAAAGATGAGGAAATTTTTGTTTTTGAGCCACGGATGATTAATTGATAGTTGATAATAAAAAAAGTTAATTAACTTAAATTCGGGATAACTGATATTCGAGTAATCCTTTATGAGAAGATAATCTCTTGCCAATTATTTCTACACTTTTGTTATGGACTCACTAATGTCTATTCCCCATTCTCCATTGTTTAAGTCATTGGTGCTATACAATAAATTTTAGCTATCTTATATTTTAAATTTTATGGTTTCTACTTTTTTGTTGACTATTTTATTAATGATCGGTTTATTTTTCTTTATTCGTGCTAGTACCAAGGATAGAATTGAAGTTGTAACTCTTCGTTGTCCTGAAAGTGAGGATAGTATTTTGGCATATCTTCGGGATTACTTTCAACAAAGATCTTACCAAGTAAAGGCGATCGATGGGGAAAGAAATAAGGTTACTTTGGAGGGTTTAGTTTCTCCGAGTATCTTTTTGGCTGCCCTTCTCAGTTTTTTGGCCGGATGTGGTTTATTTTCTTTTTCCCTTGTCTTACAAATGTTATTTCACCCTGAAATTAACTGGTTTCTCGGCTTAATTATTTTATCTCCCGTAGCTGGTTTCTTTTACTGGAAAGGTTCTAAACGAGTGGAAGAAGTCGCTTTTCGCATTGATAATGTTGTTGATGAGGAGGAGAAAAAGGAAACTGTTTTTACTATTCAAGCCCATCGGGATGAGTTGATTAATTTACAAACTTCTTTCCCTTTTAATTATGAGGTAAAGGAAGCATAAAAAAAGGATGTTATATTTAACACCCCTTCTTATTCTTTTGGGGAGAATTTCATGGTTTTATTTTCCCCTAAATTTATTTTTATTTTTTACTAACTATAAATTAAAGTAAACCAGTGTTAGTACCTTGTCTGCCAGTTACTAATTGTACTTTAACAATGGAACCACCCATTTTTTGAATTCTTTGTTGCTCTTTGAACCAGTTATCGTAGGGAACTAATTTGGTGAAGTAGGTGTTTTGTAATTCTCTTTGGGTTCTGATTCTGGTTTGACTTGGTACACAAGCCGTTACTTTAAACATTCTCATGTGAGGTAGTCTCCTTGGTTTGTGGAAAAATTTATTAAGCGGATTTTTTTTATATTGAGAGAGATATATATAATTCTTTCTTATGCAATGAAAAGCTACGGTTAGGAGCCAAGAGTCAATACTAAATTAACTAAACGATGAAGTCAAACTGGCACTTACTCCTGACTTTCCTAACCTGTGGGTTAAGGTTTTACCTTATCTATCTACAAGCCTTAAGTCTTAGCTTAAGCCAGAGCAGATATAGTCGAAGTAAACACCCATTTCTTTACCAGCGTCAGCACCTACTAAACTAGCGGTTACTTCTTTCATAGCTTGGATAGCTTGAACGGTGGAACTGATGGGTACTCCTAGGGAGTTGTAGGTTTCTTTTAAACCGTTTAATACGCGCTCATCTAAGATGGAAGCGTCACCAGCTAACATAGCATAGGTGGAGTAACGAAGATAGTAGTCTAAGTCACGAATACAAGCAGCGTAACGACGGGTGGTGTACATATTTCCACCTGGACGGGTTACGTCAGAGTATAGTAAGGATTTAGCTACAGCTTCTTTTACGATGGTAGCGGCGTTAGCGCTGATTACGCTAGCGGCACGAACACGGAGTTGACCACTTTGGAAGTAGCCTTTTAATTTGGTTAAAGCGGATGCGTCAAGGTATTTACCTTGTACGTCGGAGGAGTTGATTACTGCAGTAATTGCGTCTTGCATGGTTATTTTCCTTTCTAATTAATTGACTTTGTGTTAGTTTTGCAGGACTAAAAGAATTTTAGACTCGATAGGTTTACGGATTTATGAGTAAAACCTATTGTAATGCTCCGACTACATAGTCGAAGTAGGAAGCTGCTTCTGAGGTGTCTTCTGCAGACATTAAGGAAGTTGCAACTTCTTTCATTTCACGTACACTTTGAGCTACTGCGCCGATGTCAGTACCTAAAGATTTGTACATTTCTTTTACGCCAACTAAGCCAATTTCTTCGATGGGGGTAACGTCACCAGCTACTACTCCATAGGTGATTAGACGTAGATAGTAGTCCATGTCACGTAAACAAGTAGCGGTCATTTCTTCGCCGTAGGAGTTTCCACCAGGAGAAACGATGTCAGGGCGTTTTTGGAAGAGGCGATCGCCAGCTTCTTTGATGATGCGCTCACGAGAATCAGTTAAGGTTTGAGCGATTCTTAGACGGCTTTCACCAGAAGAGACGAAGGACTTGATTCTGTCTAGTTCGCCGGGGCTTAAATAACGTGCTTCTGCGTCAGCATTCACGATGGATTTCGTGACGATACTCATTTATGGATTCCTCCAAGTAAATTAATTTAGATAGTTTTTTTTTATTAAACCAGTTTTTTGATGTTTCTGGTATTTAAATTTTGTTTGACTTTTCAGGGTCAATCTGAGAACCAGTATAACTTAATGTTGTTATATTGATTAGCTTTGTTTATTTGGTTGGGATTGTTATGTTCCCTTCCGAATGTTATTGTGCAGTATCAAGTATCATTTTTATTCATTTTCTTAATACTTTTTAACAATTAGTAAGGGGAACAGGGAATAGGCAATGGGCAATGGGTTAAATAATTGACAATTTATAATGGAGAATTGATAATTCTTACCTGTTGCTTTTTCCCACGGAGGCAATTAAATCAGTCCTTCAAATTCTAATTCTTCGATCATTTGTAAGCCCCTAGGATCTCCTAATTTGAGCAAAGAGCTTTTAGCGTCTTCTTTTACTCCTAAGTCTTCGTCTTCCACTAGGGCTTCGATGAGGGCATCTATGGCGGTGTTATAGACTACGTTAAAGGGTAATTCTTGGCATAGTTTGCCCACTGTCCAAGCACAGTTACTACGCACAGCGGCGATCGCATCTTGCCGTAAAGTAGTAATTAAGGAAGGTACGGAGGTGATAATGTCTTCGTAGTTCAATTTGGCAATATTAGCGATACTACTAGCCGACCAAAGACGCACGGCAGCTATATCATGTTTGAGGGCATGGAGTAATGGTTGGAATGAAGTGCGATCTCCACTATTCCCCAAAGCCCACACCACTCCTTTACGTACATAACCATTCCAATCATTCTGAAGGGTCAAAATAAGGGGTTGTACTGCAGATGAATCAGTGTTTCTACCTAACGCATAAGCTGCACTAACCCGTATCAAGGGACAATTATGATTTAAACGTTCCACTAGCAAAGGAACAGCCCTAGAATCAGAAATTTCACAAAAAGCCCTTGCCCCCTCAATTTGTTCTTGTAAATTGTCGCTAGATAACAAACCCAGCATCACATCAGGATCTGGCTTTTCGGGTTCGTTATCCTCGATTAAATCTAAAGGATCGAGGTTATCAAAATCTATGGCAGTGTTACTTAAGCTAGAGTCATTCATATGAAATAATGATACATTATCTTAATGCACAGGTAAACAGTTTTAAGTGTCTATTACTACTGAAGTTAATCATTGTACCAGAAAGTATAAATCTGCCATTGCTTTGGGCAGTAATTTGGGAAAAAGTAAAGATACTTTACAAAAAGCGGTGGAAATTATCCAATCGGCCCCCCAAATCGATTTAATCCGATGTTCTAGTTGGTATCAAACTAAGCCCATTGGCCCTGCCCAACCCGATTACATTAATGGTTGTATTACTATTAATACTTCTTTTAATCCCTCTGAGTTATTGTCTTTTCTACTCAAAATTGAACAAAAATTTGGTAGGGAAAGAAAAGAAAAATGGGGTGCGAGAACCCTTGACTTAGATCTTATTTTATATGATGATTTACTCATTGATTTACCTAATTTAAAAGTTCCCCATATTTTGATGAGAGAAAGAGCTTTTGTCCTAATTCCTTTGGCTGAAATTGCTTCCCAATGGGTTGATCCTGTGACAAACTTAACAGTGCAAATATTAAAAAATAATCTTAATTATAGTGATGATGATATTATCAAATTATCTGATGATTAAATCTTTAGATATTTATCAACATAATAACTTTAAAATCTGACTAATTACTTATATATAAGATAAATAAGATTAGCAATCTTATTAAAAATTGACATATTTACAAACTATTGACTATCAAATAAAATATTTATGGATAAATTATTACGAGGCTTAAATATCTATTTAATTGGGATGATGGGTTCAGGAAAAACTACTGTAGGAAAGTTTTTAGCTCATAAATTAGAATACCGTTTTTTAGATACTGATAATACTATTGAAGTGGTGGCTCAAAAAAGTATTAATAAAATTTTTGAGGAGGATGGAGAAGACGTTTTTCGCACTTTAGAAAATCGAGTTTTAGGGGAAGTGTCTAGTTATCTACATACTGTAATTAGTACAGGGGGAGGTATCGTTTTGAAAAGCGATAATTGGGCTCATTTACGAGATGGTATGGTTATTTGGTTGGATGTGCCTGTGGATATTTTGGTGGATAGATTACAACATGACAACACTAGACCTTTGTTAAAGGACACTGATTTACAAGAAAAATTAAGTAATATTTTAGAGCAAAGAAAAAGTCTCTATCAACAGGCAGATATAACCATTTCGGTTACTAGAGACCAATCTACGGATGATATTGTTACAGAAATTATTAGAGTTATTCCTAGTAAGGTAAAGCCTGAATTTAATCCTAATTTGAATTGATTGATCAGAAACATTAGTTCCATATTATGCTTATCAGTTTAGCTCTATAAATCTCCCATAATTGGGAGATTTAAAAAACTAAAGTATTAAATTATTTCATGGATTTAATATTAATATTTAAAGTTATTTTTAATAATAGATTTATCTTTGAGTGATAATTATTTTATCTCCAATAACTGCATTTCTTGCCACTAAATTTCCTTGGCTATCTTGGAAATTAATTTTATTAAAATAAAGCAGTCTGCCAATGTCATAAACATCATTGACGAAATTATCTTGTTCATTACTATTCATTTGATACCAATTTTGAGTAAGGGTGATAAGAAGATTGTTTTCACTAAAATTCGCTTTTAGATTAATAATTAAATTTTTACCGTATTTATCAGTAATTTGGTCAATTTGCTCTTGAATGTTATCGTATAATGTTTGTTCGATAGTAAGGGCGCTAACGGTTTTTTGTTCGATAATTATTTCTACTTCTTTATCGGGAATTGGTTGTTCAATTTTTTCTGGTTGAGGGGGAGTATCATCAGCAATAATAGCGGGGGGAGTTTCTACTATTCCTTTTTGGGTGGAATTATTGTCTAGTGATTTTTCTATGTCAGGTTTATCGTTAACGACATTTTCCTTGATATTTGTTTCTGAGTTGATGATATTTTCTGTTTTTGTTTGATTGTCTGGGGTGTCTATGTCGGGGGGATTTTGCTTATTTGGGGGTGTTTCGATGGCGACAATCTTTGTTTTATCTTCACTATTATCTATTTCTAGGTTGGGGTTGATGAGAGTCCAGCATATTCCCAAGATAATTATAATTGAAACAAGGGCGATCAGACCAAAGGTCTGCCACTTTGTGAGCGCTCCTAAACGAAAATCAAAATTAAGTCTTTTTTTGCGAGAGGGTAGGTTTTCGGGAACATTCTTTGGTATAGTTTCAGAATTATCTTGAACTTTAAAACGGGGAGCAAGTTTAATATTATTAATTAAGTTGTTACTAGACTCGATAAAAGTGTTAGTAATTTCTATGGTGGGAAACTTTTGTATTTCTGATTGATTAATTCTTTCTAGGGTTAATTGTAGTTTCTTTATAGTCTTTTTTAAACTAATAATAGTCTCTTTTATCTCTATATCAGCAGGTTTATTCTCTGGTTTTTGATTATCCATTAATTTTATAAATATAAATTAGATTTTAAGATAGTTGTTGTTTTAAATTAGATAAAAATTCAATTTTGGTCGTATTGTAGCTAGGACATGAAAAATATTATTCAACTTATCATTATTAATTTATCATTATTTTTTATCTGTGTGGGTTGTTCCTCTATTTCTGCTCCCCTAGAATTTGCCCCGCCTCCTTCTATAGTTGAAAAGGCGATCGCCCTTACCCTACAATCAAGCTATAATAATTTAGGTGATCAATTAAAGACAAAACCAGCTACATTTGAGCTTAGTAAGATAGATGTTAAACGCATAGAATCAAGAATAATTTATAATTTGTCAGTTTATCATTTAGAAGGAATCTATAACATTAAACTTAAACTAAATAACAATAAAACAAAAACCATTAAAAACGAATTTCAGTTAGATATAGAAAGAAGAAAACAAGGAGAAACTTGGAGATTATTAAAAGAATATAAAGAAGATGGAGAAGACAAATATTTTGCTTATCAAATAAACTAAAATGTAAGCTATTTTACATCACGACCTGAATCTATCCCCTACCATGGAATCAGTAATAGGTGAATAGTTTAAATAAAAACTTCAGTTCAAGGAAAAAATAGAGTTATGGAGATATTGTCTTTAGAACATTTACAAACCCACGGAGTTAAAGCAGAAGAAATACAAAAAGGTCTTAAAATAAAATGTTTTGGCAAAAGTTTCCTCAGAAAATCTGATGTCCCTAAAAGATTTAGAGAAAAAGCTCTATTTCTTTCTGCTGAATTGTTAAGTAAGGGAGAAGAAAGTTTTGTCACTGAAACTAAATTTTCCTATACCGTATGGATGGAAGAAAAAGTGGAAGTGATGGGCAAAAAGTTTGTGCCTTCTAAGCAGGTAAATAGTGAAAATAATAGAGTAATTAACGACAACAATAATAGTCAAAAATTTTCTAGTCAAAATTTCCGAGCTTCAAATAAAAAAATAGTTAATAATACTAACAGGGAAGAACATATCATGAGTGCTAGTATTACAGAGCTAGAGAATAATGTCCAATGGAATATTAGTGTTCGTGACAAAAATTCCCCTACTACCACAACCCCAAGTTCTCCTCCTCAAAGAAAAGTTCAAAGTTATGAAACCTATCGAGGGGCAGCCTTTATTCATGAAGAAAAAGAAGAAAGTATCACAAAAATAAAGAAAAAACCGAAAACCTATAGAGGTCAGGTATATTAATTTTTGCTATAAAATACTTCTACCAACTAAAATTTTTCTCACTTCTAGCATGGCGGAATAGGTGGGAATTATGTATAGTGTCTGATTTTCGGGAGTAATTTTTAAAGCTTCTTCTATGGCTTCAGGTAGATTTTCTTTGACAATTAAATTCAAGTCACTGTCTATATTATCTAGGCTATATTTCAATCTTAGGGACATATCATAAACCCTGTCTCCGCTAACCACTATATTGCCTCCAGACTCCACTAATTTTTCAGTATCTACATCCCATATCCATGATACATCGGTACCATCTGGAGTGCGATCGTTTAAAATCATCATAGTGGTACAGTGGGGGTTAATTTTTTTCAGGTCATTTACTGCCCTGATAGTTTCATTCATGCCCACAGGATTTTTAGATAGAAGAATGCGAATATGCTTATTATTAATGGTTAATTCTTCTGCTCTACCAAAGGCTGCTTTAAAGTTAATAATAGTTTGATTAATTACTTCTTTTTCTACTCCCACAGATTGGGCTAGTAATCCAGCGGCTAAAGTATTATATTTGTTGTAAACTCCGATTAAAATTTGTCCCCACTCTTGGCTATTTACGTTTAATTTACTCTTAGTAAATTCACATTTTGGGCAGTCATAGTCTCCCAGATGAGAAAGGTAAACCCCTTCATAGTCAAGGAAATGACCACAATTTGGACAATAAATAGAATCTACTGCATGGGGAATTTCTTCTAAGTATAAATCTCTTTCATTTAAGCCGAAAAAGAGAACTTTTTTATCAATATTTTGCCCTAAATAACAAAGGGTAGGATCATCTCCATTAATAACAATTGTAGTCGCTTGGGATAAAGGTGCGATCGCCTCTTTCCACCGATAACTAATAGTATCAACTTCCCCATAACGATCTAATTGATCTCGGAATAAATTTAGAGCTAAAATATGGCTAGGGTTGCACTCCCTTAACACCAAAGGTAAAACATTTTCATCTACCTCAAGAATGGCATAATCCGCCTCTATTTTTCCCCATAGATTACTATTATCAATCAAACAAGTAACCAAACCATTGATTAAATTGGCCCCCGTGGAATTGTGAATTACCCTATAACCATCATTTTGCAAAATTTCCTTCAACAAAAGAGAAGTAGTCGTTTTGCCATTAGTACCAACTACCAAAATTACCCCTTTCTTAATCTGCTTTGACAAAACCGCCAATAGACGAGGATGGAAACGTCTAGCAATAGCCCCCGGTAAAACACTCGCTGCCCCCAAACCCAACAGACGCACTGTGCCAGTGACAATTTTTGCCGTTGCTACCGCCAAAGCCAAAGGAAACTTAACCATCAATATTGCCCCACTCTCCAAAATCAAAAAAATTAATTTATTAAATACCTAACACTAATAACCATCACCTAAATTATTCCCTAACGCTAATTAACTATTGCTAGGAATAATATCAAGATAAGCATCAAAATCTTTGAGGGCTTCAAAATATTGAGCCTCTGCTGCATTATAGTTTCTTTCCTTGGCGGCAGCATCTATTCTTTCAAAATGACTAAACAACTCTCTAGCAAGGTTTTGAGCAGATTTTTGATCTTTTTGAAGTAAACGACTAGAAGCATTCGCCATAGACTGACGTAAGCCCCCTAAAGGACCATGAATAAAGGTTCTGGTATCTACCCAATTTTCAGTTTTAATAAACTCTTCGAGGGTAGCCATTTTCTCCCGTGCTTCGGCGATGGGGGCTCGGTATAATTGTAGTTGCTCAATTTTTTCTGGGCTATAAACTGTAGGAATTTTGGCTTTAGTAGGGCTACTACAACTGACTAATAAAGTAGTAACCAGTACCAAAAGAAGGGATAGAATGGGACGTATTTTTTTCATCATCTTGTTTTTATTAACGTTCATTAAAATTTTGTTCTCTGATTATTTTCTCAGAATTGCTACGATTAGCCAAGTTTATTTATTTTGTTGGTGAAATACTTCCATCGAATAATATCCTAGAAAGGTAGAGTGGGTAAAAAATATTATTGTTTTGGAAATTATGATACATTACCCTGCCAACATTTTTTATAGTGACAAGTTTTATTAATATTAGTGTCTAATAAAATAGATAAAATAAACTTTAGAGTTATTCTATAAGGCTATTTGAAAAGACTATTTTCCTTAATTTGTTTTTCAATGTTATCGATTTCTTGTAACAGATTAAATTTTTTATAGCTTGAAAAAGTTTGTTTTAACTGATTCATTAAGTCATCTCTTTTTGCTTTTAATATTTTCATCTTATTTAATCTTACATAATCAATTTTAGAACCTAATTTTTTCTTTAGGTCATTTAATTCATAATCTACTTCTATTTCTGCCCATCGATGCTCCCATGATAATTGTGCTAAGGTGGGGTCAACTTCCGTCATAGCTTCGTTATAGGCTTCTAAACATAAAACTTTGTCTTCTATCCTAGAATAAGTTTGAGTAAAAGACTCTGGGCATGTCTTACCGTTATCAAACATTCTGGCTAAACCATATATTCCTAAACCTAAAATTCCGCCAGAAAAAGCCATGGCACCAATTCCCACTCCTAACGCTGTGCCACCCATCGCTATACCTATGTTTCCTATGGTTTGATGGGTTGTAATTCCGCTTAAAATCCCTACACAAGTGCTAACAGTTGCAGAGGAATCTTTTGTGTTGATGCCATGAATACAACCATACAAAGCCCCACCTGTGATAAAACCTAGCCCTGCGGTTGAGCCTAATCCTAAGCCTATACCTCCAAAACTTCCCACTATACCGATGCCCCCCATTGTCGAAGGAATACAACTACCTGCGATCGCACCTGTAACGGGAAATAAAACTTGTTTCATTACCTATATAATCACAAATCTATTAACGACTGTTGTAAATCTTGGGTTAAATCAAGACTATTTCGTTTTGCACTTTGAGAAGAAGAACAATATTTTTTGACCATTAAAGGCTTACCAATGTTAACTTCAACACTTGCTCCCCTTTTGGGTATCTCTTGATCATAAGTGATTTTAACTGGTAAAATTTTTGTAGCTACTTCTGGTTTTACCTCCTCAGTGTCGAGGGCTATTTTAGCAACTCCCCTTTTTAAGGGTTGTACCTCCTTGGTGCGAAAAATGCCCCCTTCAGGAAAAATAACTACCATTTCCCCTTGACATAACAACTCAAAACTATATTTTAAACTTTCAATGCCTGGATGCTCTGTATTAACAGGAAATCCTCCTAGACGACGAATAAACCAACCCTGTATTCCTTTCATTTCGTTGGCAGATACCATAAAATGTGGATTTCTACCACTGGACAATCTACCTACCGCATAGGGTACTATGATAGCATCCCAGCGAGAGCGGTGGGTGGGTGCCACGATTACTGCCCCATCGGTGGGAATATTTTCTTGCCCTGTAATAGTTACTTTTTTGAAGAAAAAGGGAAGGAGTAATTGTTTTCCGAGGGGATAAACTATTTTACTAAGCCAAGGGGCTACTTCTGAGATAATGGTTGGAGAGTGGCTATTAGCAAGTAAATTTGTTAATTTTTGCTCATTAATCATGGTTTTTTATTAATTTATTATTCTCTCTAGCTTAAAACTATTATTAATTTCTTTGGCTATGGCGGTGACAGTTTTTTGATTGTCTTTTTTTGTTTTTTGAACTATTCTTTTCATAATAGAATAGATAGTAATTCATCATAAAACACCATTTTTTGTGTTAGGAATTTTTCATCACCATTGGTAATCCATATTTTATAGTGAGAAAGGCTATCATCATGGTTAGCATTAAGAAACCCATGGTTAAAGGATAAATATTTAGTGACCATAAAATGATTAAGGTTATTCCTAATATAGCCCCAATTAATTCCCCTATTCTTTTTTCTATTCCCCAAGGGATGATAGTTATTTGCTCTCTAAATATGTTTATTTTTATTTTTGCTAAACTATTAAACCATAGTTGACTTATTAAAGTTATGATTGCTCCAATATTTATATAGAAGTACATATAGTAAAATCCTATCAATTCAAGGGCGATCGTGGAACACAAAATGGTAAAATAGAAGGAAATATTATGATATTTTATATTTGTTTTTACCACAAAATAATCCCTTAAATCAATGATTGCCATCTTACATTGTTCCAAGCAAAAAAGTAAAAGTCCTCCGCAAAGGAAACGATAAGATAAATCTGAATTAACAAACACTTTGGTCAATAAATCTAAAGCAGGGACAAAAAAAAGACAAGCAATAGTAATTTTAATTAATAATATTTTCACCAACAAAAAGATAAAATACTGTTTAAACAGCATCTAATTTATCACAGCATAGATACAAAATGAATTTAGATACCATTATCCATAATCCTCCATCTGGGCAAGAAATCAAGTATGTTTTTGTGTTACTCCATGGCTGGGGGGCAAACTATCATGATTTATCTTCCCTTCCGCCACTCTTAGACTTACCCCACTGTCAATATATCTTCCCCAATGCCCCCTATGCTCATCCCCATGTGCCAGAAGGTAAAGCATGGTATGCCCTAGAAAATAATAATCAGGGCATCAGAGAAAGTGTCGATACTTTTTATCGTTGGTTACTAACCCTCGAAGATAAGACTAATATTCCCCTCAGTAAAACCATTGTGGGCGGTTTTTCTCAAGGTGGTGCCATGAGTTTAGATGTGGGCTTACAGTTACCTGTAGCGGGGGTATGCAGTCTCAGTGGCTATCTGCATTTTGAGCCTAGCACCGAGAGAAATCCTTTTCCTCCTACTCTGATTTGCCATGGTACAAATGATCTTATTGTACCAATTCAAGCGGCGAGAGATGCCAAAACAAAGTTAGAAAATGTGGGTATAAATATACAATATAAGGAGTATCAAATGGCTCATGAAATTATACCCTTAGAGATTAATGTGATACGTGATTTTGTTTTAAAACAAGTTAATTATAAGTAACAACATCTACAGGGAATTGCTTTAGGGGATAAGGTGTTAGGTAATGTAAATTAATTCAAATAAGTTATGGATAACGAATTGTTTATTACTTACTCTTTTTACTGATAAATAGGTTGGCGAAATTAATTATAGCTCTTATTTTATTAAGACTCTTATGAACAAGGGGTTTAAACCCCTTACCTAAATCGATTTAATTATGCCCACTTACTTAAGTGGTAGTTTTATAGAAAAAAGGTTAAAAAAGCCTTGTCTAAAAAAATTAATATTAAGTTTATGTATTTAACAAACAAAGATGAGATTAAAAGTATAATTCTTGATTTGAGAGATATAGATATATTATGGGTTGATACAGAAACCGCTGACTATAAAACCAAAACTCCTCGAATTTCCCTTATTCAAGTGTTGGCTTATCCTGATAATATTGATGGTAGTCGTACTTATTTATTTGATGTTTTAAATCAGGAAGAATTGGTAGGTTATTTTGTTGACCATATTATGATGAATGAAAGCATCACAAAGGTTTTTCATAATGCTAAATATGATCTAAGATTTTTGGGAGGAAAACAAACTAAAAATGTTTTTTGTACTTATGAGCTCGCTAAAACAATTCCTTATCATATTTTACCTGTTAAAAGTAAGTCTTTAAAAACACTAACTGAGTATTTTACCGATTTCAAAGACATTGACAAAAATGAGCAGAGCGGAGATTGGGGAGTTCGTCCTTTAAAGAAAAATCAGTTATATTATGCTCAAATGGATTGTGTCTATTTAGCTCAAGTTTATCAACATTTATTAAAGTTAGATAAAATTATGAAAGAAAATCAAGATAATATTAGTTTGGAAGATCTTTGTAAAAGATATAGGGAAATCGAAGAACAATGGTTATTTTTAGATTCTGAAATCAAATTTTTAAAGGATAATATTAAAGAAAAAATGCTTGATAATAATCTTGAGGAAAATAATTATTTTAAGTTGTCTGAAAGAAAAACGAATACAATCAAAACTACTATACAAAATTTAATACGGCTAATTAATGAGAAAGGTAATAGTATAGATTTTAGTATTAATTTAACTAAGAATATTCAAAAAAGTTTAGGTAATAGTTTAGATGATTTGGAGACAAAAGTAGAAACAACAATTTCTTATAGTTTGAAAGATATTAAATAAGTTTTATTATTTTTGTGGTAACGTATTATAAAAAAATAACGAATGTTAAATATTTTGTATTAATTATTATGATAGATATTCTTTCTTCGTTTTTATTTAAATCTAGTTGTGCATTGTGTGAGCGAAAAAGTAATAGTATCATTTGTGAATATTGCCATAATCAGTTAATTACTTGTAGAGTAGCTAATCCAGTAATTCAGAAGAATAAAAAATATCTTTTGTTTATTTGGGCTAGATATGAAAACTATATAAAAAGAGCTATTTTTACTTTTAAATATGAAAATCAAACAAAATTGGGAGAAGTTTTTGGGCAGTTACTGGCGAAGGAATGGATTACTCAAAATTTGTTAAAAAAAGGTCAAAAAATCACGATCGCACCTATACCTCTGCATCAAAAAAAGTTAAAAGAAAGAGGCTTTAATCAGGCAGAATTAGTGGCTAAATCTTTCTGTGAAATAACAAGTTATAATTATCTTCCCCATTTATTAGCAAGGATAAAAAATACTGATGCTATGTTTGGCTTAAATCCTCTGGAAAGACAAAATAATATTACTCAAGCCTTTACCATTGGGAAAGATTATTCTCGGTTTAATCGTCAACACTCTGTTATAGTTTTAGACGATATTTATACTACAGGAGCAACGGTACAGGAAGCAGTTAAAGTTTTAAAGGCTCTAAAAATTGATGTTTTAGGGGTAATTGCGATCGCATCTAGTTTTAAAAATAATGAATAACTAATCATGAATAATGATCTGATTATAAAAGAAAACATTAAACTAATATGTGATGATTTAGACTTTAAAAATGACCAAGAAGTAAGCAAGTTATATAATAATTTATGGATGCCTCTTACTATCCACTTGGCAAATCAATTTAAAGAAAAATCTCAACCATTATTAGTGGGAATTTTAGGAGGACAAAGTACAGGAAAAACGACTCTAACTAAAATTTTAAAGTATTTATTAACCCAGTTAAATATTAACAGTGAAACTATTTCTTTGGATGACTTTTATAAAACCTATGAAGAAAGAAAAGAGTTAGCAAAATCTGACCCCCGTTTAATTTGGCGTGGCCCTCCCCTCACCCATGATGTATCCTTAGCTTTAAGAGTCCTACAATCTCTATTGCAATGTCGCCCCGTGGTTATTCCTCGTTTTGATAAATCCTTACATGGGGGTAAGGGCGATCAGATACCACTTCGTGATTTAAAATCTGATAAAACAACCAATAAAGTGGATATAATTTTGTTTGAAGGATGGTTTGTAGGAGTAAAGCCCATTCCAGAAGACAAATTTAATAACCCTCCCCATCCTATCATCACCGAAGCCGACAAACAATTTGCCAAAGACTGTAACCAAAGACTAAAAGAATATTTACCTCTTTGGGAATTAATAGACTATCAAATAATCCTAAACCCCATTGATTATCACTACAGTTTGCCTTGGCGCCAAGAAGCCGAACAAAAAATGAAAGCCCAAGGAAAAACAGGAATGAGTAATCAAGAAATCAAAGAATTTGTCGAGTATTTTTGGAAAGCCCTGCACCCAGAATTATTCATCAATACCTTATCTGTAAGCAAATCACTGGTAATAAAAATTGATCAAAATCATTTTTGTGCAGATTATATGATAAATAATAACTAGGTTACACAAAATAGATTAAAACTCGCACCATGAACCATATTCCCTCGTGATTCGGTATAATTTGATCAATTCTTACTGTAAATTAGGTTAAATAGTCACGGGTTTGGCATCATCGCACAATCCAAACTATCGCACTATAGCGATAAAAAGAAATATTTTCTTAACAAAAATTTAACTTATATCATCTCTAATATTTTAAGAGAGTTATTGTTAATTCTTTTATTACAAAAGATTTGATACCGTAACAATTACATAATTAGTTAATGACTAAAACAATAGTTCGCTATTTATGATAGTGTTTATAACCGTTATTCTCTTGTTTTTTGCCATTAATAAAATATATTAGTTCTTGCTTAAAAAACTTTTTTATACTTATTCAACTTAAAAAGTTCTATAGAATTCTCAATCAATTTGTGAACTATTTAAAAATCAATTACTTAGCAAAAGGTAAAAATTTATTACCTCTAAATTATTGGTGATAATTTTCTCACAAATAATCATAAGTAAGTAGGCATAATTAAATCGATTTAGGCAAGGGGTTTAAACCCCTTGTTCATAAGAGTTTAAAATTAATTTTGCCAACCTACTTAAGAATCCTATGAAAACAAAAAACACAACAAACTAAATAATCATTTTCGCCAAAAAAAATAACTACTATGCAAGTAATCAATCCAATCAAATTTGATAACCTCAAAGGGGATATTTTTGGAGGTTTAACCGCAGCAGTGGTGGCATTACCCATGGCATTAGCCTTCGGGATTGCTTCTGGTGCTGGGGCTTCAGCTGGAATTTGGGGAGCTATCCTTGTGGGGTTTTTTGCTTCCTTGTTTGGGGGTACACCAAGCCTAATTTCTGAACCTACTGGTCCAATGACAGTTATCGTCACAGCGGTGATGGCTGAATTGATCGCGCGCAATCCAGAAACAGGTTTAGCCATGGGCTTCACTGTCATTATGATGGCAGGAGTTTTCCAGATTCTTTTTGGAGTCTTGAAACTGGGAAAATATATCACCATGCTTCCCTACAACGTCATCTCAGGTTTCATGACAGGTATCGGGGTCATTCTCATTTTCTTACAAATTGCCCCATTCTTGGGTCAAGAAACCCCGGCAGGAGGGGTGATTGGAGTTATTAGGAATCTTCCTGAATTAATCACAAATATTAATCCTCAAGAGTTGGCACTGGGTTTAATTACCCTCGCCATTTTATTTTTCTATCCTCGCAAATGGAAAGCTATTGTACCTCCTCAGTTAACGGCTTTGTTGATTGGTACATTAATCACTGTTTTCCTTTTGAGAGACTATGATATTCGCACCATCAGTACCATCGGTGAAATTACCCCTGGTTTACCCAAGTTACAAATGCCTACTTGGAATATGGAAAATTTACGACTTATGTTTGTCAATGCCATTGTCTTGGCAACGGTGGGTTGTATTGACTGTTTATTAACCTGTTTGGTGTGTGATAGTTTAACCCGTGGTGAGCATAAATCGAATAAAGAATTAATTGGTCAAGGACTGGCGAATATCATCACTGGTGTTTGTGGGGGTATTGCTGGTTCTGGGGCTACAACCCCTAGTGTGGTAGCAATTCAGGCAGGTGCACGTTCGACTTTAGCGAGTGTGGTAAGGGCAGGGGTTTTATTCATTATTGCTATCTGGGCAGCGCCCTTAACCGCTGATATTCCTTTAGCTGTGTTGGCGGGCATTGTGTTGAAGGTAGGTATTAGCGTTATTGATTCTGGTTTTCTCAAACGGGTTCACAAAATTTCTTGGAAAGCGGCAGGAATTGTCTATGTGGTGGTGTTGTTAACGGTGTTTGTAGATTTGATGATTGCGGTGGCTGTGGGGGTATTTATTGCTAATATCTTGACCATTGAGAAGTTATCGGAGTTACAATCTACGGCGGTTAAAACTATTACGGATGATGATGATCAAATTCTGTTGAGTGATGAGGAGAAACAAATTCTTGATTTGGCGGATAATCGTTTGTTACTTTTCCATCTTAGTGGCCCAATGATTTTTGGGGTGGCAAAGGCGATCGCACGGGAACACAGTGCCATTGATAATTATGATGTATTTTTGGTGGATTTAAGTGAAGTGCCTGTGTTGGGGGTAACTTCTTCCCTTGCCATTGAAAATGCTATCCATGAAGCTATCGATTTAGGTCGTGAAGTTATTGTGGTGGGGGCTACAGGGAAGGTGAAACGTCGTCTCGAAAAACTTGGTATTGCAGGATTAATTCCTGGACACCATTGGATGGGCGATCGCCTGACGGCCTTACAAGAAGGGTTAAACATTGTCAGGGCAAAACAAAGTCTTGATCCTTCTACCGAACAAGTAGCCGTAGATAGTTAGATTTTTATT
Source organism: Cyanobacterium sp. HL-69 (assembly GCA_002813895.1). Taxonomy (NCBI): domain Bacteria; kingdom Bacillati; phylum Cyanobacteriota; class Cyanophyceae; order Chroococcales; family Geminocystaceae; genus Cyanobacterium; species Cyanobacterium sp. HL-69. The sequence goes on along the minus strand of CP024912.1, from coordinate 2,681,408 downwards.
GGACACATTTTAGTTTTTCCCTTGTTAGAGAAATGATTTGAGGGTGGGCATTGCTCACCCTGTACTTTTTTAACTCACAGCTACGGACTTGTTTTTATTAATGGTTTTACGCCACCATCCCAAAAGGGTACTAGCCACAAAAATACTAGAATAAGAGCCTGCTAAGAAACCGACAATTAAAGCTAGGGCGAAATATTTGAGAGTTTCTCCACCAAAAAGGAAAATGGCAACTAAGGGTAAAACCGTAGTTAAACTGGTATTGATAGAACGAGTGAGGGTTTGATTAACAGCAATGACGATGGTTTCGTTCATGGTTTCTGCGTCGATGTGTTCATCTTTGCTGATTTCCCTGATGCGATCGTAGATTACCACAGTGTCATTAACAGAAAAACCGATAATGGTTAATATTGCCACCAAAAAGAGGGTGTCAACTTCCACACCTATGGTTAAACCTAGGACGGCAAAGAAACCAAGGGCGATTAAAGCATCATGGAGAAGGGCAAGAACGGCAAAAAAAGCATAGTCAGTTTTAAACCTAATACTTAGGTATACCACAATACCAAAAAAGGACACCAAAAGAGCCAAAATCCCAGAGGTAAACAACTCCTGTCCTATGCTAGGTCCTACGGTGTCGATTTGTTGACTTTCTGGGTCAAAAGCCCCTATTTCTTGGGTTAGAGCTTCTGCTAATCTGGTTCTTGCCTCTACATCGAGGGTTTGGGTACGAATGGATAAACTTCTTTGCTCATCTCCTACTATTTGGACACTACTATTGGCTAAATTTTGACCTTCTAATACTTCTCTGACTTGGTTGGTGGTTAAAGGGCGATCGCAATTACCTTCCACACTACAGTCCAACTCCAACTGTAATCTAGTACCCCCTACAAAGTCGATACTAGGACGTAAAGGAGTACCAATAGTCGTATAGGAAACCACCATCGCCACCACACTGAGGATACACAAAATAGCAGAGATACTCCACCATATCTTCTCCCATTTGACAACATTAAACTGAATCATTTGATAAATAATTAATAATTGATAGTTGATAATTGATAATGTTTTAACTATTACCTCTCCCTTTTAAGGGCGGCTTGGAAAGCTTTTTTCTTAAGGATTTTTAGTTTTCAAATCAGGACAGAATAGTTGAGGTTTTTGACGCACAGAAGGAAATCCCAACACAGCAATTAACAAGAAAGTACGACTACAAGTAAGCGCCGTAAACATACTTACCACCACCCCAATGGCGAGGGTAAGAGCAAAACCTCGCACTAAACCAGCACCGAGCCAAAAAAGAGCAGCACAGGCGATGAGGGTAGTTACATTACTATCCAAAATACTAGAAAAAGCCCTAGAAAAACCCGACTCTACAGCGCGATATAAAGTCTTACCAGCCCTCAACTCCTCTCGGGTACGTTCAAAAATCAGTACATTAGCATCTACCGCCATCCCAATGCTAAGGATAAAACCCGCAATTCCTGGTAAAGTAAGAGTTACTCCCGCAAGGGAAAAACAAGCGAGGGTTAATAAACCATAAATCATCAGCGCAAAATCCGCTAATATCCCCGGTAGACGATAATAAACCGCCATATACACCAAAACTAACCCCAACCCAGCCAAAGCAGCGATTACACTACGGCGAATACTATCTTGGCCCAAAGTCGCACCCACAATGCGATTCTCCACAATTTCCACAGGCACAGGTAAAGCTCCTCCCTCCAGTTGCAAAGCCAACTCCTTAGCCCCATCAAGGGTAAATCCAGGACTACCCCCAGAAATACTCGCTCTACCGCCCATAATACCCGTACTAGCATACTCCGCACTGACACTAGGGGCGCTGATTAACTCTCCATCAAGGAAAATTCCCAATGTTCTACCCGTACCAGCAATATCTTTGGTTAACTCTGCAAACAACTGTCCCCCTTCATTATCAAACTCTAAAACCACCTCCCACACGTTCGGTTGTTGGGTGGGCTGATAACTAGCACGGCGTAATTTTTCTCCATTTAATTCACTTCTAACATACAAATTTTCAGAAAGGGTGCGAAGTTCTTCTTGTTTTTCCTCAATCACACTCAACTGATTTTCCCTTTCCTCGGGATCTTCTATTTCCTGAAAAGTAACGAGAAGTTGTTGTAATTCCTGTTGACGAACGTTAATTTGAGCCTGTATTTGAGGATCATCAGTTTGGGTTCTAAAGTCAAGCTGGGCAGTACCTCCGAGGACTCTTTCTGCCTGTTCAGGGTTATCAACCCCCGGCAGTTGTACCAAAATACGGTCTTCTCCCACACTCTGTACCACGGCTTCAGAAACGCCTAATCCGTTAACCCGTCTATCAATTACTTGTCTAACGGCTTCGAGACGATCTTCTGTAATTTCTGGTACTTCATCAGTGGTCTGTAGTTGAATGGTTAGCTGAGAGCCTCCCCTTAAATCTAATCCCAACTGTAGGGGTAAATTTACAAGGGTGACGATCGCCGTTACCACCATGACTATAATTAATATGATAAAAGCTCTTTGTCTTTCCACAATAAAATTAAAATAAAAGTTTTTTTAAATGCTAATCCTTGAGAATGGGGAATGGGGAATAGGCAACGGGAATAAATCCCATAAATTAACTAATGCCTCGTCCCTGATTCCTAATTATTAAACCTAATCTTCATGAATAGAAAATAAGAGTTTTAAATTTGACCATTCATGATTTTTTGAACCGCTTCTACAATTTGATTAGGTTGAACAATGGTTAATCTTTCTAAAGTTCCATTATAGGGGGTAGGAATATCCTGGGAAGCCAAACGCACCACAGGCGCATCCAACTCATCAAACAGTTGATCATTTATCGATGCGGTCAACTCTGCCCCAATACCACCACTTTTCATACATTCCTCCACAATAATAACCTTGTGGGTTTTACGAATAGACTCCCCAATGGTTTCCATATCCAGGGGTTTGAGAGAAATTAAATCGATAATTTCTGGATCGTAACCTTCCTTTTCCAACTGTTTGAGAGCTTGGGTGCAATGGTGTCTCATTCTCGAATAGGTCAAAATAGTAACATCTTTTCCTTTACGGACAACTTCTGCTTTATCTAAAGGTAGAGTGTATTCGTGTTCGGGGAGATTTTCTTTATGGTTATATAATAAAACGTGTTCAAAAAATAGAACGGGGTTATCGTCTCTAATAGCTGATTTTAATAATCCTTTGGCATTATACGCAGTAGAACAAGCAACGATTTTTAAACCAGGTACTGCTTGGAAATAGGCTTCTAGTCTTTGGGAGTGTTCAGCCCCCAGTTGTCTACCCACACCCCCAGGCCCTCTGATGACCGTAGGAATTTTGAAATTTCCTCCAGAGGTGTAGCGCATCATCCCTGCATTGTTAGAAATTTGGTTAAAAGCAAGGAGCAAAAAGCCCATGTTCATACCCTCAATAACGGGGCGTAACCCTGTCATGGCAGCACCTACAGCCATCCCAGTAAAACTGTTTTCGGCGATGGGGGTGTCTAATACTCTAAATTCACCGTATTTTTCGTATAATCCTTTGGTAACTTTGTACGATCCACCATAAATTCCTACGTCTTCTCCGAGGACAAATACGCTTTCGTCTCTTGCCATTTCTTCGTCAATAGCTTCACGCAAAGCGTTAAACATCAAAGTTTCTGCCATTTATTTTCCTTTATTAATTCTAGCTATAGCAGATCTAATCTTATCATTTTTTGCCCTTTTCTCAAGGACTAGGTGTTAGGGATTATTGGGATTCATTGGATGTCAATTAATTTATTACCACATCTGTAATTTTCGTTTTATTCAGGGCATCTTATAATGGTTTTATCTTTTAACTTAATCGCCCCATGACAGACTTACAATGGCTGTTGATATGTGCTGGGTTAGTCTTTCTGATGCAACCCGGATTTATGTGCCTAGAATCGGGTTTAACTCGCTCAAAAAATAATATCAATGTAGCCGTCAAAAACCTCGCTGATTTTGGTATATCCGTTGCCCTCTTTTGGTGTTTTGGCTATGCCATCATGTTTGGGGCATCCTCCTTGGGATTGATAGGCACAGAGGGCTTTTTTCTCAATGTTGATACGGACATGGAATTAGGGGCTTTTTTCCTTTTTCAAGCCATGTTTTGTAGTACCGCCACCACCATCGTTTCCGGTGCCGTGGCAGAGAGACTCAGGTTTGACTCTTATATTATCATTGCCATCCTCGTTTCAGGGTTAATTTATCCTCTTTTTGGTCATTGGGTTTGGAATGGACTTGAATTAGACACAATGATGGGATGGTTAGGAAAATTAGGTTATATCGACTTTGCTGGTTGTAGTGTAGTCCATGGTGTTGGTGCATGGGTAGGATTGGCAACTTTATTGATTATAGGGCCTCGTACAGGACGTTTTAACTCTGATGGAAAGAAAAATAAAATCCATGGGGCCAATTTACCTCTTTCGGTGTTGGGAGTAATGTTGTTATGGATTGCTTGGTTTGGTTTTAATGGGGGCAGTGTCTTAGTCTTTAATAACCAAGTCGCTCTAATTTTAGTTAATACCCTCATGGGGGGAGTAGCTGGAATGATTAGTAGTTGCATTTTTACATGGTATCGAGAAAAAATTCCCCAAGTGGAATCCTTGATGAATGGTGCGATCGCAGGTTTGGTGTCCATCACCGCCTCTTGTCATATCATATCCACCTCTGAGGCGGTAATCATTGGTGGAGTGGGAGGTATTTTGATGGTCATAGTCAAAAATTTCATAGAATATCATTATATAGACGATGCAGTGGATGCGGTGGCTGTCCATGGCGCTGCTGGGGTTTGGGGTATTTTAGCCGTGGCACTTTTTGCTAAACCAGAATTATTAAATACGGGGTTATCTCTTTTTAATCAATTTTTAGTACAACTACTAGGGGCGCTGGTATGTTTTATCTGGGCTTTTGGAATCAGTTGGTTAATTCTTTCGGGGGTTAATCGTTTTTTTCCCCTTCGAGTATCGGTGGAGGAGGAAATTACAGGGTTAAATGTTTCTGAGCATCAGGCAAAAACAGAGGTTTATGATCTTATGAATATCATAGATCAACAAACCCAAACCCAAGACCTGAGTTTAAGAGTACCTATCGAACCTTTTACAGAGGTAGGACACATTGCTTTTCGTTACAATCAATTAATCGATAGTTTAGAAAAATCTACGGAAACATTACAAGCGAATAATTTGGAGTTAGCCCAAGCCAAGGAAAGGGCTGAGGTGGCAAATAAAACTAAAAGTATTTTTCTTGCTAATATGAGCCATGAATTACGTACTCCCATGAATGCTATTTTGGGATTTTCTCAAATTATGATGCGCTCTAAAAGTCTCGATTCTGAGCAATTAGAAAATATTAGTATTATTAATCGTAGTGGTAATTATCTTTTAAATTTAATTAATAATGTTTTGGATTTATCGAAGATTGAGGCTGGAAAAATGATGCTCAATCTTAAAAATATTGACTTATATCATTTACTTGATGAAGTTGACGATTTATTACATTTAAAGGCAGAGGAAAAAAATCTACAATTAACTTTTAATATTGATGATAATGTACCTCGATATATTCGTACGGATGAAACTAAATTACGTCAAGTTTTGATTAATATTATTAATAATGCCATTAAGTTTACAGAGGAAGGAGGAGTAAAAATCACTGTAAAAGTAGTTAATACTAATCATGTTAATCAGTCTATGTTTTATGATGATGTAGATTATCAAGATTATCCTAATGTTAGAATAGATTTTGCCATTGAAGATTCGGGAATAGGCATTGCGGAGAAGGATATTAGCAAGGTTTTTGATGCCTTTATTCAAACAGAGGTGGGCAGAAATAGTCAGGAAGGTACAGGGTTAGGACTTTCTATCAGTCGCAAATTTGTTCAGCTGATGGGAGGAGATATTAATCTTAGAAGTATCCTCGGAAAAGGTACTATTTTTAATTTTGATACTGTCGCTAAAATTATTAATATTAATGAGGTAGAAGTATCAGAAACTTATCATACAAAAAGGGTCATTGGTTTAAAAAACAAACAACCTTCATATCGTATTTTAGTAGTTGACGATCGCCCTGTAAACCGACTTTTGCTAGTAAAATTATTACAACCTTTAGGATTTGAATTAAAAGAGGCTATTAATGGTCAAGAGGCGATCGCAATTTGGCAGCAGTGGAAACCTCATCTGATTTGGATGGATATGCGAATGCCTGTCATGGACGGCTATGAAGCCACCAAGTATATTAAAAGTGTAGGGGGAAATCCCACCGCTATTATCGCCCTTACTGCCAGTGTACTAGAAGAAGAAAAGGCGATCGTTATGTCCGCTGGATGTGACGATTTTGTCAGAAAACCATTCAGAGAGTCTGTTATCTTTGATGTCATGGCAAAACATCTCGGTATTAAATATATTTATGAACAAGAAACCATCGCCCCATCATCAAAATTTCATGAACCTCTAACCATTGAAGAATTAGAAAAAATGCCTTCTAGTTGGTTAGACAAACTATATAAAGCCGTAATTGACTTAGATGATGATTTAGTTTTAGAATTAATTTCAGAAATTCCTCAAAATTTTGAAAATTTAGCTAAAAAATTAATCTACCTAGTCAATAACTTTCAACTATCACAAATCAGAAAATTAATTGAAAAAATCAATTAAAATATACTATTATCGATACCCTTAAAAAAATGACTTTCGATGAACTATCAACAGAAAATGATTTAATTGGAAGTATTTTGATCGTTGATGATCAACCTGCTAACTTAAGGGTATTAGCTACTATGTTAAAGGGTAAAAAGTATAAGGTAAAAAAAGCCCAAGATGGAGAAACCGCCCTTATGGCGGCTCTATCAAATCCGCCTGATTTAATTTTGCTTGATATTTTGATGCCCATTATGCATGGTTATGAAGTGTGTCAAAAACTAAAATCGAATCCTCTTACTCAGCACATTCCTGTAATATTTATTAGTGCTTTAAACGATGTTTTTGATAAAATAAAAGCCTTTGAAATAGGAGCAGTTGACTATATAACAAAACCATTTCAAGAGGAAGAAGTTTTAGCCAGAATAAATAGTCAATTAACCATTCAAGCTCAAAAAAGACTATTAGAAAAAGACAAAAAATTATTACAAATTAAGCAGCAGAAATTAGAAGAAGAAATTAAACAAAGAAAAGAAGCTGAATTAATTTTGTCTCAATCACGGGCTTTTATTTTTAGTATTCTTAATTCTTCCCTTGATGGTATTGCAGCCCTTGAAGCAGTAAGAAATGATAAAACAGGGGAAATTGAGGATTTTCGTTGTGTTTTAGTTAATCCTATTACAGCTAACTTTTTTAATTTAAAAACAGAAAATTTAATCGATAAATTACTTTTTAAAGAATTTATTAATAAAAAAAAATATGATTTACTAAAATATCTTGTGAAAGTGGTAGAAAATGATAGTATCATCAAAAAAGATATTAAGCTCGTTCATAATAGAAAGAAAAATTGGTTTCACATTACCGCTGTTAAATTAGGAGATGGTTTTTCCATTACTATTCGAGATATTACCGCTCGAAAAAATTTGGAATTAAAATTAAATAGACTAGCAACTATCGATAGTTTAACAAATGTCTATAACCGACAGAGCTTTGATTTTCGTCTCAAAAATGAATGGTTTAGGTGCGATCGCGCCCAAAAACCTTTATCATTAATATTGTGTGACGTAGATTACTTTAAACTATATAACGACTTCTATGGACATCAAGCAGGGGATAAATGTCTTAAAACCGTCGCCAGTATCATGGATACCATTGCAAAAAGGTCATCGGATTTTTTAGCAAGATATGGAGGAGAAGAATTTGCCATCATTTTGCCCAACACACCATCCCAAGGCGCCCTCATCATTGCCAACACCATTAAAACAGAAGTAGAAAACGCTCATCTTGTCCACCACAAATCAAAAATTAGTCAGTATATCACCCTCAGTTTAGGAGTTGCCACCGTCACCCCTTCCTGCAACTATTCTCCCGAAGATTTGCTTAACAGTGCAGACAAAGCATTATACAAAGCAAAAAAAAATGGTCGTAACAGAGTCGTCGCCGATACATTAAACCCTCTTTAAAAAACCATCAACCTAGCAAAGGTAGAAAAAACAACAATAAAATTGTAACTCCACTTAAAGTAATGAAATTTAATAACTCTATTATTTGACTGACGTTACGCACTCATTTATAAGTTATAGTCACTTTACTTAAGTATGAACCAATCAAGGGTAAAATAATGGATGAAGTAATTATTTTTATATTTAAGTATAATGCCCCATGATATAGAATTAAGACAAAAAGTAATTGACTATGTAGAAAATAGAGGTAACGTAACAAAAGCATCGAGAATATTTGGAATATCAAGAGCATCAATATATAGATGGTTGAATAGAAAAGATTTAAGACCAACAGTGGTCAAAACTCGTCAAAGAAAATTAGATAAATCAGCACTATATGAAGATGTAGTGAAAAATCCAGATGATAAATTAATAGATAGAGCGAAAAAATTTGGAGTAACAATGTCAGCAATATCTCATGCATTCAAAAAAATGAACATAACAAGAAAAAAAAACAGTTACGTTATAGAGAAAGAAATAGAAAACAAAGAATAGAATACTTACAAAAATTAAGAGAATTAGTCAAAAAATACGGAAGTAAGAGTATGGTATTTATTGATGAGTCAGGATTTGAGGAAATAAGTACTTGCATTTATGGGTGGTCAAAAAAAGGAAAAAAAATTTATGATGAGAAACAAGGAAAACGAGGAAAAAGAGAAAATTTAGTAGCAGGAAGAAGAAAGAAAGAAAAAGATTTTATTGCTCCAATGATCTTTACAGGAAGTTTAAATGCAGAAAGTGTTGAATCATGGCTAAAAATGTATTTATTACCATCACTAAAACAATTTTCAATACTAATAATGGATAATGCACCAATCCACCGAAAAAATATGATAAAAGAATTAGTAGAAGAAGCAGGTCATCTAGTAATGTTTTTACCAACTTATTCACCAGATTTAAATGATATTGAACACGATTTTAGTGCTTTAAAAAGAGCAAAAATGTATAGCAATAGTACAATAACTTTATATGAAATAATTTGTAATTATTGTACTAGCTAAATGTCTCAGTCTTATTTTGATTGACTATAAGTTTTATCTGTAAATTTTAATAAGGGGCTTAAGCCCCTTGCCCAACTCCTAGCCCTCCTAGCCCCTTACCCACCACGTGTACAAACACAATATGAACATCTAACGTTTTTAACATCTCAAACTAATTATATAGCGTTTCCCTGAGTTATGAGGTACAGTAACAGCAATGAGTAAACCAATGGTGAATATCTTTTTCTGTTACTTTTTCCATTGCTAAATCAATAGCCTGAACTAAATCAAAATTTGTTCGAGGAGATATTTTTTTTAATATTGCTTTGACCTTAGACCAAAAATTTTCAATGGGGGAAAAATCTGGAGAGTATGGTGATAAATAAACTAACTTTGCCCCTACCTTTTCTATTTCTTGTCTAATGATTTTTCCCAAATGAATTTTAGCATTATCCATGACAACACAAGCTCCTTTCCATAGTTTCGGAATTAGTTGGGTGATGATGAAAGCCTCAAATGTTAATCCATCTACTGAACCATATATATTCATCGAAGCTATGACTCCCTTTAATGATAAAGCACCTAATATGGAAACATTTTTCCCTCTTTTTTGTGGTTTTTCTCCTTTAGCTCTTTCCCCTTTCAAACTTCGAGCATATAATCTTACTAGGGCTAAATTTACTCCCGATTCATCGATAAATATTAGGTCTTCTTCTTTGATGTGTCTAATTTAATTCCAATATTCACAACGTTTTAATTGAACTCTCTGGCTGTGTTTTTCTGTAGCGTGCAAGGTTTTTTTTGACGGTTAAGTTTAATTTTCCACAGAGTCTATTCATTGTAGACGTACTAACGGTTATTCCTGTTTTTAACTCTAATAAGGCACATAATTCTCTTAATGTACAATCATTATTTTGCTCAATAATTTCTTCAAGAATGATTAAATCTTCTGAGGACACTTTCGGCTTTTTACCTCCTCCCCTTGGACGAGGAGATATGTCCCCTGTTTCTTGATACTGTTTGACAATTTTCTGGATGAAACTTTTAGCTACACAAAAACGAGCTGCTAATCCTCGAATCGATATTTTTTCTTGCTCACGTACCTCTATAATCTTTTCTCTAAAATCCTTGGAATAAGATTTCATTTTCTGATTAACTTTAATTTTAAAAATACTTAACTTTACTGTACCTCATAACTTCAGTAAATGCTATATTTTTGCGTAACATCAGTTATTTGATTTAGTAATAAGTTTTTTCGATGAAAAAGAAAATAGAACTAAATATTGCTGTCATAATCAACAAAATTACCACCCATCCATACAAAAAACCAAGTAACCCCAAACCTCTCAACAAATAAACAATCATCGATAAAGGGACAGTGGTAATCGTTAGAATTCTTAATACCTTGGTAACAGTCTGAGTATTTATACGCATTTTTCCCATCTAAAAATCAAATCGTAGCAAATGTTAACATTCCGTTTGAGAAAACCTATCATAATTCCAAAATATTAACCCAGTAAACACTCAAAAAGCCTATTAATCAAAAGGTTACAAGGTCAATCTTAATTAATTATAAACAAAACCAAACCGTTATGATGATACTAAATTTTAAAAAAGCCAAAAACCTTTATCCATATACCTTTTCAACATAATAAGTTATTTTACATATTTTTGATTATATTTTTTGCTTTTGGTAGTAATTATAGTATTTTATAAATAAAAAACTTAATTAAATCATTTACTTAAGATTAAAGAGATTTTTAACAACATTAAACGTCTTTATTAAGCTCAAAAAAACTTTTAATCTCTTTTAAAGGCAATTACGATACAAACTATCCTGTTAAAAATAAAAAATTAGTCAATAATGCAAACAGAGCAAAATTCTGGAGTTTGACAAAATGACATTGACATTAGCAGTTTACGGAAAAGGCGGTATCGGTAAATCCACCACCAGCTGTAATATTTCCACAGCCCTAGCCAAAAGAGGAAAAAAAGTACTACAAATAGGTTGCGACCCGAAACACGATAGCACCTTTACCCTGACAGGGTTTTTAATTCCCACTATTATTGACACCCTCCAAGAAAAAGATTTTCATTATGAAGACATTTGGCCCGAAGATGTAATTTATAAAGGTTATGCAGGGGTGGATTGTGTCGAAGCAGGAGGCCCTCCTGCAGGCGCAGGTTGTGGTGGTTATGTAGTGGGTGAAACTGTCAAACTGCTTAAAGAATTGAACGCTTTTGATGAGTATGATGTAATTTTGTTTGATGTATTGGGAGACGTTGTTTGCGGTGGTTTTGCAGCGCCCCTTAACTATGCTGATTATTGTCTCATTGTCACCGATAATGGTTTTGATGCCTTATTTGCCGCCAATCGTATCGCCGCCTCCGTCAGAGAAAAAGCGCGTACCCACACTTTACGCCTAGCGGGTTTGATCGGTAATCGTACCTCAAAAAGAGATTTAATTGATAAATACATCTCCCATGTAGCCATGCCTGTATTGGAAGTATTACCCCTCATTGAAGATATACGGGTATCAAGGGTTAAGGGTAAAACCTTGTTTGAAATGACCGAAAAAGATCCTAGTTTAAGTTATGTATGCGATTATTATCTCAATATTGCCGATCAAATTTTGGCAATGCCAGAGGGGGTTGTGCCTAGTGAAGCCCAAGACAGAGATTTATTTACTTTACTTTCTGATTATTATCTCAATCCCCCCGAAGATGCACCTAAGCAAGAAGTTGATGAGCTTGATTTGATGATGGTTTAAGTTAATTGATAATTGAGAATGAATAATAAAACTTTCTTAGATTATGGGTTTTACTCCCTAAATCCCTACCCCTCTGCCTTTGGTATCTCCCCTTAAAAGGGGAGAGGGGGAACTTGAAAAATACCAACCTTAATAATAAACCCTATATTTAGGGTCATCTACTATTGCCTATTCCCCATTGCCTACCTACACAAAAATCTATACATAGGAGTAAATAAAAATGACATTAGCACAAGCACCTGTTACCCCAGAATTAAACTTTGAATGTGAAACAGGAAATTATCACACCTTTTGCCCCATCAGTTGTGTGGCATGGTTATATCAAAAAATTGAGGATAGTTTTTTCCTCGTCATCGGAACAAAAACCTGCGGTTATTTCTTGCAAAATGCCATGGGAGTGATGATTTTTGCTGAACCTCGTTACGCCATGGCGGAGTTGGAAGAGGGTGATATTTCAGCACAACTTAATGATTACAATGAGTTGAGAAGACTTTGTGAACAAATTAAGCGCGATCGCAATCCATCCGTTATAGTGTGGATTGGTACTTGTACCACAGAAATCATCAAAATGGACTTAGAAGGTATCGCCCCCAAACTAGAAGCCGAAATCGGCATCCCCATCGTGGTTGCCCGTGCCAATGGCTTAGACTATGCCTTTACCCAAGGAGAAGATACCGTCCTCGCATCCATGGCGAATCGTTGCCCCAAAGAAGCAGAAGTTAACACAGAAGAAAAAGAAGAACGCAACGGCATCCAAAAACTATTAAACTTTGGTAAGAAAAAAGAAGACACCGCCACCGAAAACGAATATAAACAACATCATCCTTTAGTATTATTTGGCTCATTACCAGATCCCGTTGTCACCAATTTAACCTTAGAATTGAAAAAACAAGGGGTGAAAATTGATGGATGGCTACCTGCCAAACGCTATACCGAATTACCAGTCATCGAAGAAGGCTACTATGTAGCAGGTGTTAATCCCTTCCTCAGTCGCACCGCCACAACCCTGATGCGTCGGCGTAAATGTAAACTCATCGGCGCCCCCTTCCCCATTGGGCCCGATGGCACTAGGGCATGGATAGAAAAAATTTGTTCTGTGCTTGGGGTTGAGACTCAGGGCTTGGATGAGAGAGAAGCCCAAATCTGGGAAAATTTACAAGATTATGTCGATTTAGTGAAAGGTAAATCAGTATTTTTCATGGGTGATAATCTCTTAGAAGTATCCCTCGCCCGTTTCCTCACCCGATGCGGTATGAAAGTTCATGAAATTGGTATCCCCTACATGGATAAACGTTACCAAAAAGCAGAACTAGATTTCCTCGCTCAAACCTGTCATGAGATGGGGGTTGATGTACCTACCATTGTGGAAAAGCCTGATAACTACAATCAGTTACAACGAATTAACAAGTTACAGCCTGATTTAGTAATTACGGGTATGGCGCACGCTAATCCTTTGGAAGCGAGAGGAATTAGTACAAAATGGTCAGTAGAATTTACCTTTGCTCAAATCCATGGTTTTACTAACGCCCGTGATATTTTAGAGTTGGTAACTCGTCCTCTACGTCGTAATAATAATCTGAAGGACTTAGGCTGGGATAAATTGGTTAAAAGTTAATCTGTAGGGTGGGCATTGCCCACCATTCGATTTTATCTTCTAAATCTCAATTCCTGTAACTTCGCCATTTAGCATTTTTAGTAGGTTAGTATTTGTTTTTTTGTTATCTTGAAATCAGATTATAGTAATGATTCTTCTGTCTTCGAAAGATTTTTAGGGAAACATATCTGAAACCAAGCCCCTTTAGTTGTGGGGTGATTTTGAGCGGAAATAGAACCGCCGTGGGCATTAATAATCTGTTTCACAATGCTCAAACCGAGTCCACTGCCCTCTCTCGATGTTCTTGCCCTAGATTTATCGCCACGGTAAAGTCTTTCAAAAATATGAGGTAAATCTTTAGGGTTAAAACCATTACCATTATCTATGACATCAATAGTTATTATTGGCTGATCTAGGTTTGATTCTGTGACATTAACAGTAATCCTGCCATTGGTACCCGTATGTTTAATGCTATTGTCAAATAAGTTTACAAAAACCTGAGTTAAGCAGTTTAAATCAGCGCCAATAATTAAATTTTCTAGTCCTTTATATTCTAAAGAAATTTGTTCTTTTTCTGCTAAAATTGCTAAAGATTGCCAAGCAGAAATAATTAATTGCTGTAAATCTAATTTTTGCCATTGTAAATTATCATAAGGATTTCCATCTAATTGAGCAATTTTCAACCAATTTTCTACAAGGTTAATGAGGCGGTTAATTTCTTGATAAATTTGCTCTGCCCAAATTTTATTATTGTTTTCATTATGCTTAATTAGTGTTTCGGCTAACAAAGACATAGATGTAAGGGGAGTTCTTAATTCATGACTCAAATCAGTGTAAGCCTGTTCTCTTTTTTGGGATAATTCCTTAATTATTTGTCTATTTTCAATAATTATAATTACTTGATCATCTTCTACAGGGAGGGCGATCGCCTTTAAAAAAATAGGTTCATAACTTTCAATATTATTATTAATATTTGCATCATCTAAAATATAATTAGAAGTAGGGAAAAAACTCCATTTAATACTTAATTTATGAGCTGTTTTTCTCGCCTGTTGAATTAATTGATCTAGTTCATAAGATCGAACTAACTCTAAAAAAAGTCTTGACTTTTCTGGATTCCATCGTTGAATAAAAAGTAATTTTTTAGCTTGTTTATTACATTCAATTAAATGATTGTCTGCATCTATTCTAAGATAGCCAAATGGAGCTTTATCAAGAATTTGTTTAAATAAATCTCGTTCATTGAGTAATAAAGTATAATCTTCATTTAATAAATTAACAGTTCTTCTCACTTGACTAACTTTTGATAAAGATGGAATTTGTTCAAAGTTAGATAAGGAGTGGAGAACATTATTTAACTGCTTATCAACTTGACGTTGTTTCCAGAAAAAAAAACTTAATCCGATAACTAAACCAAACAGAAACTGGATCATGTAAATGATTAAGAATAAAGAAATAAATATATAGTAATCCTAAATCATTTATTGACAAAAATATGATGAGAGAAGTATCGAAGGTGGGAAATCCTTACGGTACTTGTATTAACTGAATTAAATCAAAAATTACCACAAAACTAACCTCTTCATCTAAGATATTTATGATTAATGAATATCTTATTTAAGGTCAAAATTGCCAACTTTCCCAACTCCTCGATAAAAAAAATTTATAATCCTTCAATGGCAGGATGATAAAAGAAAGCAAGAGAAACCACCGCATAGGTAGCCAAAAGTAAAGCCCCTTCTAACCAATTAGAATTACCATCAGAGCTAATAGAATTAGCAATTAATACTGATACCATAACCGCAACTAATTCAAAGGGATTAAAATTCAAATCCATAGGTTGCCCCATAAACCATCCAGCAATGACCAATACAGGAGCAACAAATAAAGCAATCTGTAAACTAGAACCGAGGGCAACGGATACAGATAAATCCATTTTATCCTTCATGGCAACCGTTACTGCCGTGGCGTGTTCTGCTGCATTACCAATAATAGGCAAAAAGATCACCCCTGTAAACAGAGTGGGCAATCCTAAATCTGCCGTAGCAACTTCCAAAGATTCTACCAACAACTCTGACTCGATCGCCACGCCCACTGTTACAATTAATAAAACTCCTATCCATAACCATAGATTAGGTTGATAAGCTTCTTCTCCTTCCTCCTCATTTTCAGCTATGCCCACATCATAAAGATAGGAATGGGTTTTCATAGAAAAAAGTAATGTAAGCAAATAAACGAGAATTAATACTATTGCCACTGCTACCGATAATTTTTGTAGGGTAATCGATTCTATACCCGTCGATGTATATTGCACCGCTGTAGGTAGTAAAATCGCAATGACAGCTAAATTCATCACAGAAGCATTTAAACGAGCAGTGGTGGGTTGAAAATTTTGTTCCTTGAAGCGTAGTCCGCCCAACAGCATAGAAAAACCCATTACCAATAGTAAGTTGCCAATAATAGAACCTGTTAGGGTTGCTTTTACCACGGCCACTAAACCACTTTTGAGGGCAATAAAAGCCAAAATTAATTCCGTCGCATTACCAAAGGTGGCATTTAGTAATCCCCCCAAATTAGGGCCTACAACTACCGCAATTTCTTCGGTGGCTTCCCCCATAAAAGCCGCTAAAGGAATAATAGCTAAGGCTGCGGTGATAAAAATGAAGGTTTCTCCCCAATGGAGGAAATGACCAGCAATGGACATGGGTATAAAAATTAAAAGAGTACCGAATATCAGATTTTTTTTATTCATGGCTTTATTCAATTTACGTCCATGAAATGATAGTTTGTTTTTAGGAGAAAAGATCAAAAAGTTATTGTTCCCTTCATGTTTCCGTGATCCATGGCGAATGTACGGTAAGATATACGTTTGATAGATTAAAAGTGACCATTTTAAAAAGCTATATTAATTATTAATGCCAACTTTAACCACTAAAGATATAAATTTTCCTTTAACGGCAGTTATCGGACAACAAGCCATCAAAACGGCTTTGCTCTTGGCCGCCGTTGATCCTGGTTTGGGGGGAGTGGCGATCGCAGGTAAGCGAGGTACAGCCAAATCAGTTGTGGCAAGAAAGGGCAATTAAACTTAACGTAAACCATGAACAAACTTTAGCTAAACTAAAAATAAAGTGTAATTGCAACAGTCAGATTAAACGAGATGAATCCTATTTTAGAGAAGATGTTATGGGGAATAGTGGGGCAAAAAATAGGCTCTTATCGTCTCGATAAATTTATTGGTGTCGGTGGCTTTGGGGGAGTTTTTCAAGCTAGTGAAATGGTGCGCAATACCCCCGTTAAAGAAGTTGCTATCAAAATTATTCCCGAAAGTAGTGATGAGCAATTACAAGAATTATTAACCGCCAGAGCATTAGAACATCCCTACTTAATTCGTTCTTATGGTGTCGGTGAATGTGAATTTTTTAATACCGAAATGCTGTATTTAGCTATGGAATTGGCGAATGGTAGTTTAGATGAAAAAATTACCATAGGCAAATTAACAACAGATACCGTCAAAGACATTACGATACAAGTAGCCAGAGGTTTAACATTTCTCCATGAAAATAGTCGAGTGCATCGTGACTTAAAACCTGCCAATATTCTCTCTGTAAATCAACAATGGAAATTATCGGATTTTGGGCTAATTCGTCAGTTAAATAATAACAGTTATACTCAAACTATCAACACCGCAGGTACTATCGTTTATATGCCTCCTGAAGCCTTCGATGGTGAAATTTCTTCTGCTTGGGATATGTGGTCATTGGGTATTATGTTAGTGGAAATGCTCACCGATGAATTACCCTATAATTTTGAGAATAACAATCATAAGTTGATGGGGCAGGTGATGAAAGGAAACATAAAAATTCCTCCTTTACCCAGTGAATTTAAGCCCATTGTCGAGGGTTGTTTACAGAAGGAAAGAAGGCAAAGATGGACAGCATCACAAGTTTTAAACGCTTTATCTGGTAATCAATCCCCTGCAATCTCTGTCAATGAAGGCAAAGATTTTGTGGAAAACTTGGGTAATGGAGTTAACTTAGAAATGGTTTATATCCCTGCTGGTACTTTTTTGATGGGAGCTAATACTGAGGAGAAGGGTGCTTATGAGTCTGAGTATCCTCAGCATCGAGTAAATTTAGAAGCCTTTTATATGGCAAAATATCCCATTACTCAAGCTCAATATCAAGCCATTATGGGAGGAGAAAATCCTTCTTGGTTTAAAGGGCATCATAATAACCCTGTGGACTCTGTTTCTTGGATTATGGCAAACTTATTTTGTCAGCAACTATCAAAAAAAATGGGAAAACAATACCAATTACCTAGCGAAGCACAATGGGAATATGCTTGTCGTGCAGGTACAACGACACCCTTTTATTTTGGAGAAACCCTTAGTGATGATTTAGCCAATTATGATGCTACTTATGCCTATGGTAACGGGAAAAAAGACCAATACCGTAAACAAACAACTCCTGTGGGAAGTTTTCCGCCTAATGGCTTTGGTTTATACGATATGCACGGTAACATCTGGGAATGGTGCGCTGATACTTGGCATGATAACTATAGAAATGCTCCTACTGATGGTAGTGTTTGGCTTCATAAATCGTCTTGGCTTCATAAATCGTCTTGGCTTCATAAATCGGCTCCGCTTCATAAAATAATGCGTGGTGGCTCGTGGTATAGCCGATCCAAGCAATGCAGATCCTCTGCACGTCGTAAATCTTATTATGTGCATATGGTGATTAGCAATATAATCGGTTTTCGTATTATTTTTCAGGGGTAGCCATTAATTGTTGATTCTTTTCCCTCTCAATAACGTAGGGCAATGCACTGCCCACTAATTTCCATTCATTAAACATAATAATTATTCTATAAAATCATTACTAATATAGCTAAAATACGGATAACTAGATAGTAATTTAATTAACTTACAATTCAAAAAGGTAACAGAAAAATGGCTACTCAAGAAAAGATACTCAATCAACTTCAAATCCTAACTAATATCTCTCAAGAAGGTTCCTATAGTGATACCTTTATTTCTGCACTGAGAAACATTTTTTTGACAGAAATTGACAATATTGAGCAACAAATTAAAGATATAAAGATTGATTTAAAAGCATTTGAACAACAATATAAAATGTCATCGGAGCAATTTTATGAACAGTTTGAAAAAGGAATTTTAGGTGATGATATAGATTTTGTCGAATGGAAAGCATACTATCAAATGTGGCATTCATTGCACGAGAGATTAAATCTACTTCAATCTCAGTTATAAAAATGATTAGTCAAAATTATATTAATAAAATCAAGGAAATATTAAATACAAGTAAAATAATTGAGACAGTAGAAATAGTTAAAGAAAAAGCTATCCAAGATCAAGGTTATTTTAGAGCTAAGATTACACTGAAGAACGGAGATTTTCTGGAAGTCGCAGAGTTTTTTAAAATAGAGAATAAACAGTGTATATCAGCAGATTATCGCTATCAGTGGATGAATGTGAATAAAGAAAAGCTGATAAAAAGATGGGACAATGTTAAACATTTTCCTGATTTAGCTAATTTCCCTCATCATGTTCATATTAGTGATGAGTCTATAGTCAAACCAAGTAAATTGAGAAGTACCATAGAAATTATTAGCTTAATTGAACAAAAAATTTTAAAAAAGAATAATTAACTGCAATTATTTGGAGAAGCAAAGTAAAGCCTAAAAAATGTTATTAAATTGATTTTACTTGAGAATAAAAAGTTAACTTCATTCTTTCTGAATTAACCCACAAAATTAGAGTAGTAGAATATATACTTGGTCATTCTTCAGCTAATGAATTTTGGCAAAAAAATCCTTGAAAATTTTGGATACTCAATCAGCAACAAAGCAAGTCAATCACCAATGTACGGTAAAATATAGGTTTGAGTAACATTGCAATTATAGTTATTACTTATATTAATGCCAACATTAACTACTAAAGATATAAATTTTCCTTTAACGGCAGTTATCGGACAACAAGCTATTAAAACCGCCCTACTTTTGGCGGCGGTTGACCCTGCTTTGGGGGGAATTGCGATCGCCGGTAAACGAGGTACAGCCAAATCGGTCATGGCAAGAGGTGTTCACTCCCTTTTACCCCCCATCGAAGTTATCAAAGGCAGTCGCTTTAACTGTAATCCCGATAACCGAGATGAATGGGATAACGAAACCCTTGAAAAATATGGTGATACCCCTAGGGAAGAAATTCCCACAGAAGTTATCGCTGCACCTTTCGTGCAAATTCCCCTCAATGCCACGGAAGATAGGCTTTTGGGTTCGGTGGATGTGGAAGAATCAGTTAAACAGGGTGAACCAATATTCCAACCGGGGTTGTTAGCCAAAGCCCATCGAGGGGTTTTATATATCGATGAATTGAACCTCCTTGATGAACAAATTGCTAACCAACTTTTGACGGTATTAACCGATGGTAGAAATCAGATTGAAAGGGAGGGGATTAGTTTTTCTCACCCTTGTCGCCCCCTCTTGATTGCTACCTACAACCCCGAAGAAGGAGCATTACGGGAACATTTACTAGACCGCATTGCGATCGCCCTTAGTGCCGATGGAGTATTGGCATTGGATGAAAGAGTCCAAGCAGTAGATCAAGTTATCGACTATGCTTCTTCCCCTATTAAATTCCTGCAACAGTATGACGAAGATATGGACGCTCTACGCACGGAAATTATCCTAGCAAGGGAATGGATTAAAGAAGTAAGCATCAGCACCGAACAAGTTCAATACCTCGTCCAAGAAGCCGTCAGAGGTGTTGTAGAAGGACATAGAGCCGAAATTTTTGCCGTGAGGGTAGCCATGGCGGCGGCCGCCCTTGAGGGGAGGAATAATGTCAGTGCTGATGATCTGCGTAAAGCTGTAGAGTTGGTCATCGTACCCCGCTCTACCATGATACAACAGCAACCCCCCGAAGATCAGATGCAACCCCCCCCACCACCACCACCGCCCCAATCTCAAGATCAAGGGGATGAAGGAGAGGAAGAACAAGATAATCAGGATGAGCAAGAGGAAGATAAACAAAATGAGGATAATCAGGACGAACAGGAAGCACCCCAAATTCCAGAAGAATTTGTCTTTGATGTAGAAGGGGTAATCTTAGATCCCAGTGTGCTTTATTTTGCCCAACAGATGCAACGACAAGGAAAATCGGGCGCTCGTAATATGATCTTTTCCGACGATAGGGGGCGCTATATCAAACCCATGTTACCCAAGGGTAAAGTTACCCGCATTGCCGTAGATGCCACCCTCAGAGCCTCTGCACCCTACCAAAAAAGTCGCCGAGAACGCTATCCAGATCGCCGTGTCATCGTGGAACGGAGTGATTTGAGGTCAAAACGTCTCGTACGCAAAGCAGGGGCTTTAATCGTCTTTGTGGTGGATGCGTCAGGTTCTATGGCTCTCAATCGAATGCAGTCGGCAAAGGGTGCTGTAATGCGTCTTCTTACCGAAGCCTACGAAAATCGAGATCAGGTGGCTCTGATTCCCTTCCGAGGAGAACAGGCGGATGTATTGTTACCCCCCACCCGTTCTATTACCCTCGCTCGTTTACGCCTAGAAACCCTCCCCTGTGGCGGTGGTTCGCCCCTATCCCATGCCCTTACCCAAGCGGTTCATGTGGGGATGAATGCCCAAATGTCTGGGGATATTGGACAGGTGGTAATTGTGGCTATTACCGATGGACGGGGGAATATTCCCCTCGCTCGTTCTTTGGGGGATGAAATCCCTGAAGGGGAAAAGCCTGATATTAAGGCGGAGTTACTGGAAATTGCTGCCAAAATTCGAGGTGTGGGCATGAAGTTGTTGGTAATCGACACGGAGAAGAAGTTTGTCTCCACTGGTTTTGGTAAGGAGTTGGCAAAAACCGCAGGGGGTACTTATTATCAGCTACCTAAAGCAACGGATCAGGCGATCGCCAATATGGCTAAAGGTGCTATTTCTGATATGAAGTAGTTTATTTATGCGGTGGATAATATTCGTGTTATCCACCACAAAAAGCGAACAGTAAATTAGATGAAATGACGGATATAATTGACCAGAAAGCTATTATATCCCTTTTTTGTCACTTTCCGAAAAGAGGAATAAAAATGTAGAATAATAATAAAAATTAAAGGTACTCACAGCAATGGATGTAGCTCAGCAAATTAGAAAACATTTACCTAGAAATCCCATGGACACGGTGCCGGTCATTGATGATTATTGTTCTGCCTACTCTACCTTGTTTTTTGATGTGCGTAACTACGAATATTTTAAATATTTACCTAAGTACAGGACAAAAAATTTAAACATCTTATAAATTCATTCTGTTTTAGATCGATGTCAAGAAAGATCATTCTTAGATGGTCGAGTCCATAACGAAAAATACTTTTTACTCGCCGACCATGTTTTTTGATTTTTAATGGTATCTGTTCATGTAACCATTCTCCTATTAAAATTGCCCAACACAGAGCTAAACTCATTAATGCGAACAATTTACTTAGTCTTTCTGGCTGATTAAAATGAGTAGATTCTAAATGAAATCCTCTGGTTTTAAACATCCCGAATAGTGTTTCAATGCTCCATCGATGAGCGTAATCAGCAATTGCACTCTTCCCAGAGTCATTGCTAATTACAATTAGTAACTCCCCATCTTCTAAACGTAAAGCAGACACATAAACTTGTCTTCCCCAAACCCAACGTTTACCTGAAAGAGTTTGAGATTCCCCCATTCGAAGATGAGCAAAAAGAATTGATGAGGCCAGACTTTTTTGCCCATCACCAATCTTATGATCTGCTTTAATCCTCAAACGAAAAGGAATTTGAGGTTCAATCATTAGATAAGTCAACCATTCCTTACCGATAAACTCTCTATCACCACAAATATAGGATACTTGAGCTGTGGGAAAAATCTCCCAGAATTGATCCAATAAATCCATTCTTTCACAACTGTTAGAATTACCTTTCTTTTCTAACATTGTCCAAGTGATGGGAAAAGCAACACCCTTATGAACAATACCCAAAACAAAAATATTAAAACAAGTAGAGCCAAAACACCATTGTGTTCGGTCAATACTTAAAACCCATGGTTGAGGTATATTCATCAAGGAAACTATGGTTTTAGCAATTAGACTCAAATCAAGGTTAAAATTAGCAAAAAATCGTTGAAGTCTCTTATAGCTCGATTCTGGTTTAGCACAGGTACGAAAAGCTAAGGAAAGACTTGTTAAATCAACGGTTCGCACACGAATCAATGCCATCAAAAATAATGCTAGAAAATTTAGTCTTGCACCGTGCCATGGTAAATGTTTTTTCAAACTATCACGAAGTAAGTTAACCTGATTCATAGGAGGATTTGTTTGATTTTTTGTTAATTTCTATCAAACCTCCTACCTTCTAATATTGCAACCCCTCTTTTTATTTTTTTGTTCTGTACTGAGATTTAATTGTGAAAACCAATATTATCCTAATAATTGATATTACAGAGATTTTAACCTAACACTTAATACCTCTTATCCATGGGAACTTACTTTTTCAAACCCTCTTACGGCGTAATGTTGTTCAGGAATCGGATAACCAGCCTCTCCAAAGGTTTCTCGGATTAGTTTGTTCGTGTCAAAATAGACTTGCCAATAATGGTCATTATTACAATAAGGACGTACAGCTAAAACAGGGCCAGCTAAATTAAATTCCAAAATCTCCACCGTGGGTGCGGGTGCATCAATTACATTGGCAATGGTGGGAAGTTTTTGTTTTAACAAAGCAATGGCTTCTTGATGATCGGCATTATGATTTAATTGGGCAACTAAATCCACACGACGATAAGGGTTAGCCGAATAATTTTGAATGTTATCAGAAAAGATGCTGTTATTACCCACAATGGTTTTAACATTATCAGGGGTGTTAATGGTGGTGACAAATAAACCAATCTCGTCCACTGTACCAGTTACCCCCGCCGCTGAGATAAAATCACCTACCGCAAAAGGAGTAAATAGAATTAAAAAGACTCCCGCTGCAAAGTTGGCTAAAAGCCCTCCCCAAGCGGCACCAATGGCGATACCAGCGGCGGCGAGTAGGGCCGCAAAAGAGGTGGTTTCGATGCCAAAATAGCCTAAAATCGCCACAATGAGGATGATTTTTAGGGCAACGATGATAAAGTTACTTAAATAGGCGATTAAGGTTATATCAATATTCTGTCTTTTTAACAGGCGAGATAATAATTTAACTCCTTTATTAATTAACCATTGACCGACAATCCAGAGCAAAATTGCTCCTACTAATTTAATACCAAAATTGGCAAGTTGTTCTTTAATGGTTTGTAAAAAAACGTTGACTCTTTCTACTTGAATTTCGTCAACGGGTAACTGCAACAACCAAAATTTTGTTAACATTTTTGATAGCTGATTATTTCTTTAAGTGATCATCTATTTATATCACGGCAAAATCAAAAAGATACTTAAATTTTTATTACAATTTTATCCCCAATACTTGAGTATAAGCCCCCCTGGCTTGAGTTACGCCTATGGTGCGCTCGGAGGCTTCAATCATGGGGCGACGTAAACTCACCACAATAAATTGAGCTAATTTTGCTTGTTGTTGAATCATTTTTGAGAGTTTTTCTACGTTTGCCCCATCCAAAAACATATCTACTTCATCGAAGGCATAAAAGGGAGAAGGGCGGTATCTTTGCAAAGCGAAAATAAAACTTAGGGCGGTCAAAGATTTTTCTCCCCCAGACATGGAACTTAAGCGGGTGACGGGTTTTCCCTTGGGGTGAGCAACGAGGGTTAAGCCACCATTAAAAGGATTATTTTCATCTTCTAATTTTAAGTAACCATCCCCTTCCGAAAGGGTGGCAAAAATAGTTTTAAAGTTTTCATTTACAGCAGTAAAGGCTTCTTTAAATGCTCTTAATCTGAGGGTAGTAAAATTTTCTACTCGTAATAATAATTCAGTTCTTTCTCCTTCTAAAGTTGCCAGTTTATCGGATAATTCTTTGAGTCTTTCTTGGTTTTTTTCATACTCTTCTAGGGCTAACATATTCACAGGTTCGAGGGCTTCTAGTCTTTTTTGTCCGTTACGAATTTCTTTATTAATTTGCTCTAGTTGTTCTTGTAAGTTATCAAAAACAATTTTACTGTCTTCTCCTTCTTTATTAATCAAGTAGGGAATATCAGGTAAAGGATTAGGTAAATCTGGGGTAATTTCTTCTAATTGAGTTTTTAATTCTGTTAATTTAGTTTGGCTTTCTTGATGTTGTAATAATAATTTTTCTAAATTCCAGCTAAGTTGTTGTTGCTGATTTTCTAACTTTTTCAGTTCTTTTTCTTGGGTATCCCTAGCTTTTTTTATCGTTGCTAATTTTTGAGCTAGTTCTTGGAATTGAGTTTCATAATTTTTAATTTCTTGCTCTAACTGGTTTAACTTTTGTTGATTATCTTTAGTTTCAGTGGCTGTTTGTTCTTGAGCTTCAATAAGACTAGCTAATTTTTCTTGATTCTGAGTGTGTTTTAACTCTATATCTATACATTGATTGATTAAAGATTGTAATGTTTTTTGAGCTTTATTAATTAGGTTTTGTTGTTCCTCTAATTGTAATTCTTGATTTTGAATTTGTACTTGTAACTTTTGCCATTCTTGATTGTCATAACTAGACTCTAATTCTTTTAATTGAGCTTGTTTTTCGGTCAATTTATTTTGCAATAAAGGAATATTTTGCTCTAGGTTTGTTAACTCTTGTTTTCCGTCAACTAACTGTTGATAATTTTGAGCATTGTTAGTGATTATTTTTTCTTTTTCTGTTTCTAAACGATTATTTTCTTTTTGCCATTGTTCAAAATCCAGTTGTTTTTTCTGCTTATTTTGTCTTCCTTGATTTAGCTCTTCGGTGAAGTCCTTGATTTTTTGCCTTTTTTCAGTTATTTTAAGGTTAAGCTGGATAATTATGTCTTCAATTTCCTGAATACGTTTGTACAACATATCTACTTCAGCAGAATCAGTATTGATGGCAGTGCCGAAATGAAGTGAGTTGCGCTTGTTAATACTACCCCCAGTCATCGCCCCAGTGGCTTCTAATAACTCCCCATCGAGGGTAACGATTCTTTGTTGACCAATAAAGCTACGGGCGGATTCTAGGTCGGAAAATACCATGGTATTACCGAAAACATAGGCGAAAATAGGGTAATGTTTATCCTCGCAAGTGATGAGGTTAACGGCTAAGTCGATGTACCCTTGGGCATATTGGATGCCACCTATTTGATGGATTCGAGGGGCTTTAATTTTGTTGAGGGGAAGGAAGGTTGCTCTTCCTGCTTTTTTTTCTTTGAGAAGTTTTATTCCTGCTGCGGCGATGGAGTCATCTTCGACTACGATAAAGCCTAGTCTTCCCCCTGCACAAATTTCGAGGGCGAGTTGATAGACGGTTTCCACTTGTCCTAGTTGGGCTACTAAGCCGCATACCCCTGGTAAGTCGGAGTTGAGAATTATTTTACTGGCATAGGTGCCTTGGGCTTCTTGTTGGGCTTGTTTGGTGGCTTCTAGTTTGTCTAGTTGTCTTTGTTTTTCTCGTTGTTCGATTAACAAACGGTTGACGGTTTCTTGGTTGAGGGTGATTTCTTGTTCAAAGTTGGTTAGTTTTTGGGTAAGGTTTTCGATGGTAAGGGCGATCGCCTTTATGTCTTGTTCAAAGTCGGTTTGTGAGTGAAATTGATGATTAATTTGGGCTTCTAAATAGGCTAATTGTTCGTTATCATTTTTGATGGTAGTTTGTAGTTGTTGACAACGTTCTTCTAATAATGCTTTTTGGGTTAATTGGGGATTTAATTGGTTTTGAATGTGATTAATTTCTTGGTTTAAGGCTGTTTGCTTTTCTACCCATGCTTGAGATTGGGAAGCTATTTGTTGGGCAGATTGTTTTAATGTTTCAAGGGTTTGTTTTAAGTTATTTTTATCATTTTCTAGCTTCGGAATTTGATTGTTTTCTAGTTCTTCTTTTTGTTGATTAAGGGTAACTAATTGTTGTTGATATTCCTGTTGACTAGCTTTACTTTTTTTTTGATTAACTATAGTTTCTTGAGAGATTTTATGTAATTCTTCTTGTCTTTGATGTAGCTGTTGTCGTTTGGCTTTTTGGGTAGCAAGTTTAGAAGCGATAGAAATTTGTTCCTCTTCTCCTAATGCTTTTACTTCCTGATTTAGTTCCTCTAAACGGTTAAGGGCGATCGCACTTTTTTCCGTAATTAAAATTAATTCCTGTTGTTTATTTTCTTGCTCATTTTCTAACCTAATTATCTCCTGATTAAGCTGATTTTCTTTCTCTTGAAGATAACGCCAATTAATAACAATAGCCCATTGTTGCTTCTCTTGAATTTTCGCTTTTAATTTCTGATATTTAGCCGCCTTTTGCGAATCTTCTTGTAACTTTTCCCCATAAGCCGATAACTCTTGGGTAATAATATGACACTTTTCTTCCCTCTGCTTTACCGCATCCAAAGTGGACTTAGTTTGATTAATTTTACGATCAAATTCTGCCACCCCTGCCAACTCGTCAATTATCTCCCTTCTCTCCTTCACATTCATGGTGATAATGCGAGTCACATCCCCCTGCAATACCACGTTATAACCTTCAGGATAAATCCGTAAACGGTTTAATTGAGTTTGTAATTCTGTAGCCGTACAAGGTTGATCATTTACATAAAAAGTAGAAGCATAACTCCCTTTTTTTGTAACCCTTAAACGACGGGTAATTTTTAATTCTGTTAAAGATTTTAAATCAATATTACTCTCTTTCTCTTCCTCATTATTTTGTGCTTCAAAACTATCTAAATCATCAAAATCAGACACATCAAAAGTTACAGAAACGATAGTTTCTAAAGTCTTATTATTACTTTTTTGACTATTGTTAATTAAATCAGGTAACCTGTCGGCGCGCATTCCCTTGGAACTTGCCA
This sequence comes from Cyanobacterium sp. HL-69, assembly GCA_002813895.1. Lineage (NCBI taxonomy): Bacteria > Bacillati > Cyanobacteriota > Cyanophyceae > Chroococcales > Geminocystaceae > Cyanobacterium > Cyanobacterium sp. HL-69. Next base: position 2,653,948 of record CP024912.1, on the reverse strand, counting down.
AACCAAGACAAAATAAAAGAGCATCTAATATGTTAGACTTTCCAGAGCCATTGGGTCCAGAAATGACGGTAAAACCAGGTAAAAAAGGAACGGCGTTACTACCGCCAAATGATTTAAACTTAGATAATTCTACTCGTTTAACATATACCATTGCTCAGGATTTAGTGAATTTACTATATTTATAACAGATTTAATTAGGCTTTAAAATAAGAATATTATTTAGTAATTATTGTATTTTTTTTAACGGAAAAATTGCCAATAAAACCAAATGAGAGTAAAGGCAATTAACCATAATAAACAAAGACAACTAAAATATTTATAACATTTATTTGGTCTAGCGATGGCAGGGGTAAATTTTCCTGTAATTAATTTGAGGTTAAACCAACCCAAAATAGGAGCAGCGATGAAGGATAATCCTGCGGCAAAATCGATTAAGACAGTGAAGGCTTGTCCTGCCAAAAATTGTAAAATAATAAGGGCGATCGCAGGTACCACAAATAATGATACTCTGTAAATAGTGGATTTACTTTGTTCTTTTTTGGAGTTAGGATGATGCTCTGTCCATAAGGTAGCCATTACCCTTGGGTAAGCATCCGTTACCGCCAAAGTAGTGCTAAACATGGTTATTAAAGCGGCGATCGCAATTATAGGGGTACTCCAAGTTCCGAGGGTATTACTATAAAGCTGAATTACTTGCACAGAAAATTGGACACTATTATTAGAAAAACTTTCCCCACTACCAAACATTACTAAAGCACCTAAAAGAAAGAATAATAAACCAATAAAACCTGCGGATAAATAACCTAAATTAAAGTCAATATTTGCTTCTTTTAAAGTGGGTAAATAATGGGTTTGTTTTGCTCTTTCCCCTGTCCAAATAGAATGCCACACCGCCGCATCAAGGGGAATAGGCATCCAGCCCATAAATGCGATCGCAAAGGTAATTCCCGCAGGAGTCCAGTAGGAAGGAGGAACAGCTGTAACCGCTTCACTACCTGCCCTTGCTCCCAATGCCATGATTACCGCTAAGACTGTACAGATAGTAAGTAAAGAAATGATAAACTTCATGGTAAGGTCAAGGACTTTGTAATGACCAATGTATAACAAAGCAATACATAAAGCCAAAATTACCCCACTCCATTGCACCGCAGACCAACCAAATTTGAATAATTGTTCGGCTAACCCCGCTGTTACCACGGTGACGGCAGCTTGAATAATAAACATAGTGCCAATGGTGAGGGCAATATAAGTACCATAAGCGTAGTTGCCCATGCGCCGATAACCTTGTATTAGAGTTTCTCCTGTGGCAGAAGCATAACGGGGCCCAAATTCCATAAAAGGGTATTTACTCACCACCGCCAATATCAATAACCATAGTAAAGAAAAACCGTATTCTGCCCCTGCCCTAGTGGCTTGGACAAGATGGGAAACCCCAATGGCTGCCCCTGCCATCAAAATTCCTGGGCCGATAGCGAAAATTAATTTTTGATATTTTTCATTAACATTTACACTTTTTTTAACCATTTATAACGGTAATTTTATTGAGATTGGGAACGTTAGAATTTAAATTCTAATTGTCCGTTGTCCATTGTTAATTGTCAATTATTTTAAATGCCTAACATATATTGAGCAATGCTAAAGTAAATTAGCACCCCGACAACATCAACGGCAGTGGAAATAAAAGGGCCAGACATGAGGGCTGGATCTAATTTTAAAAATTTAAATAAAAATGGTAAGCTCGAACCAGCGATGGATGCTAAAATGGAAATCACCATCAAACTAATACCCACAGTAATGGCAACGGTTAGATTACGCTGACTCTGGGGTAGAAAATAAGCCCAGACGACAGTAATTAAACCTAGCCCTAGCCCTAAAAGCGCCCCTGCAGTGGCTTCCCTTAAGATAACTTTAGCTACTCCCAAATCTTTTAATTCGTCGGTACTTAAGCCACGAATAACCACCGTAGATGATTGAGTGCCGATATTGCCACCACTACCAATTAAAAGGGGAATAAAAGCGGCTAAAACAGTAATTCTGGTCAAAAGTTCTTCTTGTCCACCAATAATACTACCAGTGAAAGTATTGGTAAATAATAAGATTAATAACCAACTCACTCGACGACGGGCAACGGTGAAAAGATTGGTTTCAAAGTAGTTATCTCCGTCAGATTGGACGGCACCCAAAGCATAAATATCTTCGGTGGCTTCTCGTTCTAAAATATCAATAACATCATCTACGGTGACAATGCCCACCAAACGCAACTCTTTATCCACCACAGGCACTGCCAAAAAGTCGTACCGTTGCACGAGCTTGGCAACTTCTTCTTGATCCATATCTGTTTTAATATAGATAACGTCGGATTTCATCACCTCCCCTAGGGTATGATGGGGGTCATGGGTGACTAAGTCTTTGAGGGATACTACCCCAGTTAAATGGCGGGATTCGTCGGTGACATATATATAGTAAATTAGTTCTGATACCCTAGCGTGCGATCGCAATCTATCCAACATTTCTTCAAGGGTAACATGGGCCTTAGAAGAAATATATTCAGGAGTCATAATCCGCCCAGCAGTATTCTCCTCATAACCCAAAAGTAGATTTGTGGCTTGTCTTTCTTCTGGGGTAAGTTGAGCTAAAATACGTTTTACCACCGATGCGGGTAACTCATCAAATAATCTTGCCCTATCATCAGGGGACATCTTATCCACAATGTCCAACACCTCCTGACGCTTAAATTCTTCAATCAAACATTGTTGGGTGTTATAGTCTAAATGTTCATAAACATCGATAGCTTCGGTTTTACTCAGAAGACGAAAAGCAATTAATTGCATGGTTTCGGGTAAATATTCAATGGCTTCGGCAATATCCACGGGTTGCACAGGAATAAGCAGAGATTTAGCCCCTTCAAGGTTATTGGCATCCAACATCAACTTTAATTGAGAAGCCACTAAATCCCTTAACTGATGACGAGAATCTTTATCTGTAATAGAATGTTCAGCCATATTATCTTTAGTTTTCTCCTCAATTATCCTGATACCAACACGATCTTTTCATTAGCATGATAATTGATAACTAGGGTAAAAAACAATTAACATACATACAAGCCAAATTTTTCCTTACCATCGACTGGCAATGGGCATTTTCCAACCAGTGCCAAAAGCCCTGTCAGTAATTTTGAGTACGGGGGGAGCTTGTTTTCGTTTAAATTCTGCTTTAACCACTAATCGTAATATTTTTTTGACCGTTTCTAAATCATAGCCTGAGTTGATAATCTCTTCTTCTGATTGATGAAAATTGAGATACCGTTCCAGAATATCATCGAGAATGGGGTAAGGAGGTAAAGAATCTTCATCTTTTTGTCCTGGTTTTAGTTCCGCGCTGGGGGGTTTGATAATGATATTGTTAGGAATAATTTCTTGATCGTGATTTAGCCAACGGCAAAGGGCAAAAACCTTGGTTTTGGGGATGTCGGCAATGACGGCTAGTCCTCCATTCATGTCTCCATAGAGGGTGCAGTATCCCACGGCCATTTCTGATTTGTTGCCCGTGGATAGAAGAAGATGACCAAATTTATTGGCGATCGCCATTAGGGTTGTACCTCGAATCCGTGACTGTAAATTTTCTTGGGTGATACCAAAGGTTTTGTCGTCAAAAATGGTTTCTAGGGAGGTGTTAAAGTCGTCCATCATCGGTGCGATGGGAATTTTATGGGTTTGGATACCAAGGTTTTTGGCAAGGTGTAGAGCGTCAATGATAGAATGTTCTGAGCTATAGGGGGAGGGCATGAGTATCCCTAAAACATTTTCTTTGCCGAGGGCATCTACGGCGATTTTGGCAACGAGCGCCGAATCAATACCACCGCTTAAACCTAAAACAGCTTTACTAAAACCACATTTTCGGGCGTAGTCTCTCACTCCCAGGGTAAGGGCTTGATAGATTTCTTCTTCTTCGCTGGGAATAGAGTTGATAATGTCGGTGGTTAATATATCCTTGGTTTCGGGAGAATATTCTAGGTAGATTAAATCTGTTTTATAACCTTTGCCCCGTACCATTACTTGGGATTCTTTGTTGACAGCGAAACTATTTCCATCAAAAATTAATTCATCATTTCCCCCGATTTGGTTAGCATAGATGATGGGTATTTTATGTTTATTAACCAAGTATTTTAACATGGTTTCTCTTAGTTGCTGTTTCCTCAAAACATAGGGAGAAGCCGAAAGGTTTAAAATCAACTCTACCCCATGTTTATCAATTGATTGTAATGGATTAATCTTATAATTTTTTCGCCCCCAAAAAAACTCATCATTCCATAAATCTTCGCAAATAGTTACACCTATTTTAACATTATTTAACTCAAAATAATTAGGCTTTTCTCCTATTTCAAAATACCTTTTTTCTTCAAAAACATCATAGTTAGGGAGGAGTTGTTTATGGAAGATTTGTTTAATTTCTCCTTCTTGCACTAGGGCAACGCTGTTATGGAGGGGTTTTTCTCCTTTTTCCATGGCGTAGAGATTTTCGGTGGCTAAACCGACGAGGATGGTTATATTTTTGGGGATACTAAGGGCGATCGCCTCTAATTCTTCTGCCATCATGGTAATAAAATCATGGCGAAATAGTAAGTCTTTGGGGGGATAACCGCAGAGAGATAATTCGGGGGTTAATAACAATTGCACCCCGTCTTGGGAGGCTTGATGGGCTACTTCGATGATTTGTTTGGCATTGTTTTTTATATCCCCAATAATGGGGTTTAACTGGGCGATCGCAATTTTCATCATAAAATTAAAAATGAATAAAATTTAAGGAAAAATCAACACTACATTAATGACAGAATATTTAGGAATAAGAAAAAGTCGATAACAAAGTCTGAGTCAGCTTTTCATAGCTTTCTATCAAACATATTGATTATAATTTTTTTCATCACTTCTAATAATTAGTACCCATCAAAATCGAAGCATTAGAACTAAAAAATTAACCACCCGAGAGCAAAGTTAAATAATTAAATAAAAATCAATAATAATTAAACTAATCAGGTAGTTTATTACCTTTAATTTTACATCCTTTAGAAAATGAAATTTCATTAATTTAAGCAAAGTTAAGTTTTCTAAATCCGCTCTGAGTGAGATAATGTAAAAGAAATTATAAGTTAAAGATAAAGGATACATTGCCATGACAAAACTGTATCGCATTATTACCAGTTTATGGTTAACCCTAACCATCGTATTTAGTATGGGCATGGGTAACGCTTATGCCACTGGGGTTTATGATATGCCTCTCGTCAGTGCAGGGGAATCTGTGTGGGTAGTGGATGAAGCCGATACCCTTAGCCGAGCTACCGAAGCCAAATTGGATGGTATGTTTGATAAACTTGCCCAATCTACAGGGGTTGAGTTGAGAGTAATTACCCTCCGTCGCCTAGATTATGGCGCAACCATTGATAGTTTCACCGATGATGTATTTGAAAAATGGTATCCTAGCCCCGAAGAGCAAGAAAATCAAGTATTGCTAACCCTTGATACTCTTACCAATCGCAGTGGGCTTCGTGTGGGTGAATCGGTACAAAATTTGTTAACCCCCGACATCATCGAAAGTGTGGGTAAAGAAACCATCGGTTATGCCCTCAAAAATCAGCAATATAATCAAGCCATAGTGGATGCTGGCGATCGCATGATTGCCATATTATCAGGACAAGAAGACCCGGGACCCCCTGAAATTCAAGAGTTGAACATAGAAGGAACATTTTCCACCGCCGAAGAAACCGATGATGGCATTGCAACCATCTGGATAGTGCTTTTAGTAATCCTTGCTACGGTTATCCCTATGGTGACATACTTTTGGTATGTAGGATTTCCTGGTAGTTAAGCTAGAATGAAGGTATGGAAGCTCAGTATTTCATAACATAAAACTTTTAATAACTACCTAATTAAGAAGATGATTACAGACACAATCGCTATCAGATACTACCAAAAACTAACCGATGGAATGGTTGATTTGTGGGCTAGAGGCAGTCGCTACGAAGAATTAAGGGTTTATATGGAAGGATATTTGGCTTGTTTACGTCAAACAAATATTATCGAACCTTACCTAATTCATCGTCTCGAAGAAGAAGCATTTCGCTTTCTAAGAGATCCTTCTAACTTTGAATTGGCAATGCCTCAGATGCAAAAAGAACATGATTTCTATTAAATTTTTCTTGAAATCACAACAATATTTAAGGGTGAGGGCTAACATCGAATACTATTAATTTAAATTCGGTTTTAGTCCTCTCTTTTTAATGGTAAAAAGTACATTTTAATTAATTTTTTTTCTATGGCTGACTCAATCATGTATCAAGAAGATGGTTATGTTGTATTAGAAAACGACAAGCCAGAAGAATTGATGAGTAAGACAGAATTACTAGACAAACTCCAACAAGTTGTAACCAATGCCACAGATTTACCCCGTGATGTGGCACAACATAATAGTATTGAGGCAAAAGCCGAATATTTACTAGAAAACTACTGCGAATTTAATCCCGACGAAAATAGTTACTTACAATGGTATGTCGTACGTTGGGAAAAAAACTAACTTTCTACTTTCATGGTCACATTTCTTATCAAGGATAATTTAGATAAACAAAGATGGTGGATTGCCTTCGCCGCTATTCTTATCCAGTTGTGTTTAGGCACTATCTACTCTTGGAGTGTCATAAAAAATGAATTAGTCACTAACCAAGGTTGGCAAGAGGTTGGCACTTCCTTGGCTTTCGTCATCGCCTTGGGTGTTATCGGGTTTGCTGCTGCTGTGGGAGGTATCTTGGTAGATAAAAAAGGGCCTCGGTTTGTGGCAACTTTAGGGGGTTTACTCTTTGGTATTGGTACTATTATCGCAGGGGTAGGAATCCAATTAAATAATCTCCTTATTCTCTATTTAGGTTATGGATTAATTGCTGGATTGGGAAATGGTTTTGGTTATGTTACTCCCATTGCTACCCTCATTCGTTGGTTTCCCGACAAAAGGGGTTTGGTGACAGGATTAGCCGTAATGGGTTTTGGGGCTGGTTCATTTTTTATTGGTTTAATTGCACCTTATTGTATTAACAATTTTGGGGTGCCTAACACTTTTTATCTCTGGGGAATTTGTTTTTTGATTTTAATAGTCATGTCTGCCCAGTTATTGATAAATCCGCCCCAGGGATGGTTACCCCTCGGTTATGAGTTGCCCACGGGAAGTAAAACCATTGACTCCTATGACTTCCATCGCGCCATTAGGGCTTCTCAGTGGTGGATTTTGTGGGGAATTTTATTTGTCAATGTTAGTGCTGGATTGGGGTTTATTTCTCAGTTATCAAGCATTGCGAGGGATTTATATTACCTGCCTAGTTTTGAGGATTTAAGCCCCCAAGAGGTTAGTTTGCTAAGGGATAGGGCAGGCTCTTTTGTAGTGGCGATCGCAGCTATTTTTAACGGTTTAGGGAGACTATTTTGGGCATGGCTATCGGACATTTTTGGCAGAAAAGCGATTTTCTCTACCATGTTTATCACCCAAGCCGTTTTATATTTGATAACCCCTTATCTCCATAGCTATATTCTTTTTGTCTTCATTGCCTGTTATCTTCTCTCTTGCCTTGGGGGTGGATTTGCTACCATGCCAGCCTTTGCCGCTGATACCTTTGGCTCAGAAAATATTGGTCGTATTTATGGGGCAATGTTAACCGCTTGGGGCAGTGCAGGGGTTATGGGGCCTTTTGTTTTTAGTTGGATAAAGGACAACACCGCCAGTTACAACTATGCCCTTTATGGTGCCACGGGTTTACTGATAATCGGTTTTATTTTAACAAGGCTTTATCACCCCCCTCGCAGAATAAAATGTGTTGGTGAGATAATAGGTAATGAGTAAGTTAATTTATTGTCCATTATTCGTTGTCCATTGCTAATGGGGTATAATTAAAATTCTTGACATTTCACTAATGTGGTTATGGAAGTAATACCAGCAATTGATTTATTACGTGGGCATTGTGTACGTTTATATCAGGGAGATTATGCCCAATCTCAAGTATTCAACGAAAATCCTGTGGAAGTTGCCCTACAATGGCAGAATCAGGGGGCTACCCGTTTACATCTCGTGGATTTGGATGGAGCAAAAGCTGGGCATCCTGTTAATGTGGATGTGATTAAAGAAATTGTTTCGGCTTTAGATATTCCTGTACAAGTGGGTGGGGGTTTGCGTGATCGCACTTCAGTAGAAACCCTCTTTAAATTAGGGGTAGATAGAGCCATTGTGGGCACCGTAGCCGTAGAAAATCCTGAGTTAGTCAAGGAATTGTGCGAAGCATTTCCCCAAAAGGTAGCCATCGGCATCGATGCTAGAAATGGAAAAGTAGCCACCAAGGGATGGTTAGAAACCTCGGAAGTAGAAGCCACTGAATTAGCCAAAGCCATATCACCCCAAGCCGCCGCCATCATTTATACCGACATCCATCGGGATGGTACCTTAGTAGGCCCAAACCAAGAAGCCTTAAGGGAAATTGCTAGTGTTACCGATATTCCCATTATCGCCTCTGGAGGTATTAGTTCATTGAGCGATATTCTTAGTTTACTATCCCTCGAACCCGTTGGGGTAAAGAGCGTTATTGTGGGTAAAGCAATTTATACTGGAAAGGTAGATTTAACGGAAGCCATTAAAGCAGTGGGAGATGGCAGATTACAGGATATTCCCCTTAATTTTGGTGATTCGGCCTTAGCTTAAACAGTTGATTGATGAAAATTGCTATTTTTGGAACCAGTGCAGATCCCCCTACCATTGCCCATCAAACAATTTTAGGTTATCTGAGTCAAAAATATGATTTGGTAGCAGTGTATGCTTCTGACAACCCATTTAAAGAGGGTCAAAAAAGCCTATACCATCGTAGTCAAATGTTGAATTTACTCATAGAAGAACTGAGTCTATCTTCTGGTAATGATAACATTAAACTGGGAACGGATATAGGCGATCGGCGCACCTTATACACCATTGAAAAAGCGAAAAAAAAATGGGGTAACAAAGCCGACTTAACTTTCGTTATTGGTAGTGACTTAGCCCCGCAAATATTTAGCTGGTATGAGGCAGAAAAACTCTGGCAACAGGTAAAGGTTTTAATATTACCCCGTGAAGGTTATCAAATTGATACTCAAACTCAGAAAAAGCTAGATAAATATACCCTTGGCTACACTCTGGCAGACTATTCACTACCCCCTGTATCTTCTACAGAGTATCGTCAGAATCAAAATCAAGAAATCTTGACCCCGAAAGTAAAATCATACATTCAAGATCACGATTTATATTAAAAAATAATTGCTAACAGTTTCCCCGTCAGAGCCTAATTATTGATTTTTGGTCGGAGAAACTTGCTCTTGATTAACAAAAGCATAAAAAGCCTGTTTAGCAGCGGCCTGATGGGATGCTTTTTTGGTTGCACCCTTACCTTCACCCAAGAGCTTATCTTTTAACCATACTTGCGCCACAAAACGCTCATTTTCTTCTCCTTTGCTCAAACGATGTTCTTGCACAAGATAAGTCGGTAGGGATTTGTGTACCCTTTGCGTCCATTCTTGTAAGGCATCTTTATAATTTTGTCGGGCAGGATCGGCGTGAACTTGGGCGGCCTTTTCTGATAAAATGGGGTCAAGCCAATGGCGTATTAATTCCATGGTTCTGGTGCTTTCGTATAATGCACCGAGGATGGCTTCAAAGGCATCAGCAAGACGAGAGATGCGGCCCATGCGATCGCCCCTTACATTAGGAGCAATTAGTAGATACATTTCTACCCCATACTGTTCTGCTATTTCGGCCAAAAAGCGATCACTCACAATGACCGAACGAATGGCGGCATATTCCCCTACGGGTAACTCAGGGTAGGTTTCTTTTAGTAATTCGGCGGCAACCAGTCTCACCACGGCATCACCGACAAATTCTAACTGTTCGTAATTGTTTTGATGAGAGAAACTCGGATGAGTCAGGGCGGTATCTAATAATGTCCAGTTAACTTTTGATAAATCTGTTAAACCTAGTTTTTTAAGTAGTTTCTGTAACTCTATGCGACGACGAGGATCAGTTATTGTCATTAGACTATATGTTTGAAATCTGCTGAACTTCTCTTTATGGGCAAGTTCGACTATGATCTTCTATCATAACATTTTTCGCCATTAAGGTCGAGGAAAGCAATGAACAATGGCAAAGATGAGCAATGGTTACAATGATTTATCTGACGTTGTCCTTTTGTTGTCTGACTATTTCGACTCCCCTTGATGTGCCTAGACGGGTTGCCCCTGCATTGATAAGGGCGATCGCACTTTCTAAATCCTTAATACCCCCAGAAGCCTTAACACCAACACGCCCCTTAGAAATACGATGCAATAGAGCCACATCTTCCACCGTTGCCCCCCCAAACCAACCAGTGCTAGTTTTTAAGAAACTTACCCCCGCATCCAAACATATCTCAGCGGCCACTTTTTTTTCCTCATCTGTCAAACAGGTAGTTTCCAAAATCGCTTTAACAGGAATACCCGTCTCCTCACAAATAGAGGCTATTTCCTTATGAATCCAGTCAAACTTCCCAGACTTTAACCAACCTAAATTAATAACCACATCCAACTCCCCTGCCCCGTAATTAGTGGCTTCTTGGGCTTCGTGTAGCTTTACGTGGGGAGTAGTTGCCCCTGTGGGAAAACCGATAACTGTCGCCACCTTAATCTTTTGGGTATGAAGGATAGACACAGCTTTTTTGACATGGACAGGATAGACACATACTGCGGGAAAACCGCAATCAATAGCCTGATTGCAACACAATTCTACATCCTTGGTTGTCGCCAGAGGATTTAAGAGAGAATGATCTATATAATCGGCTATATTAACATCCGCAGCAGTGATTACCATAAAGCAAAGTAAGGGAAAAAATTACGTTAGCTTCAATTATCCATTATTAATTATCAATTATCAATTATTCTAACTGTCTTCTTCGGTTTGTCTAGTTTGTCCGGGGGACGATTGATAGATAGAATCTAATCTTTGACGGGCATCTTCTACGGATACAGAACGAATTACCAATAAAGGCTCATCCACAGGATCTCCGTTATCATCCAACAATTCAGGATGAGGTACCCTGTAAGACTGGGATGGTCTTCTATTTAGAGGTTTGGGGGTATCGGTCCAAGAGCCTCTTTGAGACTCAGCACTGATGGTGATGAGACTACGGATTAAGTTGCTGATGGCGAAAAAAGCAATCACGGTAAAGGCAAGAATATAAATTAGGTGTAGCATTAAAGTCTCCGCTCAGAATTCCTTGTAATAGTTTTTAGTTAAATAGCTTGTTAATGTTTTAGTTTTTTCTTTGATTGAGAAAAATCTAGTTTTGGTTTAGTTCTTTTTCTTTGCGCCATCTACGGGCAACACTCCAGCATTCCCCTACAAGGCTGTGCCAAGGCATTAGAACTTTTGTATCTATTCCCGCTCTCCCATCGGTGGCTTTAAAGAGCATAGAAGCCGTTTTCACCTCTTCCTGAGAATTTTTGATTCTGGCAATTAGATCATTTTGTTCTTCTTCTGATAAGAAAGTTATTCTCTCGGATTCTAGTAAAGTAATAGAGCGGGAAAACCAGTATTTAAAATCTTCTAGTAAAGGGGCAAGAACCTTGGCTAGTAGCTCTCTTTCTGTGGGTTGAGATGGTTGCATATTATTTTTTATATATCTATATATTACTACTCTATCTATGATCCTAACAAACTTTACATAAATTTACATAAATAGTTAAGTTTTCTCAGAATAATGGTTAAGAGTTGGGGCTAGAACCTTGTTTTTTGAAAATTAATTGAATTCCTAGGGCGAATAAACCCACAGTTACCATGACAAATACAAAGGTTGCCATGGTGGTGATGCCCATGATTAGGGTTCTGACGGTGGAAGCAATACGGGCGGCCATGGGGTTGTCGAAACTGATGGGAATTCCTGCGTAGGTTTGTACTATGGACTTGGTTAATAAATAAGCGGCGATCGCCAATGCTCCTGATATTGCTCCCCCAACAAAACAACGAGGGGGGGTGATGGGTTTATCAATGGATTCACTTTGCTCTTGATTGGTGGTGATTTTTGTTTCTTTTTTGTCTGAATCAGTCATATAAAATATATTCGAGGTTTTTCCCGATTATTGAAGTGCTACATTTTAATCATAATATTATTTTTCCATTGCCACTCAAGGATAAAGAGCGATCGTTATATTTTTGCTATGGCAAATTATGCCTATGATTTTTCCCATAAAAAAAGAGACGTTGAAAACAACGCCTCCTAATTCAAAAATTAAATGGTTTTAGTAAAAAACTTACTTATCCTCTTCAGAGAATTCCGCATCGATGACATCGTCACCATCATCACTAGGAGCAGAAGACGCATCCGCACCAGGAGCGCCTCCAGGGGCTGCACCATCAGCAGACTGTTGATAAACATTAGTACCAATGGTATAAAGAACTTGTTGTAATTCGGGCATTACGGTTTTGATCTTCTCGTCATCTTCCTTGGCTACCGCATCTTTTAGATCTGCGATTAAACCTTCTGCCTTGGCTTTATCATCCGCAGAAACCTTGTCTCCTAGCTCTGTTAATTGCTTCTCAGCTTGATATACTAAAGAGTCGGCTTGGTTTTTACGCTCAATAGCTTCCCGTTTTTCCTTATCTGCCGCCGCATTAGCCTCAGCTTCTTTGACCATACGATCAACATCCTCATCAGGTAAGGTAGAAGCCCCAGTGATGCTGATAGACTGCTCTTTACCAGTGCCTCTATCCTTCGCAGTTACATGGAGGATACCGTTAGCGTCAATGTCGAAGGTTACTTCAATTTGAGGTACGCCACGGGGTGCAGGGGGGATACCGTCTAAACGGAAAGTTCCCAAACTCTTGTTATCTTTAGAAAATTCTCTTTCCCCTTGTAAAACGTGAATTTCTACATTGCTTTGACTATCTACCGCAGTGGAGAAGGTTTCAGATTTTTTGGTGGGGATAGTGGTATTCCTAGGAATAATTTTAGTCATTACACCGCCTAGGGTTTCAACACCCAAGGATAGAGGGGTAACATCTAATAAGAGAATATCTTTAACTTCCCCAGATAATACACCCCCTTGGATAGCGGCACCGACGGCTACTACTTCATCGGGGTTAACGGTTTGGTTAGGATCTTTTCCTAATACTTTTTTAACGACTTCTTTAACCGCTGGAATACGGGTAGAACCCCCTACCAATACGACTTCGTCAATGTCGCTAGGGCTTAATTTAGCGTCTTTGAGAGCATTTTGTACAGGAATGGCACAACGATCGATTAAGTCGGCACAAATTTCCTCGAATTTAGCTCTGGTTAAAGATAATTCTAGGTGTTTGGGGCCGTCTTGGGTGGCGGTGATGAAGGGTAAGTTGATGTCTGCTTGAGATACGTTGGAAAGTTCAATTTTTGCTTTTTCAGCCGCTTCGGTTAAACGTTGTAAGGCTTGTTTGTCTTTGCGTAAATCAATACCTTCTTTTGCTTTGAAGTCGGCGGCGAGGAAGTCAACAATTTTTTTGTCGAAGTCATCTCCCCCTAGATGGGTATCTCCAGAGGTGGCTAATACTTCAAATACTCCGTCCCCTACTTCCAATACAGATACGTCAAAAGTACCACCACCTAAGTCAAATACGAGGATGGTTTCGTTACTTTTTTTATCTAAACCGTAGGCTAAGGAAGCGGCGGTGGGTTCGTTGATGATACGTTTTACTTCGATCCCGGCAATTTTACCAGCGTCTTTAGTGGCTTGACGTTGGGAGTCGTTGAAGTATGCAGGAACGGTGATTACCGCTTCGGTAACGGTTTCTCCGAGGTATTTACTAGCGTCTTCTACTAATTTACGTAATACTTGGGCGGAGATTTCTTCGGGGGCGAATTGTTTACCCTGAGAAGGACAGTCTAATTTTACGTTACCGTTTACGTTTAATACTTGATAGGATACTTCGGTGGTTTCGTTGGTTACTTCGTCATGTCTTCTACCAATGAAACGTTTTACAGAATAAAAGGTGTTTTCGGGGTTCATTACCCCTTGACGTTTGGCAATTTGTCCTACGAGGCGATCGCCATTTTTCGCATAGGCAACCACAGAAGGAGTGGTTCTAAAACCCTCAGCATTAGCAATAACAACAGGTTTACCACCTTCCATTACAGCCACACAGGAGTTTGTTGTACCTAAATCTATACCTACTACTTTTCCCATAAATGATTAATGATTTAATATATTTACAAATTTAAAATATTGGAATAATCAAAGTTTCCTAATGATTGCTCATAATTTGATTATTTTCATCTTCTATAATGAAGCAAATTAGGGCAGTTCAGGTAGTGTAGTTTTCCGTACATTGATTTATTTACCTAGGGTTTGATTTGTTTTGTATCCCATACATTTTTTAATCCAAATACAATAAAAAAACCAAAGTGACTCACAAGATTAACAAAAAATAACAATGATCAGTTAGAATTAAGGCAACTATAAATAATCATTACAATAAGTTAAAGAGTATATATGTCTCTCCCCATTCGCAATCTTGCGATTATTGCCCACGTTGACCACGGCAAAACCACCCTCGTAGATGCTTTATTACAACAGTCTGGAATCTTCAGAGAAGGAGAAGAAGTTCCTACCTGTGTCATGGATTCTAATGATATAGAAAAAGAAAGAGGAATTACAATTCTTTCCAAGAATACTGCTGTACGCTACAAAGATACATTAATTAATATTGTAGATACCCCTGGACACGCCGACTTTGGCGGTGAAGTTGAACGGGTTTTAGGAATGGTTGACGGTTGTGTATTAATCGTCGATGCCAACGAAGGCCCCATGCCTCAAACTCGTTTTGTACTTAAAAAAGCTCTGGAAAAAGGTTTACGCCCCATTGTAGTTGTTAATAAAATTGATCGCCCTAACGTCCACCCTGACAGGGCTGTGGACAAAGTATTTGATTTATTCGTAGAATTAGGTGCAGATGATGATCAATGCGATTTCACCACCCTTTATGCTTCTGGTTTGACTGGATTTGCTAAAAATAAAATCGACGATGACAATGTTGATATGCAGCCTTTGTTTGAGGCTATCTTACACCATGTTCCACCCCCAGCTGGAGATCCTGAAAAACCTTTACAATTGCAAGTAACTACCCTCGATTATTCTGACTATTTAGGCAGAATCGTTATTGGTAAAATTCATAATGGTAAAATTGAAGCAGGACAACAGGCTGCTCTAATGAAAGAAGACGGTACCATGGTTAAGGCCAGAATTAGCAAACTGTTGGGTTTTGAAGGTTTACAAAGGGTCGAATTAGAAGAAGCAAGCGCTGGTTATATCGTTGCTGTGGCAGGATTTACCGATGCCAATATTGGTGAAACTATTACCTGTCCAAATGAACCTCAAGCATTACCTTTGATTCGGGTTGATGAGCCTACTTTGAGAATGACTTTCTCTGTTAATAACTCTCCTTTCGCTGGATTAGAAGGTAAATTTGTTACTTCTCGTCAAATTCGCGATCGCCTCGACAAAGAGTTACAAACTAATGTAGCTTTAAGAGTAGAAGATGGAGAATCCGCTGATCAATTTATTGTTTCAGGAAGAGGAGAATTACACCTCGGTATCCTCATCGAGAATATGCGTCGTGAAGGTTTCGAGTTTCAAGTATCTCAGCCTCAAGTAATTTACCGTGAGGTAAATGGACAACCCTACGAACCTTTTGAATACCTTGTTTTAGACGTACCCGAAGAAGCCCAAGGCTCTTGTATCGAACGCTTAGGACAACGTAAAGCGGAAATGCAGGATATGCAATCAGGGGATAATGGACGTACTCAGTTAGAATTTGTCGTCCCTGCCCGTGGTTTAATTGGTTTCCGTGGTGACTTTATTCGTATGACAAAAGGCGCTGGTATCATGAACCATAGTTTCCATGAATATCGTCCTTTGGTGGGAGATTTAGAAACCCGTTACAACGGTGTCCTTATCTCCTTTGAAGAGGGTGTTTCTACTTTCTACGCCATGAAAAATGCTGAAGATAGAGGAGTATTCTTTATTCATCCTGGTACCAAGGTTTACAAAGGCATGATTATCGGTGAATGTAACCGCGCCCAAGATGTGGAGATTAACGTTTGTAAAACTAAGCAGTTAACTAACCACCGTGCGGCAACAGGGGATGAATTAGTACAATTACAAGCTCCTGTGGAAATGAATTTAGAACGCGCTTTAGAATATATCGGGCCCGATGAGTTGTTAGAAGTAACTCCCGAATCTATTCGCTTACGCAAAGTTAACACCAAAAAGTTAGTTAAGCGTTAAATTTTACTGTCCATTAATTGTCTGAGGGTTAACAATATTGTTAACCCTTTTTTATGGGCATTTTTTAAATTATCAATGGCTCTTATCTTGCCATTATTCTTTCTTGGTTTAGGGTTGAAGGAGAAAGATGACCATTGTTATGATTGTTATGGCTATGATAGTGTTTTGGGTGTTGATAGGCTTCTGGGGATGAAAGTTTATTCTGTTGCAATAATTCAAGGTTAAATCGATAACCCACATTACGTACCGTTTGAATTAAGTTAGGTTGTCGAGGGTCAATTTCTATTTTTTTGCGCAATGATAATACATGGGTGTCGATAGTGCGTTGATTTTCGATCGCCTCTGGCCAAGCTCGACGTAGTAATTCCGTTCTACTAAGGGCTGTTCCTTGGGCTTGGGTCAAGACATAGAGTAAACTGAATTCTTGGGGAGTTAGGTCGATAAATTCCCCTCTAAATTCTACTCTTCTTTGGACTAAGTCTATTTTTAGATCTCCAAAATCGAGAATGAGGGGAGCGTTATTAACTCGAAAGCGACGGAGTAGGGATTCAACCCGGGCTAAAAATTCTTGCATTCCAAAGGGTTTTTTGATGTAGTCGTCAGCCCCTGCTTTTAAACCATTGACCACATCTTTCTCTCCTATTTTTGCGGACAAGACTAAGATGAGGGTTTGTCTTGATTGGGATAACCAACGGCAAAATTCTACCCCGTCACCGTCTGGTAAGTCTGAATCAATAATCATTAGGGTAGGCGGATTTTGGGTGAGGTTACTTCTTGCCTGTTGAATAGTGCTATATTGATGGGTGATGTAACCCGCTTGTTGTAAGTGCCATCCTAGGAGCGATCGCAAATGGGGATTCCCTTCAACTATGGATATGTAAATCACTTCCGCTTTTCCCAATGTCTTGAAATTTTAATATCTTAAGGATAACCTAACCAATTATCAAGATACTGTAACACAGGCTACCTAGAACTCTGTAATCACGAAATTAATACAAATCTCCGCTTTCTTGGAGAGAATGTAACCTTTGATAAATACCTCCTTGGCGAAGTAACTCCTCGTGATTACCTACTTCTGCAATTTTGCCATTATCAACCACAATAATTTTATCCGCTTCCCTCACGGTGCTAAGACGGTGGGCAATAATAATGGTAGTACGGGTGCCAAAAATAGATTTCATTGCCAGTTGAATTTCCCTTTCTGATTCATAATCAAGGCTGGATGTGGCTTCATCAAATATCAATATATCTGGGTTGACAATTAATGCCCTTGCAATGCCCAATCTTTGTTTTTGTCCTCCTGATAGTCTTACTCCCCTTTCTCCGACGATGGTGTTATATTTATCGGGTAGTTTTTGGATAAAATCATCCACACGGGCGATCGCACAGGCTTGTTTCAACTCTGCTAAACTAACATTAGGATTACCATAGGTCAAATTATCCACAATACTACCGTTAAACATATCCACCTCTTGATGCACAATAGCCATACGGCGACGATAACGGCTAATATCAAAGGTTTTAATATTTTGACCATCCAAAAAAATTTTTCCTTCCAAGGGGTCAAAATAGCGAAATAAGAGCTTAACCAGCGTAGATTTACCAGACCCCGAACGTCCTACCAGTGCCACAGTTTGATAAGGTTCAACCTTAAAATTGATATTGTCTAACACCAAACTATCAGGATGATAACCAAAGGAGATATTTTGAAACTCCAATTTTCCCGTAAACTCATAGGGATTTTTAGGTAAATATTCAGGAATCAAACTAGAAGCATCCTGCCCCGCAGGTAGATTCAGAAACTCATGGAAACGAATCATGGACGCATAACGACGGGCAAATACCTCCGCCAAATTACTCAAAGGCTCTAATTCCGCATAAGCCATACTGGCAAGGGTGTAGGTGGTGATAAAATGTCCTAAAGACATTTCCCCCCTAAAAGTAGGAATCAGTACCCCTAAAAAGACGAGAAACAGAGATAGTTGCACCACTGTGCGATTCCATGTGGCTAATTTTACGTAACCTAGATGGATTCGATTGATAACTACTTTATATTCACGGTTAAAGCGTTTATTTTGCCTTGCCAATTCCCTTGATTCGGTGGCAAAAGCCTTAACAGTTTTAATGTTAGTAATTATTTCTGATGTTCTACTTTCAGTATTTTCCTGATGAGCATCTAATTTTTGCTCTTGAATAATCAACTTTTTGAGATGGAAAAAAGTGAGAACTAAAATCAAAGAAAAAGAGACAATAAAACCCACTGCCAACCATTTTTCTATCAGTAAAATAATAATAAAAATACCGAATACCCTAATGAGTTTTGGAATAAATTGCCCCGCAATTTCTGGATATGTCCAAGTATGGTTAGAAATTCCCCTCGCTATTCTCCCCGCTATCCTACCTGGGTTATTTTCATCATAAAATCCGAGGGGTAGGGTGAGAATTTTTTCGATAACTTTTTGGGAATAGTCTCTTCTTGATTTTAAAGTAATTTCCCAGTGATACCAAGAGCCAATCCAAGGCTGTATGGGCGCCCTAGCCACAGCTATCACGAAAATAAACCCACACAATACTATCAGGTTAATGGTTTGAGGTTGATTTGATAAATTTAAGAATGTGGCAATAGAGGTAATAATTTTTTGTAAAAAAACATCTACTTCATTCCCTGATATAACGTTTAATATTTGACCTATTAAATAGGGTACTAAAAGATCTATTATTTCAAATAGTCCTGATGCACCAATACTAAAAAATACTGTTAATTTATATTTGTCGTAATACCCTATTAAGTCTTTGAATGATGCCATTTTTTTTAGTTTATTTAGGGCTTAATAAAACAGATAATCTTTAAGATTAGAAATGGGAATTAGGTAATAATTTTTATGATGTCAATACCTAATGTTGATAGTAATAAAAAGTTCAATAAATAGAAAATATTTCCTTTTAAATTATATACTATTACCCCTGTTGTTTAAGAGAAACACAGTCCTAAACACAATAATAAACCACTAAGAAAATGGAAATTAACAGCAATAAATTTACTGTTTTTAATTTTTTCTGGTTGAGCGTGATATTGATTGACATGGTTAATTAATTGATAGGCAACGGGAAAACTAAACCAAATTAATAAACATTGTTGGGGTAATTGCCCCGTAAATACGAAAATTGTACTTAGAAGATAAACGAGGGCAACGGAAATTATTAGCACATTTGCCCCTGTTTTTGTGCCGAGGCGCACGATAGGGGATTTTTTACCTGCTTTTAAATCATCTTCTACTTGGTGAAAATGGGAGCAAAAAAGAATAATAGAGGTAGAAATGCCAATAATACTGGAAATAACTAAAGAATTAAAATAAAATGACTGATTTTGACTATAATAGGCAGATGCGATCGCCATTGGTCCAAAAGTAAAAAAACAGATAATTTCCCCTAACCCTTGATAACCAAGACGAAAGGGAGGCCCTTGGTAGGTGTAACCCAAGAAACAACTCACAAGGATAAGCCATAATACCGTCCAATCTTGTTGCCACCAGTTGATAAGGAAAATACCTCCCAAACCAAGGAGTAAAATAATGTTAGCAATCCAAAAGACAAGGGTTTTATTCCCCGTGAGATTGACTACCGAGTGATGTTTATTAACGTCAATGCCCGTGTCAGCATCAAAAACATCGTTAGTGAGATTTAACCAAGCAATAATGGCGATCGCACTTAACAAAAAAGTGATATAAATAGAAAGATTAATAGTACCCGTGGCATAGTAAGCCAAAGCAGTACCAAAACTGATAGGAATGACAGCGACAGTGTACATAGGAGGCTTAATCGCCGCTAACCATAGCTTCCTTTTTTTATGTTGCTCAGGCCCGGTGATAGGATTAGTAATCGTCATGGTTACTTATATTCGATAAAATAGACAATGATTAAAGATTGGTTTTGTTACAGTTATTAATCTCCGCCAAGGTGGGGCATATGATTAAAACCAGATTTTAGTTAACATTTCTATAGATACCATCAGTTATCCTCTGAGGTTAACAATTTAATATAAATATTTATAATTTTAAGTGTTATGCCGGTCATTCCCGATAACCATTTTTTAACCGATTACTCTCAAAAACTCAAAGAATTAATTTTTTTATCCCACCCTGTCACAGATAATGACGCACAAATTGTATCTATTTCTCAGGAAATAAGTCCTATGGATTTATTGGTTTTTCTTGCCATGTTAAAACCAGAAAATCAAGTGTCTTTCTACTGTGAAAATCAAAGAAAACAAGAGGCTGTTGTTGCTATTGGGGCGATAAAAAGTTTAGAGGTAAAAAATGAAGGTGGGGAGGTGAATGGGGGTTATAATCGCTTTGAGCAATGCCAAAATTTTATAGAAGATAGTAAGGGTAAAATAATCTTTGAAGATAACCTAGATAGTCAAAAAATTCCTTACTTTTTCTCTTCTTTCAATTTTCTTGAACATAGTTCAGATAGTTATCAGGCTTTTCCCCAAGCCAAAATATTCATTCCTTATATACAGTTAGTAAAAAAGGCTAATAGTTATCTAGTAATTGTTAATACTTTTTATCAAAAAAATGCCCCTGAGCTAAACTTAATTAAGCAATATTTAAAACAAGACTTTAGTCAAAATATACTACATTATTATCATCGAGTTCACCATTCTCAATGTACCCCTTGTCGTTATACCTTAGAAAAATCTGACTATCATAATTTTACCGATAAAGTTAATCATAGCCTAAAGGCGATCGCCTCGGAAAAACTAACTAAAATTGTTGTCGCCCATGCCCTAGAAATAAAATTAGAAGACAACTTCAACATCACCAAATCCTTAACCAACCTCCGAGACAATCACCCCGACTGTTACATCTTCTGTGTCGGTAACGAAAAAGAAGAATTTTTCCTTGGGGCAAGTCCAGAAAGACTATTATCTATACAAGATAGACAATTAGTAACCGATGCCCTTGCAGGTTCAGCACCAAGGGGCAAAAGCGATTATGATGATAGTTTATTGGGGGAAAATCTGCTCCATAGTGAAAAAGAAAAAAGAGAACATCAGTTTGTGAGTGACTATATTTTTGAGAAACTCTCTATCATGGGTTTAAGCCCCAAAAGAGCATCACTACAACTATTAAAACTATCCAACATTCAACATCTTTGGACACCCATTTATGCTGAAATCATAGAAGAGCGTAATCCACTGGAAATTATTGCCCAGTTGCACCCTACCCCCGCTGTGGCAGGTGTCCCCATCGATATAGCCTGTGCAGAGATTGAAAACTATGAAAATTTTGATCGCTCTTTGTATGCTGCCCCCATTGGCTGGTTAGATACTAATGGTAATTGTGAGTTTATTGTCGGTATTCGCTCGGCACTCATTCAAGGTAATCGTGCTAGATTATATGCTGGGGCTGGAATTGTCGCAGGTTCAAAACCAGAGCAGGAGTTAACGGAAATTGAGCTTAAATTTCAAGCTCTTCTACAAGCCTTGGTGTAGTAAATTAATTGGCATTGCTGATTTTGAGTATGAAACATTATTGAATTACAGTAAATATATAGTATTAAAACTATTATTACTATTGCCCATTGCCCATTCCCTGTTGCCAAACTAAACTAAAAATCATACCTTAATTCACCAACGCCAATTAATTGAACATATAATCGAGGTAAGCCGAAAGTAACCCGTCACCATAAAACAAGGTAATAATGGCACCTACTACCAAAAAAGGGCCAAAAGGCATGGGTTGCCCTTTCTTTAAACCTCCAAGGGCGATCGCACTTAGTCCGAAAAAAGTACCCACTAAACAAGCCAGAAAGCCCGTTATAAGAACATTTTGCCATCCTAACCATACCCCAATCATCGCCACTAATTTGGGATCTCCTCCTCCCATGGCAGGTTTACCAAAAACAAAAGTACCCACAATTAAAATGGCATCAAATAACCAGATACCAATTACCGCACTTAAAATGGCAGTGAACAAAAATTGACTAGCCCCCGCAATGCCATTATGAAGAAATCCCAAAGCAGTTTGAAAAATTAAACCCACCACCAGCCCCGTTTGGGTTAAAACATTGGGCAAAGTTAAAGTATCGAAATCGATAAGGGCAAGGGAAATTAACCAACTGACAAAGATGAAATAACCTAACGTCAGCCAAGAGATACCAAATTGTAAAAAGATAAATACAAATAATAACCCCGTTATCGCCTCAACCAATGGATAGCGAAAAGAAATGGGAGTTTTGCACCAACGACATTTTCCCCCTAACCATAACCAACCAAATACAGGTACATTTTCCGTTATTCCGAGGGGATGCAAACAATGGGGGCAACGGGAGGGGGGATGAATTAGGGAAATTTTGGCAGGGAGGCGATATATGACTACGTTTAGAAAACTACCAATACAAGCACCTAATACGAATACTATTAAATTTACCAAATAAGGAGCGATCGGCATATACTTTTCATCAACAAGATAAAAGATTATTAACTATTTGAGAAAATGGTAACATTATCCTTATTCATACACTTAAAAATATGTCTATTTGTAAAAAACTCAACATGTAGTATTCCTATTCCCTTCCCAGACTAGACTAGACAACAAAAAATCATAGAGGATTAGCATCTAAAAGGTATCAATCGGTGGCAAGAAGAAAAAAAAAATCTCCCGTAATCAAAGGCATTGTCTGGGGTAGCGTCCTGATTTTAACCGCAGGGGCTTCAGCGATGGTGGGAATGTCCGTGGCTTTAAATGGGGAACTTCCTTTTGATATGGAAGCAATTTGGCAAAAAATAGACGGTGTCAGACAAGCTGGTTTAAGTGCTTTATGGCAAAGAAAACTCGAACGTCCTGTTAATATTTTAGTGATGGGAGTTGACATTCAGCCGGGGGTTGATGCAAATTCAGATCAAAGATTTTCCGCCCGTAGCGATACTATGTTATTAGTGCGTTTAGATCCTCATAGTAATAGTTTAAATATGTTGTCTATTCCTAGGGATACTAGGGTTAGACTTCCTAATGGTAATTGGGATAAAGTTAACGCTGCCAATGCTATTGGGGGAATTGATTTAACCAAGAGGGTATTACAAAATAATTTCAATAATATTCCCATCGATAAATATGTGCGCATTACCACCGAATCGTTTAAGGAGTTGGTTGATGCAGTGGGGGGGGTTGATGTTTATGTACCCATGGATATGGAATATAGCGATCACACTCAGGGATTATATATTAATCTAAAGGAAGGACAACAGGTATTAAATGGAGATCAAGCAGAGCAGTTTGTGAGATATAGGGGAGATAATTTGGGGGATATTGGTAGGGTAAAAAGACAACAAATCATATTACAAGCCATAAAAAATAAATTACAATCCCCCATGGTAATTATTCGACTACCTCAAATTTTAAAGGTGGTGGATAAAAACGTTGATACCGACTTAACCAACGGAGAAATTATCACTCTGATGTCTTTTGCCAAAGGATTAGAGCAAAATGGTTTTAATACTACCCTTTTACCCGGGCGCCCTAGTCAACCATGGGAATATCGTCTTAGTTATTGGCTAATTTCTGAAAACGAAAAAAATCAAGTAATTCAACCGTATTTAAATCGATAAATCATTTGGAGAATAGGGAATGGGCAATGGGGAATGGTAATAATATAGACAGTATAATAGAGCCTAACATCTGCATTTTTAAAATACTTCATGAACGAAAATAACTCTACTAAAAATATTTTTCCCATCTCTCCTTTAATTAGAATTACCCTGCTAAGTTTATATTTTGCCCTCACTACTCCCTTACCTTTTTTAGCCAAAACCACAACTTTACCCATTCCTCAATGGTTATTTTGGGTGGGTTTAGTCGTCGGGGCTTTTTTAGTTTATACGGTGATGACAGAAAGGGTAATTTTAGATGAAGAAGGCATTAAAGTTACATATCCTAACTGGGCAAAACTCATTTGGCGTAAGGGTTGGAATTTGCCATGGAAAGAAGTAAAAGCGTTAAAAATGCGTACCACAGGACAAGGGGGCATGGTATATTATTTTACTACCGATAAGGGCGATCGCGCTTATTTATTACCCATGCGAGTGGCGGGATTTGCCAAAATGGTGCGTATAGTACAAAGCAAAACAGGCATTGACACTACCGATGTTTATCCCCTTGCACAACCTTGGATGTATTTTTTTCTCCTTGGTTTTACCTTCTTCTTACTCTTAATTGATTCTTGGGCTATTGTCACCGCAATCAGTATGGCATAAAAAAAGGGGGTAGTTTTACCCCTTTCTTTCTCGGTGAAATATTCTTACTCTTCGGTTTCGTCTTCATCCTTGGTGGGATAAACAAAACTGTTGGAGTTGCCAGTTAAGACGGATTTTCCTAAAGATAGTGCTTTTTCTGCTTGGAATTTAGCTTTTCTTTTCCAATGGGCTTTACGTTGATCTCTTTTAGATTTAGATGTTTTCTTCTTAGGTACTGCCATATCTTTTAAATAATATTTATACTTAAACTTTACGTTTACACAACCCTACCATTTTAACCATAGTTGTTATGCCATGGCAATGTTATTGGGTTTGATGAAAAAGTATTTTGGGGAAGGTGGGGAATAGGGAATGGGCAACGGGGAATGGTAAACAGCCTTGTTTTTAAAGGTTACAACATAATATTTAGGGCTCTATAATCAGATAATTCGTTGAATAACTTGCTCTATTACCATGGCTGTCCATGCTATATCTTCTTTGGTGGTATGACGATCTAAACTAATTCTAATACCTTTTACGGCTTCATCTTCACTGTAACCCATGGCAACGAGGGTATTTGATGGCTGACTTTTACCGCTGTTACAAGCTGATCCTGCACTTATGCCGATACCTGCAAAATTTAATTCTCTGACCATTTTACGCCCCGTAAGTTGCTTTGAATCGGAGTTTATGAGAAAACTAGCATGATGGGGCAAACGGTGTAATAAATCCCCTGTAAACGCTAAATAAGGACATGGGGATAATAGTTCAAAAAGATAATCTCTTAATTCTCTAAGTCTAAGGCTTTCGGATTCTAATTCTTGTTGGGCGAGGTGAGACGCTAAACCCATAGATGCGATCGCACCTAATGCCTGTGTACCAGATCTTAACCCTTTTTCCTGACCACCGCCACCCCCAGAAGGCTCTAATTTTACCCCTGCACGGATATATAAAGCCCCTGCCCCTTGAATGCCGTAATATTTGTGGGCGGAAAGAGATAATAAATCTACTCCCAAATCCTCTACATCAATGGTTAAACGCCCTGCCACTTGTACCGCATCGGTATGGAATAAAACCCCGTTACTTTTGGCAATGGTGGTTAATTCTTTGATGGGTTGAATGGTGCCTACTTCGCTTTGTCCGTAAATAATTGATACTAAAACAGTATTATCTTGGATGGCTTGGGCTAAGTCTTGGGGGTTTACTCTTCCTTTACGGTTGACGGGTAAACGGGTTACTTGCCACCCTTTATCCTCTAACATCTGGGCAGGAAGGGCGATCGCACTGTGTTCCACCGCAGATATAATGATATGTTGGGGGGTAGCATATTGAGAAGTAATACCAAAAACTGCCAAATTATCCGCCTCCGTACCACCTGAAGTGAAAATGATAGAATCAGGAGAAGGTGCATTAATAAAAGACGCAACCTGCCATCTGGCTTTTTCCAGCGCCAAAGTAGCCCTTTCTCCCCAGCGATGTAAACTAGAAGGATTACCCCATCCCTTTTGTAATATTTCCTGCATCAAATTAATTACCTCCATACGAGGGGCAGTAGTGGCACAGGAATCAAGGTAAATCTGCATAGAAGGATTATATTGAGGGGAATAATAGATTTAGTTTCTACTACTATTTTAACTATCCTGTGAAGGATTTTCAGCATACATAGCATTGATAGCGAACAATTTTTGACAAAATTTTTGTCTCACAGATTCAGGGGCGATAATTTCGCAATCATTCCAATAGTTGCTTATTTCCCTAAAAAACCAAAAAGTACTCCACACATTACGAATAATTAATCGAGATGGAGGACTATCTTCTATGTCACCTTTAAAAATATCGTCTTGTTTAATTTCTTCTTTACTGTAAGCAAAAGCTAATCCTCGGTAAACTTTAAATTGGACTTCAATCGTATCTAAGTCAGGCTGCCAAGATAATTCTACGGGAGTTACTACGGCTTCCTGAATGCGATCAAGTTTGAATGTCCAGTTATGCTTTAATTCTATGATGTCTTGATTCCCTTCTGTTTCTTGACAGGTACACACTAGATATTGATGTTTTTCTATTATTCTTAATTGTCCGTGGATTACGGTAAAATTCCACAGTCTTTCGGAAGCGTCTTGATAAGTCAATTTAAAGGGTTGCTGTCTTTTTATAAAGTTTTCTATATTTTTACGCCATAGGGGTTTAGGTTTATCTAAAAATTGCTCTATCTCACGGCTAGAAAATATATTTTTAAATTCGCTTCTTTCTATTAATATTTTGGCGATTTCTTCGGCTTCTAGGATAAATCCGAAGTCTAATAACAGTTTTCTTGCTTTTTCTAAGGTTTCTATCCTCTGATTATTCCAATCATTATTGACGGCTATTTTTAATTGGTTAAGGGCGATCGCCTTTATCAACTTCGATACATTAGGTTTATCCCCCCAAGTCTTACCAAACTCCAAAGCCAAATTTTCTAGGGCTTTTTTTTCTTTTTCATTGATAGACAGAGTTATGGCTTGATTTTTTCTAGTCATATATTTATACGGACACTATATATGTGCATTTGTGGTAATTTCTATCTTAATGAATTATTATGACAATATAAGTGATTTACGGACAGTATTTAAGGAAAATATGAACTTAGAATTGCTGAAAGAAAAACGAGAAGAAATCATCAACATAGCCTCAAAGCATGGAGCATATAATGTGCGTGTATTTGGCTCGGTTGCAAGGGGAGAAGCAGACGAAAAAAGCGATATTGACTTTTTGATTGATTATGACATAGATAAAATTACCCCTTGGTTTCCTGTGAGGTTAATTAGAGAATTGGAAAACCTTTTAGGTAAAAAAGTTGATGTTGTCACCGTTAATGGGTTGAAACAACGTATTAAAGAGCGGGTTTTACAGGAGGCAATTAATTTATGAGAGACGACACAGAAAGAATTAAGGATATTCAAGAATATATTGAAAAAATAGAAAAATATGTTGTTAGAGGAGAAAGAGAATTTTATGAAGATGAATTAATACAGACGTTGATTATCCATAATTTACAAATTATCGGAGAAGCCAGTCGGGCAACATTTGAGCAATTTAAAGCAAAATATTGTCAACTTGATTGGCAAGATATGGCAGATTTTAGAAATTTAATCGTTTATGAATATTTTAGAGTTGATTTAGGTGTTGTTTAGGAAATAGCGGAAAATGAATTACCAAAATTAAAACAACAAATTAACGATATTTTACAAGATATTTAAACCGTCAAAGTTATGTATCAAATCAAATTAAAACCAGTTTATTCTTGCCCTGCTGATGATATTCCCCAAGATATTAATTTACCTGAAAACTGGTCTTTATCTTGGCATCAATTAGAAACTTTTAAAGCCCTTAATAATCCTAATATTGATGTTATTTTTAATATAGCAATGACGGGAGATGGTAAAAGTTTAGCTGCTTATTTAGATACTTTACAAGGAGAAAAAAAAGAGCAATTTCGTTATATTTTAGCTTTATATCCTACCAATGAATTAGCAAGAGATCAACAAGCACAAATTAAGCACTACATTGACTTATTTAAATCTAATAATGAGCCTCGTATAACTCGTTTAAGTGGTGCAGATTTAGAAATTTATGCTGAAACAGAAGAAATCAGAAAAGAAGAGGCGATCGCAACTAAAATTGAAAATTCAGAGATTATCCAAACGAATCCAGATATTCTGCATTATCTCAGAAAAGGGGCTTATTTAATACCAAAAGACCGTCCTGATAAATTATGGAGTCCTCTGGATAATAAATTTAATTTTTTTGTGTTTGATGAATTTCATATATTTAATGCTCCGAGCATCGCTAATATTATAAATACAATGTTATTAGTGCGTCACACTAATCGAGATAAAAAATATCTTTTCCTTTCAGCAACTCCAGAAACCCAAATAATTGAAAGATTGCAAAAAGTAGGGTTTAATTGCCAAGTAATTGATCCTTATCAAGAACAAAAATATCAATTTCCTGATATCCTAGAAAAATGCCCAGAATTAGCAGCAAAAAAATGGCGTAAAGTAGTTGGTACAATAGATTTCATTTTTATTCCTTTAGAATCTTCTTACAATGCCTCAGAAAATTGGATTAAAGAAAATAAAAATCTCATTTTATCTCATTTTCAAAAACATCAAGGATGTAAAGGTGCTATTATTCTTAATTCCATCGCTTCTGTTAAACGTTTAACACCTTTATTACAAGAATTTTTATCTCCTTTAAAAGTTCAAGAAAACACAAGTTTGACAGGTAAAATAGACAAAGAAAAATCTTTACAAGCTGATTTAGTTATTGGTACTAGCACGATTGATGTTGGGGTTGATTTTAAAATTAACTTTCTGATTTTTGAATCCGCAGATGCAGGAAGTTTTATTCAAAGATTGGGTAGGTTAGCACGACATGATGGCTATGAAAAGAAAGGGGAAATAATTAATTTTGACAATTTTACTGCTTATGCTTTAACTCCTAATTTTTTAGTGGAAAGACTATTCAATGATCAAAATAAAAACTTAGAACAAAATGGTATTTATGATCGACCTTTTTTTCATGATCAAATTAGAAATAATTATCGTATAATTAATAACTTTGAAGGATATTATCAACGTTGGGCAGGAGTTTTATCAGTATTGCTTAGTAGTAAATCGGGATTAGGACATAAAACCATTGAACAACAATTTGCAGGTAGTAAAGAGGCATTTAAACAAGATTGTGAAACGGTATTTAATTCTAGTCTCAAAAAAACCGCTTTTTGTATGAGAAAATGGGGAGAAGAATGGCAACAATTATCAGGTAAAAAAGGTAATCCCATCGTTGAATCTGCTATTAGTTTTAGAGGTTCAAATGAGCTTCAATGTGGTTTATATGATTTGACAGAAGTTAATGAATGCGATCGTTTTAAAACCTATAATTTACCTAGTATCTTAAGCAATTTAGACATTGAACCGATCACCGAATCTAAATTTAAGCAACTTTTAGAAAAAACTAAAGCTAAAACTAATATACCGATTCCTAAAGGGCGTTTTCGTCATTGTTTAGGCTTTATGAACTTAAATTGTTATCGAGAGGAAAGATTAAATTGGAAATTTACCTATAGTAGTGACTTAAAGGCGATCGCAAATTCTTGGAAAGTAACGGTTTTATCTGGTATCCAAGTCTATCAACCTGATAATTGTTGGATTAATGAGATTAACAAACGACTAAAAATACAAGGATTAGTTAGTTACGTCGTGCCTTATTCCATATGGGAGGTTAAAGGGCGTTTACAATTACCTATGCACTTTGAAATATATCCGATGGATGAGGTAGGCACAGATGAAAAACCCCCCTATGCGATCGCTTTTGGGCAATCGGCTTTACTTCTCGACACTTTAGCATATCGTTTAAAAAATAAAAGAGGTGAATCATGGATTTGCTAGAGTTTCAATCCCTGATAGGTATAGACGTAGGAATTCTTTGCTCCCAAATATGGCTGGTGAAGTCACTAATCAACAAAACACGACAAATTATTGAAGAGTATTAATTATTTTATATTTTCTCTCTTCTGTTCTAAATAAAACAATAAATTTGGCAATCTAAAATTATGGCTAAAAAAAGCAAAAATCCTAACTCAGAATCGAATCAACTACAGCTTGATTTAGACAACAATCACATTCAAAAGGATACCTTTACACAAGAGGAAGAATTAATGAATTACGATGAATTTGAAGATTATGACTATGATGATGATGAATTTAATTTAGGTGATGAGTGGGAAAATAGCGATCGCACCATCGCACCTCCAAAAAGAGAATTAATTACCCTTAAACTTTTACAAGAAGCGATTATCAAACAAAATCCTGATGATATTGTCATGGCAGATTTTGCCGAATATGTATTGCCTAATTTGTTGAAAGTTGCTGTCGGTGTAACTGCTAAAGGGGGGAAATGGATTGAGAAGAAGTTAGCCGAAGGAATTAAAAGTAAAAGGGCATTAAGTGATCAATCTCTCAATACTCATCTTTTAAATGGCTTATTTCCTGCTAATTTAATTCAAAAAGAATTACAGAAATTAGACACCACCATTAGACGAGTCATCAAAGAAAAAGAAAGACGATTATCAACAGCAGGTTTCATTCTTCATGACTTTGAAAAATTTGATTATAGTCGTTTCCCTGAAATGCCCCAAAAATATATCGACTTGCAAAAAGAAGAAAGTAAAAAAATCAGGGATTTATCCGTTGCCCAACATCGGGAAATTATTACCGTTATCATTAAATATCTTAATCTCGATCGACTCATTGATCCAGAAAATTCAGACAGCTACTTAGAATATTTAGACGATATTTTATTCATAGCTTATAACACTCAAACCCGTTATGACACCAACTGGAATTTATCCAGTAATAGCGACTTAACACCGAAATTAACAGGAGATAAATTAAACTCCCTCGCTTATTTATCCTGTTTAGCAGATCGTTTTGCGTCAATCATCAAACATCCCCAAGACGCATTACAGCCAAGTATTAACGATTTAGTTGGGCGACTTAGTAATCGACAGTTAAAACTTTCCTATCATAGTATTGCCGAAAATAGAGGTGTTTTAACCAATATCCTTAACAATGCTTTAATCGATGCCCACACTAATCTCAATACAAACGAACAAAAATACTATTATCCTTTACTTTATTTACCCACAGGAGTAGTTTATTTGTGCGATCGTCATGCACCTAATATCAGTAAAGATGATATTCCCTTATTAGTTGTTGATAAGATTAAATCTCTTTGTAGTGATGAACTCAAAAAACGTCAAACAGGATTTAACCGTGATGGTAAAGGCATTAAGTATCCTGATTATTATGAGCTATTCTTTGATGATATTAGTTTAATGGAAGTTGCCCTCGATGCAACCATTAAGATTCTTCACGATAAAAAAACCCCTGTTTCCGCTAGTCGTAGTGAAAATCTAGTTAAATTTCAGCAACAAGAAATTTTACCTAGTTGTTATAACTTTCAATTCTCTGATGATATTAGAATTGATCGAATAGCTGAATTTGGCGATACAATAACTCGTAAAATTTGGGGAACAAAAGTAGAAAAAATCACAGAATTAATTAAAGAAAATAAAGCTCAAAGGAAAAACAATAAAGACTTACCTGAACTTCCTAATCTTGAGTTAACATCTGAAGTATTAATTCAAAAAATTGTTGAATTTTGGAACTTATCTGAGCATTTACCTGCGATTAATAGTATTCAAAATATTAATCAAAAACTAAGGGATAACAACTTGAACGGAAACACTGGAGGAGTTCCTTATGAATGGTACTATTTAGCCGTCAAATATTTAGAAAAAAATCAAGGAATAGAAAATATTAGAAACCCTTGCTTAGAATTAATTGAATATTTAAAAACCATAATTAATCCTATAAAGGAAAAATATAATATTGATGATGGTTGGCAAGATTTAAAATCATGGGTTACACAAGTAATAATGTTACCTAAAAAAGAGTCAAAAAATATCATTAATCATAAGTTGTTAGAGGAGTTAAATAATTATCAACTAGCAAAAAAATCAGGGCGTGGCAAACAACAAATTTGTTCTATTTCTCATTCAGCTTATACCGTGACAGAACAAAGAGAATCCGCCGTTTTATTCATGCCTCAAGTTTATACTAATAAACAAATGTTAGGAGGTTCCAATGCAACAAGAAATATATCTAGTATTGCAGGACTAGAGATGATGTTAAGACAAATTTTAATGAGTCAAACTCAAGCTATTGGTAAAAACTTTGAAGAAGCAAAATATCGCTATCTTTACTTTTATCCGACCTATTATTGTACTCCTGAAACTAACACATTTTTACATAAGGCTTATGATAATATTCGGCAAACTCGTTTTGATACTGGTATTCGTAATCATTTCATTAGTAAAGATTTACAGGCAGATTTTAGTTTAGAGAATTATCAAACTATGGACATTTTCCATTTAGATAATGATAATTCTAAAACCATAGATAAAACCTTCAAATTATCCTATCCTGAAAATCAACCTTTAACATTTTATTTCATTGCATTACCCCCAGAAAAAAAAGGAAAAGAAAAAAAAGTAAGTGATACTGAATCATGGATTATGCCCACATGGTTAGGTTTTGCATTTCCTATGATTTTAGATGTAAAAGTAGCCGTTTCTGAGTCACCAATTCCACCCTTTATTGATGGTTCAGAATTTCATGAAACGGTCTTTTTAGATAGTCCACCTATTAGCATCAAAAGTTTAGCAAAAAGGGATAGATTTCGTCTTGATTATATTTTAGAAGGTTGGCAAGAAAATCATAAAAATTATGCTTCTCCTTTAAATATTCTCACGGCTTCTTATGCTATCCATCTTGATGTTAATGCTAGACAAACTAAAAATGGTTATGACCCGAATTGGGGTAAGTTAACCGAACTTGCAAGGGATTTAGAAACCACTCCTTTAATGGTTTTTTCTTATCTCAATAAATGGGTTCGTAAACAAAAATTAGACAGCACAGGAATTAAGAAAATTAAGCTCTATGCTTATCATTTTTATCCCTGTTTTGATCCATATATAATCTTTCATCCTGAAAAAGAGGAATTTATTATGCAAATAGAATCACCCTTTAAATTTAACCTTACTTTATCGCAAATTTTATCGAGCTAAATCTAGTAAAGGAAATCCCATTAAAGCGAATGCCATTCTTAAACCTATCGATGAAGCAGCCGATGTTATTTTAACTGTCGATAAAGCTATTTCAAAAAATGAAGAAGCCTTAATTTATGAAGTGGGTGCAAGAATTTTTAAGTTAATGCAAAGAGTACATTCTTCTACTGCCGAAGGACGTTGGATTATTGCGAAAAAAGATGAAGAAAGACAAGCTATTTTAGATTTTGCTAATTACTTTGTAAAGGAGGTTTTATTTGGGGCATTTAAGGGCGATCGCGCCCGTCTAGCAGGGCGACAATTAAATATTATTCGAGACACTTGCGAGTTTCTTTATCGCTTAGAAAATGATAAAGAATTTCAACAAAAACAATCTCAAGAATTAAGTAAAAATAATGATAATTCAGAAGAGTAATAATCAATGAAGTTCAGTCATTTTTATCTATTCATCAACTAACAAATTTATTAACAAACTAAGGAGAAAAACTATGTCTTTTTTAAATACTATCGATTCTAAATATTTTCACAGTGAAATTTCTTATAAACCCATGGGAAAATACGTTCATTTTCTTACTATTCGAGTTACAGAATCTTATCCCTTATTTCAAACTGATGAAGAATTAAATAAAGCCAGAGTTAGTGTAGGCATTGAAGATAAAACTCCCATTACTCGCCTTGCCATGTTTAAGAGAAAACAATCATCCCCTGAGCGTTTGATGGGGCGTGAATTGATGCGTCATTACGGTTTTATGACAGCAGAAGAATGCGAATATAATGTCAAGTTTGCCATGGATAACCCTGACTCGATTATATATGGATTTGCTATTGGTGATTCTGGTTCAGAAAAATCGAAAGTTGTAGTTGATACGGCTTTCTCGATTACTTCTTTTGATGAATCTCACGAAACTTTTACTCTTAATGCTCCTTACGAAAACGGCACAATGGCATCCAAAGGAGAAGAAGGAAGTAAACCGGGTGAGGTAACAAGTCGAATTAATCAACAAGATCATATTAAACCACAAATATTTTTTCCCAGTATTATCACTCTAAAAGATCCTACTGAAGCAAGTTTTTTATATGTTTTTAATAATATTTTAAGAACTCGTCATTATGGAGCCCAAACTACTCGCACAGGTAAAGTGAAAAATGAATTAATTGGAGTTATTTTTGCCGACGGTGAAATCGTTAGTAATCTACGTTGGACACAAGCCATTTATGATCATTTAAAAAAAGACAATAAATTTAATGATATTGATCCTTTAAATGAAGATGATGTTATGAAATCTGCTCAAGAGGCGATCGCACATTTAATGAGAGATGAATTTATCGTTCACACCGATTTTATAGGTGACTCTTTCAAGGAACTATTAACAGAGATAAAAGCAATTATTACTGACGAAGAGCAATTAAAAGCAGTGTTAAAACAAGCTGACGATGAAACCAAAGCCTATGCGAAAAAACATATAAAAGGCAAGCAAGAAAATAAGAAAAAAACGACTAAAAAATAAAAAATTTGTGGTGGGTAACACCCACCACAAACCATTAAAAAATAAATTAAAATTATTGCTATGACAAATATTTATCGCTGTGAAATTGAACTTCACGATAATCTTTACTATGCTACCCGTGAAATAGGGAGATTATATGAAACAGAAGCAATATTACATAATTACAGTCTTTGCTATGCTTTAGGATTTGTTGATAGTAAAAAATATAAAACAACTGTTGATGAGGAAAATTCATATACTTATTTTTGTGCGGAACAAATTCCCAAGTATAAACAACATTTAACCTTTTTAAATCAACAGAGAATTTATGTTACTCCAGCAAGAAGTCTTTATCATACATCTGTACTGAATACATGGAAATATGCTAACAATAATTATCATGTAGAAATGGAAAAAACTCAAAAAAATATTCCTAGTTTTGGGAGAAATAAAGAAATTGCACCAGAAAGTAAATTTGAGTGTTTTATTATTAGTAATAACTCCTTACGAAAAGATAGTGCTTCTCATATTTGGCAATGGAAATTACCTAAATTTATTAGATTGGGCAAATGGATGAGTAAAGCAGAAATTAGCATTCAAGAAATTCATACACCACAAATGAAAAATGGAGATTTTACTTATATTTACCCTCTTAATCCTTTAGATGTAATGTTTACGAATGAATTAATCAGTTATGACGTAGTTAATATGCCTCCCGTTAGCCTAATAAAAAATGTCACCATGAAAGGGGATTATTATCAAATCAGTCTTGATGAAAACTCTAAACAATTGATTAACATACCAGTAAATATGAATTATCGTTTTGAATAATCAGGTCATAACTATGAAAATTATCGATCAAACTCAATCTTACACCTTTAGCAAATACTTTGACATGAAGATTGAAGTTAGAGATTTGGCTGAAGAATTTGGTTACAATTTTTCTCGAAATGAACTTAATTTACCACAATTTCAAGGAGAATTAAATCGAATTAATGATACAAAAGAAAGAATAAAAGAAATTTTACCCTATGTTTCTCTCAATAGTGAAACGGCAAGGAGAGAAATGTTAATTTCTCCAATTATTTTTGATTTGATTCACTATACAAAATCAGAAGTCAGAATTGAGTATTCAGTCAAAGTTAATGAACAATTACAGGGTTATTTTGATTATCTAATTGAGAAAGAAAAACAACTATTAGTAATTGAAGCTAAAAAAGCAGATTTAGATTATGGTTTTACACAGCTGACATCTCAATTAATTGCTTTAGATCAATGGGAAAAAATGAGTAGTCAAGAGATATTAATAGGTGCAGTTACGACGGGCAATATTTGGCAATTTGGGCGTTTAAATCGTCAGAAAAAACATATTGAACAGGGTTTAAACTTATATCGTGTACCAGATGATTTAGAACCGTTAATGCGTATTTTAGTTCAGAGTTTAATTTAAATAATTAAGTTGAAATATTATGGTAACTTTATCAAACAAAATCTTAACTTTATCTGAGTTTCTAGCTTTACCAAATGATAATTATACCTATGAGTTAGTAGAAGGAAAAGCACTACCCAAAATATCTCCAAAACGTTTTCATTCTCGTATTACTTTGGCTCTATCTTTTTTATTAGAACAGTGGAATCAATTACAAGAAAAGAAAGGAGAAATCGGGATTGAATGGGCGATCGCCCTTAAAAGAAAAGGAAAAGATTGGTGTCCTGTACCTGATTTATTATACATTTCTAATGAGCGTTTAAAACAAGTATCTTTTGAAAATATTGCTTGTACAATTGCGCCAGAATTAGTTATAGAAATTATCTCTCCCGAACAATCTTTTAGTAATCTTAGTGAAAAAGCAGTTGACTATCTTAATGCAGTATTTGATCACATTTGGATTATAGATTCAAAAGTAAGAAAAATAACGATTTTTTATCCTGATTATCCTCCTCAAACAAAAAGTAATAACGACGGTTTAACAGATGATTTATTACCTAATTTAACTTTAACTCCTCTACAAATTTTGGATCAAGCTGGAATAATCTGATTACTTTGCAATAATTTAATCATTAACTATTTATTATTCACTGATATGCCCCATAGTTTAGTCATCAACTTTACGACAACTTCTGATATTCCCCTTGGTTATACATCAGGAAAACACTTACACGCTCTTTTTTTAAACTTAGTTAATTCAGTAGATCAAGAATTAGCCGAATATTTTCACCAATCCTCTACCCATAAAACTTTTACTATCAGCCCTTTACAAGTAAATTATAATCATAAAAAGACTGATAATTTATTGCAGTGGCAACACCAAAGTAAAATAAAAGCGGGGTCTAATTGTTGGTGGAGAATTACATTATTAGATGATAATTTATTTGGTAAATTAACTAAATTATGGATTAATTTAAGACCTGATAAACCTTATCATCTAGGTAGTGGAGAACTATTAATAACCAGTGTTTTGTGTTCTCCTGATAGTCATCCGTGGGCAAATGCTTGTAGTTATCAACGAATATATGAAGAAGCATCGGAAACAGAGCGTAATTTTACTTTTAATATTGTTACTCCTACCTCTTTTCGTCGGGGAAAATATGATCTATTTTTACCCACTACAGAATTAGTATTTAACAGTTTATTAAAACGTTGGCAAAAACACAGCAATACTTTAATTGATTTGACTAATTTTGATAATTTATTTCCAGCTTACTTCAACATAAATACAGAAATCGTTATTCAACCTCAAACTAAATTTATCGGCTGCGTAGGAAAGATAACTTATAAAGTATTAGGAGATGTTGAACCATCAATTATTAAACAATTAAATGTATTAGCTGATTATGCTTTTTATTGTGGTTTGGGAAGAAAAACAACGATGGGTTTTGGTACAGTTACAAGACAATAAATAATTAATCTAGCGATCTTATATGAGCCATAAAAATATTATCCTCTTTAGCCCTCCTTGATAACGGAGGACATTAATTTAAAATTCTCACAAATGATTTGGGAGTATTATAAAACAAAAAAATCTAATGAATAATTTTCATCATTTATTTAAAGTTAGTAAATTATGGACTACATACAAATTGCTTCCTTAAATCATTATTCCTATTGTCCCCATCGATTTTGGCGGATGTTTTGTACTAATGAATTTGAAGATAATCAATATACCATTGACGGCACAACTCTCCATGAAAGAGTGCATACAGTAGGAGATTTAAACTTAGGTGAAACACGACAAATTAGAGCTATTTGGCTTAAGTCAGAAGAATATAAATTAATTGGCAAAGCGGACTTGATTGAGACAGAAAATGGCATGTTTTACCCTGTGGAATATAAACGAGGTAAAAAAGGAGAGTGGGCAAATGATGAGTTGCAGGTAGTCGCCCAAGCCCTATGTATAGAAGAAATGACAGGCACTAAGGTTCACACTGGCTATGTTTATTATGCCCAAACCCATCAACGGCAAGAAGTAGAGATTGATCAATTAAGAGAAAGTGCGATCGCTACTATCACAGCAATTCAAGAGATTGTTGATAAAGGAAAAATACCTAAAG
Source organism: Cyanobacterium sp. HL-69 (assembly GCA_002813895.1). NCBI lineage: Bacteria > Bacillati > Cyanobacteriota > Cyanophyceae > Chroococcales > Geminocystaceae > Cyanobacterium > Cyanobacterium sp. HL-69. Next base: position 2,615,662 of record CP024912.1, on the reverse strand, counting down.
CTGAATACAGTAAAAAATGTAAAGGTTGCAGTCTCTATTAGGCTTGTCTGCCCATGGCAAATGACAAAGTAAATCGCTATCAAGAAGAAAAATAAATTCGTAGTAATGGTTTTAGCCATTATTAAATAACCTCTCATAAGTTACTATAAATATTAATTATTAACAAAAAAATGGGAACAATTTATATTACTCAAGATGACGCTTTTATTGGAAAAATTGATGAAAGAATCCATGTAAAGGCAGATAAAAAGAAATTATTAGAAGTTCCATTTATCAAGGTAGATGGATTAGTAATTTTAGGTAGAGCAAACTTTTCTCCAGCCCTTGTTAATGAACTATTAATAAGAAAAATACCCCTTACTTTTTTGACAACAACGGGTAAATATTTAGGTAGATTAGAACCAGAATTAACTAAAAATATATTTATCAGAAAAGCTCAATGGTCAGTAGAAGAAAATTCAGAAAAATCTATTCATGTAGTTAAAGCATTTATTCGGGGGAAATTAAAAAATTATCGTAATTTCATTCAACTTAGAAATAGACAATTACCCAATAAAATCTTAGAAACTTCTAGTGATAAATTACAGGAAATAATAAATGCCTTAGAGAATAAAAACAATGTAAACTCCCTGAGAGGTTTAGAAGGTGCAGGAAGTGCTATTTATTTTAGTTGTTTTAACCAATTAATAAAAAATAAACAATTTACTTTTGAAAAGAGAAATCGTCGTCCCCCCACAGATCCAGTTAACTCGTTACTAAGTTTAGGTTATGCTTTATTAAGGCATGATTTACAAAGTGCGATTAATATTGTGGGTTTTGATCCTTATTTAGGGTATCTTCATGTAGCCCATTATGGCAGACCAAGTTTAGCGTTAGATTTAATGGAGGAATTTAGACCATTAATTACGGATGCTATTGTTTTAAATGCAATCAACAATCAAAAGTTAACTCCCGATGATTTTATCATTGAACCCCTCAGTAATGCTGTGTCTTTAACTAAGGAAGGATTAAAAGTTTTTCTGCGTTTATATGAGGAGAAAAAACAATCAAAATTTAAACATCCTGTTTTAAAAAGACAATGTACTTATCAAGAAGCATTTGAAATTCAGACTCGTTTATTGGCTAAATATTTAATGAATGAAACAGAACAATATCCTCCATTAATTGTGAAAAAATAAGTCTAAAGTTATCCTTTATTTATTCTCTGAAAAAAATGTTTGTTGTTATTAGTTACGATATTACCGACAATAAAAGAAGAACAAAAATACATAATATTTTAAAATCCTATGGACAATGGGTGCAATATAGTATTTTTGAATGTGATTTGACTAATACTCAGTATGCTAAACTACGTCACCGACTTAGTAAGTTAATTAAGAAGGATAGTGATAGTATTCGTTTTTATTTTTTGGGGCAATGTTGTCAGGGTAAAATAGAGCGTATTGGTGGTGAACAACCCCCAGATGATACTATCTTTTTTGCGTAAGGATAGGGGTGTAAATGTACTATTATTCTCGGAAGTCTCCAAAAACACTTCCGTTGATGGTTTACGGCATTTGAACAAGTGCGATCGCCTTACGCTCTTTACTATGACTGATTTATAGGTAATTTAGTGAATGATTTTTAATACTAATGTGTTATAATTCTCCTAGGCTTACGGAAATGAACCTTGAAAACTTTATATATCAAAGGCTTCAAATGTAAGCGGTTTAAACCAACATAATACCTACTAAGGGATTGAAACTTGCTGATGGAGGCTACGTGGAAGGAGTAGGAACTCCCCGTGTTTAAACCAACATAATACCTACTAAGGGATTGAAACAATCCTGCCTATACCTCCCAAACCTGTAGCCAATGGTTTAAACCAACATAATACCTACTAAGGGATTGAAACATCCTGTGTGTCCCGACAGAACAGAGAAATATTTAGTTTAAACCAACATAATACCTACTAAGGGATTGAAACAATCTGCTTGGGGAGGCTCATTGAGGTCAACATCAAGTTTAAACCAACATAATACCTACTAAGGGATTGAAACCTGTTCCTAGCATTTGAGCGGCTTGTCTCATAGAAGTTTAAACCAACATAATACCTACTAAGGGATTGAAACCATAATCCTGTAATCGTCCATATACCTTTTGAAAGGTTTAAACTAAAATAATACTTATCAAGGGATTGAAACCTTATAGGTTTGTATAAGGAAAAGTGGATTTTTAATTCAGAGCAATATAATACCTATTAAGGGATTAAAACCATTAACTAACTGTCTATTGCTAATTGTTCCCCTGTTTGTACTTGCCATAAATTTTGATAGATGCCATTGTGGGCGACTAATTCCTCATGTTTTCCCTGTTCGATAATTTTGCCCCTTTCCATGACATAGATACAGTCAGCATGGCGAATGGTGGAGAGACGGTGGGCGATCATAATTGTGGTACGACCTTTTGTAATATATTGTAGTGAACGGGCGATCGCACTTTCGGTTTCATTATCAACGGCGGAGGTTGCCTCATCGAGAATGAGAATAGGAGGATTTTTGAGAATAGCCCGGGCGATAGATAGTCTTTGTCTTTGCCCCCCTGATAATTTTTGTCCCCTTTCACCCACTACAGTATCGTAACCTTGGGGTAATTCCATAATAAATTCATGGGCTTCGGCATTTTTGGCGGCGCAAATAACGTCTTCTTCCGTGGCGTTGGGGCTACCATAGGCAATATTTTCCCTCACGCTACCATGGAAAAGAAATACATCCTGACTTACTAAACCGATCGCCCGTCGCAAATCATAGAGTACAATCTCTTGAATATTGATACCATCGAGGGTAATCATACCCGAATTAATTTCGTAGAGTCTGAGTAATAATTTAATAATGGTACTTTTTCCCGAACCCGTCGAACCCACAATGGCGGTAGTTTGTCCCGCAGGTATATCAAGGTTAAGATGTTGCAAAACAGGCTCTCTTTCAAAATAAGAAAAAGTAACATCCTTTAAATGAATTTCCCCTTGGGTGTGGGCAAATGATAGGGGTATATCTCCCGAATGAATTTGAATAGGGGTGTCCAATAACGCCATTACCCTAGTGGTGGAAGCCATAGCCCTTTGGTACAAATCGAGGGTTTGCCCTAGACGGGTAAGGGGCCATAGTAGGCGTTGGGTCATGAATACCAGTACACTATAAGTACCCACTGCCAATGTTCCTTCTTCCACCTGTAAACCCCCAAATAAAAGGATGCTGGTAAATCCTGCCAAGATAACCAGACGAATCAGGGGCACAAAACCTGCACTATAAGCGATCGCCCTTTGGTTACTACGACGATAGGCTTCACTGTCAACCCTTACTCTCTCTACTTCATAGGTTTCGGTGGTAAAACTTTTGATAGTGGTAATGCCACTTAGATTGTTACTCAAACGACTATTGAGCAGACTTACTTTTTCTCTCACATCACCGTATAGAGGCTCAAGAAACTTCTGAAAGGCGATCGCACCCCAAATAATAATGGGAATAGGTACAATGGCCATCCAAGCAGTGGTAGGGGTAAGAATAAAGAAAGCCAAACCGATAATAATTACCGTGGTAATTACCTGTAAAATTTCATTGGCTCCCACATCCAAAAATCTTTCTAACTGGTTAATATCATCATTCAACACTGATAGTAAACGCCCTGTGCTTTTATTTTCAAAAAATTCTAATTCTAAATTCTGAATATGACCATAGGCATCTAAGCGTAAATCATGCTGAATATTTTGGGCCAAATTACGCCATAAACGCTCATAAGCATATTGAAATGCAGATTCTAATGTCCAAATTATGACCGATAAAACCGTCAGCACCAACAACTGAGAAAAAACGCTCTCAAAACCAAACTGTGCGATCGCACTATCTTCTCTCTGTACCACCACATCTACCGCCGCCCCAATCAACACGGGGGGTGCTAAATCAAAAACCTTATTTAATACCGAACAAATAACCGCACGATAAATCAAACCACGGTATTTCGGAGAATATTCTAATAATCGTGAAAGAGGGGCAATAGATTTGGAGGTCATAATGTGAAAAATAACTATACTTAGCAAAAATGCTATACCTCACCATTGTAAAGAAATTTAGACAAAAAAAAGGAGCAAACATCGACTCCTACCCATCAGACTTGTTATTCTATAACCGTATCATTGCTCAAAACAAAAAGAATTAACGTCAAATCTCCTCAATTATTAGTGTGCAAACTTTTCAAAACAGAATGATCAATAATCCTTCATAGTGGTAAAATAAAAATTCATGGCAAAATATCTTACCAGTCGTATTAGATCATACATCGTAAGTATTCCCCAAGCCTGATATTAGTCCATAATGGAACACAAAATATGGGAAATTGATTACCAATTATCAATGTCTCACCGTGAGCTATTATATTTTTATCTAATAAAAAACAGATTATTTATTTATCAAAAATAACTACATCTATAATAACTAAAATCTTATTTTTTGCAACCTTATAACCTAGATTATTCCTTAACTATCTCATCTGTAGAAGGTAATCTAAGTTTGTATATCTATTTTTAAAAAACTAAAATAATATGTCAATTTTGCGTGGTAGTTTTATTGTCAAAAATCACTTCAAATATTTCTTTATTTGGAATGAAGAATGGAAACAATTAGGCACAGAAAAATACGATTTACAAACCAGAGATATTTATAACTATCCCTTTCAAAGTCAATCCTTAGAAAATTTTATCTCCACCTTAGAAAAGTACAAATTAGTTCCCGAATCCATCCATAATCAAACCTTTGAAACAAACAAAGGAAAACAAAAAGAATTAGTTTTATTTCCTGTCCAAAAAAAGCCAAGATCAAAAACCGTTGTTCCGCTACTATATGAACAATTTATGGCGATCGAAAATAAACTAAGTACCGTTATTTTATACCCTTGGAAAGTAGAAGGAATCAAACTAAATTTTCTTGATACCATTAGCTTCTTACAGCAAATTCCCCTCAACAATGAAGAATATATCGGCTCAGATTTACGATTTTGGAGTCATGTATATAGATGGAGTTTAGATCTCATTTGTCGCCAAAAATTTCTCCCCACCATTGATGACCATAATAAAAGTTTTTGGCAACCATTACTAGATAGTAACATTGACCAAATAAGGTTAACTAAATTTGTGCAATCGATGCCCTCATTGTGCCGTTGCTACGTCGATTCAGAAGAATCACCAACTATTGACCCTCAAGAATTAATTTTAGACTTTTTAACCAATATTGTTGACTTACAAATTAGACAATTACTAGAACAACCCACTCCTTTAGGCAATGATATAACTATTGAACCTTGGTTAAATTCCTTAGCTGAAACTGACATAAACCACTGCGATTTGCCATCTACAGAAAGTAAACGTTTAAAGATGGCTTTTGACCATTGGACATTGCCAATTCAAGATAATTTAATTACCTCCGACTTTCAACTATCAAAAAAACAATATCGTATTTGTTTTAAATTAAACCCCCCTGCCCCATCAGAAAATAACTATGATAATTGGAAATTAGACTACTATTTACAAGCCATTGATAACCCAGATTTTCTCGTACCATCCGAGCAAATTTGGCAACATTCTCACCCTGATTTAGAAATAGACGATCGCACCATAGAAAACCCTCAAGAAATTCTTTTAAAAGGATTAGGTTTAGCGTCCAAAATTTATCCTTTGGTAGCAAAAAGTTTAGAAAATGCAATGCCCAATTATTGTCAATTAAATGCTATTGACGCTTATCAATTCATTCGTAGTTCAGTATGGCAACTACAAGATAATGGATTAGGTATTATTTTACCCGAAGGTTTAGCCGAAGGTGCAGGAGAAAAACGTTTAGGAGTCAAAATTGAAGCGAAAGTTAACCTCAAAAAAGGAGAGCGTTTAAATCTCAATAGTTTACTAAACTACAATCTTAAAGTTGCCGTAGGGGATAAAGTTTTAACCAACAAAGAATTTCAAAATCTTTTGGCTCAAAAATCTCCCATCGTGGAAGTAGATGGGCAATGGTTAGCCTTGCAACCTGCTGATGTAAAAGCCGCCCAAGATATTTTAGATCAAGCCAATAATAATATTAATTTAACCGTGGAAGATGCCCTGCGCCTGAGCGGAGGTAACGGAGAAACCATTGCCAAATTACCCGTAGTTTCCTTCGAGAGTAGTGGGGCATTATCAGAATTAATCAATAGTGTTAACGACTATCAAAAAATTAAGATTCTTCCTACTCCCAAAACATTTAAAGGGGATTTGCGAGAATATCAAAAAGCAGGTTTTAGCTGGCTTTATTTCCTCGAAAAATGGAATTTAGGAGCTTGTTTAGCTGATGATATGGGTTTAGGTAAAACCATTCAATTAATAGCCTTTTTATTACGTTTAAAACAAGATAAATTATTAACTAAGCCCTGTTTAATTGTCTGCCCAACCTCGGTGATGAATAACTGGGCTAGGGAAATTCAAAAATTTGCCCCCAATGTCAAGGCTTTAATTCATCATGGGGAGCAGCGCCATAAGGGTAAGACATTTGTTAAGGAGGCAAAAAAGTATGATGTGATTATTACTAGCTATGCCCTCGTATTTCGTGATTTAGATGGTTTAAAAGGGGTTGATTGGCAAGGGGTAATTTTGGATGAAGCTCAAAATATCAAAAATCCTCAAGCAAAACAAACTCAAGCCATTCGTCAGTTGGATGGAGATTTTCGTATCGCTTTGACGGGTACTCCTGTGGAAAATCGTCTTTCGGAATTATGGTCAATTTTGGAGTTTTTGAACCCAGGTTATTTAGGTACACAGCAGTTTTTCCAACGGCGTTTTACCTTGCCCATCGAGAAATATGGGGATCAAGATTCTCTGAAAACTTTACGCTCTTTGGTTCAGCCTTTTATCCTGAGACGATTAAAAACCGATAAAAATATCATTCAAGATTTACCCGAAAAGCAGGAGATGAATGTTTATTGTGGTTTGTCTCCCGAACAAGCGCACCTATACCAAAGTTTGGTAGATGATTCTTTAGTTAAAATTAACGATAGTAAGGGGATTCAGCGCCATGGTTTGGTGTTAACTTTGTTGATGAGATTAAAACAGGTTTGTAATCATCCTGCTCATTTTCTCAAGGAGAATAGTTTAGATTTTGAGCCTCGCTCTGGCAAATTGTTACGATTGGAAGAAATGTTAGAGGAAATTGTGGCTGAGGGCGATCGCACCTTAATCTTTACCCAATTTACCGAATGGGGAAACTTATTACAACCCTACCTAGAAAAGAAATTAGGGGTAGATGTGATGTTCCTCTCAGGAAGCACAAAAATAGAAAAACGTCAAGAAATGGTTGACCGTTTCCAAAATGATCCCCAAGGGCCACCAATTTTTATTCTTTCCCTAAAAGCAGGAGGTACAGGATTAAACCTCACCAAAGCAAACCACGTCTTCCATTTCGATAGATGGTGGAATCCTGCTGTAGAAAATCAAGCCACCGATAGGGCATTTCGCATTGGGCAAACTCAAAATGTACAAGTGCATAAATTCGTCTGTAGCGGTACTTTGGAGGAAAAAATTAACGACATTCTCGAAAGTAAAAAACAACTAGCCGAACAAACCATCAATAGTGGAGAAGATTGGTTAACCGACTTAGATAGCGATCAATTACGAAATCTACTTGTATTAGATCGTAATGCCGTTTTGTAAATATCATCAAACAAAATTAATCCACCATCTTCCCATAACAAGAGGTTTTAACCCTTTACCCCAACTGAACCATACTTTTATTCATTGTTTTTGGCAATGGGTTTAGGGTCTATTGTTCGTTGTATTAGTATAATTTTTTTTACGGGTCTAGTACAACCTTAAAAAAGTATGAATTTCTTAATATTTGTTTTAACTTTTCTTTACAATCTTAAAAATATTGTGTAGTATGGTAGCCAGAATAGATAAACCTCTGAGGTTTCGGGCTATTCAGTCAACAATAAGGATTGAAACAGTCATGGTTTCTAGTGAAATAAAAAGTTCGTTCCCAATGATGAGAGATTCAACCATGGGCAACGGCGCCCTAGCCGAAAATCTCAAGGAAGATGATAAGACAGTAATTTGGCGCCCCCACGAAGAAAAATATCGCACATCAGAATGGTACACAGGTTCAGGTCAAATTACCACCGCTGATGAGGGTTTATCCTTTGAAGTAACGGCGGTATATCAACTCAAGTCAGAGGTAAAGGTAGTTAAGGATATTTTCGCCATATCTAACCATACCCTCGCGAATATTTATCGCCCTCGTAGTCGTTGTATCGCCGTAGTAGATCAAACCGTTGCCGAGTTATACGGAGAGAAGATAGAAGGTTATTTCCAAGCCCAAGAAATTCCCTTAGAATTGATGGTCATACGGGCATGGGAAAGTGATAAAACCCCCGAAACAGTCCATCGTATTCTTGCCTTTTTAGGGAAAGATGGCTGTGATGTGTCTCGTAATGAGCCTGTATTGGTCATTGGGGGTGGTGTGTTGAGTGATGTGGCTGGTTTAGCCTGTGCGCTGCAACATCGTCGTACCCCTTACATTATGATTGGTACAACCATCATTGCCGCTATTGATGCAGGTCCTTCTCCCCGTACTTGTACCAATGGCACTCAATTTAAAAACAGCATTGGGGTATATCATCCCCCAGTATTAACCTTGGTTGATCGTCAATTTTTCTCTACCCTTGATATGGGACATATCCGTAATGGTATGGCAGAAATTATCAAGATGGCAGTCACCGATGATAAGGAGTTGTTTGAGTTATTGGAACAGTACGGGCAGGAGTTGATTAAAACTCGTTTTGCCACCATCGATGCTAGTGAAGAACTAGAAAAAATTGCTGATTTGATTATCTATAAAGCTCTTTATGCCTATATGAAGCATGAAGGAACAAATATGTTTGAAACGTACCAAGACAGGCCCCACGCCTACGGGCACACTTGGAGTCCTCGTTTTGAACCCGCTGTTAAATTAATGCACGGTCATGCCGTCACCATTGGCATGGCGTTTGGGGCAACTTTAGCTCAAGAGTTGGGCTGGTTAAGTCAAGAAGAGTGTCAAAGAATCATTAATTTATCTAGCAAATTAGGGTTGTCGGTGTTTCACCCCATCCTAGAAGATGTTCAAATCATGGTAGATGGACAAAAAAATATGCGCCGCAAACGGGGTGATGGGGGCTTATGGGCGCCTTTACCTACTACCATCGGGGCTTGTGACTATGTCCAAGAGGTGGAACCTGAATTGCTCAATCAAGCGGTTGTCGCTCACAAAAAGTACTGCTCTCAGTTACCCCATGAGGGTGCAGGAGAGCAGATGTATCTCAGTGATCTTGGTTTAGAATAGGACTACGAGGGTTGTTCTGATTGGCGTCCGATCGCCCTTATTCATCTTTTTCAAACCATCTGAAATCTTAATCGGATCTTAACAAAGGTGGGCTTACAGGTCTGCTTTTGTTAAGAAAATGCAAAATTTGGTCATAAATCCATTTATTTCCTCGATTAGTAAGGGATTAACCTTTATTTTTCACAGTATTTTATTATTTTTTCCTTAATTTATATTTCATCTATATTACAAATATTGGAGTAGTTCTATGTCCGCAACTGTTAACAAACCAAGGGCGATCGCACCGTTGGGCATTTTAGTCGAAAAATTAGAGCAAATATTACAAAATGCAAAGAATACTGAGAAATCCTCTCAGCTAGTGAATGATTTGCAAGAAGCCTACGAATTCGCTTCAAACTTAGAACCCTACTTAGGAGAAGTATCGACCACCCAATCAGGGGCGCTCGCCAACCTTGCCGAGAAAACAGCCCAAGAAGATTGGAGCAAACTATTTGCAGAAGGGGCAACCCCCTTTGAACTAGAACAGGAAATGCTCTCTGGGCATATCGAAGGGCAAATGTTACAAATTTTTGTCAAAATGTTAGGGGCAAAAAACGTCCTTGAAATTGGAATGTTTACAGGTTACTCCGCCCTAGCCATGGCAGAAGCCCTCCCCGATGATGGCAAAGTAATCGCCTGTGAAGTAGATGACTACGTCGCCAAATTTGCTCAGGAGTGTTTTTCTCACTCTCCCCATGGTGAAAAAATCACCGTAAAAGTAGCCCCTGCCCTCGATACCATGGCAGAATTAGCCCAAGAAGATAAAAATTTCGATTTAGTCTTTATCGATGCCAACAAGAAAGAATACAAAGATTATTTTAATTTATTGCTAGACAAAAAATTGGTAAGTCCTGGATGCTTAATTGTTGTAGATAACACCCTATATCAAGGACAAGTTTACTTGCCAGAATCTAAACGTACAGAAAATGGTCAAGCTATCCATGAATTTAATCAAATGGTAGCCCAAGATGAACGGGTACAACAGGTATTATTACCCTTGCGGGATGGTTTGACGGTTATTCGAGTTAATTAACACCTTTAAAACCTCCTTTTCTTGCCTCCTCTCCTGTGGGAGAGGGTTGTTGTGTTGCCCACTCCTTTGAGATCATTTTTTGCACAAACCTTTAATCATGTTTACATCAGAGAAACCCTTAAAAGTACTACATATCGGAGGCTCTTTAGTGTCCGATTTTTACGATAAACTTTCCTTACTTTACCTCAAAGAAGTAGTACAACCTCCCTGCGTAAACCCCTATTATGCAGTGGTACATCCCGATGGATTGTGGCAACATGGAGACTCATTAACCAACCTCAGCGCCTCGAAACCCCTATCTGATTTTCTCCAAGAATTCCCCCCCATAGATGTGGTCGTACCCCACTTATTTTGTGAACCTGGGATGACTACCGTAAGGGGCTTTTTTGAGGATATGTTGGGCTTCCCCGTGGTGGGTTCAAAATCTTCCTGCACTGCCCTTGCTACCAATAAAGCCCACACCAGAGACATTGTTTCGGCTAATGGGGTATTAGTGGCAAAGGGTCAACTTTTGAAACAAGGAGATAAGGTGGAGTTAAAACCACCTTTTATTATCAAACCCAATCGAGAGGATAATTCTCTAGGAATTACCCTTGTGAAAGATGAAACTCAAATCGATGAAGCCTTGAAATTAGGTTTTCAATATGATAGTCAACTTTTGGCAGAAGAGTTTATTCCTGGGCGAGAAATTCGGGTGGCAGTTATTGACAAGGGTAATAAATTAGAGGTTTTGCCCATGTTTGAATATTTAGTCACCGAAACTAATCCTATTCGCACTACCGCAGAAAAACTGGAACTTAAGGAGGATGGGATGCCCCAACAACAAACTCCTCAACCTAATGTAAAAGCTATTTGCCCAGCGCACCTTACCCCAGAATTGGAAACTAAGTTAAGTTTAGCAGCTATCAAAGCCCACGGTGCGATCGGTTGTAGAGATTATTCTCTATATGATTTTAGGGTACATCAAGATACTAATGAGCCTTATTTGTTGGAAGCTGGTTTATTTTGGGCTTTTAGTAATATCAGTATGATTTCTAAAATGTTATTGGCAAAGGGAGAAAATTTAGACTCGGTAATCTTTGATGTTTGGTGTAATGCGGTGCAAAGATTTAAGAATTAACTAGACTGGAAAAATTAGTTTTATGTTTATTCAAATTTTTCTTAACAAGGGGCTTAAGCCCCTTGCCTAAATCTCCTTTAAGGATTTCTGGAAAATGTAAAAAGTTTAGTTTAAATCATTTTTATTGCAATATTTTTATTTCTATAGTCATAATCTAAACATTATATTTTTTATATTATTAATTATTTATTTTTCACTCACGAACAATGTTTTTAACTACTTTTAAGAGTCTTGGTACCCTAGCTTTATTAAAACTAGCATTACCCTTTAATTTAACCCTAGTATTAATAGCTTCAATTATCAACATATTTTCTAATCCATTTAAAATAAAAAAAAAGCCTAATATTAACTCAAAAACTGTCCTTTTAACAGGTGGTAAAATGACTAAAGCTCTACAGTTGGCGAGGTCATTTCATAGTGCTGGACATAGGGTTATTCTGGTGGAAACTCATAAATATTGGTTATCGGGACATCGTTTTTCGGTGGCGGTAGATAAGTTTTTTACTATGCCCAATCCTGTGAAAGATAAGGAGGGTTATATTGATGGTTTATTGGACATTGTAAAACGGGAAAGTGTAGATATATTTATCCCTGTTTCTAGCCCTGTGGCGAGTTATTATGATTCGGTAGCAAAAATGGTATTGTCTCCCTATTGCGAGGTTTTACATTTTGATGTAGAAATGACTTTGGTATTGGATGATAAAGCAAATTTATGTAAAAAGGCTTCTTCTTTGGGCTTGACTTCCCCCGCTTCTTATCTTATTACTAATGTTCAAGAAATTCTTGATTTTGATTTTAGTAAAAATAACCATAAATATATTTTAAAAAGTATTAAATATGATTCGGTTTATCGTCTTAATATGACGCAGTTTCCTTTTGAGGGAATGGAGGAATATGTGCGCAGTTTGCCCATTAGTGAGGAAAATCCTTGGGTAATGCAACAGTTTATTACGGGGCAGGAGTATTGCACCCATAGCACAGTGCGCAATGGCAAAATTAGGCTTCATTGTTGCTCAGAGTCTTCCCATTTTCAGGTGAATTATAAACACATCGACAATCAAAAAATTTATGAGTGGGTGGAGGAGTTTGTGGGTAAGTTGAATTTGACTGGGCAAATTTCTTTTGATTTTATTCAAACCGATGATGGCACGGTTTACCCCATTGAATGCAATCCTCGCACCCATTCGGCGATTTCAATGTTTTATAATCATCCGTTGGTAGCCGATGCTTATTTAAATGATGGAGATGATGCCCCTATTACCCCGCTAGAAAGTAGTAAACCTACTTTTTGGACTTACCATGAATTATGGCGCTTAACGGAGGTGCGATCGCCCCAGGATTTATCTCAATGGTGGCAGAAAGTAACAAAAGGTCAAGATGGGATTTTTTCTTGGCAAGATCCTTTACCATTTTTAATGGTGCATCATTGGCAAATTCCCCTGTTACTATTTGGTAATTTAATGAAATTAAAACCATGGGTAAAAATTGACTTTAATATCGGTAAATTGGTAGAGTCCGCCGGAGATTAAAGTAATAGAGTTATTAATTGTTTTTACGTTAATTTAATATAAATAATACGATGAACCAGCATTCATTAGCTCTTCTTCCAACATCTTTTTATAAATGTTAGGCAAACTTTTAGTAATAGAGTTATTCTCAATACCATAACCCAAACTTGTCCAAGTGGGAGAAAGTAACTCTAATACCAAGTCAATTTGTCCTTGTTCTAATAATTTGGTAATGTCTCTGCCCCCCCATGCATTGGTATCCCTTAGCCAACTGTACAGCACCTCATCTTGATAAATCGGCTCAAAACTATAATTTTTGCGCAGGAAACCAGAAGGGCGAGGATGGTAAAGTTCTGCTTTTTCTGCCCAAGTGGTATTCAAAAACTGGTATCTTCCCGCAGCGGTGGAACATCTACCCCTGTTTGGCCCGTTACCAATGACAATACATTTATTTGGATGTTGTTTTAAATTGTCGATATGGCGACCACCATAAATGATATTGTAAGGGCGATCAGAATTTGCCTCCGAAGCGCTGATGGTACGCATCAAAGCTCGAATATAAGGATTTCCCCCTTCCATTTCTAAGGGTTCTATATTGTAATTCTGAGTAATATTGGAAATAATTTGTTGTCCAGCCCTTTTTAATTGTGGCTCTTTATCCCTGATTAATATTCTTCCCACTGCCAATAAAATAAGTACTAAGATAAACGTTTTCAGAATGTTCTTACTAATCATAAATATTTTATTTGGTCGGGAATCAGTCAGGTTAGTCATAACATAATTAATTTTTCTCTTTCCTTTTGTAACATAAATTCATGGATAAATGTGATCATTTACACCGTAAAATGTGATGATGACCATAACTTGTTCCCACAAAAAAAGCGGGTACTAAGCCGATTGCACTCTCCATCATTGCTGAAAGTATGGTTTTTTCCATGGAAAGATGAGCAAGATTAACAAAGATATAGTGGCGGATGCACACAGAAACAAGACTACAACCCATCAAAAGATAAAGTTTTATTTCACAAAGCCCAAAAAAAATGTTATCTATAATACGATTATCCAAATATAGAAATTATAATTATATTTTCCGAGGTTAATCATAAGTTATGACCAGAAAAAAGACTAGAACTGGAACTGGTTTAGGAAGTTCTAAATCTAAAGTTAACATCACCCTTAGCCCAGAAGCGAACGAAACTTTGGTTGCTCTTGCAAAAGAGACTGGTTTAACTAAGTCTAAATTATTTGATCAAATTTTAGTGGGTGGATTTGTGATCAATAGTCACAGTGCAGATACTAAGGTTGTTTTGCATGATGAAGGGGAGCAAAAGTTTTTGGTCACTGAAGTTGATGATAATGATAAAGACAGTGAGTCTGATTCTGGTTCTTTAAATAATAATGCCATCGAAGAAGAAATAAAAAACCACCAAGCAAAAATTGCTGAGTTAGAACAAGAAATTAATAAACAAAAAGATTTGGTGGCGGATAAATCTAAAACTAATCAAGATTTGGAAACCAAGTTACAGGCACAACAAGATAAGGTTGGCTCCATTCAAAAAGAGTTAGAAGATAAAAATAATCAGATCAAAAACTTAGAAGATAATTTTAAAAAAGTCACTCAGGATTCAGAAAAAAGTGATAACTCTGATCAACTTAAAAATCTTAATCAAGAATTAAACTCCGCCTATAATTCTATTAAAAATTTAGAAAATAAACAATCTGAATTAAGCTCTTTAGTTGAAGAAAAAGAAAAGTATATTAGAGAATTAACAGACAAATTTTTTACCCTAAAAGAAGAAGTTAAAAATAGTGATAATAATGAACAATTGAGTGCTATTATTGACCAACTTAAAAAAGAAATAGCTGATTATCGTCAACAGGTTGCACACAAAGAGCAAGAGAAAGTTGCTTTGAGCCAAAGTTATGCTACTAAACAAAATAGTATTATCCAAGGTTTAACCAAGGAAAATACACAACTAAAGCAGGAAAATGCTAGTTTAAATAAACGTATTGCAGATCTAGAGCCTCGGGCGAATATTGGTGATAGATTCCTGAATAAGTGGCGTTAAATGATTAATGGTGGGCAATGCCCACCCTACTCACAATACAATACTTTCAGCCTCCAAACTGTCTATCTGTTAGAAGTTTAAAGCCACCTACAATAGACGAAATAGAAAGAAAAAACTGCCATAAACTGGTGGGGTTAAGAATGGCGCGACTACTGTAAAAAACACAAATTACTCCAAAAGCAATCAAGATAAATCCAGTAGGTTTCATGGTTTTTGGAAACATGAATAGAATGACAACACCACAAGTTAGTGCCAATACCGAGAGATCTGCGGCAATTCCTCGCCAAAAATATGGTGTGGCAATGGTTGTGAACACTATATTTTTACCTAATACATAAATTCCTAAAAGCATCAAGGCGATTCCAATTAACTGAAACAAAAATTTCATTTATCTTAATCAGTTATCCAGTAGTGTTTATAATGTTGTTTGTTTTATTATCATAAAGATAATAAAAAAAGGGCTGGATGTCCAGCCCTTTTCATTCCCTGAAAATCAGTTAATTTTATAGTTGAGGAATAAACTGTTCTTTTTCAGGAACTTCAGTGTATTCAGCGACAATCTGACGGAATTCTTCACCATCAATGGTTTCTCTCTCAATTAAAAGATCCACTAGACGGTCAATTACTTCACGGTTATCTCTGACAATTTGACGGGCTAATTGATGACCATGTTCGGCAATGGTGCGAATTTGATCATCAATGCGGGAAGCACTCTCTTCGGAATACTCAGCACGGTTCATAAAACCACCACCAAGAAACACTTCTCCGCCCTGTCCTTCGAGGGATAAAGGCCCCATGTCACTCATCCCAAAACGAGTTACCATCTGTCTTGCCATACCAGTGACTTGTTGTAAGTCACCCCCTGCGCCAGTGGTTACTTCGTCATCACCAAAGATTTCCTCTTCAGCTGCACGTCCACCCATAGCACCAGCAATTCTTGCCATAAGCTGGGATTTAGTGGTTAAACCTTGCTCCTCATTGGGGGTAAACCAAGTTAAACCTTGGGCTTGTCCACGGGGGATAAGGGTTACTTTTTGCACAGGATCATGATCTTTTAAGAGAGTACCGACGATGGCATGACCTACTTCATGGTAAGCAATCAAACGCTTACTCTTACTATCCACAAGGGGAGTACCTTCCATCCCTGCGATAACACGATCCACTGCCGCATCAATTTCACTCATGGAAATTTCAGTTTTGCGACGACGGGCGGTAAGGATAGCCGCTTCATTGAGAAGGTTTGCTAAGTCAGCACCACTAAAGCCAGGAGTACGACGGGCGATCGCCTCGATAGACACCTCAGGAGCTAATTTTTTGTTACGGGCATGGACATCTAATACCCCCAAACGACCCTTGAAATCAGGGGGATCAACCATTACCTGACGGTCAAAACGACCAGGACGCATCAACGCAGAATCAAGTACATCGGCTCTGTTGGTAGCCGCAATGACGATGATACCAGTATTACCTTCAAAACCGTCCATTTCCGTTAAGAGTTGGTTTAAGGTTTGTTCCCTTTCATCGTTACCGCCACCGATACCAGCACCACGCTGACGACCTACGGCATCAATCTCATCAATGAAGATAAGACAAGGAGCGTTTTCCTTTGCTTTTTTGAACAAGTCACGGACACGGGAGGCACCCACACCCACAAACATTTCCACAAATTCGGAACCAGAAATGCTGAAGAAAGGAACACCAGCTTCCCCGGCGATCGCCTTTGCTAACAAGGTTTTACCAGTTCCGGGAGGTCCTACCAGTAGAACCCCTTTAGGAATACGAGCGCCAACAGCGGTGAATTTTTCAGGCTGCTTAAGGAAAGTAACAACTTCTTGTAACTCCTCTTTTGCCTCATCGATACCAGCCACATCATCAAATTTTACTCCAGTTTTAGCATCCATCTGGAAACGAGCCTTAGACTTACCAAAACTCATCGCCTGACCAGGGCCCCCTGGCATATTGCTAGAACGACGGAACAAAAAGAACAAAGAAGCAATCAATAATACAGGGAATACTAAATTACCCAAAATACCCCAAACTGCCCCTTCATTGCGCACAGGGTGAGAATCAAAACTGATACCAGACTCTCTTAATTTACTAATCAACTCAGGAGAAGAACCGGGTAAATCAACCCTTAATCTTTGTACCTGACGTAATTCAGGGTCAATGGCTTCAACGATAGCAGTGCGTCCACCTTCATATAAATCAACACTGCTAACTCTACCTTTGTCAATGTATTCTAAAAATCTACCATAGGTCATGCGGGTACTTGCGGTATTATTACCAGCATTGCTCATGTTGTTGGGAGCAAAACTGCCTTGCCACAAGAAAAATCCCACTACCAAAAATGGAATGGCCCACAATAGTATAGTTCGCCAAGGTGTTTTCATATCTTCTTAAATCCTCTTTTTAATGTCAAAAGTGTTTTAACACTTTCTTTTAATGTTGTCTTTTATTTAATTATTAACAATAATAACAACCGCTTCTTAACTAAACTTAACATAATTCTCATCTTAAACGCAAAAAAACCTATTGGGGGAAAACCACACCAGAATTATGGGGGTTGATGGAAAAATGGAGCTGTGAAGATGGGGAATGGTTTTTGAGTTTCGATGATTTGGCGTAGTATCTCTCAATTTTAACTTTTCCCCCATCTCTCTATCTCCTACCACCTAAACATTACATGGGGGAAGCAATGTCACCAACTCGAAAACTAGAACCAGAAACGATACGTCCTTGACTAGATGTAGAATCCACGTCCTGAAGCTCAATAACTCCCACTTGGTCAGTGATTCGGCGGATAACTTCCCCTGTTTCAGGATCTGTAACTTCTCTGGATACTCTTTCGATAGATAGTCTCAAACCATTACGATAACCGTGATTACTACCACGATTGATGATTACACTATTTCCAGCCACATCTGCCACTACCCCAGACACATCGGGGGAAACTCTGCCCACGGCAGATAATTCAGTCTGTCTTGAGTCCATTTGCTGAATGACTTCTCGGATAGCGTCACGGGTAGCAACAGTGAGTAATGTACCGTCATTGTTAGTGGATGTACCTAAGTCCATTCCCCGAATTCTTACGTCTCCATCTACCTGAGAAACTTCTGCTTGTCCTTCTGCACTCATGACAATTTCCCCTGTGGTGCTATTAATAACACGGGTATTGAGGGTGACGAGGGCTTTTTTGGTCTGATTACCAAGGCTAAAACCAAATAGTCCAAAACCAGTGCCTCTTTCTTGTAAATCAAATTGAGTGATAGAGCCAACCATGATCAATTCTGCGCCGAGTAAACGCCCTATTTGAGCGGCGGTGCCTGGATCTACTAAACCACTGTCGGTTAAACCCTGCTCGTTAAGAACATCATTAAGGCGACTACGTTCGATGACTCGATATTTTCTGGTATCAACTAATTCTCCCGCTACCACATCGCTTACTCCTCTGGCTGCACCATCGATTAAGTTAAGGTTTCTTGCGTTGCTAAGACTACTGTAGTCGAAGTCCATGACGGCGATGGTAAGTCTTTCTTGGTTGTTTTGAGCAAGGAGGGTTTGGGATGATTGACTCTGGGCTAGGGCTTGGTATGGGCTGATGTTGAGGCTTGAGAGGGAGATGGTGATAAGACTAGAGGCGATCGCAATGGGAACTATTTTAGGATACTTCTTTTTGATGATAGTCATGGCTATGGTATTTTTAAATCTAAAAATTAACGGATACTTAAAATTATAATATTTATTGCTATGACGTTTATTTTGATAAATAGTTCCACAAAAATTAATAAAAAATAATTTAGTAAAACTTACTACAATGTAGTTTTTTCGTAGTGGTTGATTTTATCTTTTTGAGATAATAGATCGAATACCTTTATTTGATTTTTGATTATCTTTTTCATAGCGAGGAATGATATGAATATGACTGTGCATTACTTTCTGCCCTCCTGCTTTATTTACATTAAATCCTACATTAAAACCATCAGGATTATATTCTTTTGTTAGAATTTGCTGTACGTTATTCACCATTTGCCAACAGTTTTTTTGATATTCTATGGGCAAATCAAAATAATTGGGCATATGAATTTTGGGAATAATTAAACTATGTCCTTTTGTTAAAGGATAACCATCTTTAATAGCATAACTAAAGCTAGATTCGGTGATAAGTTCTAATTTAGAATAAGGATTGCAAAAGATACAATATTCTTTTTTTTCTTTAATTTGATTGTAGGGAGTATATTCGTAAATTTCGCAGAATTCATCTTTGTATAATGATTTAAATGGTAAGTTTACTAATCTTTGATAGGTTGGTTTTTTGTGAACATAATGGGTTCTATATCCTTCTTTTTTTAAATCCCTTCTTACGGCAAAATATGCTTTTCCTGATGGTTTGAGCTTATGGGCGATCGCCATTATAACTTCTTCTTGAGGTTCAGGAAACAACACATTTAAGACATAGAAACAAATTATAGTATCAAATTTCTCTTGGGGATAATCAGGGAAATAATGGGGATCATAACCAATAATATTTAGACCCGTTTCTTGTAGTTTTTTCACATCATTACCAAGCCCACAACCAAAATCTAGTACTTTACCTTTTAATAGTTTATTTTGTAATAAATATCTGGCAGGAAATGATAAATATTTTCTATCTATGGCCGTTAAATGACTATATTTATTTTCCTGTTGATCATCTACCATTATCTAATCGTAACATTTTGGTTAATATATTTTATAGGTATTAATACAATATTTATTTTCTCGTAAAACGCAAAGTTTCAATGGATTGAGCCGTTAAAAATAGACCTAGTATAATGTAACTTAAAAAGATAATAAAACTAGAAGTGCTAAATATTCCTTGGACAAACTCTTCATAACTTTTTAGCACTGATAATTGATTAATAAATTGACCTAAAGCCCCTTGTAAATTGTTAGTTAAAGCATCTAAAATCGAGATAAAAACGACTAAGATAAAAGTAATAATTGCTGAAAAAATTGTGCTATCAGTCAGGGAAGAAATAAACATTCCCAAAGATAAAATGGCACTGGCAAGGAGAATTAAGCCAAGGTGGGCTAAAAGAGGCACTTGGGGAGGAATGGGAGGATTAGAAGTGCTAAATGCGATCGCCTCATATAACAAAATTGGTACAATCATAGTAATATAAAACACCACTACCCCCAATAGTTTACCGAGGGCAACCACCCAATTAAAAACAGGAGAAGTGGCTAAAAGTTCAATAGTTCCCCTTTTTCTTTCCTCCGAATATAAACCCATAGATAACATCGGTAAAAGGAAAATGGTAATAGAACCCATAATACCAAAAAACACTTGTATAAACTCATAGGGTACATCCCTCGGAGTCGTATTACCTAACTGCTCTTGTAGTGCTACGTTTTGAATTATACCCTCTTCACTAAATAGAATAAAAAGAAAAAATACTCCTGAAATTAACCAAAAAACACTCGCAATGGTTAGGGCTAAAGGAGAGTTAAAATAGCTTTGTAATTCCTTTTGAAAAATAGCGATTATATTATTAATAATTTTCATAAAATAAATACAAAATTGAATTGTTAAACTACATAAAAATAATGGTCTAATTAGGTTTTGATGAAAAAGTGATTTAGTGAGTGACGTTTTAGCAATTAATCACTAATATTTTTAGTCCATTGAATAATAGCATCTGCTACGGCTTCAATATCACCTTGAGGCAATTCGGGGTAAATAGGTAAACTCAACACCTCGGAAGCTAATTGAGTAGTAAGAGGATGAGGAATATATTGACCTTCATATACTGGTAATTGATCTTGGGGAATGGGATAATAAATCATGCTACCGATGCCCTTGTCAGCGAGATATTCTTTCAATTCGTCTCTTTTGCCATTTTTAACTCTGATAGTGTATTGATGGAATACATGACCATCTGAAAATTGAGGTACAATGATAAAGTCATTATTCCCCAACAGTTGATTATATTGACGGGCAATATTTTGCCTTGCTTGATTCCATTTTTCAATATATCTTAGTTTTACTCGTAGAATAGTTGCCTGAATACTATCAAGACGGGAATTGTATCCCAACATCTCGTTATGATAATTCTTTTTCGCTCCATGTACCCGCAACATTCTGGCTAATTCGGCAACTTTATCATCATTGGTGGTAATCATCCCTCCATCTCCATAGGCACCGAGGTTTTTGGAGGGATAAAAGGAAAAAGCCCCCACATCACCAATACCGCCTACATATTTACCTTCCATACTATTACGTTGAGTATCACTGCATTTTTGCTCACATCCTAGACAGTCTCCATAGTATTTTGCCCCAAAGGCTTGGGCACAGTCTTCAATGATTTTTAATCCATATTCTTGGGCAATTTCTTTTATTTGCACCATTTTGGCAGGTTGCCCATAAAGATGCACGGGCATAATGGCTTTAGTTTTCGGGGTAATTTTTTCTTTGATACTCAGGGGATTAATGTTAAAACTATCTTCTTCTATCTGGGCAAAGATAGGTTTTGCCCCTACCAAGCTGATAGATTCTGCGGTGGCATAAAATGAAAAAGGGGTAGTTATTACCTCATCCCCATCCCCGATATTTAAGGCTCTTAGGGCAATAATTAGTGCATCTGTACCAGAATTTACCCCGATCGCATGGTTAACTCCCAAAAAACTAGCAATTTCTTGTTCTAATTTTTGAACTTCTGGCCCTAATACAAATTGGGTTGATTCTAGCACAAGGGCGATCGCACCATCAATCTCAGATTTTAATTGTTGATATTGCAGTTTTAAATCAAGAATAGGAATTTTCATAAAAAATGGAATACTAAAGACACAATAATTTTAGGGCTAAAAATAACCAATCATTAAACTTTTCTTTACCTCACCGAGATTTTATTCACCTTCAGGGGGGCTTTCAGGAGTAATAGGTAACTCCGTGGGAGGATTTTCTTCCTCTTCCAAACCCTGTTGGATAATGCCCAAAACCTGCTGATATTGCTCATTATCTGGATTAAGGGCTACTAACTTCTCCATGGGAGATAATGCCCCTTGTAAATCTCCCTTTTGCAAATTTAATTCTACTAATCTCTCTAGCGCAAAGCTATTTTCTGGCTCATTTTCTAACACTGATTGATAACCTGCAATTTCTCTATCAATTTGAGCAATGGCACCATCATCTCCTTGGGAGTTTTGATTATCCGTTGCCCCGGGTGTTTGAGGATTCATAATCATATTAACCACCGCAGACACAGAAAACAAAACAAAAGCTAATCCCGATAAAATTACAAAAACCTTTTTAAAAATTTCTTTTCCTTTCTTTTTACTCGCCATAAAATTAACTATATTATTCAATGTAAATAATCAAACATTAACACCCCTAAACTAAATGCTATAGAAGCAATAAAAACCATTAGAAAAATAAGCGACTTACCATAAATCTTTTTTTCTTCTAAATCTAAACTAAGCAAAATAGTAGATGAAGTGATTACTAGAATATCTGCAAAATAATCAAAATAACAAAATATAAAAACTAATAAAATAGACCAAACCAATACCGAGATAAATCCCTTTAAATCAGAACTAATGGACTCCTCAAATATAAAAGTAATAATAGAAAAAGGATTCATTACCATCAAAGAGATAGTCATAATCAATATTAAAGAAAATGCACGGATAACCATTAGTAACAAATCATCATCAATTAATATATTCCATCTATCTATTATATTTCTGGTATTTCTAATTAAAATTTCAGAGCGACTAGCTATGGACCAACCAATTATCAAATAAATGCAAGAATATAACAATAGAGATAACCATGATTTTTTATCAATCCAAGAAATGTGATTTTCTAAAAATAAATCCTCTTCCTTTTTTTTAGCCATATAACTTTAGCAAAAAGGGCTTGATTATCAAGCCCCCATAAAATGTCATCAAAAATTTTTAATGTTTTCTTTTAAGACATTACTTGAACCATATAATCGAAATAAGGAGCAGTTTCGGCCGCTTCTTCTTTGCTCAAAAGGGCAAGGGATGCTTCTTTTAAACAACGGATGGAATCAACCATACCGGGTAAAGGTACTCCAAGGGAATTGTACATTTCCTTGACACCAATCAAACCAATTTTTTCGATAGGCCCTTTATCTCCTGCTAAAACTCCGTAGGTGGCTAAACGTAAATACCAACCGAAGTCTCTTAAACATTGATTATATTGTTTTTGTCCAGAAGCGTTACCACCATTGGCACGATATTCAGGACGTTTTTTAAATAACTCTTGACTAGCTTTTTCAACGATTTTCTTTTCGTTTTCTGCTAGGGTTTCAGCTACTTTGAGACGGAGTAATCCTGAATCTAAAAAACTTTTGATTCCTTCTAATTCCCCACTGCTAGGATAACGCAGTTCATCATCTGCTTTGAGAATAACTTGACTTACTATGCTCATCTTAAAATACGAGTATTATTTTTTTATTATGTTTAGTTTAACTTAATTTGGCTTATCTATTTATGGCAAAGGTTGTCACATTTTAGTAAACTTTTTAATAATTCTTTAATTTTGGAATAGCTCGAATACTTGACGGGAAAAATATTTTAGCTTTTCTTTAATTTCTTCTACGGGGGGAGATTTACCTTCTAGTTGCCAATTCTCAATGGTGGATAATCGCCACGCTTCCCCTGTGTGGTTAAATCCTGCACTCTCAACCCCAATTAATTTATGGGTTTTATCAATTTCATCATAGTGAAATCTAATTTGTACTAAAATACTCCTACTTTGAATCTTGCGACTCCAGCCGGGGAAGTGAAAACCGATGTCGATGGAGTCGGGATCTACTAAATTAATGGTATCAGGATCATTATGCCACGGTTTGAGATCTGTTTTTACGTCTGGAAATTGTTGTTTGAATAGGTTGACAACGGCTGCGATTTTGGTGGCTATTTCTAAACCTCTGGCTTTTTCTTCTGCATTCATAAACTGTCTATAATCTAGTTACTATTTCGGCTCAAACCTCGTAGGTTATTACTAACACTATAGTTTGCTTTTTGAGTAAACAGTAATCTAAAACACATTTGATGTATCATCTACATAGAAAAAACCCTTTTGCTTTTATGATTAAGAGCATCAGGGTTTTTGTTCACACATTAGGTTTTTTTATTAGCTAAGGTAGTAGCGTTTTTCGGCTTCTAGTTGATTTACTAAATCGTTTTTTCCGTTGGCTTTGGCTACCTGTAATCTATGTTCTAGGGTTTCCAATAGGGTGTTACGATGGGCTTGTTTTACTTGTTGAGCGGTATTTTTATTAATCATTTTTTTTACTTCTTGATGATGTGTTTATTTTATTTATACGAACTAAAATGTGGTGGGTGATGCCCACCTTTTTAAGTTGTCAGAGAATCGAGGGAAAACTATGATAAGTTCTCTTATCTCTATTTTTTTATTGAACTCCTACTTCGGCGGATATTCTTGTTAACATCGATGCTTGACGATTTTGAGTACGTTTGCGATCGCCCCTCATCAATAAACGAGCTTGTTGACTAACCGAACTGAGATTATTGTTTTTTTTAAAAGTGTTATTTGCGTTCATAATGTCGCCTCCTCTAATTTGTTGAGTTTAGATTCGAGGCGCGTTCCTTCAGAAGATTTTTTTCTTCTTACTTCCGTCTGTAACCAACAGATGAACGATTTATCCTTACCCTTTCAATATAACATAGAAAACCCAAAACTGTCAAAAGAAAAAGTTCTGAGGATTTGATTTATTGAACGTTTTAGTCTATCATGCAATGATCTTTAAAATCATGGTTATGATATAACCAATATAACAAAACTTAATTAAAATTTTATGGATTAACTAAACCGAAAATTGATGAATCATAGTAATTGAAATTAAATACTTTTAAATATTCCTGATAAATTATATTTTTGGCAATAGTATTAATTAACTGCTGGTGGTTCATAAACTAAATAAATGCGTTAATTGGTTTGGTTTTATACATAAATTTTGATAGCTATTCATTTAATTAATTGTGTGAGGAAAATTGAAAATGGTAATGTCTTTTGATCTGGCTCAAAATGGCAAGGTACTCGATAATGCAGGGGTGCGATTTGGTGTTAGTGCTTTACCTGATAAGCTCTTTGGTACTGATGGTATCAGAGGTAAGGCGGGTGATTTACTCACTCCTGAGTTGGCTTTAGGGGTTGGTATGGCCGCCGGAAGGGTCTGGAATCAAGGGCAAAATGATTCTAAAACGGTGATTATCGGTCAGGATTCTCGTAATTCTAGTGATATGTTAGCCATGGCGATCGCCTCTGGTTTAACTTCTATGGGTTTAGAGGTGTGGAATATCGGCTTGTGTCCTACCCCTTGCGTTTCTTATCTTACGCGCACCATGGGTGCTGTGGGGGGGATCATGATTTCTGCTAGTCATAACCCCCCAGAGGATAACGGTATTAAGTTTTTTGGGGCAGATGGTACTAAATTGAATAGTGAAAAGGCGATCGCCATTGAAAACCTTCTCAAAAGCCACAATTTAAGAGGAGATGGTAATAAATATGGCAAAAATATCCATCATCATGGGTTAGCCACCAATTATCAAAGATTTTTAACCCAATCTTTACCCGCAGATATTAACTTTCAAGGAATGCGCATTGTCCTCGACTTGGCATGGGGAGCAGCGGTAGAAATTGCCCCTCAAGTATTTACCGAGTTAGGAGCAGAAGTGATTACCCTTCATCATCAAGCAGATGGCGATCGCATTAACGTTAACTGCGGTTCCACTCACCTTGATAGAATAAAACAAGCCATCACAGAATATGATGCTGACATGGGGTTTGCCTTTGATGGTGATGCCGATAGGGTGATGGCCATGGACTCTGACGGTAACAAAATCTGTGGTGATTATATTCTTTACCTTTGGGGACAATACTTACAAGAGCAAGGGCAACTACCCAATAACCTTTTAGTGGGTACTGTTATGGCAAACCTCGGCTTTGAATTGGCATGGCAAAAGTTAGGCGGTAAACTGGTACGCACCCCCGTAGGAGATCAACACGTACAGGCTACCATGTGGGAAACAGGAGCCATGTTAGGAGGAGAACAATCAGGGCATATCCTCTGTCATCATCACCACTATTCCGGAGATGGCATTCAAACCGCCCTCCATCTTGCTTCCCTTACCCGTCAAAGGGGTGTTAGTTTAACCCAATTAGTAAAAGAAAGTTTTACCCCCTATCCCCAACTATTAAAAAATGTACGGGTAGAAGACAGGGAAAAACGTTTACGCTGGGAGGAGTGTGAACCTGTGCGTCAGGCGATCGCCAAGGCAGAGTCAGCCATGGGTAATCAAGGTCGTATTTTAGTCCGTGCATCAGGTACAGAGCCTTTAATTCGGGTAATGGTAGAAGCTCAAAATCATAATTTAGTTAACCATTGGACTGATAATTTAGTGGCGGTAGTCGAGCAACATCTAGCATAATTGAAAAGAAAAGAATTGCTTGTTTTATGGGTGATTCTTTTCAGTCCATCATCCCCAAAGCATTATGACTGCCTCGAAAACTCAAAAATTTCGCAACCGTAAAAGGGGTGTAAGCAATGCTCCCCCTAATACCCCTGCTCCCCTCAGTCGTAAAGAAAAAATGGCTCTCAAGCGGCAGGAAAGGCAAAAAAAGCAAAAATTGGTCAGTTCATGGGCGATCGCCATTATCTTCGGAATATTAGTAGCCCTACCTTCATTTTTCCTTTTATCACCAAAGATGGCAGTGGCCGCCGCCCTAGGAGTTATGGCACTCATTCTTTCCTATCAGTTTCCCAAATCAGCGCTTTGGGTGTTTCTGATTTATATGCCCTTCGGAGGTACAGTAGTATATGTCTTTGCAGGAGGAAACTTGATCTTTCAGATTGCTAAAGATGTATTTTATATTCCCGCCCTATGTGCCCTACTACTTCAGGCATGGAAGCAGAGGAAACCCATTATCATCGCTAAGCCTTTGCTTCCTACTTTGATGATACTAAGCATAGTCTGCCTGATGGTTTTAGTTTTCATAAACCTTCGTATTCAACTTCTGGCCCCAGCTTGTAACTTGGTACAAAATGTCAGTCCCCCTCGCATTTGTAAAGAAGGACAACCATTTTTGCAGGGTATTTTGGGCTTAAAAATATTTATCGGCTACATACCCTTAATGTTTTGTGGTTATCATCTCATCGAAGATAAACAAACCGTACTTAAACTCGGTCGATTATTAGCGGTTTTAGCAATCATCTGTTGTCTTTTAGCCTTGGTGCAATACCAATTTCTAAAAAGTGGGCGTTGTCAAGCAACCAGCGAATTTACCGAAGGTGCTGGTCTATTTCGAGCTAGTTTAGATGCTAGATGCTTTGTGGGTGGTTCACTACTATATACCCCAGAGCAAAATCAAATACGACTACCAGGAACATTTGTCTCTCCATGGCATTGGGGCTGGTTTCTCATTGCCAATAGTGCCATTTGTTTTAGTGTTGCCTTTTTTGAAACTTCCCGTTTTTGGCAATTAATCGGACTTGGGGGCATGGGTTTAGTTTTCATTAATGCGGTAGTGTCAGGACAAAGAGCCGCTCTTTTCCTTGTACCTATATTTATCGCTGTAATGTTAGTTTTAACGGGGCAAATTTTTCGTCTTAAACGTTTTATTCCCATTGCCGTAATTCTCTTCATTATTGGTTTTATATTTATTACGGCTAACCCTGAATTCGTCACGGACAGAATTGATAGTGCGATCGGGCGTTGGAATGCCTCCCCTCCTCAAGACTTTATCATTAAACAGTGGCAATGGGCTATTAGTAATGGTGACGGAATTCTTTTAGGATCAGGTTTAGGTAAAGCGACTAATTCCGCTAGAGCTTTTGGCGCTGTGGCATTTTTGGAAACCTATCATCCCAAAATTATTTATGAACTTGGTATGTTAGGTTTAATCGCTTTTTTGGGATTTATTACTCATTTAGTAATATATACTTTTAAAAAGTATCGTTCCATTAAAGATCCAACTCTCAAAAGTTTTGCGAGCGCCTTTTGGGTGTTTTTACTATTTATTGGTTATTTTCCCTACTGGTACCCCCTTGACACTGACCCTGTGGCCGTTTACTACTGGTTATTTGCGGGAGTTTTAATTAAACTAACAGTGATAGATAAACAAGAACGGGATCAAGAAGTTCAAACTATCTTGACTAAAAATCGTAAAACCAGAAAAAAATTTAAGTCCCTCAAAAAAAGACACCCTGCGACATCATGAATCAACCTCTAGTTTCTGTGATTATTCCTACTTATAAACGAGAACAAGCCCTGGTGGATAGTATTCGGGATGTACTTAAACAAGATTATCCTTCTTTTGAAGTGCTTGTGGTGGATCAAACTCTGGATCATGATCAAGAAGTTGAATCTTTTTTGAGCAATCATCATACACAAGGAAAAATAAAATGGTATCGGGTAGATTGGGCTAGTTTACCAAAAGCCAGAAATTATGGAGTTAGTAAGGCGAAAGGCGACATCGTAATTTTTATTGATGATGATGTTCAGCTATCAGAAAATTATATTTCTTCCCATGTCAAAAATTATTTAGATAATGAAAAGATAGGTGCAGTAGCTGGAAGGGTTTTAGACCGTATGAAGCAGTTTTCGGCTCAAACAGGAGAGCAAGGCTATTCAACGGCATTCAAAGAGCATTTAGACCCCGAAGCAAGTGATCCGGGGTTGGCATGGTATCATTTGGATTTTGTTTATTTAATCAAACCCCAAAAAATTATTACTGCTAGGGGTTGCAATATGTCTTTTCGGCGAGATATTTTTACCAAGTATGATGTCTGGTTTGATGAAAGGTTTCGGGGTAGTGCAGTGAGAGAGGAGTCGGATTTTTGTTTACGGTTACGCGGTACGGGTTATGATATTTGGTACGATCCATTGGCAGAGTTAGTTCATTTAGGGGAGGAACTTGGAGGCTGTCACGATATTACAACCAAGTCTTTGAGTTATCAGTTTGCTTTTTACCATAATCATTTTTTGATGGGTTTAAAAAATTTGACTTTATCCCAACAAATACGTTTTTATGGTAAGTTATTTGATTGTCATGTTTTAGGTAATCCTCCTTGTAATAAAAATGGTTCTTTGACCAAAGTTATTAGTCGAGGAGTATTTTATTTTTTAGGTTTTTTAGATGCTTTAAAAACTCAGTTGTTCGGTTTATTTAGTAGCTATCACTCTTTTTTTACTGTGGATTAATTAGTATTTAAAAATAATGAAGTTAGTTTTATATAGCAAACAGGGTTGTCACCTTTGTGAAGGATTAGAGGAAAAATTACGGGAAATTGATGATTTTAGTTTAATTATTGAAATTAGAGATATTACTACCAATGAACAATGGTTTGAGGTTTATAAATACGAAATACCTGTATTATTGATGGTTACGGATAAGGGCGATCGCCCCATACCCCGTATGTCTCCCCGTATTTCTGTGACACAACTAAGCAAAAAATTACAACAGTTTGCAGAGGATCTCATAGAGAATTAAGCCATGGTGAAAACATTATTTTTTGTACTTTATTTCTCCTAAATATTTAGATAAATAAGGGGAAAAAACTTCATAAATAAGAGTTAAAGGTTTGCGGTTGTGCCAAAAAAGATAATGTCGCCCCCAAAAAGGTCCTTTTTCCCCAAAACTTTCTTCTAAATAAGGACAATTACCGTAATAAATACCTTGAATATCCCGATACAATTCTGTGTGCAATTTAGATAAACTTTCCCAAATCGGTAAGGCTCTATTCTCTAAATAATGATCCACATTGTCCGCACTCCACCAAGAAGAAGCATAAGCCAACCTTTGCCCAGAAGCAGTTTTGAGCCATACTTGTCTTCTTAACCTAGGTCCTGGGACGTTTTCTATGGCCTGAGGGGCATTATCTTTATCCATACCAATCAAAGACATATCAATCACATCTACTTGGGTAGGCTCTTGGGTTAATAACCTCAAATGCCTTGTGGGAGAGCCATCTCCTAATAATAGTATTTGCCAAGGAGGTGCTAATTGGGAATGGGGTAAACCTGTTTTTACTACTTCTTCTCCCCCTTGCCAGAGATTATCTAAACAGTTCCACTGAGTTACGATTGGTTTAGTCTTCAAGGTTTTTTGCTGATGAGTTTACAAAACTTAATAATATTGTAGCAATTATGTTCATACAGTTGCTAAGGACACTTTTTTAAATCTCCTCAACCATCAGAATGGCAAGAACGTGTTTTAATATTTGTGTGTTGAAAATGTCAACTAAAAAAGTTTTGATCTACGAAATATTCAATAGTCTAATGAAAGGAGAATAAAATGAATTATTTTGTTCAACGGAATATATATTGTCTTTTCCATTTTATTGTTATTTTTCAATTCAAAATATATTAAGACATATATATAATTTATATGAATAGTTTTATTAATTATTTAAAAGAAGCATTTAAAGATAAAAACTTTTTAAAAATAGTTCATCTTACAGAAAATATTGTTTCTAAAATTCTTTCTTTAGGAATTATAATTGTTGTTTTTATTTCGATATTAGATTTAATATTTGTCTTAGCAAAATATTTATTTATCACTGGAGAGTTTGGCTTTTTTGCTAGTACAATTTTTGAAATATTCGGACTATTTCTTAATATATTGATTGCCCTGGAACTATTGGAAAATATTACCGTATATTTAAGAAAGCACATACTTCAACTAGAGTTAGTTTTGACTACTGCCTTAATTGCGGTGGCAAGAAAAATTATTATTTTTGATCCCAAACAATATGACAAAATTGATTTAATTGCTTTAGGGATAGCTATAATTTGTCTCTCTGCCAGTTATTGGTTAGTGAGAAAGTCCCATGAGGTTGAGTAAATAGTAAAATAAATAGGGATAAAAAAAGTATTTAAAAATGGTAAAAGAAAAAGAAGTAATAGGAGTGGATTTGGGTGGCACAGCCATTAAATTTGGACGTTTTCTGGTGGATGGTACTTGTTTAGAGTCTTTTAGTGTTGCCACTCCTCAACCTGCTACCCCTGAAGATGTCATAAATGCGATCGCCCTTACCGTTAATAGAATCAACCAAAATAAAAACATTGTTGCCTTGGGCATTGGAATGCCAGGGGCTACAGACGTAAAAGGTAGAATAGCCAAAGTAGCCATCAACCTAAGTGGATGGCATGATGTACCCCTTGCCGATGAATTGGAAAAGAAAACAGGACTAAAAACCATTCTTTGTAACGATGCTAACTGTGCAGGATTAGGAGAAGCATGGCTAGGTGCAGGAAAAAACTATCAAAATTTAATTTTATTAACCATTGGTACGGGGGTAGGGGGCGCTGTCATTCTCCATGGCAAATTATTTATCGGACATAATGGTGCTGGGGGAGAATTAGGTTTAGTGACCTTCAATCCCCATGGACATCCTTGTAATAGCGGTAACACAGGCTCCTTTGAACAACACGCCTCCGCTACAGCCATTTATCGTGATACAGGCAAAAAACCATCTGAATGGGGCGAATTAGCAAAAAAAAATGATCCTAGCGCCCTAAAATTTTGGGAAGATTATGGCAAGATAATAGGCACTGGCTTGGCAACCTACATTTACATCTTTACCCCAGAAGCCATTTTGATTGGGGGGGGAGTGAGTGCTAGTGCTGAATATTTTTTACCATCAGCTTGGGAAGAAGTTGAAAAAAGAGTATTACCTAGTTCTAGGGAAGGACTAAAATTAATGGTTGCAAAATTAGGTAATGATGCAGGAATGGTTGGTGCTGCCAAACTAGCTTGGGAATTAATTCAATAACATATCACCATAATTAATATTTTTAGCGAATACACCATGGTTATTGAGTTTTAGATATTCCGCACCTTAGAGAACATTAATTAGCGGGTAAGGTTCAAGAGTCACCTCTCTCTCCTCCCCTAAGAACCGTGCGTGACAGTTACCCATCACACGGCTCAAGCCTTACTTCAAGCCTTCAAACTTGGATTTTGAATGTACCTGTTTGTGACAAGACTTGTGTAAATGTACAAGATTATCAGTGAAATCTTCACCACCATTTATCACAGGTACTATATGATAGGTTTCTAATAGTTCTCCGTTAAATAAGTTCTCACCACATACAGGACATTTCCAATTTTGGTTAATGGCTACTTGATAGTATTTACTACCTTTTGCCCAGTAGTTTTTACCCTGTTTGAGTTTGCGGTTATTTCAATATTCTCGGAGTGAAGAATCATAAGGACTAGCATTGCCCTTGACTTTGGTATGCCTAATGATTGTGGTACTACCTATATTGTACAGGATATGAGTTACCTCTTGTCCTTTTCTGCCAATACCTTTACACATAAATAGGGTCTGCTGAATAATAATAGAATCAAGATAGAGCAATAGTTAGAAGGATTATGTGAGCAGAAAAAAGCGAAAAAATGAGCTAAAATCAAGAAAAAAGTAAGTTTTTTCGGTTTGACCATGTACATTAGAACAAATCAAATACATTATTCAGTATCGGATTTTAAAATCCAAGAAGATTTTCATCTAGATGAAAATAATCGTTGGGTAGTAATGAGTGAAATAATTCCATGGTTAGAATATGAAGAAGAATATGCAAGTATTTTTGAAGAAAAAATAGGAGCACCAGCCAAATCATTTAGAGTGGCATTGGGTTCATTATGAATTTAAGAAATATTGACGATAAGTGATAGAGAAACAGTAGAGCAAATAAAAGAAAATCCATATCTACATAGGGTTAGAGTGCTACGAAAATAAAGTAGTATTTGACCCGTCAATGTTAGTGCATTTTCGTAAAAGAATAAGTAAAGAAATAATCGATAAAATAAATAGACAAATAGTAAAAGAAACATTGGTAACAGAGGAAGAAAAAAAAACTCAGAAAAAGAAGAAAAGAATAAAGGAAAACTAATATTAGATGCCACAGTAACCCCATCGGACATAAAATATCCCACAGACTTGGGACTATTAAATAAAGCAAGAGAAGACGAAAAAATTAGAAGCAGAATAGAAGGAAAATTTGGAGAAGGAAAAAGAAGATACGGGTTAAATTTAATTAGAACAAAATTAAGAGAAACATCAGAAAACAAAGTGGCAATCGCTATTTTGGTAATGAATTTAATGACTATAATCAGAAAAATATTAAAGGAAATTTTTTGTCTATTTTTGCAAAAACAATTAAAATTCCCTCAATATGATAAGTTTTACTTTTGTTTTTATGACATAAGTCTTAGATTTGCTTATCTATAAAGTCAATGACATATTAACACTTGTAATGCAATATTACGTTTAAGACTTTTTCAGCAGACCCTAATTTGTTAATGACCACTTTTCAAACAAAAAAGTCGCCTAATTGGAAGGCGACATATAATTCGCTATTTCTAGGGAAAACGACATCTAATTTGTTAATTAATTTTGAAGAATCGTTAAACCTGATTTAAGGTAGTATCATTAGTAATGCTTCATCCACAAAGATTTTCGACGTATTTATTTTCGACGACAATAATTTATTACTGTACAACTTTTTTTGGTGTTTACCTACTACCTCATTCTTTCGGAGAAGTAAACCTTTGAGCCACAGTTTCGGGTTGAATAGAAGATAGTATGATATGGTTAGAGTCTGTGATAATAACAGCCCGTGTTCTTCTCCCGTAGGTAGCATCTATAAGTTGACCTTTATCTTTTGCTTCGTTGATAATTCTTTTTATGGGGGCTGATTCTGGGGAAACAATGGCAATAATTCTATTACCAGAAACAATATTCCCAAAACCTATATTTACCAATTTAATATCCATCAACTTTATAATTTTCTATAGATAATGACTAGAGTAATCATATCTTTATTTTTTAACATTAACAATGATTTTTTATGAGCATAAATTGATAATTTTGGTCATGGGATGTTAATTCTTTAACTCAAAAATAAGAGTTTTTTTATTTATGGATAAATATAGGTTCATTAAAGGTTATATTTAATTAGCGATCGCCTATAGCCATAACATCAGTAGCCCCAAAAATAGCTTCATAATAAAGATAAAACTTAAATTCTAGGATATTATGGGCAGGATCTTGTAAAAAGAAAGTTTTATGCTCAGTTAATTCCCCAGAGAAACGAATGCGAGGAGGTTGATAAAACTCAACCTGTTTATTTTCACAGTTAAAAACCAAATCATCCCAATCAGATTCCTTCGTAAAAACGATACCAAAATGACGAGGATAAATCCCCCTAGGAGGAGTAATATTTTCTTTGCTAGTATGAGCGACTAACTGATGTCCATAAAAATCAAAAATCATGGCATGGTCATTATTTCTACCTAACTTCGCTCCTAAAATATCTCCATAAAATTTTTTAGTATCCTCCCCATTAATCATGGGAATTGCTAAATGAAAAATAATATTATTCATGACACAAAATAATTAAATATTTCCTCTACCTCCAATATAAATCAATTTTCAATGGTTAGGTTTTCAGTGCGCTCGAATTTCAATTCCCCATGACTACTATTCACCCAGTGTTGTTTTTGTGTACTAAAAACATTTAACTTACGAAAAGTATCCGCATCCCGAATTCTGATACCCCCATCCCCAATGTAAGCCACCTCCGCCACACTATCGGGGGTATTATCAGGCGCCCTAGCTACCAAATCCGCAATTCTCAATTGAGTTGGATTCATTTTTAAAGACATAATTAAACATTCTCGATTACCCCTTGCCCCTGCGTGGGCAATACCTTTTAGAGTACCCCACACATAAACATCTCCCCCCGCAATGATAGTGGCACCTGGATTGACATCACCAAGAATAATTACCGTGCTATGGTGAGATATTTGCACCCCCGATCGCAAATTAGTTTTAAGATATAAAGGTTCAGCTAAATTTTGTTGAGGATTTTCTTTAGGTTTAACAAAAAGAGAAATAGAAGGATTTTGCTTAACAGAATAACCCGCACTAGCCGCTGCCACAGCAGTTTGACGACGTTGGGCAATGACTAAATCGAGTTTGAGTTGATTTTGTTCAAGAATTTCATCTAACTCCCTAATTTGTCTAGTATCCAACAACTTATCACCGCTATCTAAATGGGCTTTTGTCTCAGGAAGCCATGACTTATCCATTTTTTGCAATCGGGTTTTGAAATCCTCTATCATCCTTATCCATTGATTGCTATGGTTGGTTTTGTGGGGGGGTAAAAAAAGATAGACAAAATCCCCTTCTTGTTTTAATTTAATTTGCTCTTGACTACTGAGGGGAGGGGTTTCGGTGACTTCTTCGGGGAGTGGTAATTCTGGGGGAGAATCATTTTCTAGGGTAGAAGATAATTCTGGGGGCGTATGGTTTTCTGTGGGGAAAAGATTACTTTCTTCGGGGGGGATATTTTCGGATGGATTAATCATTATTTAAGGAAGTAAATGGTTTTTTATGGTCAAGGGCAAAAAAACGAACGGTTTAAATTCTATAATATATTTAATAAGGTGCTTAGGGTTTATTCCTATGGCAACTCAACATGGTAGAGGTACAGTATCATAATGTTTAAGCCTATCTCAGATTTAGTCAAGTCTTTACATAAGGACTCCCAAGAATTACTAACAAATCGCTACAAAATCGGTAATTTGGTGGGTAAGGGAGCCATGGGGCAGGTTTATAAGGCTTTTGATATTAATAATAATGATACGGTGGTGGCGATCAAATTTCTTTCTCAGGCTTTGTTGGATAGTAAAATGCGCGATCGCTTCCAGAAAGAGGCTAAAATAAGTGCATTATTGGGTGAACAAAGTGATCATATTGTTAGGGTAAAGGATTATGGCGTTGATGATAGTCAAGTGCCATTTTATGTGATGGAATATTTAGAAGGCTATGATTTAGATCAACTGGTTAAGAAAAAGCCCCTTTCTTTCCCCAAATTTCTATCCCTTACCCGTCAAATATGCTTGGGATTAGAGTGCGCCCATAATGGTATTTTAGTCAACAATGAGTTAGCCCCCATTATTCACCGAGATATTAAACCGAGTAATATATTTTTAGCCAAGGATGAAAAAGGAGGTCATTTTGTCAAAATTCTTGACTTTGGCATTGCCCAAATTCATAATCCTGATGAATCTTTAACCCAAAAATCCTTTATGGGTACTCCTGAATATTGCTCTCCTGAACAAATGGCGGAGGATGAATTGAAGGCAACTTCTGATATTTATAGTTTAGGGGTATTGATGTATCAGATGTTAACCCAACAAACCCCCATTAAGGCAGAAGCTCATAATTTTCAGTCGTGGTACAAAGCCCATAATGAATTTCCCCCCAAAAAATTACCTACTTATTTGGAGTTACCCAAGGATTTAGATGACTTGATTATGAGTTGTTTACATAAATCCCCTGCCCGTCGCCCTCAAAATATAAGGGAAATTTTGAAGGTAATTATCCCTTTAGACAGGGAATATAATAGCGATGGGGGAATGAATCAAACAAGTAAAGAAGCATCTTCAGCACTTCTTCCTATCAATACGGTTTATCGTCAAAGTTTTTGGCCGCAGAATAAACCCCAGAAAAAGATTGTTTTTCCGAATTTGGTGGAAGCCCAAGAGGGTGCTTTTTCTAGTTTATGGAGTATGTTGGAGTCTGATGAGGTGCTACATTTTCAACCTAAATCAACTTTTTGTTTTACCCACTTTATGTTTCAGGCTACTCCCCACCCGATGATTTTGTGGGTTAATTTGCTTTATAATCGGACTTATGAGCCAAAATGGTTGCCTTGTTATTTGGATTTGAAAACAGATATTGGTGCTCAAATTAGTACTAATTTAATTAGTCAGAAGAAGTACCATATTTTACTTTTTGAGTTAGGACATCCTTCTGGTTATAAACAAAAGTTAACTGTTAATGTCGCTTCTGAGAAGTTGAAACAACTACAAAATTTTCTGCTTAAGGCTTCTTCTTGGCAGGGTGAAGGACAACCCGAAGGGAGTAAAATTATTTTGAAAAAACAGTTTGAGTCTGTGAAAAAGACGATTTTGGCAGCGGTGGCAAGGGCTAAATAATGGATAATGGATAATGGATAATGGATAGTTGATAATTAAATTTTTATGCTCTATTTTTTATTGCCTAATGGTCAATGATGATTGATAATAATATCTGGTATATCTACTAAGAGATTATATTCCAAAAGATTAGAAATAAAGGCAAGTAGAGGAAAGTAAAATTCTGTGTTTGATTTACAAAGCTATTTGAAAGAGAAACAAAAGTTGGTGGAAAAGTCTTTGGATGAGTCTTTGCCTATGGGTAAGCCTGAAAAGATTTATGAATCGATGCGTTATTCTTTGTTGGCAGGGGGCAAGAGATTGCGCCCTATTTTGTGTTTGGCTACTTGTGAGTTGATGGGGGGTAATGATGATATTGCGATTCCTTCTGCTTGTGCTTTGGAAATGATTCATACTATGTCTTTAATCCATGATGATTTACCCGCGATGGATAATGATGATTATCGTCGGGGTAAGTTGACTAATCATAAGGTGTATGGGGAAGATATTGCGGTTTTGGCAGGGGATGGATTGTTAACCTATGCTTTTGAGTATGTGGCGAGGAAAACTAAGGGGGTACCTCCTGAGAATGTGTTGGAGGTGATTAAGGTTTTAACTAGGGCGGTGGGCGCCCAAGGTTTAGTTGGGGGGCAGGTGATGGATTTGGAGTGCGAGGGTAAGACTGATGTGACGGCGGAGATGCTTAGTTTTATCCATATTCACAAAACGGGGGCTTTATTAGAAGCCTGTGTAACTTCTGGGGCGATTTTGGCAGGGGCAAACCAAGAGGATTTAGAGCGGCTTTCTATCTATGCAAAAAATATCGGTTTAGCGTTTCAAATTATTGATGATATTTTAGATGTAACTGCCACTAGTGAGGAGTTGGGTAAGACGGCGGGAAAGGATATTTCTGCTGACAAGGCTACTTATCCCAAGTTATGGGGCTTAGAGGAGTCTAAGGCTAAGGCTGATGAGTTGGTGGAAAGTGCGATCGCACAGTTGGCGGTATATGGAGAAAAAGCCCAACCATTAAAAGCTTTGGCAGAGTTTATTGTTAATAGAAAAAATTAAGAGGGTATAAACAATGCAGATAATGAATGAAGTTCTAGGTAACAAGTTAATTGTAATTCCTCTTTTAGCCTGTATTCTTTCCCAAATCATCAAAGTTACGGTAGATACCGTCCATAACCGCAAATTTAGCTTTCGCTATATCGTTAGTACAGGGGGTATGCCTAGCGCTCACTCTGCCCTTGTAGGGTCTTTAGCCACGGGTGTAGGACAAACTTTGGGGTGGTCATCGTCCGAATTTGCGATCGCCTCTATTTTTGCAGGAATCGTCATGTATGATGCCGCAGGAGTGCGTCAAGCCGCAGGAAAACAAGCAAAGGTATTAAACCAAATCATGGAAGGAATGATTAACAACGAAGATTTTAACGAAGAAAGACTCAAAGAATTACTGGGGCACACCCCTTTTCAGGTAGTAGTCGGTTTAATTTTGGGAATTTTAAGCTCTGCCATTTTCCTTCCCCTCGTTTAATCTTAGAAATTCAACCAACTAAAAATATCCCCTACCGTTAACCTCAAATCTAAAGCAAAATCTGGCACAGGTAAAACATCATCATCCACATCAAAAGCCTTCACTTTCTGAGGATAGTAAGCAAAAATAGTCTTATGTTCAGGATCAATTATCCATGCTAACTGACATCCATCTTCAAGGCAACGCAATATTTTCTTGATAATCAAACTCTGACTTTGTTCAGGGGAAAGTATCTCAATCATCCAATCAGGGGCGATACTCACCACATTCCCAATATCCCCATTATCATCCCATGGAATATGATCATAAGTCAACACCACAATATTAGGCACAATAGATTTACCCCCAAAAGTACACCTCAACTCAGGAAAAGCAAAACCAATTTTTTTAGGCTTAAGAATTGAATTAATAGCTGTAGCCAATTCAACTTGAATAATACTATGTTTTCCTTGAGGCATCGGTTTACTAATAATTTTATGATCAAAAAATTCCTGTGCAGGTTTAGTCTCAGGCAGTTGTAGAAACTCCTCTAAACTGACAGTTTTATTACCAATGAGAGTAACCATAAGTTCTACCCTGTAAAATACTTACCATAGAATTATTATAGAACTAATATTATTTTCCCATGGTCAAATATGACACTCCTAGATAAAAAGTGAAAAATGATCCTCTTTTTCTCTAAAAAAGAAATAAAAGATGAGGGAAAAAAAAGTCTAATAAAAATTTTTCTAAAATAAACTTATTAAAAACATAGATTAATAGCCATGACAACCCTAACCATTGACTGTCAATCATTAAATATTAGCGATGACCAATTTTATCAACTATGCCTCAATAACCGTAATATTAGATTTGAAAAAAATAATCAAGGAGATTTAGTTATTATGACTCCCGTAGGAGATATTAGCAGTAATAGAAATGCTGGAATTATTGCTCAGTTGTGGTTATGGAATAATCAAGAAAATTCAGGCATAGTTTTTGATTCTTCCGCTGGTTTTATATTACCAAATGGCGCCATTAGATCTCCCGATGCTTCTTGGATTTCCCTTAAAAAATGGCAATCAATTCCCGATACAGAAAAAGAAAAGTTTGCCCATATTTGCCCTGACTTTGTCATCGAATTAATGTCTCCTAGTGATAGCTTAAAAACTACCCAAGAGAAGATGAAAGAATATATGGAAAATGGAGCAAAATTAGGATGGTTAATTAATCGGAAAGATAGACAAGTAGAAATTTATCGAGAGAATCAAAATACTGAAATATTAGATAATCCTAGTAATTTGTTAGGAGAATATATTTTAATAAACTTTACCTTAAATTTGGAATTAATTTGGTAAATAAAACAGTAGAAAAATTACTAAGAAAAAAAGTTATGATGATTTTGTTGTAGCTCGATTAGGCTTTAGTCATCAAATACTGCCCATTACCCAAAACTTCCCCATTACAAGCATCAAAATAAGCAATACACCATATCAAATATAACCGCCACATTCTGCGAAAACGACTATAATCCATGTCATAGTTAAGGGTTTTAAGATATTCTTGGTTATTATCAAAGTTACGCAACCATGTTACTAATGTTTTAGAATAATTTGAGCCATTCATAAACCATTTATCAACGGTTTTAAGGTCTTGATTATATAACGGTACATTTTCATAACCCCACACTCTAAAGCGTGGAAAAATATACTTTTCAAGAAAGACACTCGAGATACTATGGGGAAGTTTAATGGCAATAATATGTAGTAAAAATTGACCTTTATCTGTAAGTAAAGATGATACTTTTTTAAAACTATTAGTTAGGTTTCCTATATGTTCAAACACTCCTAAGCTAATAATTTTATCAAATTTTTGTTCAAAATTAATGGTATTAAAATCACCTTCAATTAAGGTAAAACAATCCGAACTAAAATAACTTTGATCATCTTTTATTTTATTACGAATATACTGACAATGTTCTTTACTTAGATTTAATCCTGTTACTTGGCAGTTAGGAAATTTTGAAAGAATATAATGTAAAGCACTGCCAAAACCACATCCAATATCTAAGATATGATCTCCGTCTTTTATTTGAGCTTTAGTAATAAGATCATCCAACATATCTGTTTGTGCTTGTTCCAGATTTGTTGCTCCTTTTTGCCATAATGCCATGGTGTATTTGGGATACATTAATTGACTTTCCCCTAGCATAACTTTAAATAATTCTTTGGGTAAGTTATATTGAGTTTCCATCAATTCATGGGATTTTTCAGCTAAGTATTCGCTCTCTTTTAATAACCATTCATAGGGGATTAATAAAAAAGGATACTCTCGATAACAAATAGGAATAATTGTATCTAAATTTGACTTGACTAAAAAATCAGGTATCTCTAATCCATTAATATAACTTTCACACGCCGCCATTTGCATGGTGTTAAAACATTGAACTAGAAATTTATTCTTATGGTAGTTAGTCTCGATCTTTTTGAATTCGATAGAAACAAATTGATTGTTTATGTCAGCCATAGAAGTCATAATAAACCCCTCCGATAAATTGGAAAATA
The DNA here is from genome assembly GCA_002813895.1 of Cyanobacterium sp. HL-69. Classification (NCBI taxonomy): domain Bacteria; kingdom Bacillati; phylum Cyanobacteriota; class Cyanophyceae; order Chroococcales; family Geminocystaceae; genus Cyanobacterium; species Cyanobacterium sp. HL-69. Next base: position 2,574,424 of record CP024912.1, on the reverse strand, counting down.
ATTATTTATTACTCAGAATATAGAGCTGATTTTATGTTTAATAATTTTCTCTTTTTATTTTTTTACGTGGTCTTTTTTATTGTGAAGAAATTTTTTAAGTGTTTATATGAAAACGACAAAATGTATTGGGTAAATGAGTGTATCATAATACCCATGGTAATTTTGATGATTATACGTTATTTAAAACTACTATATTCTGTAAAAATGTACGCCGATTCTAACAAAAATTTTAATAAAAAATATAAAATAAATCTAAAGTTTTCTGAGAAGAAAATAAATTTTGTAGTATCGATATTATGAGGTTTAACATAACTAACCTGAGTTCGGGTTAAGCAGATTGAGGTAAAAGCCAGTCTAAATGAAGCGTAGGTTTCTTGGGTTTATGACAGTATGCAATTAATCCACAAAGAAGGTTGGCACAAAAATTGACAGGTGAGCGATGACGAGAATGTTCTATTTGTGAAATATTTTTGAGTTGATCATAAACATTTTCCACAATAGACCTCTTACGAGAAAGTAACTTGTCATGGAGTTTCATGAGTTTGTTTTTCATATTACGCTTAGGTTTAGCAAAAAATTCAATGCCATATTCTTCAAGTAACTCTGTGGCTAGTTTAGCCGAGACATAACCTCGATCTCCAAATACTTTACCCCAAAGTGTTTCTAGGAGTTCAGTAACGGGTTTTCGGTTATCTACATTACCCGGGGTTAAACTCATATTGAGAATTTCCCCCAATTCATTGACAACTAAATGAAGTTTAAAACCATAAAACCAATCCACGGAGGTTTTTCCTCGCGCGGCTAAATCTTGAAAAACTTTATGCCTTGAAATGCGTCGATTATGACAAACTTGAATTTTGGTTGAATCAATAAAACTAATACCTGTACAACGACCAAAACAATGTTTGAGATATACACAAAGAGGCATTAGGGTTGATGGTATCCATTCAATAAATCGGTTATAACTGGGAAGTTTGGGAAAAGCTGATCTCCAATATTGCTGAACATGATTGAGATAAAAATGTTTGAAATTACGATAACTGTTTTGATGAAAAGCAATCAAAATGGTCATCCGATTCGCTTAAACAAAGACTTTTTGCTCTTATCCCTCTTTTGTCAGTCTCCGATAATCTTTGAAATTGCTAAACTCTAAAAGTCTTTCTCTATATGCGATCGCCCGATTATTTGTTACTTTAAAATAAAAGATGACTCAAAATTAAGAAAAGTAAATTGTAGTATATGTAATCTTTTGATTATAAGGAGTTATGAAATTAATTAATAGTAAGAAAAAATGGAAAGTGGCAAAATAAAAAGATAGTAAAAATGAAACGCAATTATGGCAATGGATATAGCTGAACAAATCAGGCAACACTTATAGTCAATCAAAATAAGACTGAGACATTTAGCTAGTACAATAATTATAAATTATTTCATATAAAGTTATTGTACTATTGCTATACATTTTTGCTCTTTTTAAAGCACTAAAATCGTGTTCAATATCATTTAAATCTGGTGAATAAGTTGGTAAAAACATTACTAGATGACCTGCTTCTTCTACTAATTCTTTTATCATATTTTTTCGGTGGATTGGTGCATTATCCATTATTAGTATTGAAAATTGTTTTAGTGATGGTAATAAATACATTTTTAGCCATGATTCAACACTTTCTGCATTTAAACTTCCTGTAAAGATCATTGGAGCAATAAAATCTTTTTCTTTCTTTCTTCTTCCTGCTACTAAATTTTCTCTTTTTCCTCGTTTTCCTTGTTTCTCATCATAAATTTTTTTTCCTTTTTTTGACCACCCATAAATGCAAGTACTTATTTCCTCAAATCCTGACTCATCAATAAATACCATACTCTTACTTCCGTATTTTTTGACTAATTCTCTTAATTTTTGTAAGTATTCTATTCTTTGTTTTCTATTTCTTTCTCTATAACGTAACTGTTTTTTTTTCTTGTTATGTTCATTTTTTTGAATGCATGAGATATTGCTGACATTGTTACTCCAAATTTTTTCGCTCTATCTATTAATTTATCATCTGGATTTTTCACTACATCTTCATATAGTGCTGATTTATCTAATTTTCTTTGACGAGTTTTGACCACTGTTGGTCTTAAATCTTTTCTATTCAACCATCTATATATTGATGCTCTTGATATTCCAAATATTCTCGATGCTTTTGTTACGTTACCTCTATTTTCTACATAGTCAATTACTTTTTGTCTTAATTCTATATCATGGGGCATTATACTTAAATATAAAAATAATTACTTCATCCATTATTTTACCCTTGATTGGTTCATACTTAAGTAAAGTGACTATAATATTAAGTTTGGATAATTCGTTATAAATAGATTGTATCTTCACAGTTACCCGACCGTGTAATGAATTACACGGCTAACGGTAATTCGTTCAATAAATTGAACTAAGATATTGATATTGCTAATTTGTAAGTGGTCAAGGGGACTTGATATAATTCAATAGTGTTTCGTGTCTAAAATCAGCAATGCCCAAAATCTAATTAAAAATCACCCCCACCACCAAAATCTATATCAATACCTCCCAAATCTATATTTACATAATCACTTAAATCGCCATCGCCTCCACAATAATCATTTGTTGACATAGTTTCAACGTTACAATTATCCATCAGCTGATGATGAGAAGCATTAATGGGAATGTAATTATCACTATCAGTGGATAGATAATATTGTTTATTAATTGATAGTTTTTTAATTAACCAATTCTTGAAAAAATAAGCTGCGGGAATAGATAACAGTGAGATTATAAAAAAACCAAAGGAAATTCTCATAATAATATCTATCATTAAGTATTAAAAATTATGTTACTCCCCATTACTAAATGATAGCTCACAATCGCTCGCAATTTGTGCCTTCAATTCATCAAGGGAGTTAAACTTTCTTTCTGGTCGCAAAAACTTCAATAATTCTACTTCTAAAACTTTATTATATAAATCCCCTTCCCAATTCAAAATGTGAACTTCCACGGTGGTTTTTGTGCCATCAACTGTAGGGCGATCGCCTATATTCATTACTCCTAATAATTGGTTATCATAGATATTATTTTGGTTTACTATAACTTTATAAACTCCTTTTTTTGGGAGAAACTTTTGTTTATCTATATCTAAATTTGCCGTAGGAAAACCAATTTTTCTTCCTAATTGTTGCCCTTTTACAACCTTTCCTTTGAGAGTATATTTTCGTCCTAACATTCCTTGTGCTAAAGATAAATTTCCTTCCCCTAAAGCCCTTCTAATATCTGAACTACTAATCCTCGTAAAACTATCATTAATATCAATTTTTTCCTCAGCGGTAATATTGACATAAATATTATTTTCTGCCGTTAATTCCTGTAACTTATGGGCATCCCCTTGCCGTTGATAGCCGAAACGAAAATCTGAACCAATACTGATATATTTTGCGTTTATTTTTTCTACCAAAATATCCTTAACAAATGCCCTCGCTGAAAGAGTAGCTAATTCTCGATCAAAAGGTAATAATATTAATTGTTTTACCCCCATTTTTTCTAATAATTTCGCCTTCTCAGGAATGGGAGTTAAAAGTTGTTTTTTCTTCCCTGTAAAATACTCTTGGGGATGGGGAGTAAAGGTAACAAGGGTAGGATAGATGTCTGGATTATTAATTTTAAATATTGAATTTATCACCCTCTGATGTCCTCGATGAAGTCCATCAAAATTGCCAAGGGCGATCGCATTTGGTGTGATAATATTTTCTAGGGAAGAAGTTACAAGAATTGTCACTGAAAACAGGTGTGAATAATTGATAATTGACAATGGATAATTGATAACTAACGGTAAGAGTTAATCATCAACGGAAAAATCTTAATATGTCTTAATTTTCTATGGTTAATGGTGTATTGTCAATTTGTCACCGATACCCCATCAATCACCATAGAAGGAGTATAACAAGAACCACTCCACATATTATCGTTACCTAAATCTTTCACTCGCTCTAAAAGCTGATAAATATTACCAGAAATCATCGTATCTTTTACCCTACCAATTACCTCTCCCTTTTCTACTACATAACCCAAATCCACATTAAGGGAAAAATCCCCTGAAATATCTGCATCGTTACCCAAAAATTGATCCACAATCAAACCATAGTCCATACTTTCCACCAATTTATCAAAGGGCGTATTGCCACCATCCACTACGAAATTAACGAGGCTAGGGGTGGGATAACTACCCAAACTGGGGCGGAAGCCGTTGCCCGTGTTTTTGATGCCCAATTTTTCAGAGTTTTTTTTGTCGCAGTAGAAGTTGGCTATCTTGCCCCCATCAATTAGTTTGTAACTTTGAGTCACACTGCCTTCGTCATCAAAGGGGCAATAGTAAGGTTGTAAATGGGGATTTTGAGCAGTGGAAATGGCGGAGGAAATAACTTTTTTGCCGTGGCAATCATACCAAGGGGAAGATTTATCAACGATGCGCTTACCATCTAGGGCATCACTGACTGTTTCCCAAAGACTGGTAACGGCATTGGGGGTAAACAACACGGGCAAAGGGCGAGATTCAATTGTTCCCTGATTTTTTGCCCATTCTAGCCGTTGGAGAATACTTTTGATTATTTTGCTCAAATCTAGCTTTTGATTGTCATAAACACCGTCATAGATAGCGAGGAAGTCATCTTCCCTTACCCATTCCACCCCCACCGAGGCACTTAAACTGGTGTCGGTATATTGGCAATGCAAACCACGGGAGTTGATGATAGTGGTAGTTTCGGTTTCCCATTCCAAATTAAGGCTACAGAGGATTTCGGGTTGTGCTTCCCGTAAAAGGGCGATCGCCCTGCGTCCTTCTTCCATTAAAATATTTATATCCGCCTTAACCTCAGAAGCAGGATAAATTAAACGATTTTGACCATTAAGTGATGGGGTTTCAGGCTCATTGAGAGCAGAGATAGCCAAAGCCTTATCAATCAAATCATCCCCATCAAAATCGCCGTAGGCAACCGCCAATCCGGGGCAACCATTGCGCCATAGTCGTAAAGCCATACCCCCGCCCTGAGAGCTTTCTATCTGCTTAAGTTTGTTCGCCTCAAAAGAAATGGGCTTAGAGTGCGATCGCACTTCATACACCTCCACATCATCAACACCACAGCTTTTCGCTAAATCCAATAAACCCTCTGCTTCCACCTTTTTTTCCCTTAATTAACCCCTAACATTATCCACCATTCACTACCCATTATCAATTTCTTCTCCCCCTCTCCAACAAGAAAGACCAAGCTCAAAGCTAAAAATAAAAATAAATAACCCACAATAAAGTTAAAAACAATAAATTAGTGTAGAATAATATGTTTGGGTCAAAACTCGTAAAAATAAAGAAAACTTAACTAGAATTATGTCTCGATATACAGGACCTCGCTTGAGGGTAACACGTCGCCTAGGAGACTTACCCGGGCTAACACGTAAAAACGCACGTCGTCAATATCCCCCCGGACAACACGGCCAAAGTCGCCGTAAACGCTCCGAATACGCCATTCGTTTAGAAGAAAAACAAAAACTTCGTTACAACTACGGTGTAAACGAAAAACAATTAGTTCGTTATGTTAAAAAAGCTCGTCGTGTAGGTGGTTCCACCGGACAAGTATTATTACAATTATTAGAAATGCGCCTTGATAACACCGTATTCCGTCTCGGTATGGCGCCCACTATTCCCGCCGCCCGTCAATTAGTAAACCACGGACACATCAACGTTAACGGTAGAGTGGTGGACATTTCCAGTTATCAGTGTCGCCCCGGAGATGTAATCGCCGTCAGAGATCGTGATAAATCTCGTAAAATTGTAGAAGGTAACCTTGCTAACCCCGGACTTGCTAACCTTCCTAGTCACCTCGAATTCGATAAAAACACCTATGTTGGTAAAGTCAACGGTGTCATCGAACGTGAATGGGTAGCATTAAACATCAACGAACTACTCGTAATTGAGTATTACTCTCGTAAAGCATAGAATATACTTGGAGTGGTGTTGTATGGTACATCAAACTTGTCGGCATACCGACATCAACGACACCACTTGCTATGTTAAAATAATCAATAATCACGTAAACATTTAGTAAATAAAAAGGAGGACATTACATGACCCAAGTGGTTGTGGGACAAAACGAAAATATCGAATCCGCATTACGTCGTTTTAAAAGACAAGTTTCCAAAGCAGGAATTTTTGCCGACATCAAACGTCTGCGTCACTTTGAAACCCCCATCGAAAAGAAAAAACGTAAAGCAGTTGCTCGTCGCAAAAAACGTTTCCGTTAAATACAGCCAAAAAAGGCACTAGACGACAACAATAAAAATTGTATATATAAATTTAGGTAGGCTAAAAGGGGGTGAGTATCAAAAACCAGCCTATCCTAAACATTCTCATTAACTTTTCTGCAGAATATATTTTTACAAGATTTACACTAGCTAAAAACTACCATGACTTTTCCCAAAAACAAAAAAGTCAGTGTCATGGTAGTCTATTCTCAGAAAACAAAGCTAAAGGTTAAAGAAAAGACATATTTTTCTCAGCCTAGTAGCAATAAGGCTTAAAGCTATGTTACATTTTATAAAGAGTTGTTAATAAACAATAGCTCTAATTATCCATAATATTATTACATTATTGACGGCTTATTAATGTTTACAAAACAAGTAACCGATTCTTCCGTTTATAAATGGTTTAACGATCGCCTCGAAGTAGAAGCGATTTCCGATGACATTAGTAGTAAGTACGTTCCTCCCCATGTCAATATCTTCTATTGCCTAGGCGGAATCACCCTTACCTGCTTCCTCATCCAATTCGCCACCGGGTTTGCCATGACTTTCTATTACAAACCCACCGTCGCTGAAGCCTTTAGTTCCGTTCAATTTATCATGAACGAAGTAAACTTTGGTTGGTTAATTCGCTCCGTCCATCGTTGGTCTGCCAGTATGATGGTATTAATGTTAATCCTCCACGTATTCCGTGTTTACCTGACTGGTGGTTTTAAAAGACCCCGTGAGTTAACCTGGATCGTGGGTGTTACCATGGCTGTAATCACCGTATCCTTCGGTGTAACTGGCTACTCCTTACCTTGGGACCAAGTAGGTTACTGGGCAGTTAAAATCGTATCTGGTGTACCCGCAGCAATTCCCGTTGTAGGAGATCAAATGGTAGAACTTCTCAGAGGTGGAGCAAGTGTAGGTCAAGCAACCTTAACCCGTTTCTACACCATCCATACTTTCGTACTACCTTGGTTAATGGCAGTGTTCATGTTATTGCACTTCCTCCTAATCCGTAAACAAGGTATCTCCGGACCTTTGTAAATCATGAGTAACGAAAAACGGCGATTAGCTCACAGTTAATCGTCTTTTTAGTATTCAATAACTTTTACAAAACTCTCAGATATAATACAAGATACAATGGGAGTTATCCCGTATCAATTTCCACTATTTCCTACCATAGAGGAGACAAACTTTAATCATGTCTAACCCCAATTCTCAATTAATCAAAAAACCTGATCTTAATGATCCCAAACTCAGAGCTAAACTAGCTCAAAATATGGGTCATAACTATTACGGTGAAGTCGCATGGCCTAACGACATTCTCTATATGTTCCCTATTTGTATCTTAGGAGCATTAGGCTTGATCGTTGGTTTATCTATCTTAGACCCCGCTATGATTGGCGAACCCGCAGATCCTTTCGCAACGCCCTTGGAAATCTTACCTGAGTGGTATTTATACCCCGTATTCCAAATCTTGCGTGTACTACCTAACAAACTTTTAGGGATTGCCTGTCAAGCAGCTATTCCTTTAGGACTCATGTTAGTACCTTTCATCGAAAGCGTAAACAAATTCCAAAACCCCTTCCGTCGTCCCATTGCGATGACTGTATTCCTATTTGGTACTTTAGTTACCCTTTGGTTAGGTGCTGGATCTGTATTCCCCATTGATGAGTCTTTAACCCTAGGCTTATTCTAAATCACGGCTTCTTGTCATATTTTTGAACTAAAATTCAAAATTTAATAAAACACAAAGTATCTCCGATCGCCCTTAGACTTGTTTTTGATAGGTTTATAGATGGTCGGAGATATTTATTTAAGGTTTAAAACACTATATAATCAAGTAGTAAAGTAACATTATTAGATATGGTCGAATTTAACTGGATTACAGGCTTAGGAGGAGGAATCCTCATCGGCATTAGTGCCACCATTTTACTAGCCTTTGATGGACGTATTGCAGGGATTAGCGGAATGTTGAACGGAGCAGTGGATTGGAAGTCAAAAGAATATTGGCGCTGGTACTTTTTGGGGGGAATGTTGTTAGGAGGGCTAATCTACGAATATTTTTTACCCTTTCTTCCATCTACCCCCATACCCGATGCTAAGCCATTAATTATGATGGTCGGTGGCTTATTAGTGGGCTTTGGCACAAGAATGGGCAACGGATGTACCAGTGGTCACGGAGTCTGTGGATTAGGAAGATTCTCCGCTCGTTCATTGGTGGCAGTCATCACATTTTTAATAACTGCCATGGTCACAGTTTTTATTACTAATTTAATTACTTAACTTTTTACAAGACAAGATATATTATCCCTTTTTAAAAAAAGTAATTTATTTCAAGTTATTGTAGATTAATTTAGTAAATAAATAAAAATCAAAAATATTAATAAACAAAATAAAAAATGAACAATAAATTTAACTTAATATCCTTAATAAGTGGCTTATTATTTGGTTTAGGACTAGGTATATCTCAGATGGTAGATCGCACTCGAGTCATCGGCTTTTTAGATGTCACAGGAAATTGGGATCCTACCCTAATATTTGTTTTAGGTGGTGCCGTAGGAGTCACAGCTATTACTTTCCGATTTGTTTTACCCATGAGAAAACCTATCTTTGCCGAGAAATTTTATCTACCTACTCGCAATGATATAGACTTATTTCTAGTTTTAGGAGCCGCAATTTTCGGCATTGGTTGGGGAATTTCTGGTTACTGTCCAGGACCTGCCGTTACATCTTTAGTTCAACAAAATGTTAATCCTTTTATATTTATAATTGCCTTTTTTATTGGCTCTTTTAGTTTTAAATATTAGCAAAAAAACAATTAATCATCTTAATTTATAAACTCAGTGGGGTGATAATCACCCTGTAGAACCCATATAATATACTAAGAAGCAGTGAGTCTTTTTAAGAGTAGCAAACATTGAGTCCAAGTTAATTTTTTTTACTTTTTCTGTTAATTACTTGTGAAGTTCACACATCACTATTTCAAAGATTTCTTCTTTTTTCTAGTTTTTATAATCCCAATAAACGGTAAAATAAGGAGATAAATTATTTGGTAAATTATACCAATAACAGATATTTTTGAGTTGATAAAAAATACTATCCCAAATTTGTCTTTGAGACCATTTTAGTGGGGACGTTCTTTTCTTTTTTGATAACAGAGGTTTAATTATTTCCTATTCTTAATCACTTAAACTACTAGAGTAAGCCATTCTTCTACTTATCAATTTGTTTTTCTCAATATCCTACTAGATACCAAATAGACCATACAATAAAAAAGCCAAATTATGAGTAATGACGACGAAAACGATGATCTAATTTATCTCGTTTTTTTTGATTACAATTAGCACAAAGGGTTTGTAAATTACTCATATCATTACTTCCTCCTTTGGCAAGGGGTATTATATGATCAATATTTAAGGTGCTTTCTTGGCTTTGTTTGCCACAACTTTGACAGCGATAGTTATCCCTTTGATAAATATATTTTCTCACTTCTGAAGGAATGGGAATCCTTGGGGTTTTCTTCTTTTTCATGGTTATTTAGGCAGGGAACAGTGAATGGTGAACAGGGAATAGTGATAATATTTTAATGTCTTAATTTCTAGCATTATTCAATTATGTTTGATACCACGATTAGGCAATACCTTTAAAATTATCTCGTGACAGATGATGATGGAGGAAAAGCACCTCCTAATCTGGTGGGTTGTTGATATACTTTGACGAGGGTGTTTAAATCTCTGGGGGATATGGTGGGGATATTGCGAGTTTGGGCATGATACATCATATCGCCTTGGTGGGGGCTATGTCCCCAAATTCCCAGGGCGTGTCCTAATTCATGAGTGATATTATTAACCCAGTAGTCAAAGGTTTGATGGGGGCTAACTTCGATTATCATTTGATGTTTTAATTTTGCTGGTTGGGTTTCGGTGGCATAAAATTGGACGGTGGCAGTGGCAGAGGTAATTCTGGGCAAGTCAAAAAGCCCTGTTTCGGGGTTAAATTTTTCTCTAATTTGGGGCCGTTGACGACGAATGAGAATATCTGCACCAACTTCTGTTTCGACTATTTGTAAAGGTATATAAGGGTGCCAAGATGCGATCGCACTTTGGGCAGCTTTTTCCCATTGTTGGTATCTTTGATAAGCTGATTCAGAAAGATTATTTTCAGGGGGGGCAATATACACCTTAACGGGAAATTCTGACCAAATCAAATGTCCTACTAAATGAGGTTCAAGGTTATCAAAATAGTCTTCTTTTATGTCTATATTAAGGGAAGCTAGGGAAGGGGGCAAGGGAAAAGTATGGGGAGTTGGCAATCTATTAGTAATATCTGAAGCTGTTACTAATTCCGAAAAAATAATAAGAATAAATATAGTTAATAAAAATCTGCTAAAAAAGTTTTTAATATTAGTTATGAATTTCATCAAATTTTTCTAAGAAATGATTGCATAAAATGACGTAAAATCTTAAACAAAGTTCATTTTTTCATCATCATATTCTCAGTTTGCTTCATTATTTTCTCGAATGTTTCACAGGGTTTACTCACAAGGGGAATGGTGGAGGGAATTTTACCCTGTTTCATCATGTCATAGTTATTATAGGCGATCGCCTTTAGGGTGTGTAATAATTTTTCTCGGTGAGAAGTGCCTAATCCTGTGATGGGAGAAGTGGTTAAGGAGTTGTTTCTTTTCCTTCTAAAATAGCCAAATTCAGGGCTATTATATATCTTAAGGTGAAAGTGAGATCTCAGCAAAAACTCTGTGTCAGCACCATATAAAAGGGCATTGGCAAAGCCATTTACCCCTAAAAAAGCTGAACGTTTAATCAAAGAAGTGGGATGCAATAAGGGATGTCCTGGTTTTTTTTGTAGTGCTCGATTCACATTCAAAGGATAAGCCACAGGATTAACAGTATGGTTAATATCATCCACACGATATTCTTGAGTGCCTACCATATCCGCCCCCATTTTATCCATTAATTCTATACTAATCCTGAGGCGATCGACCATAGACCAATCATCAGCATCTTGAAACAGATAATAATCATAATTACTGTCGTTAATTACCGATTGAATTATTTGATAAGGACCTACTTTTTTATTACTTTTGAGTAAGGTTACTTCAGGATAATTTGAACAAATATTTATAGGTGCGTCTGTTGATTTGTCATCTATTACTACTATATCTGTTAACTTATAACTTTGATTTATTAAGCTAAATAAACAATAATCTAACCACTGATTACAATTGTGATGGGGAATAATTGCCATTATTTTTTTAGGCAAAATATTGTCCTGATAATTTCCTATTAAATCGAGTTTTTGACTTTTTATTAATTTAGTGTGACATAATATCTTATTGTTAATAAAGTAGTTTAACAGTTGATAATTATTACCTAAAATACTGTTATCTTCTTGTGATATTTTTTGAATAAAGTCAACTTTTCCTATCCAACTTATACTATCACTTGATAATTCTTGTGCTGTAAGCTCGGGGAAGCTAAAGTTTTGCCAAATTAACCAACAAAAGTCTCTATTACGGAAAATATTATAGTTATCAATAACTTTTTTTTGAATAAAGTCAATTAAATTATCTTCCAAGGTCAAATTTGAGGATAGATTATCGGCATAACTTAAAATCCAACTATTATTATCTATATTTTCTGGTACTTTGATTAAATTGAGATTACTGTCATTAATCTTATTAACAGAAACATGATTATCGTTATAAAATTCAATAAGATAAAATAACATACATTAAAATACTTTTTGCTTAAAATTATATAAACGACTCACCGTGTCAAAATTATTATTAGTAGAAGAAATATTTTCAGACATTAATAAACATTGATAGGCTTTTTCTATTTTTCCTTGTTGGAAAAATAAATGAGCAAAATAATTCATAAAAGGAATAAAAGCAATACTTTTGGTTATCTCTTTCTTTGTATCCTGATTTTGTCTAGCTTTAATGGTATCTAAAAATAAATCAGCATCAATAGGAGTGTCAAAAAATACAATCTGAATTAATAGTTCTTTTAACTCTAAAATAGTTGCATCAGATAACCCATTAAAAGTTATATTAACATTTTGTTTACCTAGTAAATAATCTTCTCTTAGTTTTAACTCTGGAGGTAAATTATCTTGATTCTCACTACCAGAGTAACAGTTTAATATCTTTGCCCAATGGCTAATAATAGAAGGTAAACAATCAATCCCATACTTCGGACAAAAATCTAAATCGGAAATAAATAGAGGTAATAAAGGATCTAGTTTATTAATTAAATAAGAGTCTTTTTGTGTTCTTATTTTTTGAATTCCTAGAGAAACTAATTTTAACTGTAGTTGATAATCATAACTATCTATTTTTATTTTAAAAGAAAGATTTCTCTTTGGTAATAAACTCAGTAATTCTTGATTATTAGTAAAAAGTGCGATCGCCCATAAATCTATATATATTAAAGATAGTTGATTAATGTTATTATATTTATGAAAAAGATTATTTAACTGAGTATGAATTACACTTTCTTTATTAGCTAAAACCATTACAAGTAAATAAAGTTTATCTAGTTTAACTTGTTCATCTAGGCAATAATTATGATTATTTAATAATCGCTCAGACTGTTCCAAAATAACGCTAGGAATATTATAATATATCCATCGATCGCCCTTAACCACATCAAGAAATAGTTGAGAATAATTAACTATATTTAGAGGAGTAAACTCCGCTAAATATTCATCCTGCATAGGGGGATTGGTAGCCTTATACATATTCAAAGGAGATGTAAACTTTTGAATAAATAATGGAGAATTATCAGGAAATATATGCTTCACCTCCTGAGCAAAAAATTGATCAACTTTCCCTGAATTAGCCTTCTGAAGATAACCCACTAATTTTTTATCATCCCTTGTGGAAATAGAGCGATAATAATCAACACCTTCCATAGGGTACATAGATTTACCATGCCCAAAATTATCACTATCTCGCCCCAAAATAGTTAAATTTATTTTGCCATGGGGACAAGAACTATTATGTTCTAAAGTTACCAAATCGCCGTTATAGTACCTAATCATCGGCATCGTATAACTATATAAATCAGTCACTAACAATCGATTGTCTTTTTCTTCTATCAAACACCGCCCTTCATCAATGTGAAGATTTCCACACACAGGGCAAGTAAAACCATATACCCCACATTCTTGACTCCCATATTCTATGATGATAGGACACTCAAATATATCCCGTAAAAGTTGTTTTTGATGGTCAAATAAAGGCTCTCCTGTGCATATTATGGCCTTAACCTCATCAAAATTTATCCGATGGTGGGCTATTAACCCTACTTCACACAACCGACTAGGATAACCCCGCAACACAATGGGTTTTTGCGTAATAAAATTTAGCCACCGTAAAAAATGGTTATCAATACCCCCGATAATGGCATAATCTTGATGACGAAGAGGAAATAGACGGCTGTTAACATTTGCGATCGCCCCTTGTTTGTCAATACCCCACCATGCTAAAAATTTATTTAGACTGGCTAATCTTTTCTGATTCCATAAATCATCCCGAAAAAAAACAAAAGCCTCCTCAGTGGTGCCACTGGTAGCACCACGATAGACAATATTTTGGGTAGTTGCCAATAATTGAGAGGGGGCTTTTCTGATGTCTTGTTTTAAGATTGGGGGAATATTATAAAAAGCCGAGAATAATTCAGCATCGCTACAATTATCCAAAAAATGATCAGTAATAGCCACAGAATTTAATCTTTGAGTGTAAAAAGGAACATTTTTAGCTATCCTTAAAAGTTCCTTTATTTTTTGAGATAAACTAGACACTTTAAATTTATTTTTGATTTAATTTATCTAAAATTTCTGCTTCTAAACTTAAGGCAATATCATTAGAAAAAGAATCTTTTGTCATGTCCAAAACCTTATTATTTGGTGCTAATGATAACATTAAAGGTTTATTACAAAATTGTCCTAAATATTGCAAATAATCAACACTTACCCAACCATCAGAGCGAAAATTAGGGGCGCTCGCCCAACCATATTGAGTATCATAATATGGGGAATATCTGTCTCTGACATAAGCCCATCGCCCAGAGGAATCAAACTTAGCCACATAAACTTGCCAACCGCTAGGAATTGAGCCGACAATTCTTCCCCCCGGATTTGCCCTCAATCTTAAGTCTCCTGCGGAGGTAGTCACTTGATAATATCTTTGAGGATAATCATGGACAGAAAAAGTGGTATCACCGCTTCTTGTGGGTATTCTTTCGGGACATCTCGAAGCAAATAAATTATGAGGAATAGAGTCATGTGAGTTATCTTCAACTTCGGGCTTTTGTGCCGCTTGGCTATTTTCTGCCACCATTAAAGACGCCATTAATGCAAGACTATATGGCAATTTATTATTGTTCATCTTCTTTCCGTGGTTATTATCAACTATATAATTATAGATAACAAAAGTTATGTAAGATCTTTTTTTTTATTAATTCTTAATCTCAAGAAACGACTGATTTTTGTGCCAAAAAGTTCCGATATACAGCAAAAAGTAAATATTGATAACGTTGTTTTCATCAAAATAGTATTAGACTTAGTTAATAATGGCACATCTTATTCCATCTTTTCTTTACTAGCCATACCTTGAAAATTGTCATCACCATAAAAAGTTGCAATCCCTTCTTGAGATAAACCACCTTTTCTTTGTATATTTTTTCTGGATTGTTGTAGCCTTCAAATGGTTACGGAATGAGATATTTTGCGGCTTTGATACGAAGCCATGGGGAGATTTGCACTCATGATGGATGATTGATTAAAAATATCTCAAATATCTTGGTAGAATATTAATAGAGTTAATCATCAATCTGTTAAAAATAGAAATACAATTTTTATTATTACTGCAAAGCGTCTAATAACTTAAACAAAACCACGTAAATATTTTTACTAATCTTTTATTCCAATAACAATGTCGGATATTAATGAGTCTTTTAAAGTCGCAATTCCTCAATTTGTCGGCACCCGACAAGCACACTTATTTAAAACCTTAAAAGTTCCTCAGTTTACGGGGAAACTTATTTTTACTGCCAAAAACGGTACTCAATGGGTATTTTTCATGTATTTGGGTAGAATTTCTTATGCTACAGGGGGAATACATCCATGTCGTCGTTGGCGTAGAAACGTCCTAAAATACGCTCCTGAAGTTCTACACGTATTAGATACTTTTGATCCTAAAATCTTTAACAATAAACAATTTATTCATAATTGGGAATATAATTTATTTTCTTTATTAATAGATGAAAAAATTTTAAATCCCTCTGTTACTAATAAAATTATTCGTGGTATTATCCAGGAAATTTTGTTTGATTTAACAAGAGCAATGGAGGTAAATTTTGATATTGTTGAAGATAAAAATCCTTCTTCGCCCTTAGTTTTTATCGATACTGAGCCTATTATCGTAGAAGTTTGGCAAGATTGGCAAAGATGGCTAGGGGCAAAATTAGCAGATAGATCTCCTAATAAAGCCCCGATAATTCGTCATCATGGAGAGTTAAATCGGCGTACTTCTCCCCAAACTTATCAAATTATGAAGAAGTTATTTAATGGCAAAAATACTTTACGAGATTTACACATTCAGCTAAATCAAGACATTGTTTCGATGACGAGAATGATGATTCCTTATTTTCAGTTAGGATTAATTGAATTAACTCTTACTGAGGATATTCCTTTGCCTTGGTTGGTTAAGTTTAAGCCTTCTTCTATTCATGGGAATAATATTAAAGCTTTATGTATCACGGAGCAAGAGCAAGTGGTAAAAGATGTTAAAACTACGGTAACAGGTCTGGATTATCAGTTTAATTCTTTTAGTAGAGGTGATTTGGCGATCGCATTTGCCCAACAAAACAATCCTCAAGTAATTTTTGTGGATAAGGAAATATCATCTGTAAATGCCTATGATTTGATTAGTAAATTCAAAAAAACCACTGCTTTTCAACAAATACCCATCGTCTTAATTACTGATGATTTGAGTAAAATAGAGCCTGAAGACTATAAATCCGTGGGTTTTTGTGATGTCTTGATTAAACCATTACATGACCAACATATTATTAAGATTCTTAATAAAAACGTTACTTCCACCCCTTAAACCCATAATGTGAAAAGGGGAATCAGTGTTAGACTAGATATGGTAATTCGGATGTGATAAAGGTTTTTGGGTAAAGGTAAAAGGCACAAGAAACAAAAGCCAAACGCCTTTATTAATTAAATATAGTAAATTAGATATAGTATTTAGTGCCTAAAATAAATTAAATAAAATATTAAATAAGTCAGAGATAATTAAATTATGGATGGTTTTTGGGAAAATGTATTGCGTTATCCTCGCTATATGGTGAGCTTAATTTTAGGAATATTTATTTTTTTATGGGAACAAATAAAGCCTTTATTTAAAAATCCTGTGACAGGAATTGCTATTTTTGGGGTATTAATCGGTATTTTTTCTTTCCTTTATTTTACCCTAGAAGCAATGTTAGGACTTAGTGTCACCTAACACAAAAACTTGTATATTAAAAAATTTTAAACAATAAAAAAATGGCTAATAGTCGTCGTATCGAAAAAGTTTCATCTCTGATTAAAAGAGAAGTAAGTCAAATGCTCATCAATGAGATAAAAGATGATCGTGTGGGTGCTGGAATGGTGAGTATTACCCATGTAGAGGTGTCAGGAGACTTACAACACGCTAAGGTTTTTGTGAGTATTTATGGTACTGCAGAGGCAAAGAAAGAAACCATGGAAGGTTTAAAGGCCTGTACTTCTTTTGTTAGGCGTAGTTTGGGGCAAAAAATAAATTTACGTCATACCCCTGAAATACGATTTATGGAAGATTCTTCTTTGGAAAAAGGAGATCAACTAATTCAGTTAATCAACCGTATAACTCCCCTAAAGGAAGAGGAAGTGAGGGCGGAGGAATGATGTTTTTTTTGGGTTAGGGTTAATGCCCTATACCCTTGATTTGATAAAGATTAAAGTAGATCATCATCTACATCGGAATCTTGCTCTTCATAATCATCATCGTCATCATCATCGTCTTCGATGAGTTCGGAGATTTCTTCGTCTTCGGATACTGGTAGGATGTTGACTTTTTCTTCTTTTTCCTCCCGGTACATAATTTTATTATTGCTTTCTAACCACTCTAAGATTGAGCCTTCCTGTTTTAAAGGAATTACAGGCGCTGGTTCGTAGCGCTTTTCTTTACGCAGTGCAGGATTTTTCATAAACTAATATTACGAGCCATATAAATTTCGTCGAGAACATATATTTTACCAGATTATTCATGAATGCGAAAACTAATTTGTTAGGGGCGATCGCCCGTTATAACAGTAAAAAAAATAGGTCTGACAGTGATAAAGTAGAGATTCTCAGTGCCATAGAAGAATTAGAAGACACCAACCCCAATCCTCGCCCCATGGAAAAAAAAGAACTTCTCGACGGAGATTGGCAACTACTGTACACCTCTAGTAAGAGTCTTTTGGGATTAAATAATATTCCGTTGGTAGAAATAGAAAATATTTATCAATCAATTCATACTTCCACCAAAAAAATTTATAACATTGTGGAAATCAAAGGGCTACCCCTTCTCGATAGTGTCATGGTGGTAATTGCTAGTTTAAAAGTAGAATCAGAAAAAAAAGCTGGTGTAAAGTTCGAGCGCACCATAGTTACCCTCAAAAATTGGCTTAAGTATTTATCACCCCAAGACATCATCACCCAAGTTAGTAACAAAAAAAATATCTTTCCCCTCGACATCAAAATTAACCGAGCCTTAGAAAATATGACCAATGCCAACGGCTGGTTAGAAATAACTTACCTTGACCATGATTTACGCATCAGTAGAGGTAATCAAGGGAACATATTTGTTCTTTCCAAAATCTAATCAATGGTATTATCTTTTATTAAATAGCTAAAGTGCGATCGCCATGAAAAACATAATTCCCCGCCCAAAAAAATACTATCCACTGCTCATTACCACCGCCATTATTAGCACCCTCATAACCACCATTAGCCCCAACCTCGAAAAAAATTATCCCCAAGCCCAAGCCCAAACCAGCAGACAACCCATCACCGTAAGGTCTGATGTACAAGAAGCCAACTCAGAAACAGGCATCATCACCGCTAGGGGCAATGTGTATATCGAATTTCCATCCCGTAATATTCAGGCAACCTCCGCCCAAGCCCAATTTTTTAGCCAAGAAAGAAGGCTAGTATTAAACGGTAACGTTCAAGTAATCCAAGACGGCAACAGCATGAGAGCCGAAACCATGACTTATTTGATTGATGAAGGAAGATTTATCGCTACTCCCCAAAATCAAAGGCAAGTGGAATCGGTTTATCTCATTGAAGAAAATAGCCCCTAAATATAGACCCATAGACTGGTTTTTGTCAAAACAAATTCAATGCAGTTAACATTAAAAAACATCCATAAATCCTACGGCAAAAGAGCGATCGTCAATCGAGTTAACCTTAAGGTAAAACAAGGAGAAATAGTCGGCCTACTAGGGCCCAACGGAGCAGGGAAAACCACCACATTTTATATCACCACAGGGCTAATCATGCCTAACCAAGGGCAAGTAACCCTAGATGAGCAAGACATTACCCCCCTCCAAATCAACCAACGAGCCAAACTCGGTATCGGTTATCTTACCCAACAACCCAGTATTTTCCGAAACCTCACCGTCAGAGAAAACATTGAATTAGTCCTCGAACAAACCAACCTATCCTCCCGTAACCGTCACATCAGACTAAAACAACTCATCGAAGATTTTCGCCTCGAAAAAGTAGTTAATACCAAAGGTTCTCAGGTATCAGGGGGAGAAAGAAGACGCACAGAATTGGCCAGAGCCTTGGCAGTAGGTAGGGATGGACCTAAATTTTTGTTATTAGATGAGCCTTTTGCGGGGGTTGACCCCATCGCTGTGTCAGAAATTCAAACAATGATCGAAGGTCTGAAAAATAGAGGTATGGGCATTTTAATTACGGATCACAATGTTAGAGAAACCCTTGCCATTACGGGGCGATCGTATATCATGCGAGAAGGGCAAATTTTGGCTTCAGGCACCGCCGAAGAACTTTATAAAAATTCCCTTGTGCGACAATATTACCTAGGAGATAACTTTAAAATCTAACTCTGATGGAAGAAAAAAAAACAACTCAACCGCTAAAATTCCATATATCTCTGATGGATAAATATGTTTTAGGAGAAATAATCATACCATTCCTGTTTGGTATTGGTTTATTTACCGCCCTAGGACTATCTATCGGTACATTATTTGAATTAATTCGTCGAGTTACCGAATCAGGATTATTTGTGGGAGTAGCGGCTCAGATTTTTTTGCTCAGAGTACCAGAGTTTATCGTTCTTGCTTTTCCCATGTCATTGCTTCTGGCTACCCTGGTGGCTTACAGTCGTCTCTCTAGCGACAGTGAAATTATCGCCCTTAGAAGTGTGGGCATTAATCTGTTTAGGTTAGTCATCCCTGCCTTGATATTTAGTCTTTCTATTACGGGAATTACATTTTTTATTAATGATGTGGTAACCCCTTCCACCAACAGACAAGCAGCTGTTACTTTGCAACAAGCCCTCAATCAAGTGCAACCCAACTTGAGCCAAAGAAATATTTTGTATCCTGAATATGCAGACATTGTCAGCAATGATGGCTCAGTGAATTATGGTTTGGCTCGACTTTTCTATGCCGAAGAATTTAACGGTAATCAAATGAAATACCTTACCATTCTCGACTTTTCGAGGGAGGGAGTAAATCAAGTTTTAACCGCTGAAACAGCCCAATGGAATATTCGTGAAAATATTTGGGACTTTTTTAATGGCACCATATATGCGATCGCAACGGATGGTAGTTCCAGGAATGTAGTCCGCTTCCAACATCAACAACTAGCCCTTCCCCGAGCGCCCCTAGATTTTGCCAATCGTCCTCTAAGTTATAACGAAATGAGCATCAGTCAAGCCCAAAGTTACCTAGAAACAGCCAAACTAGAGGGAAATCAAAATGAAGCCCGTAAACTAGCCGTAAAAATTCAAAGTAAAATTGCCTTACCCTTTGTCTGCATCGTTTTCGCCATGATGGGTTCTGCCCTAGGCATTCGCCCCCAAAATACAGGAAAGGCCAAAAGTTTTGGGATCTGTATCGCCATAATTTTAGCCTACTACATTATTTCATTCATGGGAGAATCCTTAGCAATATCAGGGATTCTTAACCCCTTTATGGGAGCATGGTTGGGTAATATTATCGGTTTGACCCTAGGAAGTTGGCTTCTTTACATAAATATCAAATAAAGCACCACCGCTTAACTTTTTTACGTTGCAGGGGTGAAAATTTTGTATTGATATTTCGTTAAACTCCATGTCCAAAAGATGATGATATAATAAAGGTGCCGACAATCATTTGGTATTTTCATTATGGCATCTCCCTCTCGAAAAAACTCCCCTGACTATCTAAAATCAAGAATGGGTACTTTTCTAAACCCATTATTCTTGTCTGCGGTCGTAGGATTAGGGGTCATCGGAATTGTAGCTTGGCAATTAATCGTAATCAACGATCAATTTAGACAAAGTAGCCGAGAAGCCTCCCCCCCATCGAGTACAGGAGCAACCGTTGAACTAGAAGAAAATAATAACGGGGTTGAAAATTCTGCTAACGGTAATGGTACTTCAGAAACCACATCACAAAATCCTAATGAGAATCCATCAACATCTCCTCAAAACTCTCCCAATAATGAGGATACATCGGAACTAGACATTAAAGAATTTGATATATTAGGCTCTAGGAATACCATTGAAGGTGGCGATCGCAACACAAATAACCAAACTCGTCTATACGATCAAGTTTTGTCGCTACCTCGTATTTCTCCCCAAGTAAGGCCTTCAGGGGGCGACAGCAGTGGAGCAATCAACCAAGGACTACTAAGCCCCGAATTAAATCAACAAAGACAGTCTTCCCAGATTCCTGTTACCCCTAGTCCTCTAAATCAGGCCGTAGGCAATGTCATGAGCAACTACAACCCCAGTAGCAATATTTATCGCTCCCAAAATCCCCAAAGTAACATCCCCAGTTCAGGGGGGCAAATGTATCAATCCCCTTCGCTTCAGAATAATTACAATGTAGGTAATAATATTAATGGAAATGCTAATACTTGGGTTCCTACTCCTCAGGGGGTTAATGTGAATCCCAATCAGGGGGGGGTAAATATTCCATCCAATAGACCTGCTCAAACAAATCAATCTCCCTTTTAAGTTTCGGTAAACCGTTCCATCCGATGACTTCAACCTGAGAGATAATAAACCTAGTAGAAATTTTTACCCAATATATATAAAGTGCTATCATCAATCATTTCTGATTTCAAAATTATCTTTGAGCGAGATCCTGCCGCCCGTAACTGGTTAGAGGTATTATTGTGCTACCCTGGCTTACAAGCGGTTATTCTACATCGTCTTTCCCATCGGTTATATCGCATTGGTATTCCCTTTATCCCTCGTTTTTTATCTCACTTGGGTAGATTTTTTACAGGTATTGAAATCCATCCAGGGGCACAATTAGGCAATGGTGTATTTATTGACCATGGTATGGGGGTTGTCATCGGCGAAACAGCCATTCTAGGGGATTACTGTCTAATTTATCAGGGCGTAACTCTGGGGGGTACAGGGAAGGATACAGGTAAACGTCACCCTACCCTCGGGGAAAATGTGGTGGTGGGTGCTGGGGCAAAGGTGTTGGGTAATTTGTCCATCGGTAATAATGTTCGTATCGGTGCTGGTTCGGTGGTGTTGCGTGATGTGCCTTCGGAGTGTACTGTGGTGGGTATTCCGGGAAGAATTGTTTATCGTTCTGGGGCGAAGGTAAATCCTTTGGAGCATGGGAATTTACCTGATTCTGAGGCAACGGTAATCAGAAGTTTGATTGATAGAATTGAATCTTTGGAGCAAGAAATTACGAAATTAAAACAAAGAGAAGGGGTTATGGCTGATCGTTAATTTTTTTAATTTGATAGTGTAAAAAAAGTTCTTCTCCTATTTGTTTAATGTCTTTTAATTTTAAGGGAACAGGTGATTTTAGATGAATTCCTGCCACTGGAGTAGGGGCTTTTTTCCCTCCTAAGATTACGGGGCAAAGGGTTAACCAAAGATCATCGAGGAGGTTTTCGGCAAGGATGGAGGCAATTAGTTCTCCTCCCCCCAAAATTCCTATACGGTTAATATTAATGTTTTGTAGGTAGTTGAAGGTATCTTTCCATTCTATTTTCCACTGATTATTTTTTGTTATTATGTAATCATTAAAGAGTATTTTTTTATCAGTATGATTAATACTATTTAGCCAGTTTATTTTACCTTCTTTTGTAGTTAATAAAATGCGTTTAATGGGTTGTTCAAAAAAACGATAATGGTGTTCTAGTTGCCCTGATGAAGAACATACAATGTTGATGGGTTGGGGATGTTGCTTTCTAGCTTCTCTCTGGGCGAGGAGATGGGGTTTTTTGATGGTTAGGGTGGTTCCATAGGCTCTGAGGGTATTTGCTCCAAAAATTATGGCATCACAGAGGGATATTTGTTCTTCTAGGTGTTGTAAGTCTTGGGGGCTACTAAATCGAGCTGGTTTTTCGCTGTCGGTACTAATTTTGCCATCGGCACTCATGGCGAGGATGGCGGTGATATGGAGGGGATTAGCCATTGATTTCTCTTAGGTTTTGGAGGCGGGGTTTTACTTCTTCAAAGTCAGGGGCGATCGCACTTACTTGTTGATAACATTCTAGGGCTTCAGCGTAGCGATCAAGAATTTCCAAAACACGGCCCTTATTGTACCATGCCATAAAATAATTGGGTTGAATACCGATCGCCCTTTCCCAACTCATGAGGGCTTCGGGATACTGTTGCAAATTATAAAGAGCATTACCTCGACTATTCCACGATTCCAAGTCATTGACATTTATATCAAGGGCGTGGTCGAAAGATTCAATAGCCTCCGCATACCTTTCCAGATAAGCAAGGGCGCAACCTCGATTGTGCCACACCTGTCCCAAATTAGGCTCTAATTCTATGATTTTATCCCAAGAGGCGATCGCCCCTTCCAAATCTGCATTTTGTGCCTTTTCCAAACCCACATTAAACCAATGCTCAACCCACTGCACATCAACTAATTCTTCCTCCTCCTCTTCATCCATAACAATGGATTCCACCTCCAAAAGAATTTCCCTACTAGAACTACTAGCCTTAACTAGCTTTTCAATAATAGCTCCCGGCTCATGATTTTTCAGGCCTAACTTACGGGCAGTTTTCCTGGCAAAATTTTCATCATCCTGAAGGAGTTTTAATAAATCGGCCAAACTACTAGCTTCCGAAGACTCATCCTCATCACCATCCCCGTTGATAGGCTCTAGTTGAATACCATCTTTTCTCGCCAAAATTTCATTGCCAAACTCATGGGCTAAATCTCCCACGGGACGATAAAATGGTAGAGAAGAAGTTTTTTCTCCCAAAATTACCATCCTTGATGCGATCGTGTAATGGGGGGCAAAAGAGTTTACTAAACTTTCGCCATATTTTTGTAACCATATCAACCAATTATCAACGGTGATTTTTTTTGGTTCTAAATTTTGAAAAAATTTCTCGATGCGGTTTTCCGTCCATCCCTTGGCAACCCCTTCTAATAATTGATTAAAAAGGTACTCCAAAGTTTTATCATCGGTAAACCCTTTTTCTTGGGAGGAATCTTGCCCTTCTTCTTGGTCATAATCCTGTGCTAATTCTTCCTTTTTTGCACCCCAACGCCATATTTTGTTAATCATTACCTTTGAGAACGAAAACCCTTATTCTATTGATATTTAATAATAACTGATAACAATTGACAATGGACGAGACAATGGATAAAACCATAGACATAAAAATAATAGACCATTAAACTTGATTGAGTAGCCCTTAAATATAATCCCTCTTCTCCATTTCACCATTTTCCCCATAGATAATAATTGCTGTGACTTACGAGCCTTTACACCACAAATATCGTCCCCAAACCTTTGCCCAATTAGCAGGACAAGATGCGATCGCCCAGACTCTGAGTAACGCCCTCACATCAGGGAGAATAGCCCCTGCCTATCTATTTTGTGGTCCTAGGGGTACAGGAAAAACCTCCAGCGCCCGTATTTTAGCCAAATCATTAAACTGTATGGCTACCGATAAACCTACCCCTACTCCCTGCGGAAAGTGTGAAGCCTGTGTGAGTATTACCAACGGTTCGGCCCTTGATGTCATTGAAATTGATGCGGCTAGTAATACGGGGGTTGACAACATCAGAGAAATTATTGAGCGGGTACAGTTTGCCCCCGTGCAGTGTCGTTATAAGGTGTATGTAATCGACGAATGCCATATGCTCAGTACGGCGGCATTTAATGCCCTCTTAAAAACCTTAGAAGAGCCACCGAGTAGGGTAATTTTTGTCTTAGCAACCACAGACCCCCAAAGGGTTTTACCCACCATTATCAGCCGTTGTCAGCGGTTTGATTATCGTCGTATCCCCCTTGATGCCATGGTCAAACACTTGCGGTATATCGCCACGGAGGAGTCCATAGACATCGATTCTGGAGCATTGAGTTTGGTGGCACAACTTTCCAATGGAGGGATGAGGGATGCGGAGAGTTTGTTGGATCAACTAAGTTTGTTATCGGGTACTATTACCACCCAAAAGGTATGGGATTTGGTGGGTTCGGTATCTGAGCAAGATTTATTGGAGTTGTTAAATGCGATCGCCTCGGATAATTCAGAAACAGCAATCGTACAATGTCGCAAACTCTTGGATAGGGGTAGAGAACCTTTAATACTGCTAC
This sequence comes from Cyanobacterium sp. HL-69, assembly GCA_002813895.1. Taxonomy (NCBI): domain Bacteria; kingdom Bacillati; phylum Cyanobacteriota; class Cyanophyceae; order Chroococcales; family Geminocystaceae; genus Cyanobacterium; species Cyanobacterium sp. HL-69. The sequence continues at coordinate 2,549,262 of CP024912.1, read as the reverse complement.
AAAACCTCGCTAACTTCTATCTTAGCCTATTGATAGCAAAAACTGCCCCGGGGCGATCGGACTTAGTCACCGTCACCGAAGAAACATGGCAAAAACTATGTCAAACTGCCCAACATTGGCATATTGAAACCATCCTTCAAGGGCAAAAAAAATTAAAAGATAGCGAATTTCAAATCAAAAATACTACCCAACCTCGCCTCTGGCTAGAAATTACCCTCCTTAATCTTCTTCCCTCCGCCAATAGAGTAGTTACCACAACTAATGCCGTAGTTACTCCAACCCCTATTGCACCTTCATCCCCTACCCCTACCGCTCAAAAAAAGGTTTCTCCTACTCCCCCAGTAGCCAATGAATCTCAACCCTCAACTATTCAACCCCAACAACCATCACCCCCAGAAACGCCAACTCCCCCCATTACCTCTAACCTTGAATTTACTTCCCTAGAGGAGTTAAAAGAAAAAGTAGCCGTTACCATTGAGAGCGTGATGACAAAAAGTTTTCTCCTACAACAATGTAGTATCATCGACTATCAAAGCACTGTAATTACCATCGGTGTGATTAAAGAAATCTTCCTCAAACTAAGTAAACAACATCAACCCGCCATGGAAAAAGCCTTCAGTCAAGTTTTAGGCAAATCCATTAATTTGGTATTTCAGGTGGAAGAAAAAGAAACTAAAAAAAAATCCTCTGATAACTCTCCACCCCCTGCCGTAGAAAAAATCGTAGAATATAGTCCTCCTCCTCCCATTAAAACGCCATCGGTAGAGGAAAAAGAAGAAGTTATAAACCTAACACCTCAGCCAGTGGTTGCAGATAGTGACATGGTTAGGGTGGTATCTCCTGCCCAACTAAAACAAGTTGCCGAAAAATTTGCTAAAAGTGTCAACGGTGAAATTATTGATGATGTTGAACCACCACTTTTTATTATTCCAGCCCCAGAAATAAAAGTTATTAATCGCCCTCCGTTAGATATAGAAGATGATGAAGATTTACCTTTTTAGTCCTAAAACTTTTTTGTTATGAACTCTTTAACTGTCAATTTCATAAACGAAGTTAAAACTTACCCAGTTACTCAAATCAAAGGCATAAACATCCGATAAATTAGGTACTAAATCGGCAGTAATGCCACTGCCTTCGTGTAAATCTAAAAGAATGGATTGGGCAACAGCCACAGGATTTTCAAGGACAATTACTGATTCTTCTTCTAAACTATTTTTACTGTTTTTATATAGTTCATTAAAAGTATTATTAAAAGGAGATTGAGAGCAAATGATAATTAATTCTCCAATGCCTTGATTTCCATTATCTATTAATTTTATTGAACTTTTTTCATTAGGAATTACAAAAGTTTCTTGGGCATTTACCATGACATTTTCCGTGGAGAAATAGGCGATCGCCCTTCCCGAAGAGTTAAAACCAATTATGATATAGTAAAGATCATAGTCATTTTCATTATGAATAGAAATAGAAAAAGAAGAACCAGCAGAAATATTAATTAATTGCTTTTGTTGGATAATATTAGGAGTAGCTTTTATATTAGATTTTTGATTCTCTAACGGTAAACTATAAGAAGTTTTTTGATAACTAATATAATTCTGTTTATTCTGAGAATATTCCACCGCTACCCGAACAGGTAAACGAGAAGCATTACCATTGAGAGTCAAATTAACTAACTTTTGAGCCAACTTATTCCTCAAAGGATTACTTAACCTTTTAACCGCCGTTGAAACCGCCTCATTAGGAATTTTTGCCATGGTATTAGGTAACAATACCCCCGCCTGAGAAAATAAACCATAACTACCATTAGAAGTTAACTTCCCTAAAATACAATCTCCGTAAGCATCTCCCAAATTAATCGCCTTAATATCCCCCACAGAAGTCAAAGCGCTAGTAGCATCCACCCTCTCAATTCTTTGTAAACTACTATCCAAACTTACCATCAAATCAATTTCTCGAGGAATTACCCTCACCGCTTCCCGTAAAACTAAACCAGTTTCTACCTTATCAATTCCTTTTAGAATAACTCCTTTAGCCTTATTTCCTATCAAAGAATTAACTTGAATTACCACATTTTGAGAAAGATCAATTTCTGTCGAAAAACAAGAATTTATCCCATAATTAAACAATACTAATAAGGGTAAACCCACTAAATCAAACTCAACATTATTATTTTTATTTACACTTTTTATAACAGTATCCCCATGATGTTCTTCATCCGCTGGGATATAATAAGGAGCAAGATCATTTTTAATTGCCAAAGTAACATTAGTATATTTCAATTCGCCATTAATAAGAGCAATATTAGCCGCTACTTTTTTTGTCAAAATTAGATTAGTAATAGGGGCAACATTTTGCCATAAAGAATGAGTTAAGCTGTAAGTAAATAAACCTGCATTAAAACTATTACTGGTAATTTCTGTGGCTAATCCTTCTGTCGCTGAGGTAAAAATTATCCCCCCAGACTTATTTCCTTTTAACAAAGAATTAGAACTTTTATTTTTTTGTTTAATCTCTTTATTAAAAGCTAACTCCTCACTACTAATAACAGGTATATTATCACCACGATAAGACCTTAACCATAACTTAGTTGACGTAGATACCTCAAAAGGTTGATAACTGGTATCCAAAATGAGAGTATAACGACTGGTTTTCAGAGATTGAAATAAACTAATTAAACTATCTAATAAAATATCTTCATTATTACCATCGCCCTTGAAACTACTACCAGAGGTAATCAAACTTTCTGTTAAACTTTTGTCACCATTATTCAATCTTACCTGTCGTCCATAACCACTAAAATGAAAAACAACCACATCATTTTCCCTTACCTGTTTTGCCAAATGCTCCTCAAAAGCCGTCAAAATAGATTTTCTCGACGCTTCCTTATTCGTTAAAGTTACAATATCTTGCGGATTAAAACCAAAACGAGAAACTAACAACTCCCTTTGTAAATCAACATCCGTCACACAACCCCGTAGATTATTGTTGGTGGATGAATATTGGTTGATACCAACCAAAAGGGCTAACTTTCGGGAATCAGATGCTCCCAAAGCTTGGGCATAACGGCTTAACTCGTGTCGAGGTAAAATTGTCTCACCAAAAAAACCTCCCAAAGAGGCAATACTTAAACCAGCCCCCTGTAAAAAAGTACGTCGATTAAGTTTCATAATTAGGTGTTAGGCAATTGATATTTGATTGATTTCCAAAAATTAAATCTTTTCATTTATGGGGAGTGATTACACTTACCAGAAATTAACTATTTTCTGTCCATGCCTTCATTTTACCTTGATTCATTAAACCATAAGGATCAACCATTTTTTTAAATTTTAGTTGCTCAGGTTCAATGTGTTTTCTTCCTCCATCTTCTAATATATAGGTATGGGGATTGGCAATAAAAGCCCCATTTTGTTCGTGATACTGGATAATTTCGTTCAATCGCTCTTCATTGGTATATCTTACCAACTGCAATCCTGCAGGGATAGCTTTACCTCCTAGCCTCATAAATTCGAGGTGTATCATTACCTCATCCCCAAAAGTTTTATACATTTGCTCTACTTTTTCGAGGGTAAAAAAGAAGGTTTGTAAATAGGTAATATTAGGGTCAATATTACGGGCATGAAAGGTGGTATGATTCCACGTAAATTCTATTAAATTAAGGCTATTTTTTTTCTCTAAATCTTCTTGATAAGTGATTTTACCTTGATATTCTTTTACTAATTCTGATAAAGAATTTATAGAGTTTTCACTAACCGTTAATAAAGCACAGCTTTCTCCCTTTGATAAGTAGTTTTTGAGAGCTATAAAATATTCGGGAATAGGACTAGCATGGACACTAATTAATCTCTTAATAATACCATCACTATCTGCCAAATGTTGGGCAAATTGAGCGGCATTCATAAAGTGAGGGAAAGTAACAATGACATCTAACCAATTATAAGCTGGAGCGAGGGGAATTTCTAATTCTGTGATAATACCATTAGTACCATAGGCATGGTTAATTTGATTGGTTTCATCTCCTTTTAGTTCCAAAATTCTCGGCTCATCTTCAAGGGTTACAACCTTTACTCGGTGAAGATTTCCCCTATCTCTTAATTGTCCATAATTTATCGAACCAATGCCCCCACTACCACCCCCAAAAAAGCCCCCGATGGTAGCGATTTTATAGGTTGATGGTATCATCCGTAATTCCCATCCTTCCTTGCGGGTTGCCCTTTCTACGGTTGCCATTTTTACTCCCGCTTGTACACAGGCAGAGCCATTTTTTATCCAATGAATTTGCCTCATTTCAGTCATATCTAGGACAATTCCACCATGGAGAGGGATACATTGCCCATAATTTCCTGTACCAGCACCCCTTACTGTTAGAGGAATTTTGTGGTTTACACAGATTTGAGCAACTTTTAAAACTTCTTCTTCATTGCTAGGCTGAACAATTAAATCAGCTTTTTTATCTGCTAATTTATTTAATAAAATAGGGCTAAAATAATAGTAATCTTGAGATAATTTTTTGACTTGTTCTGAGTCAATTATTATTTTAATATTGCCTAGTTTATTGATAATATTTTGGTAGTTAATCGAGGACATATTTATAAATAAAAAACAAAAAAAATAATAACTTAAAGATTGATAGCAAATATATACTTATATAATAACTCTAACAACTCCTTTTTTTATATATATTTTTTATGAAATAAGCCAAAACTTTTCCCTCTTAAGCAAAACTTAAAAATCTTTTCTTACCCTCGTCACTCTGCGACTTTACCAGACAAAACAAAAAACCATAAATTGTCACCACGAATATGTTAGCATTAACTACATCGCAACAACTTTGTAGTTTTTTGGAAATTTATGACTTCAAGGGTTTCATCTCCTGCACCTTTGCCTAGCTGGTTAAAAACCCCCATTGGTAAAGCCTCGGAAATTTCTCGGGTGCAAAAAATTGTTAAACAAAGGGAAATTCATACTATTTGTGAAGAAGGACGTTGCCCCAATCGTGGGGAATGTTATGCTAACGGCACCGCTACTTTTTTGTTGATGGGGCATATATGCACCCGTAGTTGTGCTTTTTGTCAGGTGGATAAGGGGGAGGCGCCCATGAGTCTTGATCCTGATGAGCCAAAAAAGGTGGCGGAAGCGGTAAAATTGTTAGGGTTGCGTTACGTGGTGTTGACTTCGGTGGCGAGGGATGATTTGCCTGATGGAGGGGCAAGTTGGTTTGTGAAGGTGATGGATGAGGTTAGGAAGGTTAACCCCAAGACACAAATTGAGGTGTTGACTCCTGATTTTGGTACGGGGAAGGATGCGGAAAATCAACAGGCGCTCAGGGTGGCTACGGTGGTGGGGGCAAAACCTGCTTGTTATAATCACAATGTGGAAACGGTGCCACGGTTACAAAATCCTGTGCGTCGGGGGGGTAAGTATGAGCGCTCGTTGCGGGTTTTGGATTTGGTGAAGGAATTTGATGATAGTATTCCCACGAAATCGGGTTTAATGTTGGGTTTGGGAGAAACCAAGGAGGAGATTGTTTCTACTTTGGAGGATTTGAGGGGCATAAAGTGCGATCGCATCACCATCGGTCAATATATGCGTCCGTCTTTGGCTCATTTACCTGTGGAAAAATACTGGACTCCTAAAGAATTTGAAGAGTTAGGGGCGATCGCCCTTAAAATGGGTTTTAGTCATGTTCGTAGTGCTCCTTTGGTGCGTAGTTCTTACCATGCGGGGGAATAAAGAAATAAAGGACACTGGAGATTTTTTAACATGACCATTCCCAATGATTCAAAATTGGGTATTCGTACAGAAATCAGGGCATTCTTAAAACTAGCCATACCCCTAGCCAGCGCCCAGGTGGCACAGTTAACCACAGGATTCGCTGATACCGTGATGATGGGACATTTGGGCAACGAAATTTTGGCGGCTGGTGCGTTAGCTTTCATTACCTTTTTTTCTATCATGATAGCCACCAGTGGCATCGTTATGGGTGTTACTCCCTTAGTGGCAAATGCCTATGGTGCAGGTAATAAAAATGACATCGAACAATGTACCCGACAGGGGTTATGGTTATCACTACTCCTCTCCATTCCCATTATGATAGTCACCGCCCACTTTGATAGTTTAGTGGGGGGGTTAGGATTAGATAGCACCACCGTAGAATTAGGCAGTACATACCTTGATATTATGTTGTGGGGCTTATTTCCTGCGTTGGGCTTTGCCATGTTACGGGGTGTAGTTTCTGCTCTATCCCAAGCCCGTCCTATTTTTTGGATTGTTACCATCGCCACGGGTTTTAATATTTTGGGTAACTATGTTTTGGGCTTTGGGGTGTGGGGATTTCCTCGTTTAGAATTGGCAGGGTTGGCTTTGGCTTCTACTCTCACATGGTGGGGGATGTTTGGGGCTTTAATTATTTATCTTTCTGTGAGTGAACATTTTAAAGACTATCAATTCTTTTCCCATCTCCATCAGTTAAAACCAAAAACACTATGGAAATTGCTGACAATCGGGATACCCATTGGAGTCTTTACTACCCTTGAGGTTGGGGTATATACCGCAGTAAGCTATCTGATGGCAGAATTTGGTACCGATGGATTAGCCGCCCATCAGATTGTTTTTCAAACCATGAATATCATTTATATGGTGCCATTGGGGATGTCGTTTGCTGCCACTGCTAGGGTTGGTAAATGGTTTGGGCAAGAGAATATGTTAGGCATCCGTCAAGCAGGGTTAGTTAGTGTTACGGTGGGAACTTTATGGACTGCTTTGATTGTGGTGGTGTTGTTGGTGTTTCCTCAGCAAATTGTGGGGTTATATATTAATGTGCTTGAGCCAGAAAATGCGCCTATTGTATCCCTTGCAGTCTCTATTTTACGGGTAGCGGCGATCGCCCATATCTTTGATGGAGTGCAAAAAATTGCCTATGGGGCGTTGCAAGGTTTACAGGATACCCATGTACCAATGGTTTTAAGTTTCTTATTTTATTGGTGTATTGGTTTAACCTGTAGTTATTGGTTTGCATTTGGTTTAAATTTGGGGGCTGTGGGCTTGTGGTTAGGACTTTTGATTGGGGTAGTAATTGCCTCTGTGGTTTTTGTGTGGCGATTTCAAACTTTAGCAGGAAAGCAATGAATAATGGATAATGGATAATGGATAATGGATAATTGACAGTAAACCATTATTAACTGTTGCCTGTTCCCCGTTCCCTCTTCCCCGCCACGATTAATATATTATTACTATAAGATTTAGTATTATTAATTAATTTAGTTTTTTATAAACATGAAATCAAAATTTATTCCCGTAATTTTGGCAGGGGGAAAAGGTGAGCGTTTTTGGCCATTGAGTCGTCGTCAGCGCCCGAAACAGTTTTTATGTCTTGATGGCAGTGGTATCAGTCTTTTACAAGCTACAGCTAACCGTCTTTTGCCTTTGGTGGATGGTTGGGATAATTTGATGGTGATTACTTCGGCTTTGGTGGCGGAGAATGTAAGGCAACAACTACCTCTTTTACCTTCAGAAAATATTTTAGTTGAGCCAGAGGGCAAAGATACTGCCCCCGCCGTTACTTGGGCTAGTTTGGAGATAGAACGACGTTTTGGGGGAAGTGCGATCGCAGGTTTTTTTCCCGCCGACCATTGGATTGAGTCTCCAGAGGGCTTCATTAAAACTATTTTAGCAGGTATTGAGTTTGCAAAGAGCCAAAGGGCGATCGTTACCCTTGGTATTAACCCTACTTATCCTTCCACTGGTTATGGTTATATTCAACAGGGAAACAAGGAAGAAGAAATAAATGGCTTACCTGTGTATAAAGTAACTCGTTTTACGGAAAAACCAGACCAAGAAACCGCATCCGAATTCATCGCTACGGGAGATTATAGCTGGAATAGTGGGATGTTTATTTTTGGGGTAAGTTTTGTATTACAAGAGTTGGAAAAGTTTGCCCCTCAAATATTGAAACCTTTACGGGAAAAGGGAGAACAGGGATATTTTGATTTAGAAAAAATTAGCATTGACTATGCTTTAATGGAAAAAACGGCCTCGGCTTATGTGTTACCTGCAGATTTCCCTTGGGATGACTTGGGGGACTGGAATGCCCTAGAAAGGTTGTTATCGAAAATTGATGATGATAATGTAACTAATACTAATAGTGTTAATTATCAAACTAAAAATTCAATTATTTATAGTAGTCAAAATGATGAAATAATTATGACTATTGGTTTAGAAGATGTGGTCATTGTTCGTGATGGTAATGCTACTTTAGTGGTTAATAAAAATCAAACTCAGGATATTAAAAAAGCATTGAAGTTATTACAAAATCAAAATAATAGTCAAGAGTTTTTATAATGAAATGTTGACATATAATTACTTATTAATACCTACCTAAATCAAGAATCTTTCTGTCTAATTCAGATTTTAAAATGTTATCTGAGGTGGCACTTAAAAATTGAAGGATTTGTTGCCCTACACATTGGGGAGATAAATAATGAAAAAAATGACTACTTTGATTGATTAAACAGAGATAATCTTCTTTTTTTAGGTAAGGTTGCCATTGTTCCATATCTTGGGGAGATATGATAGCATCTTCTGAGCTACCGCACACCATTAGGGGTTTATCTATCCCTCCTTTGAGAATATCTGGGTTTTCATAGAGAGAGTGGGGAGAGAGGGAATATAGTAAGGCTTTGTCGAGGATATTGAGGAAGGCTTTTTGATAGTAGTGATTTTGATAGTGGAATAGATGATGGGATAAACGAGTTAGAATAATTTCTCGACGACAAGGGAAGTTTTTGCGTAGGTTGTAATAATACTCTACCCAATCTCTACTGGGGTTTACACCTACTCCTAAAAGGGTTAGGGATTTTATTTTTTCTGGATATTTACGGGCATACAATAAACCTAGCACCCCTGCGGTGCTGTGACCAATTAAATGTACTGGTTTTTTGACCATGGTTAAATAATCGTCTAAAAGTGCGATCGCACTTTCTAAAGAACACCCTTCATCCTGATTTTGTTCATATTCCCATTGCCCAATGGACACTTGACGGGATAGGTATTTGATAATGGGTAGGTTAAACCGCTTGAAATAGGTATTTGTATTTAACCATAAAACATCAGGATGCTTGAACATAATTCTCAATTATAATGACAATAGATTTACAATATGAAAAAAGTTTTAAGCAAGATCTTTGATCCTGCTCAAAACAAGTAACCGATTCATCTAGCTTCCTGTCTATGGAAGCTAAACTTAGCTTATCCTATTTAAGCTATTATTGCAAGTAATTATCATTAATTTTCAGGTGTAAAGCCATGGGTTATTTGAAGTAGAAACACAAAACCCTAAAACCTTACTTCATTAGTAAACTGCCCCTCAAAACCTCTTGATGAAACTGTGACAATGACTACAATCAAGAAAAGAGATATTAAGTTATATTGTATTTAGGACTAAATATTAATGACGAGAATAGGTATTTATGGCAATGTCAACTATTTCGAGTGGTTTAGGCAAAGATCAAGAAATTTGGAACAATCTTAAAAAGGCGATCGCCAAAAGCTCTGGTTTTAAACAGTGGCAACAAGAGAAGAAATCTAGCCAAGAACAAACTGACGAGCAAGTAAGGGAATATTTACGCTCTACCCTAGAAACCCTTGCCTACTAATAATTTCTTTTTCCCACCATTAGAGAGTGGGATTTTTTCTATTCGGTTGACATATATAAGGTAAGAAACCTAGAATATAATTCATCTATTCAGAAATAAAAAACTTATTTATATATCCTGTGTATCAATTATCTACCGCCAAAGAAACCTTAGATCTAGCATCCGTTAACAGCCATTTAGTTGATTATAGTGCAGAGGCGATCGTTGACTGGGCAAATCAGGAATTTGGGGAACATTTGGTAATGAGTACCAGTTTTGGGATTCAATCAGCAGTGATGTTACACCTTGTCACCCAAGTTGTTCCCAATGTGCCTATCATTTGGATTGACACAGGATATTTACCCAAAGAAACCTACGTCTTCGCCCAAGAATTAACCAACCGATTAAACCTCAATCTAAAAGTATATCAATCAGAAATGAGTCCTGCCAGAATGGAAGCCCTTCATGGTAAACTTTGGCAAGATAAAAGCGTTGAGTCTTTAAACCTTTATGATCGCATCAGGAAAGTAGAACCCATGCAAAGAGCCTTAAAAGAATTAAAAGCCGAGGCATGGTTAGCAGGTTTAAGACAAAATCAAACCAAATTCCGTCAACAATTAGAATACGTCAATAAACAAGGGGAACACTACAAGATTTTACCTATTCTGAAATGGAGTTCCCGTGATATTTATGAATATTTAACAAAGCATGATTTACCCTATCATCCCTACTTCGATAAAGGTTACGTATCCGTAGGAGATTGGCATTCCAGCCGTCCATTAAGTGCCACTGATGGAGATGAAAGAGATACCCGTTTCCATGGGGTAAAACAAGAGTGTGGGTTACATTTACCTCTCAGCAACGATGAAGCCCAAAGTCTTGATTCTAGTCAATTATAAACTGGGGAATAGGGAACAGGCAACGGGCAACGGTGATAAAAAAATATTGCACTCACTGACAAATAATATTGAGATTCTGTCGGGTGGGCAATGCCCACCATTTGAAACTTTGAGATAACGTTGGTAATTGACACTCCCACGCCTTAACTACTGTATTTTTGTCGTATTGCCTAGCTTTATTTAAACTGCTTCATCAGAGTAGCCATTTCAATGGCATTCATAGCATAACTCCAACCATGGTTACTCTTAATACCTGCCCTTTCTAAAGCCTGTTGCATGGTGTCAGTGGTTAAAACACCGAAAATAATTGGTACTCCCGTTTGCACAGAAGCTGAAGCAACCCCTTTGGCTACCTCACTAGAAACATAGTCAAAGTGGGGGGTATCTCCTCTGATTACAGCACCTAAACAGATGATGGCATCATATTTTTTCGTTTCTGCCAATTTACGGGAGACGAGGGGAATTTCAAAGCTACCCGGTACCCAAGCATAGTCCACCTGTTCTCCTTCTGGGTTTACATCAATGCCATGTCTTTTTAAACAATCTTGACAGGCGGCTAATAATTTATTGCTGATTAAATCGTTAAAACGCCCGATAACCAATGCAAAGCGAAGATTTGGGATGTCTTGGGTAAAATTACCTTCAAAAACTGCCATATTTAAAAATAAAAAGTTACTTATTGCTAGAAAAATAATAGGGCTTATCTAAAAGCCCCTTTTGATCAAAAAAATTGTTGTTTATTCTGTTCAGAAATTCTTGAATAAATGTTAATTTTTGTTAAGAAGTTTTGAACTTATACCACGAAAAAGTTGAGTACGGCGACGGCAACTACTAAGGCTATCCATAAACCAGAGCCGATATAGAGAATAGATTTAGACTGTTCCCAGTTTTGGGGAGAGGCGTAGGCAACGGGTACATAAACAATCATGATAAAGGAAAAAAGAACCAATGCTGTTAAAAGTAATTGGAATATAGCTCCCATGTTTTTTTATCTCCTTGAATATATTTTTTTTACTAAACAAACTTTCTTCAAATAGTTTATGCTAATTTGGGACATTCTGGGTAGTCATTTGGGCAGTGGAGGGGTTTAAGTGTAAAAAATAATCTCTTTGTGTGTCTCTATCATGCTCCGATGTTTGCAAGGGAGTTACTATATAATTAATAAAACAGGACGTTAAGTTTTGAAAAAAATATTGATATTAATAACCTTTTATGACTGATATGGTATTAGGAAGTGCTATAGTTACTCCGACGAAGTCTGAACAAACTGTCCGCAAACCTTACCCTAATTATAAGGTTATCGTTTTGGATGATGATTTTAATACCTTTGACCATGTGGCTAGTTGTTTGATGCGTCATATCCCCAAGATGACAGAGGAGTTGGCGTGGAATTTGACTAATCAGGTACATTTTCAAGGTCAGGCGATGGTTTGGGCAGGGCCTTTGGAACAGGCGGAGTTGTATCATCAACAGTTAAGGAGAGAGGGTTTGACCATGGCACCATTGGAGGCATCATGAGTAAGTCATCGGAAGGACGCATTGTTTGGAATCATTCTACCCATTTGGATGGTTTAATTCCCATTTTAGAAAAGTTAGTGGTTTATGATGGGATTCGCACCATTACCCCTGCGGTTTTGAGTCGTTCGCGCAGTCACATTCCCCATCTGAAATTAAAGGTTTCTGTGCCGATTCGAGGGGGTTTTAAGCTCATTGCCCGTCAGGGGAAGAGTGTACAGGAGGTTTTCATTATTACAGATTTAACTCAGGATGAGTTGGAAGGGGCGATCGCCAATATCCTTTCATAGACAGTAGAATGATTTTTGTCATGGTGGTGGATCTGGGGTGATACTATAGCTTATAGTATCTTTACAATTATTTATATATGGCAAGTATCAACGATAATTATTTAAAATTAAAAGCTGGTTATTTATTCCCCGAAATTGGTAGAAGGGTAAGTGCTTTTGCTCAAGATAATCCTGAAGCGAATATTATTAAGTTAGGTATTGGAGATGTTACCGAACCCTTACCCCAAGCCTGTCGTGATGCCATGAGTAAGGCCATTGAGGATATGGGCGATCGCACTTCATTCAAAGGATATGGTCCTGAGCAGGGATACGGCTGGTTAAGGGAAAAAATTGCCCAGAACGATTTTCAAGCTCTCGGGTGTGATGTATCCCCCGAAGAAATCTTCATCTCCGATGGTTCTAAGTGCGACTGTGGCAATATTTTAGACATTTTTGGCAAAAACAACAAAATTGCCGTAACTGACCCCGTATATCCCGTTTATGTGGATACTAATGTAATGGCAGGACACACAGGAGACGCTAACGAGAAGGGAGAATATGAAGGTTTAGTGTATCTTCCCATTAGTGCCGATAATGATTTTACCGCCGAAATCCCTGCTGAACCCGTAGATTTAATTTACCTTTGTTTCCCCAACAACCCCACCGGCTCTACCGCCACCAAGGAATATTTACAACAGTGGGTAAACTATGCCAGAGAAAACGGCTCTATCATTCTTTTTGATGCTGCCTATGAGGCTTTTATTACTGATCCTAGTTTACCTCGTTCTATCTTCGAGATTGAAGGAGCGAGAGAATGTGCGATCGAATTTCGTTCCTTTTCCAAAAATGCAGGATTCACGGGAACCCGTTGCGCCTTTACCGTAGTACCCAAAACCCTCAAAGGAAAAGCCAATGATGGCTCAGAAGTAGAACTCTGGAAACTTTGGAATCGTCGTCAATCCACTAAATTTAACGGTGTATCCTACATTGTGCAAAGAGGGGCCGAAGCGGTATATTCCCCCGAAGGAAAAGCGGAAATTAGTCAATTAGTTAACTTCTATCTCGAAAATGCTAGTATCATTCGCCAAGAATTAACCAAAGCAGGTTTAACTGTTTATGGTGGCGTGAATGCACCCTATGTGTGGGTAAAAACTCCCGATGGTTTATCTAGTTGGGATTTCTTTGATAAACTACTTCATAACGTCCATATCGTTGGTACCCCTGGTTCTGGATTTGGGGCAGCTGGGGAAGGTTATTTTCGTCTTAGTGCGTTTAATAGTCGTGAAAATGTCATTGAAGCGATGAAGCGTATCACCACAACTTTTAATTTCGCTTAATTGTTTTTAAACCAGAATAATTGGGGCAAGTCTTTTCTTTGGGAAGATTTGCCCTTTTTTAGTTTTTTAAACTACAGTAATTAAGCAACTTGTAAACTTCTTTGGGGCAAGACACAAAACAGATTTGATAAGACTCTCAATTGTTCGGGATAGCAAGGTTTGGGATAGTTTTCTAACCAGACAGGAGGTACAAACATCGGATCATATTCTTCCACATAGTATATTTTTCCTCCCTCTTGTTTTAGTTGTACTGGGGTGCCGGGTTGATAGATTCTGGCTTCTTCTTGTTCCCATTTTGTGGAATCCATAGGGTTTATCCTTTTTTTTTGCTTCTGTATAAAATTATACCAAATACAAAGTAAATGTCAGGATAATTTAACATTTTTAAATATCTCAGATTTTTATGGTTGATCTACAATGAACATGTAGTGAAACTTTGACACAACATTAAAAATGAAAACTTTATACGAAAAATTAGGCGGAAAAGAAGCTGTAGATACCGCTGTGGATATGTTTTATGAAAAGGTATTAAATGATGAAAGGGTAAAACACTTTTTTGTTAATACTGATATGAAACAGCAAAAAAATCATCAAAAGGCTTTTATGACCTATGCTTTCGGTGGTACTGAGAAGTTCACTGGTCGTAATATGAGGGATGCCCATAAGGATTTAGTGGACAAAATGGGCTTGACAGATCTTCATTTTGATGCGATCGCCCAAAACCTTGTAGAAACCCTCCATGAGTTGAATGTATCTCAAGAAAACATTGATGAAGTCGTTACCATTGTTGGGGCAGTGGAACATCGTAACGATGTTTTAAACCGTTAATAACAATACTTTAACCTATGTAGCTGAAAGGGTTAAAAGAAAACAAAGGTTATCAGTAGCACTTAGGGCATGGGGGGCATCATGGGGCATGACGACAAAAACACCCTTTTCTAAGGTGATGTCGTTTCCCTCTAAGGTTAAAACTCCTTTTCCTTCAATAACGTTAACTGTGGCGTTACGGCTGGAAGTGTGTTCAGAAATTTCTGTACCTTTAGCTAGAAAGAATAGGTTCTATATTATGTTGATTTTGTCAATGTTCGTTCTCATTTGAATTCTTTTACATAGTTTCGTTTTCTTTCGCCTACCTAGCCAACAAGTCAAATTGATATATATGTCTAACCAAAACTTAATTTAAAGTTAATCTAAAATTAAACAAAATATATTAGAAAAATAATTAAAAATAAATTTTTAAAATATTTAATTAAAAATCAAAAAAAAGTTAACTATTTTGTTGCCTATATTACATTATTATCTTGACTTAAATAGGTTTTAGGATTTAAGATCAGCAGGTTTAATAGCTCAGAAAACATATTTAATTAATTAATTTTATACAATATATAGCTGTTAAATATGAAGATAATCTTCTCTTAACCTCCTAATAAAACTGAATAAATCAGATAAAAAATGTCAACAATTAACTTAACTGGTTTGAACTATGACCAGAATTTTGATACTCTTGCCAACAGTGGTGAGCCTAGTAATGTTTTGCCCCTAGGGTGGTTTTTTTTAGAAACTGGTAATAATGCGAACGAAACCTATGGTATTAGCGATGGCAGTAGTAACTCTGGAAATACCTACAGTTACGGCTCAACAGATTCTACGGACAGAGCTTTTGGTACTTTATTATCTGGCTCATTAAATTCAATGATTGGAGCAGGTTTTACCAATAATTCTGGTTCTACCGTTACAGGATTAGACATTAGCTATCAGGGCGAACAATGGCGACTAGGAACCTCTGACCGAACCACTCCAGACCGTTTAGACTTTCAATATAGTTTGGATGCAACTTCCCTTAATTCAGGTACATGGGTTGATGTGGATTCTTTAGATTTTACCCCTCCTATCACTACGGGAGATGTGGGGGCAAAGAATGGTAATGAAAATGCTGTAGAAATTGCTAATACCATTTCAGAGCTAGAAATTGAAGACGGAGAAACGTTTTGGATTCGCTGGACTGATTTTAATGCCTCTGGGGCGGATGATGGTTTAGGTATTGACGATTTTTCTTTAACCCTGTTAGATGGCGAAGTAATTGTAGATGAGCCGGGGGAAGATGAAGATACAGAACCAGAAATTCCCCCAGAGCCAGAAATTACTAAAATTCATACCATTCAGGGAGAAGGTATGGCATCCCCCCTTGTGGATGAAATTGTAACCATAGAGGCGATCGTTGTTGGTGATTTTCAATCTTTTGATGATAATACTGGTAGTAATCTACGGGGTTTTTATGTTCAAGAGGAAGATAGTGACATTGACGATAACTCTTTGACCTCGGAAGGTTTATTCATCTTTGATGATAACTTTGGGGTTGACGTTAATGTCGGTGATTTAGTTCGGGTAACTGGTACTGTGGCTGAGTTTACTTCTGGTAGCAGTAGTTTAACTCAATTACGCAGTGTTAGCGATGTCACTGTGGTTAGTGAAAATAATGCTTTACCCACCCCTGTAGAAGTTTCATTTCCTCTCAATAATCCTAATGATTTAGAGGCTTTTGAGGGAATGTTGATCACAATTCCGAATACTTTAAGCGTAACGGAACATTTTCAATTAGGTCGCTTTGGTCAAGTGGTTTTATCCTCTGATGGTGACACTAATCAACCTGATACTGATGGACGTTTAGACCAGTTTACTCAATTTAATGCTCCTAGTGTGGATGGTTTCAGTGCCTATCAAGAAGAGTTAGCGAAGCGTCGCATTGTGGTTGATGATGGTTTAACGGTTCAAAATCCAGATCCCATTATCAATGGTAGAGAGGAAATGCCATTGAGTCCTACGAATACTCTCCGTGGTGGTGATACGGTGATGGGTTTGACTGGTATTCTTGATGATCGTTTTGGTGCATCTAATATTGGTAATTATCGGATTCAACCTACTGCCCCCATTGATTTTCAAGCTACCAATTCTCGTCCCACGGAAGTTCCTGATGTTGGTGGACGGTTAAAGGTTGCTAGTTTTAATGTTCTCAATTATTTTAATGGTGATGGTGCAGGGGATTTTTCTGGTTCTGAGCAAAGGGGGGCTGATAATCCTGAAGAGTTTGAACGTCAGAGAGATAAAATCATTTCAGCTATTGTCGGTTTAGATGCTGATGTGGTTGGTCTTGTGGAGATTGAAAATGACGGTTACGGGAATGATAGTGCCATTCAAGATCTCATTGATGGTTTAAACGCTGTGGAGGGAGAGGGTACTTATGCTTTTGTCGATCCTGGTACTCCTACTTTGGGACTTGATGCGATCGCAGTGGGCTTTATTTACAAAACTAATTCGGTAAAAGTAGCTGATGAAAGTAGTGTCGCAATTTTAGAAACAGGGGCATTTGACCCTGTTAATGTCGCCCGTCATCGTGTACCTTTGGCGGTAACGTTTGAAGAATTAGCCACCGGAGAACAGTTTACAGCCGTTAACAATCACTTTAAATCTAAAGGTTCATCAGGATTGAGTGATGAAAATGATCCTAACTTTGATCAAGGGGATGGACAAGGATTTTGGAATGATACTCGCACCCAAGCATCTCAAGATTTAGCCAATTGGTTGGCTACTAATCCTACAGGAATTAATGACAGTGATGTGGTTATTTTAGGGGATTTAAATGCTTATGCCCAAGAGGATCCTATCACAACCCTAGAGAATGCAGGTTATCAAAATTTAGTTCCTCAAAGCAGTTATTCCTTTGTTTTTGACGGTCAATGGGGTACCCTAGACTATGCTTTAGCTACGGGTAGTATACGTAACCAAGTTACAGGAGCCACAAAATGGCATATCAACGCCGACGAACCCAATGCTTTAGACTACAATACTAATTTTAAATCTGAAAATCAAGTTATTAGTCTTTATGACGATAGCCCTTTTCGTTCTTCAGATCATGACCCTGTTATTGTTGGCTTGAATTTGAGTAGCTCTGTTCCAGATACTGGCAGTAGCGGAGGTGGAAGTGGTTTTACTCCCCCAATTATCCCTCCTGTACAGACTCCTGACACCTCGACTCCCCCAAGAAATTCTCTTATTGAAAGAGTTTTAACGTTTAGTGAAAATAATGTGCAAATCCTCTATATTCCCTTAACAGGAAGACCTGGAGATCCTACAGGGTTAGGATTCTGGAAAAATGCCATTACTGAAAATAACATTAGTTATTCCCCTTTTAATGGTGATACTCTAGCTAATTTCCCTGAGGAGCAGAGAATTGGTTATCAAAATATTATCAATGATTTTGCTGCTTCTTCAGAAATCGTCAGATTATTTGGTCAAAATGATAGTCTATTTGCTATTAACCTAGTTTACAGTAACGCCTTTAACCGCCCGGCTGAAGAAGAAGGATTAAATTACTGGAATAATGCCTTAGAAATAGGGGATGTTACTCTTGCTAACCTTGCTCTGGAGATTTCTTTGGGTGCCATTGGTTCTGATGTTAGTATTTTGAGTAATAAGGTTGTTAGTGCAGAATTATTCCTAGAGCGTCTACAATCTCTTGGTATGAGTTCAAGATATGTTGGAGAAGAAGCAGAAGTGATTGCTTCTGAGTTTTTATCTTCTGTGGGTAACACTATAGCCACTCAGAGTGAGATTGATAATGTTATTAACCGTCTTCCTGTAATGTAATAATTATTGCATCAAATTTGGATAAATACTCGTTATAAAAATCCCCCATTTTGGGGGATCAAGGGGATAAAATCGAAGAAACGGAAAAATTTTATAAATATGGAAGCCTTTGCCCGTAGCGCCCCAGAGTGGACTTATAAAGCCACCCATGCCCTCAGTTTTTGTTGCCCCCGTTGTGGTGCATCCTCTCGACAAGCTACTAAAGTATGGCTTAATCGTTATGCCCCTGTGATGATGGAAAACTATGAACGCAAATGGCAAGAATTTTATACTTGTGAGTGTGAGCAGGTTTGGTGGGCTTGGAGTTGCGATCGCCCTAACTAAACACAGTAAATTAATTCAAACTCAAGTTAATTAGGTACTAGGAAGAAAGTTAGTTTTAGATAAATTACTGCATTTCACTCGTGTAATTTTCCTTCTAATTCTTTGGTCAGAAAATAGTTTAATACGGTACGAACGATAGCAATTATAACCAGTTTACCAAGGGAGGTAAAATCTGAGCTTAGGGTGGTGGCAACTATATCCGCCCCCAATTGAAATTCTAGGGCAAGGACTAACCACATACCAAATTCTAATCGAACTTTTGTAAATCGGTTTTGGCGGTGATGGGATTTGTAATTAAGGGACAGTTGTAGGGTTTTAATTAATCCCCATAATATACACAAAAGGGCGATCGCCTCTAGCACTAATTTAAAAAGATTAGCAAAAATATATAATCCTGCTTCGATAAATTCTATTAGTTCCATTTTTCAATATCATTAACTATTGTTTGATGGATTTTTTTTTTGCTTTCTCTGGCGTCAATTTTCAATATTTTATGGGAATAATTAGCAAATATTTCTGTAAATCTTTCCCTAACTTTAGTTAATTTTTCTTGGGTTTCATATATTTCTTTTGAAGGGCGATCGCACATTCTTTCTAATGCTATATTTACGGGAAGATCAAGATAAATAACTAAATCTGGGGGAGGAAATTTTTGATTTAAAATACTTACAAAATCATAATCTTTTTCTGTTTTTCCATTATAAGCAAGGGAAGAAAAATAATATCTGGTACTAATTACATGGATATTTTCTTTGGTTAAACTATAAACTCCATCCACATTATTATATAAATGGTAATGGCGATCGGCCGCAAACAAATAAGCCATTTGTTGATCGTATAAATCCTCACTATTAAAATCATTTTTCCCTGCTAAAAAAGTTCTTAATAACTTTCCAATGGGGCCAGCAGAAGGCTCTGGACTAACAATAGATTGTTGCCCTATGTGAGTAAAATAATCCCGTAACATTTGAGCTTGAGTTGAACTCCCTGCACCATCAACTCCTTCAAAAACAATAAATAATCCCTTTGACATTTTAATTTTTTCTTAAAATACTCACAAAGAATATAATCATACTAAATTCTTCAACAAAAGTAAACATCCATAGGTCTTAAACTTTGAGCTTTAGGTTGTTGTTGATTACTCTTTAATTAAGAATCAAAAGTATTATTTATCAAAGGTTTGATCATAATATAAGTACCAAAAAATACTTGACAATTACCATTATCAATTATCCATTCTCTCGTTTTTCTTCAAACCCTACTTAATACCCTGAATATCTAATTGCACAGTTTTTTCTCCTCGCCACTCATTGATAGATAATTTATAAGCAACATCAATATTAGGAGGTAAGGGATAATAATGACTTTTTTGCCACGCAATACATTTTAATTTTGCCCCTGACTCATCCTGAAGGGTTAATTGTAAATGTTCCCCTGTTTTAGTTAACTTCTGCGAAATGACCGTTATATCAGGAGTCCAAAAGATAGGTGGATCATTTTCTATACCCCAAGGATAAAGACTTTCTATTTCTTTTATTAGATCAAAATCAGCATCATAAAAACTAATCTGACTATCAACTTTAAGTAAAGGTTTAAGATGTTCTAGAGATAGTAACTGATGGCTAAATTCTCTTAATCTATCTTTGATTAAATCGAGATTTTTTGTCTCAAAACCAAAGCCTCCTGCGGCTTTATGACCTCCATATTTTAATAATAAATTATCACAATATTGAAGTGCTTTAAAGATATTATATTCCTCAGTACCCCTTGCGGAACCTCGAATATGTTTTTTTTCTTCGTCTTCATAGGTGGCAATAAATACAGGGACTCCATAACGCTCTACTAAACGAGAAGCAACAATACCAATTACCCCATGGTGCCAGTGTTCTCCTAATAATAGTAAAAAGCGATCGCCCTTATAATCAATTTTCCCCTCCTCAATGAAAGCAATGGCATCCTTCGTAATTTGATTACACAACTCCTGCCTTTTTTGATTAACGCTGTGGCACTCAGAAGCCCTCTGGAGGGCGATGGACTCGTCTTCGGTGGTAAGAAGTTCAATGACAATTTGAGGGTCACTAATACGTCCAATAGCGTTGATTCTTGGGCCAAGTTTAAAGCCTATATCATCGGAACTGAGGGTTTTTTTCTTTTTATCCACCCCTCCCACTTTAATTAAGGCTTGAATGCCCAAAATTTGGGGGTCTGCCAACAATTTTAAACCCCGTTTGAGCCAACGACGGTTAACCCCCGTCAGAGGTGCTAAATCGGCAATGGTACCGAGGGTATAAAGTTCTAGCAATTGCCTTGTTAAGCCCTCTAATTGCCCTTGTTTTTGAGCAAGGGTTACCCCTAACACATAGGCAACCCCTACCCCAGCTAAGCCTTTATAGGGGGAGCTAGGAGGTAATAATTTGGGGTTAAGGATACCATCGGCGGGGGGTAACTTGGAGGGTAAATCATGGTGATCGGTTATGATTACTTTTAAGCCTAATTCTTTGGCTAGGGCGATGGGTTCATAGGCTGAAATGCCGTTATCCACAGTCAAAATTAAACTTACTCCCTCCTCTTTAAATTCCTTGACAATGCGATTGTTAATGCCATAACCATCTTGCATTCGACTAGGAATGGCGTAATCAACCTTTGCTCCTAGGTGTCTCAAGGCTCGAATCAGTAGGGCGGTGCTAGTCATCCCATCGGCATCATAATCTCCGCAAATAGCTATTTTAGAGCCATGGGCGATCGTCTCTGTCAACAGATCCAGACACTTTGCTAAATCGGGAAATTCCGTGACGGGAGAGGGCAGAGTCTGGGCTTCAGGGTTGATATAAATTTCCGCATCCTCGGTACAGTGCAAACCACGATTGATAATCACCTCAGCCATAATTCGAGACAATCCCAAAGATTGGGAAAATAGCTCCACCAATTGAGGATTAGGCTGACCAAACCGCCACCGTTGTTCTGGTAAATTTGATGTCATCAAAACTTCCTTAACTCTACAGCATTTCTACCATCCACGGACTCCAAATAGACCTTCACTTTTTCATCCTTGGCCGTGGGCAACACTTTACCCACAAAGTCGGGGTGAATGGGTAATTGACGATGTCCTCTATCTACCAGTGCCAAAAGTTTAACAATTTCTGGTCTGCCATACTCTGCCACAGCATTAAGGGCTGCTCGAATGGTGCGTCCACTGTAAATGACATCATCCACCAAAATAATGGTTTTTCCTGTCAAATCCACGGGAATTTCGGTTCTTTCGGGGGTTCTCATCTGAATTTTGTCTAAATCATCCCGATAAAAGGTAATATCGATCGCCCCTACCGTTACTTCTTGTTGTTCAATGTGTTTAATTTGGGTTGCCAATTGTTGGGCGAGGGGTACCCCTCTTGTATAGATACCCAACAGCACCACCAAAGATAAATCTGGGGCTTCTTCAACTACTTGGGAAGCTAATCGATTTAGGGTACGGCGTATTTCATCGGCGGAGAGGATTTCAATAATTTGATTAATCATAGAATAATAATTGAGAATGGATAATTAACTTTCTGGAAAATTTAGACGATGGGGGTTAATTAACACTTGCTACCAATTACCTATTCTCCTTCATCTTTTGTTTCTGAAACCTTTAGGATATTATCATCATGATCTTTTGCTTCAGTCGTAACGTCTTCTAAATCGTCAACTTTGATTAAAACCACGGTAACGTTATCAGAACCACCATTATTTTTCGCTTCGGTAACGAGGCTATCGGCAACTTTATCTAAATCATCTCCATCTCCCAAAAGTTTAGAAATAATGGGATCGGTAACTTCTTCGGTTAAACCATCACTACAGAGCAAGAAGCGATCGCCCTTATCCATAGTATCAATCTTGTGGATGTCAATACCTTCATACAAATCTCTACGTCCCAAACATTGAGATAACACATGGCGCCAAGGGTGATGTTTCGCATCCTCAAGGGTAATTTCCCCAGCCCTAATGGCTTGACCAATCCAAGTATGATCTGAGGTGACTTGAATTAACATCTCATCCTGAAGCTGATAAAGACGAGAATCGCCAATGTGCGCTCGCCAAGTTTCTCCATTACGGAAGATTAAAACCACTACGGTAGTACCCATATCGCCCCGTTCAGGATGATTATCTTGATCCTCAAGAATACCCTCATTTGCTTGTAAAACAGCCTTTTCGAGAAGGTCGTAGGAATCCATGGGAGCTTCCCAATTTTCTTCCAGATAGTCCTTAATAACCTCCACCGCAATTTTACTGGCTTGTTCTCCACCGGCATGACCACCCATACCATCAGCGAGGATAAAAAATCTTCCAGATGTATCAGTATAAAAATTATCTTGATTATACGACCTTACCAGTCCTGGATCACTCAAGCCAGCGAATGCACATTTCATATGACTAATTTACCTTGATTGGGATTAAACATTAATTGCCTTAAAAAATTTAGAGGACGGATACCCCACCGTCTCATTATCTCTTAAATTTATCAGATTATTTAAAACAGACTTTATTATTTAAGTATATTAAATTTTACCATAATCTGATCAGTTATTTTAACCGTATTACACCCTAGAATTTGCGGTCTAATTTCTTAATTTGTTTTAATAATTTGAATAGAGCCACCGTGGGTAAAACGGCCACCACTCCAAGGGCGATCGCCACTTGCCACAAACTATTAACCACTAAAATAGTCGCCGACAAAACTAGGGTACTAATAATTAAAGTGTAATTAGTCGCCATCTGGGTACTACTGATACGGCGCAATAGCCGTTCTGCCTCAAGGGAACGTACCCTCAAGCGAATATCACCCCGATCTAGTTTATCAATGGTATCATCCAAACGAGCGGGTAAACCAAAGGCAGTGTTACCTACCTGCATCGCCTGACGGCTAAACTCATCTAAAATAGATTTACCATTATCCGCATTAAATTGACTCATAACATTTAGGGCAAAAGGTTGTGCAACTTCCATAAAATTAAAATCTGGATCTAAACCCTTACCAACCCCTTCTAGGGTAGAAAAAGCCCTCATCACAAAGGTAAAAGTAGCAGGAAAACGAAACGGTTGATCATAGGCAATCTCATAAAGATCTTCACTAATCTGCCCGATAGACTGTTCCTCAAAAGGCTTATCCATAAAGTTATCAAGCAAAAACTGTACAGAACGCCGAATAGGGCCTGGATCATCCATGGGAGCCAAAGCCCCTAATTCCACCAAAGAATCCACTACTCGCTCCGCATTTTTCTCGGTGACACCAAAAAGCATTTCCAATAACTTCTCTTTGATGTTGGGCTGTAATTGCCCCATCATACCAAAATCATAAAAGATTAAAGAACCATCAACATCTACCGCCAAGTTACCTGGATGGGGATCTGCATGGAAAAAACCATCATTTAAAAGTTGAATTAAATAAGCCCTTGCTCCCAACTTTGCCAACTCCTTACGGTCTAATCCTGCCGCCTCTAGGGCATCGTAATGGCTAATTTTGATCCCCGGCATATATTCCAAAGTTAACACCCTAGGAGAGCTATAACGCCAAAATACCCTTGGTACTTTGACCCAGCTTTCATCCCGAAAATTACGACGAAAAGTGTCAGCGCTGGTGCCTTCCAATAAATAATCGGTTTCTTGCCAGAGAATACGACAACATTCTTCATAAATTCCCATCCAATCCCGATTTTTGCCCCAACGGGGATGATTTTGAAAGTAACGGGCAATTTGTTTAAGGATACCTAAATCAATATCAAATAATTTGGGTAGTCCGGGGCGCTGAATTTTTACCACCACTTCTTCCCCCGTGATTAATTGGGCTTTATGAACTTGCCCTAAACTAGCGGCGGCTAGGGGGGTAGGGTCAAAGTTGAGGAATAGTTGATTTAGGGGTTTATTAAAATCTTTTTGGATGATGGCGCATACCTGCTCATAACTAAAAGCGGGTACTCTGTCTTGTAGTTTGGACAATTCTTCGACGTATTCTTCGGGAAATAAATCCGCTCGGGTAGAAAACAACTGCCCTACTTTGATAAAGGTGGGCCCTAGTTCGAGAAGATTTTCCCTAATCCATCCTGCCTGAATGCGACGACGGGCGACTAATTTTTCTTCGGTAAAGCCATCGGAATAACTCCATTTTTTGCCGTTACGCCATAGTTTGAAAAGTAGTAAAAGAACAAATGTCCAAATATCTATACGGCGACGGAGGGGGGAATAATTTTCGCTATTCCAACGATAGACTTTTTTCCCCGGTTCTGGTTTACGGGCGGGGATGACTTTAGGAATCTCGGAGGAGGGTTCCAAATATTTACTGGTGTTGGGATAGGCTGATGACACTTTTATTTTATGATGATAAATTGGTCTGATGATTTTGGTTGTTAAGCAATTGTTATCTTTGACAAGGTTAATGGTTGCTTATTTTTGACGATACTTGTTTAGTTCTGCT